>DATBLI010000086.1:0-1954 GCA_036555455.1 Thermoplasmata archaeon
GATCCTGTCCTTCCTTCGGGACCACTACGGCGTCGCGACGGACAGTCTCACTGTGGACGCGGCGCTCGAGCAGTACTTGCCCAGGGTGTCCGGACTCGTCGTGTATGATCCCCAGCGACCCGAGAGCGTGAACGTTGCGACGATGCTTGCCGGAATTCGCTCTGCGGCAATCGTCGGCCCCGATACAGCCGCGAGCCTGAGCACGCGCTTCTCCAAGCCGATTCTCTTGGACTACGCGACGAGCGACTGGGCGCGACTTGACGCCGTGGGCGCGTACGACCGCGCCCTCGCCGAGCTGTATCCGGCTTGCGATCCGAACCTCCTTGCGATCCTTCCACCGGAGAACCTGGCCCTCCGAGACTATCTCATTGCCACCCGGACCTTCGTCTTCTTCGACAACCAAGGCGTGCTCGCGACCCCGGGCGAAATCGCGTCGACGGAGCGGATCCTCCGGGCGACGCCTCGGGGAATCCCAATCCTCGGATGGGTTCGGAGCCCGACCCTCACGGAAGAGAACGCGTTCGTGCAGCTTGCCTCCGCCGAGGGCAAGTTCGTCGTGGGCAGCGCGCTCATACCAAACCTCTCCGCCCTCACGTCTTTCGGCCGCAGCGGCACCTTTCAACAGCCGGCTCCCGCTCCGACGCCCGCGCTCGTCGAAGACCGAATCTACGCGGTCGTCGCGATCGCAGACGGCGATAGCCTCGACTTCGTTGGGAACCGCATGCGGGAGCTGTGGAATGACCCCACCCGAGGCTCCTACCCCGTGGCGTGGAGCCTGAACCCGCTCCTCGCAGAGCTCGCGCCGCCCTACTTGGAGTATTACTACAGCTCCGCAAGTGCGAACGATCGCTTCGTCGCCGGGCCGAGTGGCGCGGGCTACCTCTATCCCGACTACCTGGGTCCGGGAGACCTGGACCCCTACCTCCAGTTCTCCGCGCGGTACGTCCAGCGGGCGGACATGGATATCGCATGGCTCCTGAACGCCTTCACGGCCTCCGAAATCCAGTACTCCCCCGCGAGCCTCTCCGCGTACGTTGACGGACTGCATCCGCAGGGGATCGTCCTCGATTACGACGACCAGCCAACGACCGCCTCGATGTGGATGCAGGGCGGGACCGGGAGCGCAGCCCCCGTCGTCCGATCGACGCAGATGTGGACGACAAGGGCGAACTTCCTCGCGAAGGCGAGTGCGGCCCTGGACGCAACCCCGCGGCGGCCCTACTTCCTGTGGATGACCGTGTACCCGTGGCGGTTCGATCTTGCGGGAACGAAGGCCGTCCTCGACGAACTCTCGGCGCGGGAGGGCGGGCGGCTGGAGATCGTCGCCCCGGAGCAGTTCTTTGGCCTCATGGTCCAAGCCTTCCAGGAGCAGGCCGCGGCGGACCTCGACGCGATGCGGGCGGATCCGATCGCGGCCACGTTCCTCGGAGGGTTCCTGGACTCAGCCCAGGATCATGTGACGGCATCAGCGGAGGCCGCCCGCATCGGCAACATGCAGCGTTCGGCCTACGAGTCTTACATCGCCTCCTCGGTCCTCCGAGAAAGTGAGCTCCTGGAGGATCTCCTCCTCGTGTTCGCCATCGTGGGCATCGTGGGCGCGGTCGCATTGTATCGTCTCGCTCGGAAACGGTCCTCCGCAGACGAGCCGGATACCTCCCTTGGCGCGCTCCTCATCGCAGGTGGGACGTTCGCCCTGCTCCAAGTCGACCTCTGGGCGGTCCTCCAGCTCAACTTCTGGACGTATGGCTATGTGGCCCTCGGCGCGATTGCGACCCTCTTCTCGGCGCCTCTCCATCAATTCCTCGCGCATCGACATCCCCGTCGACATCTGCCGGTCACGGTCCTGCTCTTCCTCGTGGCGAGTGGACTCACCCTCGTCACAGGCGCGGGCTTCCCGCTCGCCTCCCTGATGGCCGCGACGTCGCTCCGCATCCTCTTCGATGGTCGCGCGGCA
>DATBLI010000087.1:0-2369 GCA_036555455.1 Thermoplasmata archaeon
GGGCCCGCCGCAGACCGTTGTCGTCACCAGATTCCAGGATTCCGACGAAGGCCATCACGGACCGTGGATTGAGTCCGCTCCTGGGCACCCGGGCCTTTCCGCCCTCGCCATTCCTTGGAACGGCGGCCGGGCCCACAAGGAAGACATGTCGCGTCTCGCCCGTGCCTCCGCCACGATTGTTCTCGCCCGCGACGTCGGCGAAGGCGTCATCCGCGCGAACGGGAGAGGCGAGCCCGTGATCGACTATCGTCTCCATCCGAGGGACCGGAGCAACCTCGTCCGTGGGCTCCAAGAAGCCGCGAGGATCCACCGGGCCGCGGGCGCAGTCCGGATTGCGACCTTGCACATGCGGCCCTGTTCCGTCGGGAGTGGTTCGCGGCCGATTGGGGACGCGGAGTTCGAAGCCTTCCTCGAGAGGATCCGTCACCTGGGCATTCGAGAGAATGCCCTCGCCTTGTTCACCGCCCATCCCATGGGCTCGGCGCGAGCGGGCCTCGACCCGCGGACCTCCGCCGCCGACCCGAAAGGCGAATGCCACGAGGTCCGCGACCTCTGGATTGGCGACGGGAGTCTCCTGCCCACGGCCCCTGGAGTGAACCCGATGATATCGATCATGGGGCTCGCCGCACGGACGGCCGCGATGATCCACGAGCGGCTGACCTGCCCTACCCCCTGACGAGCCAGAGGCCCGAGGCCTTGGCGGGACCGCCCTCGCGGAAGCGGTCGTAGGATAGGGAAGACGCGTCGATTATCCTCGACTCCCCGCGCACGATCATCTCCGCGAGGATTTGTCCGACCGCGGGACTGATCATGACCCCGTAGCCGGACATCCCGTTCGCAAGATAGAAGCCCTGGGCTTCTCGGACCGCGCCGAGGACAGGCAGCTGATCCGGCGTGAAGGTCACGATCCCGGACCACCCGCGGGCGATCTGCGTATCCGCGAGCATGGGCACGCGGTGGACCGCGGCCTCCACGGCCTTCGTCTTGAAGTCCCAGTCCGTCTCGGGGTTCGCGAGGTCCTTGGCCGCCGTGTCCTCGACGAGGCCGAGGATGAAGCCGCCGTCGAGTTCCTGTCGGAAGTAGAATCGGCCTTCCGTGTCGATGTACATCGGCCGATCCGCTGGAATCTCCGCATGCGGTGTGGTAACGAAGATCTGCCTTTGCCAGAGCTCCACAGGAAGTTCGAATCCGAGTCCACGGTTCAGATCGTTGCACCAAGCTCCTGTGGCGTTCACGACGACAGGAGTTGCGAGTTCTTCGCCGCCGACGCGGACGCCGCGGACCTGTCCATGATCGACCAGGACTCTCTCCACCGGGCTCCGGGTGCGAATCCGCAATCCCATGCTCTTCGCCGCTTCGGCATATCCCGTGGCCACGGAATGTGGGTCGCAGAAGCCCGCATGGTCGGAGAGTAGCCCCGCCGCAAGATCCTCCGTCCGGAGCTCCGGGAAGACCTCGCGAACTTCCTCGGGCGTCAGCATCGCCGTGTCAAGGCCGTAGCGAGCCGAAATCTCCTGTGCTTCCTCCAGAAAGTGGACATGCTCCGGCGTCCGCACGGTCTCAAGATACTTGCGCGGATGGAAGTCCGCGGAGTGGCCGGTGACGGCTTCGAACCGACTCAACTCCTCGTACCCGAACTTCGCGAGCGCCACGTTCACATCCGAGGAGTAGACCGTTTCGACCATGCCGACGCTGCGGCCCGTGGACCCCGCGGCGAGGTGGGAACGTTCCAGCAGGAGGAGATCCCGCATTCCAAGCTTCGCCAGGTGGAAGGCGATGCAGGTCCCGATCACGCCACCGCCGACGATGATGGCCTCTGCCTTGTCCGTCACCAGGGTCGCGGGTCCAAGGAGAGATTTCGGAAAAAGGTTCGCATCCAACAAATCGGCGCGGCTCAAGCCTTGCGGACCAAGTCTTTGGGCGAAATCATCTCGTGCTGAAGGCTGTCCACTTGGAGAGTCGCATGGGCGATCCCAAAACGGGTCCGGAGCATTCCCTGGATCTCTTCGACAAGGTGGGCCGCATCGTGGACGGTGGCGTCCCCTTCGGCGATGACGTGCCCCGTGAGGGCATACAGGCCGGACGTCACCGTCCACACATGAAGGTCGTGGATCCCGCGAACTCCTTGCACCGCCAGGATGGCCTTCGCGATCTCCTGGGGCTTCAGGCCCTCGGGCGTTGCTTCCAGGACGATGCGGATGGCGTCCCGCAGCAGTCGAGCCGCACTGAAGAGAATCAGGATGACGATGAAAGCAGCGATGAAGACGTCGAGGCGAAGGAAACCGGTGAAGCGGATGAGGACTGCGGCCGTCACGACGCCCACGGAACCGAGGGTGTCGCCGTACACATGGAGAAACGCGCCGCGGGCG
>DATBLI010000088.1:0-2541 GCA_036555455.1 Thermoplasmata archaeon
TCGTCGAGGAACCGCTTCAGCCCGACGTCGGTCAGGGAGTGCTGGGTCATCTTCTTGAGCACATCGAAGGGCACGGTGACGATGTCCGCGCCGAGCTTCGCCGCCTCGATCACGTGGAGGGGATGGCGCACGCTCGCCACGAGGAGTTCGCAGTCCCAGTCGTAGTTGCCGAAGATCTGGACGATCTCGCGGACGACCTGCATGCCGTCCTGGCCCTGGTCGTCGAGGCGGCCGATGAAGGGGCTCACGTACTTCGCTCCGGCCTTCGCCGCAAGGATCGCTTGGTTCGCGCTGAAGATCAATGTCGTGTTGATCCGGATTCCTTCCTTGGACAGCGCCTTGATCGCCTTGAGGCCCTCCGTTGTCATCTGAATCTTGACGACGACGTTCTTGTGGAGCTTCGCGAGCTGGCGGCCCTGCTTGACCATCTCGTCCGCCTGTGTCGACGTGACCTCGAGGCTGATCGGCCCGTCCACGAGGGCGAGGATGTCCTGGATCACCTCGGACCACTTCCGGCCTGTCTTCGCGACGAGGGTCGGATTCGTCGTGACGCCATCGAGAACGCCCCACGAAGCCGCCTCGCGGATCTCGTCGATGTCCGCGGTATCAAGGAAGATCTTGACCATGGCCGTCCGCCAGCGAGCCGAAAGGCGAGGCGGGTTAAGAACGTTGACGGTCCGGACATACCCTAGCGTCGCCCGTAACGGACGATGACCTCGTCGAAAGCCAGGGGCCGCACGTCCCTCCCTCGGGACCAGGCCAACACGACAGAGTCCGGGTAACTCAACCGTCCACGTCCTCGGCGGTAGATCGACCACGCCCGTTCGCTGAGGTCGCGCGATCCGACCCCTACTTCGATGCGGCCCTGAGAGCGAATCCACTCGCCCGCGGCAAGTGCCGTGGCATGACCCTGGCGGTAGTGAATGAGGGAGATCGTCTCCGACAAGATCTCAGGTGGGATTGTGATGGGCTGTGGATCCTCTGCGGCTCCCACGGCTCTTCGATGGAACTCGTCCGTGGAGGAGAACAGGGCATAGAGGAAGCTTGTGTCCGCGATGCGCACGGGGTCACCCGTAGAGGTACTTGTCGTGGTGGACGCTCGCCCGAGGGTCCGCGTCCCGGAAGGTAGGGAGATCTTCGAGTTTGAGCGAACCCTTCTTCGCGACACGCCGAATCTCGACGCGGACGAGGTCACCTTCGGAAACGCCCGCGGCCTCGAGATCCCTCTTCCGAACACGGAGGGCGACCCCATTGCCCCAGCGGCGGGCTCGCGCGATCATAGTATACACATGATGTATCTACTGATTCGACTTAAACCTTGCGGACGGATGTGCGAACACGCGTCCGAAGCTACTTGTCCGACGGGCGCGTCAGGATCGGCCTCCCATGGCCTCGACGCCGACCCTCTGGCGCCATCGTGACTTCATGCTTCTCTGGATTGGCCAGAGCGTCTCCATCTTCGGGAACCAGTTCACGGGCCTGGCCTTGCCGATCATCGCGGTCGTCAGCCTCCAGGCGACGGAGTCGCAGATGGGTATCCTCGGGGCCGCAGGCACGGCGGCGTTCCCTCTCATCGGGCTCTTCGTCGGCGTATGGGTGGACCGCCACCGCCGAAGGCCGATCCTGATCGGCGGAGATCTCGGTCGCGGCGTCGTCGTCGCAGCGATTGCCATCCTCGCCTTCGCGGGCCTCCTGGAGATCACCCACCTCTACGTCCTCGGCTTCCTCACGGGCGTCCTCACCGTGTTCTTCGACATCGCTTACCAGGCGTATTTGCCGAGCCTCGTGGAACGAGAGCAGCTCGTCGAAGGGAACAGCAAGCTCGAGACGACGAACTCCCTCTCCCAAGTCGCGGGACCGAGCGCCGCGGGGGTCATCATCCGCACCCTTGGAGCCGCGTGGGCGATGGTCTTCGACGCCCTTTCCTTCGCCTTCTCGGCCGCAATGATGTTCGGGATCCGGAAGGAGGAACCGGTCGCAGATCCTGCGGCACGCAAGTCGATGTGGGCGGAAGCCCGAGAAGGCCTTTCCGTCGTCTTCGGGGACCGGAGGTTGTGGTCAATCGCCGGATGCACGGCGACCGCGAACCTGTTCGGAAGCGCGTTCTTCGCCCTCTACGTCCTGTTCGCGGTGCGGGAGCTGGGGCTCGACGCGGTGGGAATCGGCGCCATCTTCGGCCTGGGCAGCCTCGGGGGCCTCGCGGGGGCCGTCCTCGCCGGGCGAATCGCGAAGCGGATCGGCGTCGGGCCGACGATCCTCCTTGGGATTGTTGCAGGCGGAGTGCCCCTCGCGGGAGTCCTCTTCGCGACGCCCGGGTCCGCATTCTTCATCCTGGTCGCAGCCCAGTTCGCCACCGCGTTCGGCGTGCTCCTCTACAACATCAACCAGGTCAGCCTGCGACAGGGGCTCGTGCCCGTCCGCCTCCAAGGGCGACTCAACGCGACGATGCGGTTCCTCGTCTGGGGCACGATCCCCGTGGGCAGCCTCCTGGGCGGGCTCCTCGGGACGATCCTCGGCCTCCGGCCCGCCATGGCGATCGGC
>DATBLI010000089.1:0-2249 GCA_036555455.1 Thermoplasmata archaeon
CGGCTCGTCCGTCGAGCACGCGTTCACGAACTCGTCGATCTTCAACGTCACGCTCCTCGTCCACGATTCCGTCGGGCACAACGCGAGCGTCGTGCACGTCATCTCGACCTCCCATGCCTTCCTCGCGAACTTCACCTTCGCCCCGCTCAGCCCCGTTGACCATGAGGTGATTACGTTCAACGGGACCGCGAGGGGCGGGACGAAGCCCTACACGTTCGTCTGGGACTTCGGGGACCGAACGTCGGAGGAGGGTGACAACGTCACCCACGCCTTCGCGAAGCCGGGGAACTTCACCGTCACCCTGACCGTCTCCGACTCCGCGGGCCACACGTTCCCGTCCGAGGTCACGATCGCCGTGGGCCCGTCGATCCAGATCGACTTCGTCTATTTCCCGGATCGCCCCCTCTTGGGCCAGCCCATGTTGTTCGTCGCGAACGCGACGGGCGGCGCGCCGCCGTACGAGTTCTTCTGGACGTTCGGGGACGGACGCGGGGGGGAGGGCGCGCAGGTCGAGCACACGTACGGCGGGTTCGGCTTCTCCGCGACCCGCAATGTCACCCTGACCGTCTGCGACACCGCGGACCGATGCACGTCGATCTCGGACTCGATCACCTTGGACAGCGTCTTCTCCATCGCGGTCCTTGCCGAGACCGGGTTCGCGGTGCTCATCGCCGTCGTGTGGATGTCCGGGCGACCCCGGCGCGCACCCGCGCCGAAACCCATCCCGCCCGAAGAGCCCGACGAAGACGAAGAGGAGTTCGCGCTCGAGGACTGACGCAGAGGATCCGGTCGATCCTCGTCATCTCACGCGGCGCGGTTCTTCCGATCGACCCCGGGGTGGCCTCCCGCTTGCCAGGAAGCCTTCCTGCGTGCGGAGGCCCGGGTGAGTCCCCGCCGCCGATACCACCTATACATCCGGAGGAACCGAAAGAGGTGCACCATGGACAGGGAGGCGGGAGGACGAGCGGAGGACGGACCCCTCGGCGACGTCGCATCCGCGGAGGGATGCCGTCCGATCCGGGACAAATGCCGTCCTTAGCGAGGGGGTCAAGGCGACCATCGACGCGGGGTGTCGCAATGGGAATCAAGTGTGATAATATGAAGCTTGCCTAGCTACGACCTTGAATCGTCGGCGGGACGTCGAACGCTCCCTTGCGGACGTGTCCGACAGACCGCTCCCCGCAGCGCGCAAGGGTCCGCGGCACGTCGGCCTCTCTGGAATTCGGATCCCGTCAGTCGAGGGCGCGGTAGGCCCTCGACCGATGCAGAATCTCGGTGACTCGAATCTCCTCAGGCAAGGCGAAGGTGAGCACCCGATAATCCCCGATTCCGGTCCCGCGGAATGACCCGGACGCCCCTTTTTCGTGCCGTGAGAGCCGCCGGGCTCAGGCACCGGGTGCCTCGACGGGCGCCGGCGCGGCGCGCACGAGGGCCAGGGTGTGGAGCTCTTGGATCGTCTGCGCGACCTGCTCGAGATCGCGGACGAGCGGGTTGAGGGCTTGCTGCGCGAAGTCCTCCGAGACGAACTCGGCGCGGACCCTCTTCAAGTTCGCCAGGCTGCTCCGCGAGGCGGCGATGAGCTTCACGGTCGTCCGCTGCGCGTCCTTGAGCTGTCGCTCGAGGCGCGCGATTCGGAGCAGGCTTTCCTTCACAAGGTCGCGTTCCAGGGTCAACGACGACTCGAGCTCCGCGAGCTCGTCCTCGTGGTACTCCCGAGACGCCTTCTCGAGGGTGAGGCGGGCCTCCGCCTCCGCGAGGCGTTCCTTCACGGCCTCGAGGCGCTCCGGCGCGATGTACTCCGAGGACTTCCCGAGGGCGGCCGCAACCTCCTCCAGGGAGATGGGCCCGTGCCTGCCGAGGATCTCGATGAGCTCAAGGAGCCGCTTCTTCATCGTGTCGAAGAGGACGGGATCGGAGAGGGCTTCCGAGAGCGTCTCCTGTGGGAACCGTGCGCGGGGGCCCGCGGCTCGCGATGCCTCCGATGATCCGCTCGACGTGTCGGATGAAAGCGCCGTAGGAAACCCGCCTCCGCAATGCGACGGACGGCCCCGGTCCGTCCGAGTGATTAACAGATACGTCGAGGACGTCCTATAAAGATAGTGGCGGGGCGTCGGTGGTGCCCTTGCGACTTGCGCGTGAGGCCCTCAGAAGTTCTCGATCGGCCGAGGCGGCGTGCCATCCCGCGGGCGGGCGACGGAGTGCAGCTCCTCAACGGCCCGGCCCACGGAGTACATGCCGCGGAACACGGG
>DATBLI010000090.1:0-3796 GCA_036555455.1 Thermoplasmata archaeon
GAGCACCTCCGCGATGACCATCGCCGCGATGACCGTCTTGCCCATGCCCGTGGGCAGGACGACGAGCGTGGACCGGGAGAGGCAGGCCTTCGCGATGTTCACTTGATACGCCCGCTCCTCCACGGCCCCGCGACGGAGGAGCTCGTGGGTCACGAACACGTCCTCGAAACGGCGCGGTGCGGGAATAACCCTTTGCCCCGGGTCCGTGGACGCGCCCTCAATCGAGGGTCGCCATGTCAAACATCGTCGGATCCCCGCCGAGGGGCCTCGTTGCATCGATGCCGACCTTCGACGTGAAGCCGTCGCGGGCGCTCGGGTCGATCGAAGAGCCGCGGACATCGTGGAGGACGACGAGGCCGCGGTCCGCCTGGAAGCGCGTGGCCACCGCCCACTCCACCTCGCGGTCATCGAAGATGTCGATGTCCTCGTCGACGATTGTGACTTGCTTCATCGATGTGTGGGCCCCGAAGGCGGCCAGGATCGCGTTCTTCCCGTCGCCGGGATGTTGCTTCCGGATTGAAACGACCCCATGGAGCCAAGCGGAGCCACCCTCGGTCAGGCGCACGGCCTTCACATGGGGGACGGCGCGGCCGACCGCCTGGTAGATCGCAGGCTCGCGGGGCATCCCCATGAACAGGAAGTGCTCATCGAGCCCCCCGACGATGATCTGGAAAATGGGGTCGTCGCGGTGGTAGATGCGGTCCACGACGAGCACGGGTTCCTTCCGCACGCGGTCGTACGTCCGGACCGCGTCGACGAAGGGGCCCTCGTCGACCGTCTCCTTCGTGAGACGGCCCTCGAGGACGTACTCCGCGTCCGCGGGGACTGTGAGGCCATTCTTGATCTTGACCATGTCCACGGGCTTGCCGAGGGCCGAGAGCGTGAGCGCGGAGGCGATGCGGCTCTCGTCCACGCCGTACTCCACGGACGTCCCTCCGCCCAGGAGGAGCCACGGATCGAGGCCGATGCACACCGCGACCTTGAGTTCCTCTCCGGCCTTCATCGCCTCGTTGTACATGTGCCGCAGGTGCCGCGGGACGATGCGGCATGCGCCCCGTCGTTCGTCGAGGACCTGGATGCGGTGGAAGGAGAGGTTCCGCGCCTCCTCCCACTCCGCGACCCACACGCCGGCCGTGATGTAGCGGCCTGCATCTTTCGGGTAGAGCTTTGGCACGGGGGAGTCGCGGAGGTCCACGTCCGTTGAGGAATTCTTCAGGAAGTCCGCACGGTCCACGAGTCGTGTGTCCTTCGGGTGCATCTGCGCATCGAGGATTTTCAGGAGGAGCTCCTCCCGACCCAGGCCCAGGGACGCCGCGAAGCGGGCCCGGGTGGACCACACGTTGCCCGCGGCCTCGAAGCCATCGAGGTCTGTGAAGTGGACGGGGACGGTCGGGTGAGCGATGAGATGGCGCGTGGCCTCGATGTCGCGGCCCACCTTTTCCTTGATGGTGATGGTTTCCTCCGCGAACTGCTTCAGCCACGGGCGGATCGCCATGTGAGTCCCGGCGCGCGGTATGCCGGGGACCCGATAGAAAGCTTTGCGGCCGCGCAGACTATTGGCATGGCGGGCCTCATCCCATTCCCCACTGGAAAGTTGACTTAACCCTGTCCGTCCTTCCCGCCGAAGAAGGGGAAACGGCCGTGGAAGCAATGGCGATTCTGAGGTCGGTCGGCCTTTTCGTTCTGGCAGGCTTGGCCGAGATTGGCGGGGGATACCTCGTATGGCAATGGATGCGGTCCGACTGGTCGGCGGCGGCCCTCGTCGTCGGGGCCATGGTCTTGGTGGCCTACGGCTTCATCCCGCCCCTCCAGGCCGCCTCCTTCGGCAGGACCTATGCCGCGTATGGGGGCGTCTTCATCATCATGGCCGTACTGTGGGGGTGGCTCGTGGACCGCCGAGTCCCGGACCGGTTTGAGGTTCTGGGGGCCGGGGTTTGCCTTGTCGGGGTGGCCATCATCATGTTCTGGCCTCGGTAGAGAGGGCAAAATGGCCTCAGCGTTCAGCTACCCGCCCCCCTTCCGGGCCAGACGATCGCGAAGGTCTCCTTGGGGGGGCTGACCGGGCTTCCTGGTCGTACATAACGCAACGGTCCCCGCTCGGCCAGAAGTCTTTATAGCCACAGGAGGTTCGGACGGCGATGCCCACGGAGTCCGCGCGGAAGTACGCCCTCCAGAACGCGATTCTCCATGGAGGGAAAGCGGACGCGAAGGCGGTCCTCGGCAAGCTCCTCGCGGAGGACAGCACGCTGCGTTCCCGCGCCCGAGACATCGCTGCGGAGGTCGAGCGTGTCGTCGCGGAGGTCAACCGCCTCGACGTCGAGGGCCAGAAGACCGAGCTTGCGGCGCTCGCGCCGGAGCTCCTCGAGAAGCCCCGGGGCGAGACGAGTCCTAAGGAGTTGCCCCCCCTGCCCGACGCGGTCGATGGGGCGGTCGTGTGCCGCCTCGCACCATACCCGAGCGGCCCCTTGCACATCGGGAACGCGCGGGCGTTCCTCCTCAACGATGCCTACGTGAGGCGCTACCACGGAAAGCTCCTCCTCGTCTTCGACGATACGATCGGCTCCGAGGAGAAGCCCCTTCTCCCGGAGGCGTACGATCAGGTCCGCGAAGGCCTCGACTGGGCCGGCGTGGAGTGCCACGAGGTCCTGTACAAGAGCGACCGCATCCCCATCCACTACGAGTGGGCGGAGAAGCTCCTCACAACGGGAGAGGCCTACGCCTGCACTTGCGACTCGGAGACCCTTCGAAGGAACCGCGAGGTCGGGAAGGCGTGCGTCCACCGGGCCCAGGATATCGACGAAACGATTGCGAACTGGAAAGCTATGCTCGGCGGCGAGTATGGGGAGGGCGAGGTCGTCCTTCGGCTCAAGACGGACATGCGGGACCCGAACCCCGCTTTCCGGGATCGCGTCCTCTTCCGGGTGGCGGACCGCTCCCATCCGCGCGTGGGCACGAAGTATCGCGTCTGGCCGATGCTCGAATTCTCCTGGGCCATCGACGACCATCTCCTCGGCGTCACCCACGTGATCCGCGGCAAGGATCTCGTCATCGAGGACATGATGGAGACCCGTCTCTGGGATCTTCTCGGCGTCGCCACGCAGCCCCGCTTCGTCCACTTCGGCATCCTGCGGTTCAAGGATCTCGAGCTGTCCAAGTCGCGGTACCGCCGCGAGATCGCGGAAGGCCGGCTCACGGGGATCGATGACCCCCGGACCTGGTCCCTCCAGTCCCTCCGCCGCCGAGGGATTCGCCCCGTTGCTCTCCGGGACTTCGTGCTCTCCTTCGGCCTGAGCCTGACGGATGTCGAGGTCGCGGCGGAAACCCTCTATGCGGAGAACCGGCGAGTCATCGACAAAGAAGCGAATCGCTACTTCTTCGTGCCTGAGCCCGTATCCATGGAGATCGAGGGCCTGCCGCCGGTGGAAAACGTGAAGGTGCCGCTCCATCCGGACTTCCCAGGCCGAGGGGAACGCACGGTCCCCGTCGGCCCGAAAGTCCATGTGGCCAAGGAGGACTTCGAGAGGCTGCGGGGGACGGAAGTCCGCCTCAAGGACTTCTGCAATGTTGTCCTCGACCACCGAGCGAAGTTCGTCTCCATGGAGAACAAGGACATCCCTAAGATCCAATGGGTCGGCCATGGCGGCGTGCAGACCCGCGTCGTCATGCCCACGGGTTTCGAGGCCCGCGGCCTTGGCGAACCCAGCGTTGCGCACCTCCGAGTCGACGACGTCATTCAGTTCGAACGTGTCGGTTTCGCGCGCATCGACCACGCGAGCCGGGCGGAGGTGCGCGCGTA
>DATBLI010000091.1:0-2441 GCA_036555455.1 Thermoplasmata archaeon
GCCGGCGCCCAAGTCCAGGGCGTCCTAGGAGCCTGTCCCGGTAATCGGTTTGACCGCTAAGGAAAGCAGGAAATGCAGGAAAGGAGCTAGCTTCCAAACTCGTTTTCCTGCCATTCCTG
This sequence comes from Thermoplasmata archaeon, assembly GCA_036555455.1. GTDB lineage: Archaea > Thermoplasmatota > Thermoplasmata > RBG-16-68-12 > RBG-16-68-12 > RBG-16-68-12. Next base: position 120 of record DATBLI010000091.1, read on the forward strand.
CCTTCCTTAGAGGCTTCTTTCGCATTACTCGGACAGGCTCCTAGGAGCCCGTCCACGAATTGGGTAGGGCGGGGGCTTGTCCCCCGCCGCCGTCGGTCGGGGAGAGGTCGATGGCGAGGGAGCCCGCGAAGGGGTACTCGCGCCAGTGAGTCGCGAGCCCGGCCCGAACGGGGTTGTTGAGGACGTAGGAGACGACCGCCTCGACCTGTTCATCGGCTCGCAGGAAGTGATCCCAGAAGCTCTTCTGCCAGAAGGCGCCATGGGTCCCCAAGGCCCAGGCGGCACGTTGGGCGAGGTTCTTGAACTGACCCACGAAGGTGATGATGTCGCACGTAGGTGACGCCGAGAGGACGAGGTGAACGTGATCGGGCATGACGCAGTAGCCATGCACGGTGACTCCCGTCCTGGCGGCATGAGCCTTGAGCACGTCCACGGCGGCAGCGGCGACGGCGGGGTTGCTGAAGACCGGTCGCCGATCGAGAACGGCAGCGGTCACCGAGCAGATGAAGCCGTCTCGCGTGTAGAGCACGGGGTCGAGTCGAGCGTGACGCCGACGGGGCTGCACGGGGACATGATCGAACGGGCGCGGCGGTGGAGCAAGAGGGAGTTGACGTCGGGGCGCGGATTCCCTACATGCCAGCCATGAAGACGTTCCGAAGCTGGAACCCCGAGCAGACGTGGTTGCTCCCGCCAAGCGTGGACCAACTGGTGCCGAAGGGCGATCTGGCGCACTTCGTCCGAGACACAGTGTTGGAGCTGGACCTCTCCGCGATTCTGGAGAGCTACGACGAGGAGCGCGGGAACCCTCCCTTCGATCCGCGGATGATGACGGCCCTGCTGCTGTACGCGTACTGCCGCGGGATCTACTCGTCGCGACGCATGGCGCAAGCGTGTGCGCGAGATACGGGCTTCATGGCGGTCACGGCGATGGAGACGCCGGACTTTCGGACGATCGCCGTTTTCCGGAAGCGTCACTTGGAGGCGCTCCAGGGGCTCTTCGTGGAAGTGCTGCATCTGTGCCGAAAGGCCGGACTGGTGAAGCTCGGTCACGTGGCGTTGGATGGCACCAAGGTCAAGGCCAACGCCTCGAAGCACAAGGCCATGAGCTACGACCGAATGGGAGACCAGGAGAGGAAACTCCGGGAGGAAGTGAGGGGCTGGTTCGAGAGAGCTCAGCGGGAGGATGGGGACGAGGATGCTCGCTATGGAGCAGGCCGTCGCGGTGACGAGATGCCGGACTGGGTCAGCAACAAGATGCGGAGGATCGAGAAGATCCGAGAGGCCAAGAAGGCTCTGGAAGAGGAAGGTCGAGCTCGAGCGCTGGCCGACTCCCGCGCCAAGGGAGCCGCGGAGGAAGAAGCAGCGGCCACGGCGAAGGACGCGACCCCGGAGCCCCGCGCGCAGAGGAACTTCACGGATCCCGAGAGCCGCATCATGAAGGGGGCCGACGGATTCGTCCAGGCCTACAACTGCCAGGCCGCCGTGGACAGCGCTTCGCAGATCATCGTGGCACAGGGAGTCACCGCCCAGGCGAACGACATCCACCAGCTCAAGCCCATGCTGGACGAAATCAAGAGGGGCACCGGTCGGCAGGTGCAGCAACTCTCAGCGGACGCCGGGTACTGCTCGGAGGACAACCTCGCGGAGCTTCGTCGTCGTCGCATCCGTGGCTACGTCGCGACCGGAAGAGACCGGCATGGGAACGCGGCAGCGAAGGGTGCATGCAGGACTGGCAGCGGCATCCTCCGACGAGCGATGGCGACCCGCCTGCGTCTTGGCGGATGGGTCAGCAGGTATCGGCTTAGGAAGAGAACGGTCGAGCCGGTCTTCGGTCAGATCAAGCAAGCTCGTGGCTTCCGCCAGTTCCTCCTCCGAGGCGTCGCCGCAGTCGGTCTCGAGTGGAGCCTCGTGGCCACGGCGCACAACCTCCTCAAACTCCACGCCGCCGTCCATGCATGAGCATCCCCGAGAGCATCAGGCCCACGTCATCTCACGGCGGCGCCTTGCCTACCTGCGAAGCTAAAGCTCCGCATCGCCACGCCGGCAGATCCGCCCTTCGGCCAGGCGGGGGACAAGCCCCCGCCCTACCGGTTGTTGATTACATGGACGGGCTCCTAGGAGCCCGTCCACGTATTCGGTAGGGCGGGCCCTTGTGGCCCGCCGCGACCTCGAATCGCGTCGCAGAGGCTTACCTCTAAGGCCCATTTCGCGAGCGGCGGGGGACAAGCCCCCGCCCTACAGGCATTACGTAGACAGGCTCCTAGGAGCCCGTCCATGTAATCAACAACCGGTAGGGCGGGGGCTTGTCCCCCGCCTGGCCGA
>DATBLI010000092.1:0-3464 GCA_036555455.1 Thermoplasmata archaeon
GTACCTAGCCATCTTCCTGGCGGCTAGGGGACTCGCAACGGTCGCCCCAGAGGCCTAGCGTCAATGTCGGTGTACCAGGACCGGATCCAGGGCATAGACCGTCTGCTCCGGGTCCGCCGAATGAAGAAGATTGCCTACGGCATCCTCGCCGCCCTCTCCGTGCTCCTCGTCGCCGCGAGGCTCCAATCGGACGGTGCGGGGTTCAAGCCGTTCTTCCTTCCCGTGGACGGACTCCTCGAGGTCGGCCTCATCATGGGGCTCGTGGCAATGAGCCTCGGCTTCTACTTCCGAAACGTCGAGATCCGGGCCTCCTTGCGGGAGAGCCAGAAGTACCTCATGGCAAAGTACAGCATGGGCCGCGCCGCGACGACGGCGGGCTTGGTCCTCGTCGTCGGCATCCTGCTCCTGCTCCCGACCGCGTCCGCCTTCGCTGGGTCTGCGCTCACGGGGTCGCCGCGGAACATCCTCATCCCGGCCCTAGGGACGGAGGTCGTCACCTTCTCCAGCCCCGACCCTGTCGGCGTGAGCTACGTCACCTATGCCCGCGTGGCCACCGCACCCGGCACGACCGGCACGATTTTCATCTCCCTGATGAGGAACGGCGCCGTCGCGAACACGACGTCCGTCAACCAGACCCAGTCCGCCTCGATTCCCGTAGAGCCGCGAGGGTGGGGTGCCTTCGCGGAATGGTCCTTGTCCCTTCAGAACCGCGTGAACGCGAGCGCGATTGTCACCGTCGTTCTCGACGTGGGTGTGCTCCCGAGTTTCTTCTCGACGGTGCCCTTCCTTCTCCTCCTGTACGGCGTGGCCAATGTCGGATGGTGGGTCGTGTTGAGGCCTGTCCGAGACCGCACGAAGTCCGCGGCGCTATATGCAGGCGGCGCCGCCGAGATGGATGGAGGCGAGCGCGCCTACGTGGAGTACGCTTCGGGCATGGCCTCCCCGTCTCCCTTCGTCCCCTTGATCCCGGCCGAGCCGATTCCTGTGACTCCAAACCCGAGCCCGGCCGCGCCCCCCGTTCTTGTTCCGTCGGCTTCTCCGCCGCGGCCAGTCGCCCCCGTCGCCCCGGCCGCGCGCGTGGACTCCCCGGAGTCCCTCACGGTGAGGGCCGACTCCCTCATGATCGCAATGTCGTACCCCGCGGCCCTTGTCACATACGAGGAGGCGCTGCGGCTCAGGGCCGACCATGTCCCCGCGTTGCTTGGGAAGGCGAACGCCCTGCTCGGACTCCAGCGTCCCCTCGATGCCTTTGACATCTTCCGTCGGGTCCTCGCCGTGAACCCCGCCCACGAGGAAGCCCTCCGGACATCCGCGAAGATCCTCGCGGGGCAGGCCCGGTGGCGGGAGGGCCTCGAGATCGTGGATGCGTACCTGCGGAAACGCCCCAACGATCCCGTCGTCCTTGAGTTCAAGGGAGACATCCTGTTCAACCTCGGCCGCCGGCCGGAAGCCCTCGCCGCGTACGAGGCGTCCACGGCCCTCGACCCAACGAATGAGAACGTCAAGCAGAAGATCGAGGAAGTCCGGGTCGACGTGCCCGGCCTCCTGAGCCGCGCCCTCATCGCGAGCGCGAACGGGAACTACGCCCAGGCCCTGATCCTTTTCGACGACATCCTCGAGGTGGAACCTTCCAACGTGAACGCCCTCATCGGGAAGGCCGTGGCGTACCGCCGGAGCGGCAAGTCCCAGGAGGCCCTGAACTGCCTCGACCTCGTCCTCAGAATCCAGCCGAACAACGCGGCCGCGTTCCTGAACCGCGGCAACCTCCTCGTGGAGCGCGGCGAATTCGAAGGCGCCCTCGAGACCTTCAACAAGCTCGTCGCTGTCGCCCCCGAAGACGAGGAGGCCTGGACCGCCTTGGGCGACGTCCTCGCGAAGATGGGCCGGGACCACGACGCCCTCCGCGCCTACTCGGAGGCGCTGCAGCGTCGTCCCGGCGACGAGGAGATCCAGCGGAAGGTCCAGGAGTTCGAGGAGAGCCAGCAAGTCCACGCCGACATCCTCGAGGAGCTGTACAAGGTGAAGGGCGTCGGCCCCGTGCGCGCCAAGGCCCTCGTCTCCGCAGGCTTCCGGACCGCAGAGGATATCCACCGTGCTACCCTGGAGCAGCTCCTCGCGGTGAAGGGGATCACGCGCCGCATCGCGGAGGACCTCGTCCGGCACTTCCAAGGCGCCCTCGTCGAAGCCCAATGATCCTCTCCCGCGGGCAAGTTCTTAAGTAGACGGGACCTTTGGCCGAGGGATTCGAATGAAGGCGTACCGAGTCAGCGGCCGGTTCCGCATGGGACGGAAGTGGCAGCCGTACGCGAAGGAGGTCGCCGCCGCGGATGAGGCGTCGGCCCGGGAACGCACCCTGTCCGTCCTCGGCAGCCAGCACGGCGTCCTCCGGAAGTACATCGCGATCGAGGCCGTCGTGGAGCTGCCGCCCTCGGAGGTCCAGGACCATGCGGTCCGATTCCGCGTCGAGGGGAGAGCATGACCGCCTCGGAGGCCGACCTGCGCCGAGGCCTCGCGGTCCTCGACCAGTTCCGCGAGCAGCTCGAGGCCCTCGCTCAGCAGCAGGAGATCCTGCGCGTCTCCCTGGAGGAGCATCTGCGCGCCCGCGAGACTCTCGTCCGGTACCAAGAGGCCGGGAAGGGCGCGGAGGTGCTGGTGCCGATCGGAGCGAGCTCCTTCCTCGTCGCGGAGGCGAGGGAGGTGGAGAAGGCGTTCGTCTCCATCGGCTCCGACCTGCTCGTCTACGACGACGTCCCGAAACAGCTCGAGCGCCTCGACGTCCGAATCAAGTCGATCACGGAGGCCGCGAACACGATCGGCCAGCGGCTGGCGGCGCTCCAGGATCGGGCGGACGCCCAATCCGCCGCCGTCCAGGGGCTCTACGACCAGCTGCAGGCACGCCCGGAACCGGTCGGGAAGACGTAGATGTTCAAAGCCCTCCGCGAGAAGCTGGCCGGATGGCGGCAGAAGGCCCAAGCCGAAGTCCAGGCGGAGGCCGCGGCGGGCGCCATCGGCGATTCCGGTCGAAGGATCAAGGAGGACAAGCTCGAGGAGATTCTCTATGACCTCGAGCTGGCCCTCCTGGAGTCGGACGTGGCGTTTCCCGTGGCCAAGGAAATCGTCGACACCCTCGCGGAGGACTTACGAGGGAAGCGCGTCTCCCGTCAGGTAGCCCTCGAGCAGGCCGTCGAAGCCTCTCTCCGGGAAGCGATTGGGAAGGTCCTCACGGTCCCCACGGTGGACCTCTTGGAGCTCCTCAAGACGAAGCCGAAGCCCATCGTGATCATGTTCGTCGGCGTGAACGGGACGGGGAAGACGACGACGATCGCGAAGCTGGCCTACCAGATCCAGAGGCGCGGCTTCACGTGCGTCGTCGCGGCCGCGGACACCTTCCGGGCGGGGGCCATCGAACAGCTCGAGAAGCACGCGGAGGCCGTCGGCTTCAAGCTCATCAAGCACACCGCGGG
>DATBLI010000093.1:0-1517 GCA_036555455.1 Thermoplasmata archaeon
TCGACCCGGTATGCCTCATCCTTGGAAGGATCGAGCTCTGCAGCTTTCGCCAAGGATTCCGCCGCGTCAATCGCGCGGCCGATCTCGGCCAGGAGCCTACCCCGTTTCGCCCAGACTCGTCCGAGGTTCGGATCCGCCTCGAGAAGCCGGTCGCAGTGCTCGAGTTCCTCTTGGAGGCGCTCTCGCTCCGTCTGGGGAGCGACCTCCGCGACATGCTGCCATCGGCTGAGGAAGCCATGCCCGATCCCCTTCCCATTCCGACCGTTCGTCGCAGGCGCGGGTTCGCGGAGCTTCTCGAACCCGCAGATCGTGCATTCTGCGGCCTCCGGGAACAGGTAGGCGCCGCAATGGGAGCAGAGCCGCGTCGCACGCTCGAGGTCCATGCCCACGCCTGGGAGGAGGGCTCGTTCCTCCGGCGTGTACTCCCGGTCGCAGATCGGGCACCGAGACGCCTCCTTCCCCAGGATGGCGCCGCAACGGACGCAGAGGGCCGCGGGAGACTCCGCCTCGCGGAGGAATTCGTCGAGACCCTCCAGGCCGTGACTGTCGTCCGCCTCGGCGAAGTCCACCCCGCAGAAGGGACAGCTCTTCGCCGATGGACCCGCGAAGGAGCCGCACTCGGGGCAAAGGAAGAGGTGCCCGGACTCGTCGCGGCCATCGAAGCTGTTGGAGGCCCGGCGCAAGACGTCCATGTCCGCGGGAGTAAGCCCAGGCACGGAGGCGAGTTCCTCTCGCGTGGCGTGGCGGAGGTGTTCGAAGGTGGGGAAACGCTTCGAGACCGTGCGAGCCTTCTCGGCCGTGAAGCCCGGAAGGGAGCGCAGCCACTCGAGATAGCTCTCGTCCATGAGTGGAGAGGGCGTTCCCGTCTGCGGATAAAGGGGTTGTATCCCGCGAATCACGGCCGCTATCGAATCTGTTACCCTGTCTCGCTCACGACCCGGGTCGCCATGCCGTCACGTACGGGTCGAGGGGCACGTCGAGGAGAACTCGCGTGTCGCCGACGCCGAATCTGAGGAGGACCGCGACGGGCTCGCTTCGCAGCACCTCGGGCGAGAGGCCGTCCTCTGCAAGGCGGCGGACAAGGGCGTCCGCGAAGGCCTGCGAGCGCGCTGCGTTCGCCTCCCGTTTGCGTCCCAAGATTTCCGTGGGGTAGTGCCTCCGATAGCGCCCATCTTCCACGAGCGTCACGAGGCCGACATCGAAGAGCTCCGAGGCGATCTTGCCCGTACTCTGCCGAGTGAGCCGCACCCGGTCCGCGAGCTCGAGGAGCGAGATTCCTGGCTCGGAGAAGCATGCGAGGAGCACGGTGGACCGTCCTGGAGTCGCGAGGAGATGGAACAGGCTCGCGTCCTCCGGATCGATGAGGCCGCGGGGAAAGACGTAGACGCCGTCAAGGTCGAGGTAGCCGTTCGCGAGAAGGTCACGCTCGTGCCAGCGGATCGTCGCGTGGGAGAGGGAGAGGCCCCGGCTGATCTCCCCGACGCGGGCGCAGGGCCGCAGGCAGAGGTAGCGGAAGA
>DATBLI010000094.1:0-9851 GCA_036555455.1 Thermoplasmata archaeon
GTGGTCCGTCTCGAACGATTCGGGGATGCCTTCCGCGAACGCGGGATCGTCGAAGACGTACCGCGTCCCTCGCGCGCCGACGGCGATCTCGTTCACGTGGTCCCCGTACACCTTGTTCGTGGAGCAGAAGACGATCGCCGGATCCGTGCCGGCCTTGCGCGCGCCCTCGAGGACGTTCACCGTGCCGACGACGTTGATGTCGAAGTCCGTCTTCGGGTCTTTCATCGACGTCGTCACGGCGACTTGGGCCGCCGTGTGGACGATGACGTCGGCATCGGCGAGGGCCTTCTCCATCGCCTTCGCGTCCCGCACGTCGGCCTCGAGCCGCGTCACGCCAGGCAGCTTCGCGATGTATTCCCAGTTGTAGCGGCTCACCTTCGGGCCGAGGAAATGCTCGCCGAGGGTCGCGGCCCGACCAAAGGAGTCGATCGCGAGGACCTCATGGCCCTGCTTCGCGTGGCGCTCGACGACGTGGGATCCGACGAAGCCCCCGCCTCCTGTGACGACGACTTTCATGCACTCAATCCTCCATGCCCACGAGAGGGCCCTCCGTTCGAACCTTCGGGAATCGACCTCGTCTCGAACACAGGTTCTCTGGCCTCTTCCACTTCCGTCCCCTCACCGATTCTTTATGGTTTTCCTTCCTCTATCCCTGCCGGTATGAAGGCCGTCGTTCAGGTGAAGAAGGAGGGGAAGTGGTACATCGCCACCGACTGTGCCACGCACGTCGTTGACCAAGGCAGGACCCGCGAGGAGGCGCTCAGGCGCCTGACCCAAGGCCTGCGGGAGCACTATGAGTCCCTCCTGGTACTCGCTACGCGAAAGAGGGGAACCACTGTCGTTGAGTTTGACGTGTGAATTGTGGCCAAGCGTCCCCTCCTTTCCGACCGGGAAATCGTCCCTCCCCGCCCGCGGACCGGCTGAGGCCATGGCGCACTCCGCGCCCGGACAAGGCATCCGGCTGCCATTGGCCGGAGGACACCTCCCGTCACCGTCCCTCGGGCGGCGGCCAGCGGCGGAGGGCCTCCGACACGCGCCGCACCTCGATCAGTCCAGCCTTCCGCAGCGGGTCGAAGTCTCGATCGTTGGACACGAGCACCGCACCCTCTTGGAGGCAGGTCGCCGCATGCACCCGGTCCGAAGCGTCGGCCGACCGGAGAAAGGGGCCGCAAGCGGCAATGAAACGCTCCTGGACCCGGACGAGGGTCACACGCGAAAGGAGCGCAGAGAGAAGGGCAGACGCCGTCGGGGACGGGAACGCCTCCGCGTATCGAATGTATTCCTCGGCGAGGACTTCGTTGGCCACGAGCCTGACGTCGTCCCGGGTGAGGAGAGACACGAGGAAGCGGTACGTCGCGGTCTCGCGCAGGGGATGCCGCACCGCCGCCACGAAGACGTTCGTGTCGAGTAGGATCGCCTGGGGACCGCTGTGGGCCATGAGTTGCCTCAGCGCCGGTCCCTAGTGGACGTGGGATACCGCTCAGCCGCAAGCCGCTCGATCTCCGCCTCCACCCTCTCGATGATCGGGTCGAGGTCCACTCCCTTGAGCTCGTGGCGGACTCGTCGCGCAAGCTCCTCCGGGTCCAGCCGCTGGAGCCAGATCTCGCCCTTGCGTCCCTCCACCAGGAGGAACCGTGTGCCGGGTCGGATGCTCTGGGCATCCCGAGTCTCCTTCGGGATGACGATGCGACCTGCCCGATCGATTGCGACGACGGCGGCCATGTCATACCACTCATGCCATCGATGCTATTTAATGGTATGGAACCCATTCCTCCCGCCAAGCTCGGCTCGGAGGCGCTGCGGGCAGCAGGTCCCCACATACGAAGTTCCCCTGCTTGGGTCGCGATGGCCTTCACCGGCTCAGCTTTCGACGAGCCCCTTCGCGCGTAGCTCTTCGAAGGCCTCCTTGAAGCGGTCCGTCGCGGTCACGCCGCGGCCCCAGGCGACGAGCTCCTTCATCCCTTCCTCGAAGGACGCCTTCGGCGCGTACCCGAGGAGCTTCTTCGCCTTCGTCAGGTCCGCGTAGCAGTGGCGCACGTCCCCCGCGCGGAACTTGTTCTGGACGGACGGCGTCACTTTGCCCTTGTACAACCGGATGAGGACCTTCGCCACGTCGAGGATCGACGTCGGCTTGCCGGACCCGAGGTTCACGGCCTCGTAGTCCGCGCCGCTCTTCTCCATCGCTAGGACGCAGCCCGCGACGATATCGTGGACGGACACGAAATCCCTCGTCTGGCGTCCGTCCTCGAAGACGACGGGCGGCTGATCGTTCTTGATCCGGGACTGGAAGATCGCGCAGACGCCGGTATAGGGGTTGTCGAGGCTTTGCCTCGGGCCGTAGGCGTTGAAGAAGCGCAGGGCGACCGTGGGGATGCCGTAGGCCCGTCCCATCGCGAGGCACAGCTCCTCCTGGTCTCGCTTGGTGACGGCGTACACGGAGTTCGTGTTCAGGGGCTTCGTCTCCGGCGTCGGCAGGGGCCGCGTGACCTTCCCGCACGTGGGGCAGTGGATCTCCCAATCCTTCTTCGCGAACTGCTCCGGAGACCGCAAGGGAGGGAACACGGTGCCGTGGCTCGGGCATTCGTAGGCCCCCTCTCCGTAGATGCTCATCGACGACGCGACGATGAGCTTCTTCACCCCATGCTTGCCGTCCGCGAGGACCTGCAGGAGACGCGCGGTCCCGCCGGCGTTCGCGTCGACGTAGCGCGTGACCTGGTACATGCTCTGCCCGACGCCCACCATGGCGGCGAGGTGGAAGACGACGTCCACGTCGCGCATCGCGCCCGCGAGGACGCCGTCCTTGAGGATGTCCTCGAAGTGGTAGCGGGCCTTCGGGTTCAGGTAGTCGGGCTGGTGCTTGTGGACCTGGGGCTCGAGGTTGTCGATCACGTCGACGGCGTGGCCTCGCTTCACGAGTTCGTCGACGAGATGGCTGCCGATGAAGCCGGCGCCCCCGGTGACGAGTACCTTCCTGGACACGTTTGCACCGCCTGAGAGCCTTAGGCGTTGATTTGCCCTTTGAAATACGTTGCGGTCCGCCGAAGGCCTTCCTCAATGGGCACCTTCGGCTCCCATTTCAAGAGGGCGCGGGCCTTCGTGATGTCCGGGCAGCGGACCTTCGGGTCGTCCTTCGGCAGCGGCTTGTGCACGACCCCGACCTTCCGACCCGTGACCTTCTGCACGAGCTCGGCCAGTTCCTTCACGGTCCGCTCGTCCGGGTTGCCGAGGTTCACGGGCCCGACCACGTCGGAATTCATCAAGCGCCAGATGCCCTCGATCATGTCGTCGACGTAGCAGAAGGAGCGGGTCTGCGAGCCGTCCCCGTGGATCGTCAGGGGTTCGCCGCGCAGCGCCTGGCTCAGGAAGTTCGAGACGACGCGACCGTCATCGAGCCTCAGGCGGGGTCCATACGAATTGAAAATCCTCGCGATCTTCACGTCCATCCCGTGGGCGTGGTGGTACGCCATCGCGAGGGCCTCGGCGAATCGTTTGCCCTCATCGTACACGCTGCGCGGGCCGACCGGATCCACGTGACCCACGTAGGATTCCGGCTGCGGGTTCACCTCAGGATCCCCGTAGACCTCCGAGGTCGAGGCGAGCAGGAACGTGGCCTCCTTCGCCTTCGCCACGCCGAGCATCTTGTGCGTCCCGAACGCGTTCGTCTTGAGGGTGACGATCCCGAGCCGTGCGTAGTCCACCGGGCTCGCCGGGGACGCGAAGTGCAGCACGAAGTCCAGGGGCCCGTCGAGGTGCAGGTCCTCACGAACATCGTGCCGCAGGAAGGTGAAGCGCGGATTCCCGCGCAGGTGCGCGAGGTTCCGCTCGGCGCCCGTGAGGAAGTTGTCCACGCAGACGACCTCATGGCCTTCGGCGAGGAGGCGGTCGCAGAGGTGGCTGCCGATGAACCCGGCCCCGCCGGTCACGAGGGACCTAGGCATCCTTGAGTAGCTCCTTCAGGAATTCGATCCCCGCCGCCTGGAACTCCTTGTTCTGCAAGGTGAGCTCGACGTGGGCCCGGAACCAGTCGAACTTCGTCCCGATGTCGTACCGCCGGCCGAGGAAGCGGTACGCGTAGATCGGCTCCGACTTCAGGAGGACGCGCATCGCGTCCGTGAGCTGAACCTCGCCGTTCCGGCCCGGCTTCGTGTCGCGGATCGCGCGGAAGATCGTGGGCGTTAGGACGTACGAGCCCGTGATGCCCAGGTCCGACGGCGCATCCTCCGGGCGAGGTTTCTCGACGAGGTCCTTCACCTCGGAGATTCGCTCGTTGACCGCCTTCCCTGGGTCGACAATCCCGTAGTCGGAGATCTTCGACTTCCTCACGCGCTCCACGGCGATCACGTTGTACCCGACGTCCTCCCATGCGTCCCAGAGCTGACGGCCGACGGGCGGGTCGCCTACGTTGATCGTATCGCCGAGGATGACGAGGAAGGGCTCCTGCCCGACGTGCTTCTCCGCCTGGAGGATCGCGTCGCCGAGGCCCTTGGGCTCTCGCTGCCGGATGAAGTGGAAGTCCGCTTGGGAGATGAGTTCGTACAGATCCTTGAGGGCGTGGTTGTTGCTCCCCTTGAGGTAGTGGTCCCAGCGAAGGGACGCGTCGAAGTAGTCCTCGATTGCGCGCTTCTCGCGGCCCGTGACAATCAGGATGTCCGTCGCGCCGGACGCGATCGCCTCCTCGACGACCCAGTGGATCGCCGGGCGGTCCACGACGGGGAGCATCTCCTTCGGCTGTTCCTTCGTGAGAGGGAGGAACCGCGTCCCGAGGCCTGCCGCCGGAATGACCGCCTTCATGCTCCTTCCCCCGCTACGATCCCGATGCGTCCCGCTCAGGCCCGCCGTCTGCCCCTCATCCCCCGTCCCCGGGGTCAGTTCCACGGCGGCGAGCGAACGCCATGCCAGTAGCTAGGTTGGGACCGCCTTATTTCCCTTTCCTCCGTCGTTCCCATCGATGAGATTGATGTACGCGGGCCTGCGCACCCGCGGCTCGAGCGGCAGCACGCGGTCCAGGAAATCGCGATCGAGGTCCGGGCGGACCCGCTGGACCGCGTTGGTGAACACGCGGAGCTGGGTCTCGAAGTCCATGGAGTAGGGATCCCCGAAGTCGGGAATCCGATGGATGGCGTTCGAGAGGAGGCGCGAGTGGACCTGGGCGAGCTTCGGGTACCTCGGGTGGTCCTCGAGGTCCGCCTTCAGGTTCGCGATCGCGCGCTCGAAATAGCCGAGGGGCCGGCCGCGCATCGGCTGGCGGTGGCGCACGGCGCCGCAATCGAGGCAATACGCGTGGAGGCGCATCGTCGCCGCCTCGGCGATGCGGGTTTCGAGCCACAGCCGCCGATCCGAGCCCGTGGATCGATGGACATGCCCGGCCGAGTCCGCGACGCCCTCCCCGCCGCGCGATGACCCTTCCGAAGCGAGAGGGCGTTCCCGATCCGTGGAAGGTCCGTCGAGCCGTTCCGGTATCGTGCAATCCCCTGCACCCGGCCGGCGGCCGCCTCCGTCGGGGGAGCGGCGGCTCGGTGGGTCTCGGGTCCGTCCCATCGCGGGAGGTTCACTTAAGAGTTGCGTCGAAATGTTCCATCTGGAGCGCGGGGCATTTCGAGACCCGGCCGCAAGCCGCGCCGCGGGCTTTCCACGCGGCGGTCGGACGTGTCGGGGCGTTCAACCAGGCACCGGAACCTGGCTGCGGAGGAATCAAAAGTGAGAAGGAAGGGTCCACGTATGCGGGGTCGCTGAGGGTGCCCGCCCGATGAACGTCCGTACGCTTCTCCGTCCCCGAACTCTTGGCATCGCCTTCGGGGGCTACGTCGCCGCGATCGCGATCATCGCCTGGTGGTTCGCCAACGGGCCCGGGGCTTTCTACAAGTACACGCCCGAGGTGACGTTCTGGTGTTACGGCATCTACTCGATCCTCGCGGGCCTGCTGCTCGCATCGATCGGCATCGTCGCCACGGGGAGCCTGCGCCAAGTCGACCTGCGGTTGTTGGCGCCGGAACCGCAGGGCGAGGAGGAACGCGAGCCGGCCGAGGATCGGTATCCGCAACCCGAGGGCGAAGAGGGCGAGGAGGCCGTGGAGCCCGAAGAGTCGGAGGAGCCCGAGGGGTACCCGCCCCCGGAGGACGAAGAACCGCTGGAGCCGGATGTCGTCGATCACGACATCGACGAGCTCATGGAGGCCCTCGGGGCGATTGAGTCGACGATGGCCCAGAGCGCGGGCGTCACCCTCGAGGAGTTCGCACCGCCCCTTCCCCCTCCCACGGCGCCCGCGCGCATCGAGCCGCGCCCGGCGGCGCGGCCCCTGTCCCGCATGATCGAGCGGGCGAAGTTGCGCCGGGAGGCCGTGGCCGCGTACTTCTTCGGGCCCCTCCTGCTCAACACCGCGATCATCGGCGTGTCCGCGATCCTCTTGCCCGGGGCCGATGCCTTCCTCCAGACGTACAACCACCTGAACACGGCGGTCCTCCTGGGGATCGCCTACAGCTTCTGGGGCATCGCCCTCTACACGGGCCTGAGCGTGTACGGAATCCTGACGCAGACGTAGGCGGCCGCGAGGGGGCCGCTCCTTCCGAAATCCCCGGCGGTTCTCGCCTCCGCCACCCTTATATCCCCTCCGAGGTTGCCTTCGCCCGTTCCCATGGCCGCCGTCGTCCGCGGGGTCTCGCGGTCCCTTCGAGCCGTCGGGGCGTGGTGGGCGCAACGCTCGCGGATCGAGCGAATCGTCCTCCTCGCAGCCATGGCGTACGCACTCGCGATGTCCGTCCTGACCGTCGTCAAGATCTACGCCCTGCGGGCGTATGCATGGGACCTCGGCGCGTTCAGCCAGGCCCTCTACACGACGGACTTCCAGGGCCGGTTCCTCTATTACACGGCGGACCTGCCGAACAACCCCAGCGGGAGTTTCTTCGGCGCGCACTTCACCCCGTTCCTCCTCCTGTTCCTCCCGGTGTATGCGGTCCTTCCCTCGCCGGCGACCCTCGTCGTCGTCCAGACGATCGCGCTCGCTCTCGGCGCTCCCCTCGTATACCGCCTCGCGTTCCTGAAGACGGGACAGGAGCCTCTCGCGGGGGTGCTCGCTTTCGCGTACCTCCTGAGCCCGGTCATCCAGGGTGTGAACTGGTTCGACTTCCACCTGGAGGCATTCCTCATCCCGTTCCTCCTCCTCGCGATCCTCTCCTGGGAGCAGCGGGCGTGGCGTCGGTTCGCCGTGGCGATCGCCCTCGCCCTCTCGACGATGGAGATGGCCGGCGCGATCGTCGCCACCCTCGCGGTCTTCTGGATCCTGCTCCTCGTGCTTGCCTCGAGACCCCGTCGGTCGGCGTGGCGGTCCCGCGAATTCCGGATTGCGGGGATCGTCCTCGGAGTCAGCCTCGTCTGGCTCTGGATCGGACTCCGTGTGATTGCCTCCGTGAACCCCGGCAACGCCCTCCTCTCCGGCGGCACGTCCGCCTGGGAGGTCCTCGGTGCGTCCTCGATCCTAGGAGTGCCCTTCGCGGCCCTCGCGAACCCAGGGCGGCTCGTCACAGCCCTCGCGACGGACGGTTGGCTCAAGGGACTGTACCTCCTCCTGCTCTTCGTCCCCCTCGCCCTCCTCCCACTCCGGCGTCCGATCTGCCTCGTCCTCTACGCCCCCTGGGTCGCGGTCGCCCTCGCGAGCAACTTCCCTCCCTACTACTCCCTCGGAAACCAGTATGGGGCCTTCGTCGTGCCATTCCTATTCTATGGAGCCGTCTTGGGCGTGGAACGGCATCTCGCCTCGCGCAGGGCGCGACCCTCGGACATCGCCAAGCCCTCACGGAGCGTCCCGATCGCCTTCCTTACCTCGTCCCCAGGACAGCTCCTCGCCCTCGCCGTCGTCTTCCAGATCGTCGCGTCTCCGATGGGGCCCGTCGCCGCGGCGACGAGCCCGGCGGGCGGCTTCCCGGTCCTCACGGACCACGTGACCTATGTCCATCGCCTCGCGGACCTCGTCCCCGCAAACGCATCGATCCTCACGCAGAACAACCTCTTCCCGCTCTTCGCGAACCGCGTGAACGCGTACGTGATCCCGCACACGACCTTCTTCGCGCCGGGCAACTCATTCAACGCGACCCTGGATGCCTACATCAACGTGGCAGACTACGTCTTCGTCGACCTCACGTCGAGCCGCACGGAGGCCCTCGTCGTCCTCCAGGCCATGACGAGTCGATCGGGATTCACCGTCCTCGGGGCCGCGGATGGCGCCGTCCTTCTCGCGCGCAACCCCCCCGTTTTCATGGGGATCTTCGTGCCCTTTGCGGGCACGTACGGCGCGAGGGAGCTGGGCCTGCGGAACGGCACGATCGTCTCCGACTCGGCAGCCCTCGAAGGCGTCGCCCTGGCGCACGACCCGGGCATGGGGAGCGAGGTGTGGAACGGTCCGGGCGTCTTCCTTGCCCCGGGCCAATACCGGATCTCCTTCCGACTCCGGACGAACGCGAGCGCGGCCGGGCCCGTCCTCACCCTGGCGGCCACCATCCAGCCGGGGTACATCCGCATCCTTCCCAAGGAAGTGTCGAGCCACGGAGAAGGGGTTTCGCTGGACTCGGGCCTCGCGTCGTGCACGGTCCGCCTGGAGTCCTGGAATCTCACCGCCGCAGACTTCGGCGGTTCCGCGGCCTATCAGACATTCTCGTTTCCCTTCGTCGCGAATGCCTACGGCCTCTACAGCTTCGTCGGTGGCAATGCGACGGGTACGTCGAGCGTCTACCTCGACCGCATCTCCGTCGTCGAGGAAGTGCCGCTCGGTGCCCTATCGACCCTCCCCTGTCCACCGTAGTCTGCCGCGGCCCGAGGCGGATCAGGCCTTCGTTCCTCCGACCAATTCGTTGACGAGGTCGAGGACGGGTCTGACGGCGGCTGCCCATGAGAACGGTTGCGAGAAGGCGCGAGCTGCGCGGCTCAGGCGGTCGAAGGCTGCATCGTCCCGCAGAAGCACCTCGGCCTTCGCTGCAAACGCGGGAATGTCTCCGAAGGGCACGCGGGACCCGTTCGTCCCGTCTCGAAGGGAGTCCTCCGGAACCCCGTCGGTCCCGACGGCGGGGAGGCCGCAGGCGCTCGCCTCCATGACCGCGATCCCGAACCCCTCCACGGGGGCGGGCGCCAAGAGCGCACGGCTTTCCCGCAGGAGCTCCGCCTTCCTTGCCTCCGTCACGTCGAACTCGAACCGAACCCGATCGCGGAGGCCTAGGGCGCCGACCTCCGCGCGCATCTCCTCGAGGTAGCCCCGGTCGCCGACGCGGCCGGCGATGACGAGCCGCGCGTCCGGGACGACGTCGAGGACCCCTCGCAGCACGCGGATCGCGTGGACCTGGCACTTGTAGCGCCGGATCTTCCCGAGGCAGAGGAGCTGGGGCTTCCGCCCTGCCGCGGACGGCGGATCCCCGAGGGACCGGAGGGTTTCCGAAACCCCGGGGTGGAAGACTCGGACATGATCTGCGGCAACGCCTTTCCCGACGAGGCCCGCCTTCGCCGCGTCCGAGGGCACGAGGAAGGTCGACCGGCCGTGGGCGAGGACCATGAGGCGCTCGAGGCCCGCTAGGAAGGGCACCGCGACCGCGGGGAACTCCTCCCGGAAGATGGGCACGTGGTCCTGATGCCACACGGAGATGACGGGCTCGCGTACGTACAGCGGCGCGACGAATGGCGGGCCGGAGCCGCCGAGGAAGTCCTCGAGGACGAGGTCCACCCTCCCGCGGAAGTCCCTGCGGTACGCGCGATACGCGGCGAGAGCCACGGTCGTCTCCGGGGCGAGCCGGAGGATGTGGACTCCTTCAATCGACGTCTCGCGGTCGCACGACGGGAACGTCGAGCAAAGGTAGTGGACTTCGTGGCCTTCG
>DATBLI010000095.1:0-160789 GCA_036555455.1 Thermoplasmata archaeon
CTTGCTGGACAGGGCGGTTTGCGACTCGGAATAGGGACTCCAGGAGCCGGGGTTCGCATCTCGGGTTCCCCCAGGCCAAGCTGTCGAGGGTTGGCCACAACCCGGACCGAGCATTCATGCGTCACACATCGCGCTTCGACCTCCGGGGTGGGCACGGGGCGCCCGCCGCAATCCGCGACCTCCCGGATCCCCTCTACCGGCGGGTCGTCCCTCGCGCGCTTCCCGGGGCGAAGCCTGCCACGGAGGGTTGTTGCAATCAGGGCCGTCCTCCCTTCGCTCCCCCACGCCCGAGGACGGTGCCGGGTCGTCGGCCCGTCGGCGTTCCGCGCCGGGCCACGACGTCGCCGTTGACGAGGACCCATCGGATGCCTCGAGCGGGTTGCTTGGGCCGCTCGAAGGTCGCGGCGTCTCGGAGCGCTTGGAGGTCGAAGACGACCAGATCGGCCTTGTACCCTTCCCGGACGAGGCCGCGATCCGCGAGCCCGAGACGGGCCGCCGGGAGGCCGGTCGCCCGATGAATCGCCTGCGAGGTGGACATCAACCGGCCGCGGCCGTACCGGGAGAGGAAGCGCGGGAACGTTCCCCACGCCCTCGGATGGGCCCCCAGCGGAGCCAGGGAGCCCCGGCGGGAGGAGGTCCAGCCATCGGAGCCGACCACGGTCCTCGGATGGCGGTAGACCCGCATCACGTCGTCCTCCGACACCTCATGCGCGATAATCTCCCCGTCGCCCTCCTCCTCGATCAACAGGTCGAACATCGTCTCCACGGGCTCCTGTCCCCGGCGGCGAGCGATCTGACGCAGGCTCTTCCCCTGGAGGCGGCGGTTCCTCCCTGTGAGAGAAGCGGAGAAGACGATGGCGCCCCATCCCACCTCCCCCGCCGTGTTCTCCCAGGCCTCGAGGTCCTCCCGAATCCTGCGGGCGTAGGCCCGCCGATGGTCGCGATCCTTCAGGCGCTCCACGAGGGCCTTCGCACCTCCTTCGAGGGCGTCCGGGGGAAGGAGGGCCGAGAGGTCCGTGGAACTCGCCGTGTAAGGGTACACATCCATGCCAACGACCTGACCCTCGGCGAGGGCCGCGTCGATCATCGCCAAGGTCGTCCGCGTCTTGCCCCAATGCCGGGTCCCCGTGGCCTTGTGGTGGGAGATCTCCAGCGGGACGCGCGCGCGCTTCGCGGTATCCAGGGCCTCCGCAATGGCCCGTACGAGCGTGGCGCCCTCGCCGCGGATGTGGCTCGCATAGAAGCCTCCGGCTTTTCCAACCTTGCGGGCCAAGCACACGAGTTCGTCTGCGGGAGCGTAGCAGCCCGGGGGATAGATGAGGCCGCTCGAGAGGCCGAACGCGCCCGCCGCCAGTGCCTCCTCCAGGAGAGCTTCCATGGTCTCGAGCTCCGCCGGCTCCGCGGGCCGTGCTTCCAGGCCCATCGCCACGGTCCGGAGCTCCCCGTGGCCCACGAGGGGGACCACATTGATTGCGGGACGCAGCCGACGAAGGGCTTGGAGGTAGCCCGCATAGCTCCTCCAAGTGATATCGCCGCCGACCTGCCGGGCGTGTTCCTCGATGGCGCTCCCGCTGCGGGGCCGGTAAGGCGCGGCGCTCGCGCCGCAGTTCCCGATGACCTCCGTCGTCACGCCTTGCCCGATCGCGTTGTCCGCAGTCGGGCAGGCGAACAGGGGGAGATCGGAATGGGTGTGGAAGTCGATGAACCCCGGGGCCACGAAAAGGCGTTCCGCGCCCAGGACCTTCGAGGCTTCCCGCCGGGACACGCGGCCGACCTTGGCGATCGTGTCGCCGCGGATGCCTACGTCAGCCCGCCGTGCGGGCCCGCCGCTCCCGTCGTACACCCGGGCCCCTAGGATGGCGAGGTCGTACCCGACGCCCTTCGCCTTGCGGTCCCGGGACGCGACTGAGATCGTGCGCGGCTCTCGTCGCGAAAGGATCCCGCCGCTATCCAAGCGTCCCATCGGATCCCGGAACCTCGCGCTTCGTTACAAAGGTGTCGACGAATCCCGGGAGAATCCGATGCCGCTCGACGCGAATTCCTACGGCCGCGTCCGCCCACGACGCTGCAGGAGTAGGAAGCCGACGATGATTACCACGATCGCCACCCCCGCTAAGGAAGAGTAGACAAGGGATGCCGGGCCCGACTCGGGCCCCCCGGGTGTGGACAGGGACTCGCTCACCGTGATCCGGACCGTGCCCGTGACCGTGCGGCTCGCGGCATCGGTGACGGTCAGGGAGACTGAGAACGTCCCGCCCACCCTGAAGGTGTGGATTGGATTCTGGAGAGAACTCGTGCCGCCGTCCTTGAAGTCCCAGGAGAACGAGTAGGGTGGGATGCCTCCCGAGGGCGTCGAACTGAACGCGACGGTCAGCGGTGCGACGCCCTCCGCCGGATCGGCGGACACGGTGACGGTGGGCGCCGGGGCCGCCACGGGGTAGAACACATACAAAGCCCAGGCGGCCGGATCGAATTCGTTGTCGAAGTCCCAGATGACAGCGTGGCCCGACTCGAGGAGCGCCTCGTTCACGTTCTCGAGGTGCGTCGCGTTGTGCCGTACGTAGACGACGGCCACCCACCGGCCATAGACATCCGTCCCGTAGACGTCGTCAGTGTCCAAGTAGACGGTCTGGCCGCCAATCAGCCCGGAAAGGAAGTCCCTCGCCTCATCGTACCCGGCCACACCGGACTCCGGCGCGTCGATATCTGCGAGGCGAATCCGCCCGGTCGGCGTGGAGTCGAAGGTGTCGCCGTCGATGACCGACGTGACCGTCGCGGTGGCGTCGACCTCCCACGCCCGAGCAGGGACCGCAAGCGAAAGGAAGGCCGACAAGGCGAGGAGGATGCCCACGGACCAGACGGCACTCGTTCTCACGCAGGGAGAGAACGCCGTGCGAGGGCAAAAACGCACCGCGGTCCTGCGTCCACCTGCGTTCCCGCTAGAGCGGCGTCCGTGGGACCGATCCGTCAGTAGAGAAGCGGGATGAGCCGCTTCGTCCGCCGCTGATAGCTCCGGTACGCCTCGCCGAATTCCGTCACGAGCATGGCCTCCTCGTCTCGGATCCGGACGACGATCCACGCGACCATCGGGGGCACAAAGGCCAGGATCGCCAGACTCCCCAGGGCAAGGCCCATACCCGGGAAGATGAGGAGGGAGCCGGAGTAGCCCGGATGGCGCACGATCCGGTACGGGCCATCCGTGACGAGGCGGTGGCCTTCCTGGACCGAGAGGCGCACTGTGTAGAGTTCGCGGAGCGCCGACATCGCCCAGGTGTTGAGCCCGATGCCGACGGCGAGGAGGACGATGCCCACCCAGGCCAGCACGCCATCCCGGGGGAGGGGACCCGAAAGGTGGGTGTACTCCCAAGGCCCCACGACGAGGAGCGCGAGGAATCCGAAGATGCCCAGGACGGCTCGGGGCGCGACCTGACGGCGATCGTACCTCGATGGCGTCCCAAGCTGGCGGAGGGCCGCGGTGGCAACCCCGAGCACGGTCCATAGGATCAGGAAGGCGAGGCCCACCGGTCGCTGGAGGAACTCGAGGCCACCGACGAGGAGGATGAGTCCTATGGAGAGAGTGAAGAAGATAGCCTGGGCCAAGCGCTTTGCCTTCGCGTCCAAGCGGACAATCTCCTCAAGAGGCCACCCGCTTCCCTCGATTTCAGGTTTCCCTCCTTACCGAACCGCTCCCCGAGCCCCCGAGGACCTTGATCTTGCGACGGATGCAGTTGGCGTACCCCGGGCACTCGTCCTACGCCTTCGCTTGCCTTGTTCGGTTGTGGCGGTACTGATAGTAGCTGAAGGAGCCCATCATGATGAAGAACCCGAGCACGAGCATGTCGCCGTACAGCTGTGAGACGAGGAACCCATACCAGTTCAGCCCGACACTCCCCGCAAAGAGGAGCAACGCGTACACGACGAGGCCCCGCGGCCAGCGCGCGGGATGGTGGTATGGTTTCCTTCGAGTAATCGCCCGATACCAGAGATCGTAGGCCAAGTAGACGAGGATCGGAAGGCCCGCGATGAGGCGTCCCGAATCGTTGCCGAGGAACATGTTCAGCAGCCACAATGAGCCGAACGGCACGAGGAGAGCGCTGAAGACCGGGCTCAGCTTCCACTCAAGCCTTGTGAGCCCATGGGCCCTAAGCAAGAACACCATGAACAGGATGGCATAGTACACGAGGCCAACGCACACGACGAGCGCATCGAGGAGGGCGTTCTCCATCGCGAACGCCACGCCGTCCGCTGTCCGATGAACACTTCGTCCTTTCGTCTAGGGCTGCTATATGCGGACTCGTCATCGCCGCTCTGAGGCGGCATCAGACATTCGCATGGAGTGACGTCGTCCATCCATTCACACGCATTCTGTGGCGGCGGACGCCACCTCGTGGTCCTCACAGGGTTCATCATCTCGGCCGTCTCGGACGCTGCTTCGCCGAGATGGACTTGATCACGATTCGAGGAGGCAGCAGGGGATCGAACGGCTTGGGCGCGCGCTTCAGGGCGTGCATGATGAGGGCCTGCACGGCCGGGGTGTCCAAGGCGGCCGCCTCATGGAGCACGATGCGGCGGGCCGCCTTCCCGCTCCCTTGGAGGAGCCCGTGGGGATCCGGCAAGACCGCGCCATGGAGGAAGAAGAGGCTCACCCAACGGGGAAACACCGCGATCGAGAAGACGACGTCCGAGGTCCGCTCCGTTGGACCGAATCCGATGGCCAGGGCGTTGTAGTTGTCGTACACGAGTTCGAACGTGCCGGGGAGACGCGCGCGCATCTTCTCGAGGATGGCCCGCGTGCGCGCGGCGATCTCCGGCGTGTACTTCGCAAGGAACCCCGCGAGCTGGTCCTCCGGGGACAGATCTGCCATCGCGCCTCGAGCCTCCGTTCCGCAGACCCCTAACGCGGAACGGGTGCATGTACCGTGCGAATCATACGCCACTCGATTTCTGGCGCGGGGCCCTGTCTGGCGGCGCCACATCCGGGGGTACCTTCAAGAACCCATGGGACGGTCCCGCTTCCGGGGAAACCGATGGGGAAGGGCGAGGTGAAAGGCCAGGGGACCAGAGAGCGGCCGTGGACTCTGAAGACGCCGTCGGGAGGATCGGAGTTCCAGGCGTACCGCGACGAGGCGTCGAATCCGTCCGCCCTCGTCGTGACGGTCGGCAAGACGGAACTGCGCTACCAGCTCCGCTGCCTGACGGATCTTCAGACGATGCTCAAGTCCCACGGAGACTGGATGCCCCTCGGCAGCGCGGACGAGCAGAAGCCCGCCGCGGAGGGGACCGTCGAGGCCTGGGGCCGCTCGCCGACGAACCCCGTCGGCGGCTGGTACGGTCTCAAGAAGGGCCTGCGCGGCCGCTTCGGGATGTACGTGCCGCCCGTGATGGAAGTCCTGGGCCTGGCGGAGGTCGAGCACAACCCGAAGAACAACCGCATGCGGGCGCGGTGACTCGCCGGACCGTGCAGTCCCGGCACGGAGGTGCTCATCGTTGCGACCCGGAGCCGGTCCCGTCCGGAAGGACGAACGCTTAAGTCCGATGGACCCATCCCGGGAGGCGAGGGGGATCGTGCTTTACATCCAGAACTTCAACCTGAAGGAAGGGCGAGCGCTCGAGTTCCAGGCGTGGATGAAGAAGAACGAGGGCGCGATCGCGAAGGCGACGCCACGCGGCTGGAAGTACCGCGGGACCTATGCCTATGTCCTCGGCTTCGGCCGGTACGGCGGCATGGCGATGTGGGAGTGCAGCCGATACGCGGACTTCGACGCCTGGCGGGAGCACGACGATCCGACGTGGAATCGCCTGAACGGAGAGATCCAGGACTTCTTCACGGAGGAGATCACGGAGGCCGTCCTCCTGCGGGAGATCGGTGACACCCGGATCTTGGAGCCGCCCAAGAAGCCGAAGAAGTAGACCCACCGAAGCAAGGGCATCCCGCCGACGCCGGGGAACTCCCCCGCGAGGACCCGCGCACGTTTCGGGAAGCCTTAAATGCGACGGCTCTCTGCCGCGGGGAGGAGACGCAGGGGCGTTTCCGCAACAATCACGAGGTAGGGAGCGATGGCCAAGGCAGAGCACATGGGGTTCGGGTCTCCCGACGAGGTCCGGACGTTCGAGAAGGGCAAGCTGGAACTGATCAAGATCGGGGGCGGCGTCGTCGGTCGCCTCACGCTGCAGCCCGGGTGGCGCTGGTCGAAGCACGTGAAGCCTGTCGCGAAGACGGAATGGTGCGAAGCCCCGCACTTCCAATTCCACGTCTCGGGCCGCCTGCACGTCCTCATGTCCGATGGGAAGGAGTTCGAAGTCGGCCCGGGTCAAGTCAGCACGTTGCCCCAAGGGCATGACGGGTGGGTCGTCGGGGACGAGCCCGTCGTCCTCATCGATTGGGCCGGGGCCAGCGATTACGCCAAGAAGTGAGAAGGGCCTCTCTCGGCGCCGGACGTACGGACCTGTCGACCTCACACCGGGGTCCCTGCGGCATTCCGGGGAAAGGTTTTCCCGCCGGGACCCATCGCGGGAGCGTGCATTTCCGGGCTCGATTGACACGAGGCGCCGTCCTCGCCCTCTCTCTCCTCCTCGCGACGACCGGGGTCGTCTCCCTCTCGGTCCCAGGACGGGCGGCCGTCACGAAGCCCGCATACACGGCGGGGGACCGCTGGACCTATGTCCTCCAGGGGTCCCTGGGTGCCCTCCCCGGCTTCAACGCGAGCGATACGGGGGCGTTTGAACTCGATCTCAATGGCCTCGTCGAGGTCGACATCGTCGGGCCGACGCAGGCCCGCCTCGGCGGGAACCTGGTCTCGGCCGTGCTGGTCAGCACCCACGCGTCGGGCTTCCTGAACGGAACCTTCGAGATCCCGGGTACCTTCCCGATCGCCGTCTCCGGCACGTTCTCCTCCGACGCCTCCGAAGTCTGGGAGGATCAGGGCTACCTGACGATCGCCTCGAACAGCACGTCGGGTTACATCGTGTCGATGACGGTCATCATCACGACCCAGATCCGCGTCGACCTGTGGCTCAACACGACGACCTTGTACGAGTCGATCCCTCCCTTCGCCATGGGCGTCGGCGATTCCGCCGACATCCCGTCCTACGCGAACGTGACCGCGGCCTACGCCATCTCGGGCTTCGGCCCGACACAGAGTATGGAGAACCGCACGACGTTCGCCTCGACGTGGTCCCGTGAGGTCCTCTCCGAAGAGAACGTGGCCGTGGAGGCGGGGACCTTCTCCGCGGTCCGCCTCAACGAGAGCCTCGCATCCTTCCCGGGCCTCTCGGGGATTCCTCCCGCGGGGGGCGCGAACGAGACGGCGTGGTTCTCGGACGACGTCGGCTACTATGTGGAACGCGTCGCCTACGTGAACGGCACGCCCGTCGCGGAGATGCGCCTCAAGTCATACGCGTACGCGGCCTCGCCGAGGAGCCTCTCCCTCCTCGACCGGATCGTGCTGGTCGCGATCCCGATCTTCACGGTCGGCGTGCTCGTCGGCTTCCTCCTCCTGCTACGCCGCCGGCGGCGAGCCCGGGAGGCGTCGAAGACGCCAAGAACCATCGGGACCATCGGGGACGTACCGCCCAAGGAGCCCGGAGGACCGTGACCGCCCTCGTGAAGACCGCCGGCCTGACGAAAGCGTTCGGGGAGGTCCGCGCGGTGGACGACCTGAGCGTCACGATCCCGGAGGGTGCCATCGGCCTCGTGGGCCCGAATGGCGCGGGCAAGACGACCCTCCTGCGGCTCCTCCTCGGCCTCCTCCGGCCCACCGCGGGCTCCGGGGAAGTCCTCGGCCACGACATCGCGGACGGCATCCCCGTGCGCGAGCGGACCGGGTACATGCCCGAGCACGATTGCCTCATCCCCGACATGACGGGGATCGGCCTCGTCGCCTACATGGGCCGCGTGAGCGGCCTCGACCTGGGCACGGCGATGAGCCGCGCCCACGATGTCCTGCAGTTCGTCGGGGTCGAGGAGGAGCGCTATCGCAAGGTCGGCGAGTTCTCCACGGGGATGAAGCAGAAGGTGAAGCTCGCCCAGGCGATGGTCCACGATCCCCAGCTGTACATCTTCGACGAACCGACGACGGGCCTCGATCCGAGGGGCCGCTCGGAGATGCTCGACCTCGTGGGCAAGATCGCCGCGTCCCAAGGCCGGAACGTGATCCTGTCGAGCCACCTCCTCCCCGACGTGGAGACGATCTGCAAGTACGTCGTGATCCTGGACGGCGGGCACCGGATCGCTGCGGGGCCCCTGGCCACGCTCCTGCGTGGAGGACGAGATCGCCTGCGGGTCGATGTCCGGGGGGACACGGCGGCGGTCGTCCGGACCCTTCAGGAGGCGGGCGTCGACGTGGAGGCGGCGGCGTCCGGCGTGCACGTCGGCCGCAAACCTGGTGTCGAGGCCGAGGTCTTTCGCGCCGCCGAAGCTGCGGGTGCGGAAGTCCGCTACATGGGTGTGGAGATCCGGAGCCTCGAGGAGCTCTTCCTCGAACTCGTCGAGAAGAACCCGGGAGGCCGCTGAATGTCGATCTCCCTTCCGACGTATACCCGGCGGGAGATCCCGCTCCTCAGCCGCCGGCATCGGATGTGGGCGATCATCGGGACGGGCCTGCGCCGCGAGTTGCGTCGGCCCGCCGCGATCGTCGCCGTCGCGCTAGGGATCGCCAGCACGACCGTCTCGTCGATCATCCTCGTCGTTCTCGCTCCCGTCTTCCTGCAGGGCCAGCCCCTCGACCTGACCTTCTTCTACACGCCCGCGTCGAACATCGCGATCCTCTTCTTCGTGACCTTCATGTCGGCCGCCGTCGGGGCGGGCCTCATCGCGGACGACCTGGATTCGATGGCCCTCACCCTCTACCTCAGCCGCCCCCTCACTCCCGCGGACTATCTCACGGCGAAGGCTGCGATCCTCGCTCCCCTGGTCGCCCTGATCGCCGTCCTGCCGCTCGTCATCACCCCCCTCGTCGCGGCCCTCCTCGCCCTCTTTCCATGGGGCATCGCCCTCGAGGCGATGGGGCTCTCCATCGCCGTGGGCGCTCTCTTCACGGCCTTCTACACGGC
This sequence comes from Thermoplasmata archaeon, assembly GCA_036555455.1. Lineage (GTDB taxonomy): Archaea > Thermoplasmatota > Thermoplasmata > RBG-16-68-12 > RBG-16-68-12 > RBG-16-68-12. The sequence goes on from DATBLI010000095.1 coordinate 9,052, forward strand.
CGTCACCTTGTTCCTCTCGAGCCTCACTCGGCGCAAAGCGTACGCGGCGGCGGGCGTTTTTGCATTGACCTTCGGCCTCACGGTCCCCGCGGAGATCCTCGCCTCCCCGGGCTCGGTGAACAACCCGAACCTCCTCTATCTGTCCCCCTGGGAAGACTTCCTCGCGGTCGCCCGAGCGGCCTTCGGCACGCCAGGCGGTCAGATTGATTGGCTTCCCGCCTTCGCGATCCTCCTCTCCGTGACGATCCTGACCGCCTTCGTCACGTACGCCCGGATGCGGGCCATGGAGGTCGTCACGGGATGACCGCGATCGTCGAGGCGAAGGGGGTCACGAAATGGTATGGGGAGGTCCTCGGCCTCAACGGTTTCACAGCGAGCTTCGCCCCGGGGATCACGGGCCTTGTCGGCCCGAACGGGGCGGGGAAGAGCACCCTGTTCAAGCTCCTCATCGGGCAACTCCGGTCGAGCGGCGGCGATCTGCGGGTCCTCGGCGAGGATCCGTGGAACAACGTCGTGCTGAAGCGGCGGATCGGCTACTGCCCGGAATCGAACCAGATGTACGGGTGGCTCACGGGCCAGGAGTTCGTCGAGACGCTCCTCCGCCTCACCGGGTTGCCCGCCGGCGAGGCGAGGACGCAGGCGACGAAGAGCATCGATTTCGTCGGCCTCACCGCGGCGAAGGACCGGCCCGTCCGAACGTACAGCCGCGGGATGCGGCAACGGGTCAAGCTCGCCCAGGCCCTCGCCCACGGACCGGGGATCCTGATCCTCGACGAGCCCCTCTCCGGAGCGGATCCCCTGGCCCGCGTCCACATCCTCCGGACGATCTCGGAGTTCGCGAAGCTGGGTGGCCACGTGATCATGTCGACCCACGTCCTGTACGAGGTCGAACGGGTCACGAGCAACATCGTCCTCATCCACAACGGGAAGGCGATCGCGTCGGGGGACCTCCATGCGATCCGCGCCCTCATCGACGAACACCCTCACGCCGTGCGCCTTGCGACGAAGCATCCGCGGGACCTCGCCCAGGCACTCGCGGGGATGGAGCACCTCGTGTCCTTCGAGTTCCCCGCCCCGGAAGTCCTCCTCGTTCGGACGCGGAAGCCGGACGTCTTCTACCGCGACCTCCCGGGGATCGTCGTCGACCGCGGCATCGATGTCCACGGATTGGAGAGCCCCGATGACAGCCTCGAAGCCGTCTTCCGCTACCTCGTAGGGTGAGACGATGGCCACCGTCGGAGCCTTCGGGAAGGGATGGGTCGTGACGAGGCTCACCCTGCGGTACCTCCTATCCACGCGGCGCGGGATCGCGACCCTCGCCCTCGCCTGGGTCCCTCTCCTCCTCACGGGCTCCTTGGCCCTCGCGAGGACACCTTCCTTCGACATCCTCCTCTTCCAGACCCTCATGGTCCCCCTGTTCCTCCAGGTCGTCCTCATCTTCGTGACCCTGGTGAACGCGACGGCCATCATCCGGGAGGAGATCGAGGACAACACCCTGCCCTACCTCCTCACGCGCCCGGTCTCGAAGCCCGCGATTGCGGTGAGCAAGTACGCCGGGTACTTGGTGGCCGTCCTCCTCCTCCTCGTGCCGCCCGTCATCCTGGCGTACCTGGTGACGGAGGCTTACGCGGGGACCGCCCTCGGGACGGACGCGGACGTCCTCGGGGGATTCCTCCTCGCGACTGTCCTCGGGTGCATGGCCTACGGGGCCCTGTTCTACTTCCTCTCTGTCGTGCTGCGGAAGCCCCTTCCCGTCGGGCTTCTCATCGGGTTCGTGTGGGAGTCCATCGTCGGGTCGATCCCGGGGGACGTGCCGAAGCTGAGCCTCATCTTCTATCTGCGGTCCGTCCTCAAGGGGATGGTTTCCGTGGGCCCCCTCGCTGGATTCCCGACAAACGTGTCCGCAGAGATCGCGGCCCTCATCCTCGTGGCCTTCTCCATCGCGATGGTCGTCCTCGCGGTCGTCGTCTTCCAGGGGATGGAGTTCCGGCAGAAGGCCTAGGCGTGAGCCCGTCCCACTACGCGTTCCGGGCTTCCGCCGCGAGGCGCCCGAGGTCCCTCGACGTCTCCTTGGAGAGCGGCGCGGGGACGTGATGGGCGAGGATCCACTCCGCCTTCTCGCGGGCGACGGCCATGGGATCCTTCCCTCCCTTCCGAGCCCACACATCGAACGGCTCCCCGTCCCAGAGCATCGGCAGGAAGGCCTCCCGGACGTGCCGCAGGGTGGACCGGTCCGCGAGGTACGTGCCGCCGATCCCCACCTTCCCGATGAGGTCGACGGCCAAGGCCTCCTTGTCCACGTCGAACCCGCGGTAGATCCTCACGATCATCTGCGCGATCTCGTGGTCGAGGAGGAGCTGTTCGTAGGACAGGAGCGTCGATCCCGCCGGCTCGCCGATGCCATTGATGACCTCCCCTCCGTAGTTCGCGCAGGTCATCGCCCACAAGGCGTTCTCGAGGGCCGCCTCGACGCCCGGCACTTTCGCACCCGGCCCCATCCCGCCGACGGAGATGGGAAGGCGGCAGAACTTCCCCATCTCAATCGACCCGGCGGCCAGGAGATCGCTCTCCGGGGAGCCCGCCATGTAGGCGCCCGTCTTCGGATCCATCATCGACAAGCAGGACCCGTAGATCGCCGGGGCGCCGGGGGCATGGGCCTCGATCATGCACACCGCGGCGAGGGTCTCCGCGTGGTTCACGACGAGGTCGCCCGCGAGGCTCGCAGGACCGCTCACGCCGGCTTCGGCCATGCCCGTGATGTGGACGGGAACGTGGTTCTCCGCCCAGACGAGGGTCGCGTCCGCGGCAGCCCCGTCGATCGCCAGAGGGGACATCGGGCACAGCATCGCGGAGATGTAGTGTCGCCTCCGGAGTTCCTCGACGGAGCCCACGACGGCCGCGGCGAGGCGCACCTCGGCGCGGGCCTCCGCGGGATTCGTCGTCGATTCGGAGAGGATGTGCTTCTCCGTGTTCTCCATCGCGGTCTTCATCCCTTGGACGACGTGGGCGTCCTCGGGCACGTCGTGGGCCACGACCATCGGCTCGTAGACGCTCAGGTAGGGCAGCCAGTCCGCGATCACCGCGGTCCGCCGAACATCCTCCAAGACGGACGGTCGACGCGTGCCCGTCCCGGCATCCCACACGGCGATGCCACACCCGTCCGTCGTCGTGTAGAAGTGGGTGCCATCCATGGGCAGGTCGAATTCCCTCGTGCGGCCCGCGAGGACGATCGTGCTCGGCGCCTGGCCAATCAAGTCCGCAACGACATCCGCGGGAAACTTGACGTCAGGATTGCCGTCCACGGTGATCGCCCCGGCCTTCCGCAGGTCCTCCCTCGCGGCCCGGCTGTGGATGCGGACGCCCGTCGTCTCCATCACGTGGAGGGCGGCCTCATGGATCGCCTTCCGCTCCTCGGGGCTCAGCAAGTCGTAGCTCTTGCGAATTCGGAATCGCTCGGAAAAGGCGGCCATCTCCCACCACCCGCTCGCGGCAATCGCCTCGCCCGATTTCTAGTCGACCTCTGTATTCGATATACAATCCCCGGGCGTCGCAGGACTAGGCCGCCGCGTCCCGCACCCTTGTTACGACGTCCAGCAGGCGCTGCCGGATATCGTCCGGAAGGGGTTCGGGCCGATGGGTCGCAAGGAGTCTCCCGACGGCCTCGTGCGCGACGTCGTACATCTCCTTCCTCCCGCTGGCGGCCCACGCCTCGTAGCTTGTGCGGCATGCGTACTTCGGCCGGGACAGGCGGCGGAAGTTCGCGAAGGTCTGAGGATGGCTGAGGTACTGCCCCCGGGAACCGATCTCCTCGATCACGTCCAAGGCAAGCTCGGACTCGTTGACCTCGAGGCCCCCCGCGGTCCGTGCGACGTGCTCCCAGATCTCCGCGTCGATGAGGAGCTGCTCCATCGAGACGAACAGGGAGTCGTCAAGCCCGCCCATGCCGACGAGGAGATCGCACCCCGCGAGGGCTGCGGCGGCGGTCGAGATCCCCTTTTCGTAGCCAAGCTGGATCCCCGGGGACTTCGCGGTGTTCCCGAAGCCGCCCATCATCGAGGGAAGCCCGTAGTGGTGGGCCATCTCGGCCCCCGCGACGCTCAGGACGCCATACTCGGGGGAGCCGGAGACGAAGCCGCCGCTCTTCATGTCGAGGGGCGCGCATACGAAGCAATGGAAGAACGGCGCTCCCCTCCGCGCGGCCTGGGAGATCGCAAGGGACCCGAGGACCTCCGCGTTCGCGAGGGCCACGCTGCCCGCGAGGGTCGCGGGCCCCGTGATCCCGGGGGAGACCATCGTCATTGCGACAACCGGAATCCCGGCACGCGCGAATTCCATCTGCGCCTCCGTGGAACCCGCGTCGTACTGGAGGGGCGCAACGACGCAGTGGACGGACGAGAAATGGGGCCGTCGGCGGTTCTCCTCCTCGCCGCCCGCGACGACCTGAGCCATCTCGATCTGAGCCCGTGCCTCCTCCCGGCGGACCGCCTGGTACTGGACGTGCTTGCCCGTGCATTCGTAGCTCGTCCGAAGCCCGTCAAGGAACTGGATCGATGCGGGGAGATCCGTCGGGGTCGCGGACGGCCAGAGGAAGTCTACGGCATCGACCGCATCCGCGAGGACGGCCCACTTCTCGAGGTCCGCCCTCGTCGACGGCCGCGGTCCCTGGAGATCATGGTCCCAGACCTGCACAGGGAATCCGTCCGTGCATACGTAGGGCAGACGTTCCGAGGGGATCTTGAGATCGTGCTTCGGATCGCGCGCCCCGAGGACGAACGCCTTCGGAGCCGACCGGATCGCTTCGTGGACCATGCCCTCGGGGAATCGGACCCGCCGCTCCTCCTCCAAGACCTCGGCACCGGCACGGGCTAGGAGCGTACGGGCCTCGAGGCTCCGGACGATCGCGCCCGTCTTCCCGAGGATGCGAAGGGAGGCGCCGTGGATCCCATCCCGTTCCCCACTCGACAGCATCGCGAGCCGGCATCGACCCATCGTCGCACCATCCCGACGTCTTTCGGATGCGGCGGGGACAGCGACGTTCATTCCGCTTGACCCTCGCGTCCCTACTGTACGTTCTGCGACTCGCGAGGCCCATCGAAGGCGTAATGACCCGCCTCGCGGTGCCGCCCAGAGGGAGAGAGTGCCGCGAGAAGAGGCCACCGCAGTCGCGGGAGCCCGACCGGAGGTCCTCGTCATCGGCGCGGGTTTCGCGGGTCTCGCCTGCGCCGTGACCCTGCAACGTGCCGGCGTCCCCTTCCTCGTCCTCGAGGCGAAGGGGCGCGTCGGGGGCCGCGTCCACACGGACACGACCCTGCTCGACGGCCGACCCGTCGAAGCCGGAGCGATGATGGTCCACGGTCGGGACGCGTCCGTCCTGCGGTGGCTCAGCGAATTCCGCATGACGACGAAGAAGGTTCCCGACTTCCGCGGCGCGCGGCTCTTCCTCCGAGGGAAGCTCCGGAGCCCCCTCGGCATCGCCCTCAGCGGATGGGAGCCGCTGCGATCGAGCATTCAAGCCCTCCGCACCCTCCCCCGGGCTGTCGCAAAGTACAAAGGCCCCGACGTGACCCTCGATCGATTCCTCGAGGAGAAGGGGGCTCTCCCGACCGCCGCGCGTTTCGTCGGAGCGATGTACGGCAGCGTGAACGCGGCCGACCCCGACGAGGTCAGCGTCCGCGGCCTCGCGGAGGAGGCGAACGTGGCCAGCCTCGGGCTCCCCTGGGCGAACTACCAAGTCCTCGAGGGCTTTGAGGAGATCGCGCGCCGGCGCGCCGAGGGGCTCGGCGACGCCATCCGCCTGAATGCCCGCGTCGACCGCATCGAGCGGTCGCCCGATCACGTGACCGTCCACGCGACGGGCCCGGGCGGTCCTGAGACCCACGAAGCCGCCGCGGCCGTGGTGACCGTCTCCCTCGGTGTCCTCCAGGCCCGCAGGATCGCCTTCGATCCGCCCCTTCCGGAGGAGAAGGTGCGGGCCATCGACGCGCTCGGCTGGGGCCACGTCCAGAAGCCCCTCCTCGTCTTCGACGAGGGCTTGCGGCACACGGTCCTCGGGAAGGCGACCAGCCTCGCGAGCGGCGCGGGCTCCTTCTATTTCCTTCCGTACCACGGGCGGACGCGCGGGCCGATCGTCATCGAGGGTTTCCTCGCGGGGGGCATGGCGCGGTCCCTCGCCGGCAAGCCGGAGGCGGAGGCCCTCGATGCGGTCCTGAAGGACCTCGAGGCCATGACCCGCATCGCGGACCTGAGGTCCCACCTCCTCCGGGCACGCTTCGTCGACTGGAGCTCCGACCCGGACATCCGCGGTGGGTATACGTTCCCGAAGATCGGCGGGGGCCTCGCACAGCGGAGGATCCTCGCGGAACCTCTCGACGGCGTCCTCTTCTTCGCGGGCGAGGCGACGCATTACGCGGGCGAGTACGCCACCGTCCATGGCGCACTGGACTCCGGGGAGCGCGCGGCCCACGAGGTCGTCCGCTCCCTCAAGGAACGGAAGCTCCTAGCCTGAGGGCTCGCCGCGGATCTCTTCTGTCCGCCGGAGGTTCGGTGCGCGCGTGAGTTCCCAGATGAGCCCGCGCCCGATCGTCCTCCGGAGAACGGCTCCGCGCCCTTCCAGCTCCTCCAGGAGGATCTCCGCGTCATCGTCGGTGCCATCGAGCATGGCCGCGATTTCCCTCGTCGCGCAACGTCCGAGTCGTTGGACGAGTCCGAGCACGCTTTCGGGGGTCGGCTCGACGACGGTGGGCTGGAGATCCGGGTCGAGCTTCATGAGGAACTCGTCGAAGGTCTCCCAGGGCTGCCATCCATCGATCCGGACGGTCTCGTTCTCGCGGCTCAGCTCGAAGGTCGGGAAGCCGGTGACCTCGGCCTCCTGGCACGCCTCTCGGTCCCAACGGAAGGCGGCGTCCGCGGAGCCATCGTCGAGGGCGTTGCGGAATGCCGGGACGTCCAATCCGACCTCCGCGGCGACCTCCTCTTGCACGGACCGGCGGTGGATCGGCCGACCGTCGAGGCACCACGCCTCGCGCAGGGACCGGAGGTACGCTCGGCCGACCCCGCGGCCCTGGAGGTCCGCGGCCTTCGCCGCGAGGCATGCGGGCCACGTAGACGAGAAGTCGTCGACGGACTCCGTCATCCGGTCCGCGTCCATGGGCATTCGGTGTTGCGCCGCGACGGCCTCGAAGAACGCCCGCACGGAGTCCTTCCATCGGCCCCCGGACATCCGCGCCCATTGTTCGCGGACGGGGGAGAAGTCCTCGAAGAGGCCACCTTGGCGGGCCTCCACGTCGACCTGGCCTTCATAGAGGGTCTCGAGCCGTCGGATCGTCGGCTCGCATCCCCAACACCAGATGTTGTGGGGGTCGGTGAACCAGACAACCTTCACGGACACGGGCACGAACTCCAATCCCCGCCGAGTCATCCGTGCGCTAAGAACCCCGCGGTTTCCGTCCGCGCCGAGATCAAGAATGAGGGTCGCGTCCACGGAGTCGGCACTGGGCCGCGCTCTTGGAGTCGCCGATCGCGTCGAAGGCTTTCGCCTTGAACCGCCAGATGCCCGGGTACGCCGGATCGGTGCGGGTGACGCGGTTGAAGCACTCGAGGGCCTTCCCCGGTTCCTCTCGGGAGAGAAGCCAGAGGCCGAGGGCCACGAGGGCGTCCAGGTCCTTCTCATTGGCCTTGAGGTGGTCCCGGAGGGCTTGGAGAAACTCGCGGTCCATGTCGACGACCTGCGCCGACGAGCCCTTCGCGGACATCGCGGACGGAGAGGGCGCCTTCCCTCCTTTCAACCTGCGGCCCTGGCTATCGGGGGCGATACGGAAGCCCGGAGGGAGGGGGCGAATCGGAAAATCGGCTGCGAACCGTTAAGTAGGATGGCAAGGAGATGTCCGTCGCCTCGGTGGCGTGAAGCGATGACGGAGACACGGCACTTGGCGGTGAAGGTCACCCTCCTGGGGGACAGGGCCGTCGGCAAGACGTCCCTCATCCGCCGCTTCGTCCTCGACCAATTCGATGACCGGTACCTGACGACCCTTGGCGCGAAGGTTTCCAAGAAAGTGGCCGAAGTCATCGTGCCGGAGAGGGATGTGCGGGTGACTGTGGACCTCATGATCTGGGACATCATGGGGCAGATCTCCTTCCGGGACCTCTTTAAGGAAGCTTACTTCCACGGCTCCAGCGGGATCATCGCCGTCGTGGACCTCACGAGACGGGAGACCCTCGATGGCATCGGCGCATGGATCCGCGCCGTCGAAGACGTCACGGGCAAGATTCCCGCCGTACTCGTCGCGAACAAGAAGGACCTCACGGGCCGGGCGGCCTTCGGACCTCCGCAGCTCGAGACCGCGGCCCGGAACCTGGGGTGCGTCTCCTTCCTCACGTCCGCGAAGACCGGGGAGAATGTGCGGGCCGCCTTCCAACACATCGCGGACCGGATCGTCCGCGCGCAGTACGGGCTCTGACCCGCGGGATCGTCAAACGCTCGGACGTTCCGTGAGCAGGCGTTCCTGGAGAGGCGCGAGCCTCCGGTGGACAAACGAACCGTCCCTCTCCATGGTCTCCCCGTCGACGACGACAGTCGGCTTCGTCATCACGCCGTCGATGTGACTTTTCGCGAGGGTGAAGCCGCCCTTGAAGGAAGTCATCTGGGACCCGAGCCCTACGACGAACACGCCGAACGCTCGCTCATCTTCGAGGATGCGGCCCGCGAGCCGCGCGCCGGGGTTGAAGCCGTAGCAGAAGTGGGCCACGTTGTACATCCGCGGGTCGCGGAAGTGCTTGATCCAGTCCCCGAGGATCCGAGCTTCCTCGCCGCCCTCGAGGGCGACGACGCGGCCTTTTCGGAGCTCCATGCGGATCGGTGCTTTCAGCGGCGCGGTTGCGTCCGGCGGCCAGACGGTCCCGTCGAGGACCAGGGTCCCGTTCACGGATCCCTCGAGGGCCGCCCAGGAGATCTGGCCCCCCAGGTAGCAATCGCGACCGGGTGTGGTGCATTCTCCCGTGTCGAGGATCACCGGCCTCTTGCCAATGGAGAATCGCAGATCCGTCCCGCCCGCGGACGTGACCCGCACGTCCCGGGCTCCCTGGGTCAACTTCTGCAGAGCCGTCCCGAAGGCCTTCATCGCCGGGAGAGACACGTTTCCGATCGTGCGCGTGAGCATGTCCGCGTCCATCGCCGTCAGGCAGAGATGCCGCGCGCCCGCGTCCATCGCCTTCTCGAACGATTTCGTCGTGATGAGGTACGTCCGCGCGTACTCGATGAGCACGTCTGCGGCCTTCATGGCCTCCGCCATCGGCTTTGACGGCTCCGTCCCCGGAGGACCTCGGATGCGATACCAGACCTCGAGGGGCACACCCCCGCGGGCCTCGACCGCGTCGACCGTCGCCTTGACGACGTCTCGGTCCGAGCCGTCGTCCGCGTAGACGATCACGTTCTCCCCGCGCTTCACGCGGACATAGTCCCTCGCAAGGACCGTCGTCGCGCGCCGGACTTCATCCTCCATGGGCCCTCAACTCCGTACGACTCTCTTGTGGCGTCTCTCGATCGGAACGAAGGACGTCTTGAAGCCGAAGTACCGCGGGCCGAAAGCCTCAATTCCCCGGGCCGTGCGCCAAATCTTCGGCGCTGCCAGGCCGAAGACGGCCACGCGCTGGCCCTTCCGGAGCCAAGGGTTCAGGATCGGTGCGCGGGCGTCCAAGTCCAAGAGACAGATGAGGTCCGGCGCCGTGACATCGACCTTCCCGTTGCGCCAGGAGATGATGTTCTCGTTCTTGAACCAGATGCGATACCGCGCGCCTCGGTCGCGGTCCGTGCCGCGGAGGCTCATTTCCCCGAAGGTGAAGCCCTCCTTGTCTTCGTACTTGCAGTTCGCCGCGGCAACGCCCTTGAAGAGGAGGAAGCCGTCCGTGGCCGCGAGGACTGCGGCGACCGCTTCCTCCCGCTCGTCGCGGATCGCCTGTCCGATCTTCTCGGAGAACGTGATCGACCGCTCGACGAGGCCTTTCCTCAGGGTGCCGACTTGGCCCGGGTGGTCCGCGACGCCCACGTTACCGCCGACCGCGACGGCCATCGCGCGCACGAGGGCCTCCGCGTGGAAGTCGTCCACGACCTCCTTGACGATCGCGGTGTCGCCGTACTTCGAGGCGATGCCCATGGGGGCGATGGGGATCCCCGCGACGAAGTACGTGGAGTGCTGGAGATCAGGGACGGAGCGCCCGGCCCCGTCGGCGTCCAGGGCGGGCCGGTCGAGCTGAGCCGCTACGGACAGGGCCGCGGCCGTGTTCCCCCCGCCGAGTTCCGTCGCCACGGTCGTCCCGACGCGGACGCCCAGGTGTCCCTCGAGCGTCTTCACGGCCAGCCAACACTCCCGTCCCTCGTATGGAGCCCCAACCGCCTTGAACGCGGTCTTCCCACTCGGCGCGAGGCTGCCGCAGTAGTACGGCGTCGCGGCCCAGGTGTCCTGCGGCAACTCGTCCGGCCCCGCGAGGCGGATCGTCCGCCCTTCCTTCAGGTCGGCCTTGACGGTCTCCAGTCCCTTCTCGAGCGATCCGCCGCCCCCCGTCCCGAGGAACGCGGCGCCTACCAAGATATCCCGCAACGTTGGCAAATCCAATGTCCTCATCCGGCGACCTCCTGTGCAATCGATTCGACGAAGTGACAGGCAACGTAGGTCTTCCCCACGGGCCGCAGCGGCGGCTCTTCCTCGGCGCACCGCTTCTGCGCCCAGGGGCAGCGCGTGCGGAACCGACAGCCGCTCGGCGGCGTCAAGGCGGAGGGGATCTCCCCTGCGAGGACGATCCGTTCGTGCTTCTGGCCCGGGTCCGGTTGGGGGACCGCAGAAAGCAGGGCGCGGGTGTACGGATGGGAGCCACGGGCCAAGACGTCGAGGGCGTCCCCCACCTCCACGAGCTTCCCCAAGTACATCACGCCGACCCGGTCCGCGAGGTAGCTCACCAGGGAGAGATCGTGGGTGATGAAGAGGTAGGTGAGCCCGAACTCCCGCTGGAGGTCCTTCAGGAGATTCACGATTTGCGCCTGGACGGAGACGTCCAACGAGGAGGTGGGCTCGTCGAGGACGAGGAGGTTCGGCTCCAACGCGAGCGCGCGGGCGACGGCGATCCGCTGGCATTGTCCACCGCTGAGTTCGTGGGGAAACTTTCGGGCGGCTTCCTCATGGAGGCCGACAAGGCGGAGAAGCTCCTGGACCCTCGCCTCGCCTTCCGAGCGGCTTAGTCCGCCGTGGACGAGGAGCGGCTCGGCGATCGCCGCACCGACGCGCATCCGCGGGTTCAGCGAGCCCACGGGATTCTGAAAGACCATCTGCATCTTCAGGCGGACGCGGCGGAGGGCCTCCCCCCGCAACGCGGTCAGCTCCTGGCCCATGAACGTCACTCGACCCGACGTGGGCTGGAGGATGCGGAGGATGCACCGTCCGAGGGTGCTCTTCCCCGAGCCGGATTCGCCAACGAGCCCGAAGGTCTCGCCCTGCCCAATCTCGAAGCTCACTCGGTCCACGGCGTGGATCGAGGCCTTGCCCAGGAATCCCGTCCGCGCGGGGAAGTGCTTCGTGAGTTCCTGGATCTCGACGAGGCTCACTCCTTCACCCCCTCGTAGAGGAGGCAGGAGGCCCGGTGGTCGGAACGATGCTCCATGAGCTCGGGGCGACGGTTCGCGCACGTGGCCATCCTGAACTCGCACCGCGGATGGTATCGGCAACCGCTCGGGGGATCCATCAGAGAGGGCACCATCCCGGGGATCGAGGCGAGGGGCCGGCCGCGGGCGTCCGACCGAGGGAGGGCCTTCAAGAGGCGCTGGGTGTAGGGGTGCAGCGGCTCGCGGAACAATTCCCGCGTGGAAGCGATCTCCGCGATCGTGCCCGCATACATGACGCCCACGCGATCGCATGTCTCCGCGACGATGCCGAGGTTGTGCGTGATGAGGAGGACGGAGAGCTTGAACTCCCGGCGCAGCTCCATGAGGAGGTCGAGGATTTGCGCCTGGATCGTCACGTCGACGGCCGTCGTGGGCTCGTCGGCGATGAGAAGCCGCGGGTGACAGGCGAGGGCCATCGCGATCATCACTCGCTGCTGCATGCCCCCGCTCAGCTCATGGGGATAGCGGCGAAGGACGTTCGCGGGATCGGGGAGGCGGACGCGACGGAACAGGTCGACCGCCCGCGTCTCCGCCTCCTCACGCTTTCCGCCTTCGTGGGTCATGATCACCCGGGCGATCTGCTCGCCGACGGGATACACGGGGTTCAGGCTCGTCGCGGGATCCTGGAACACCATGGAGATGCGGATCCCACGGATGCGGTCCATCTCGGCGTCCGGCTTCACGAGGAGGTCCTCGCCGAGGAAGAGGACCTCGCCGCTGCGGATCCGGGCGTTCGGCGGAAGGAGGCGCAGGACCGTGAGCGCCGTGACCGTCTTCCCGCACCCCGTCTCGCCCACGAGCCCGAAGACCTCGCTCTCCGCGATCGAGAAGGAAACCTGATCTAGGACCTTCGCGTCGCCGGCCTCCGTCTCGAAGTCAAGGCTGAGTCCGCGGACATCGAGCAGGGCCGTCACAGGATCAGCCTCCTCCGCCGAAGCTTCGGATCGAGGGCGTCCCGGAGGGCGTCCCCCAAGAGGTTGAAGGCCAGGACGACGAGGAAGATCGCGAGGCCCGTGAAGGTCGAGTACCACCAGAAGGTGACGAAGCTCCCCGTCAGGTAGGCCGTGTTGAACATGACGCCCCAATCCGGAGTGGGGGGCGGCGGACCCAGGCCGATCCAGCTCAAAGCCGCGCCGATGAGAATCGCGCTTCCGATATCCATCGTCGCCTGGATCGATGCCGAGGAAACCGAATTCGGTAGGAGGTGCCGAACGATGATCCGACCGCGGGGCAGGCCGAGGACCGTGGCGGCCTCCACGAAGGGCTGGGACCGGATGTGGAGCGCCTGGGAGTGCACAAGCCGCGTGTACCAGGGCCAGAAGGTGACGGCCATCGCGATGATGATGGCTCCCGTGCCGCGGCCGAGCGTCGCCGCGATCACGAAGGCGAGGAGAATGGGTGGGAACGCGAGGAACATGTCCGTGACTCGCATGATCACCTCCTCGAGGATGCCCCTCCGAAATCCCGCGACGACGCCGAGGAGCACTCCGACCGGGAAGGAGATCGCTACGGTCGCGACGCCGACGAGGAGGGCGAGGCCCGCACCGAACATGACCCGGGAGAGGAGATCGCGCCCGAATTCGTCCGTGCCGAGGAGATGCTTCCAACTCGGGCCTTGGAGGACCTCGCTGACGTTCGAGATCCCGCGTCCCTGGTCTGGGAAGGGGGCGAGCCAAGGGGCTCCGAGGGCGACGACGAGGAAGGCAAGCAGGATCGCGAAACCGATCATCCCGAGCGGGTCGCGGCGGAGAATCCGGAAGAAAGCGCGCGCGGAGCGATCCAGGGCCTGCCAAATCTCCCTGGAGGTCTTCCCGAGGTCGACCTTTCCCGCGACCACCTCGCCTCCCTCCATATCATGCCTCCTTCCGCGTCAGCACGACGCGCGGATCGAGGAAGGACTGCATCACGTCCACGATCAGGTTCACGATCACGTAGAACAGGGCGACGACGATCGCGGTCCCGAGGATCGCGGGATAGTCGGAGGTGAGCACGGACTGGAAGGCGTACTGGCCGATCCCGTTCCACCCGAAGATCTGCTCGATGAGGAACGCGCCCGTGAGCTCGTAGGCGAAGCTCAGCCCGACCGCGACAATCGCGGGGGAGACCGCGTTCCTCAAAGCGTACCGGTAGTAAATCCGGCGAAGCGGGATGCCGAAGGCCTTCGCGGTCCGGATGTAGTTCTCCCCCAGGGCCTCGACCATCATCGTTCGGGTCATCCGGGCGACGAGGCCGATCGGGTAGAGGGCGAGGGTGATCGAGGGGAGGACGAGGTGGGCGAGGGAGTCCGTGAAGCGAACGAGGTTCCCTTGGATCAACGCGTCGATGACCAGGAAGCCCGTGATCGTCTTCATCGGGTAGCTGATTGCGAGGGAGTCTGTGAACCGGCCCTGGAGGGGCAGGATGCCGAGGACCTGCACGAAGACCATCTGGAGGATCACCGCGAACCAGAAGGCGGGAATCGAGACTCCCCCGACGGCGAGCATGCGGGTGAGGTGGTCGGGAAGCTTCCCCCGCCGGATCCCCGCGTACACGCCGAGAGGGATTCCGACGAGAATCGCGATGATGAGGGAGGCGATGATCAGCTCCAGGGTGGCGGGCAGCTTGTCCGCGATGTCGCCGAGGACCGGATTGTGGGTGCGGATCGACACGCCCAGGTCGCCGCGAAGGAGCCCGGTGAAGTAGTACCAGAACTGCACGGGCCAGGAATCCCTCAGGTGCAGCTCGACCCGTGCGGCCTCGATATCCTCCGGCCTGGCGTGGGGTCCCGCCCAGAGGGCCGCGGGATCCGCGGCGATGACGCGCGAGAGGGTGAAAACGATAATCACGACGCCGAGGAGGACGAGGAGGGCGAGGAGGGCGCGACGCGTGAGGAACCGCGCAAAGGCTCCCGCTGCGGTCCCGGTCGTGCGGGACCCCTTGACCATCCCCCTCCCTCGCGAGGCGACCGTGGGACCCGTCAACGACTCAGCTGGTAGAAGAACACCACCAGCGGATACGCCGGGTTGTCCACGAAGCCGTTCAGGTCCGCCTTGAGCAGGTACAGGTTCTTCAGGTCCACAACGCCGAGGCCCGGGCAGTCGTCGTTGAGCATCACTTGGGACGCGCGGTAGCCGACGAGGGCCTCCGACGGATCTGTCGCCTCGAGGGCGTTCGCCGCATCGATCGTGCCATCGAAGACCGAGTTGTTGTAGTACCCGAGGTTGAAGAAGGCGTAGCTCGCGCTGTGGAACATGTTGAAGAGAAAGTCATACGGCGTCACGTAGGTCGGCCACCAGTACATCACGAAGATGTCCTGGGATCCCGTGGCCAGGGGGGTCTGGGCCAACGCCCACTGCTGTTCCCAGGGCATCGCCACAACGTCCAGGGTGATCCCCAGCGTCGCGAGCTTCTCCTTGTAGAGCTCTCCGAATTTCTGTTCGAACAAGTCGCCCACGAGGTAGGTGAACTTCAGGGTGAGCGGCGTCGCCACTCCGGACTCGTCGAGGAGCTGCTGGGCCTTCGCAAGGTCGTACGTGTAGTGGGGCAGCGTGTCGTCATGGCCCCACATCGTCGCAGGGATCACGCCAATGGACTGCAACCCGAGCCCGCTCACGACGGTGCTCACGATGTCTCCATAGGGGATGGCGTAGGCGAGGGCTTGCCGGAACGATTGGTTCGCCGTCGGGCCCCTCGCGCTGTTGAAGAACGCATAGAGGGCACGGTAGCTTGGGTTCTCGACGACGCTCACCTTCGAGTTTGTCTGGAGGGTCGGCAAGTCTTGGACGGGCACGTCCATCGTGACGTCCGTGTCTCCGCTGACGACCGCAGCCTCGCGCTGTGCCGGGTCCGCGATCGTCTTGATGATCGCATGCTGGAACTGCCCGGCGCTCCAGCCGCCCCAGTAGCCTGGGAAGCGGTCGAGGACGACGTATGTGTTGTTGTACGACGCAGAGTTGATCATGTAGGGACCGGAACCGGAGTCGTGGTGGCCATCGTTGAACCACGTTTGCTGTTCCTCATACGTGGCTCCCGGCGTGTTCGGCGAGAAGATATAAGCCGCGTATCCGGACGAGGCGATCTTGTCCACAGCGGCGGGGAACATCGTGTCGATCCGGACCGTGTATTCGTCGAGGATTGTGATGTTCTGGTCGGGTTCTGCGATGGGGAACCAGATGTAGGCGGCGCCCGCGTTCATCGTCATCGTGCGCAGGAGGGAATACTTCACCGCGGTCGCGTTGAAGGGGGTCCCATCATGGAACGTGACGCCATGCCGCAGGTTGAACGTCCAGCTCATGCCGTCGGACGTGTGGGTCCAGCCCGTCGCGAGAAGGGGTTCCGCGGTGTTCGTCCCTGGATTCCACAGGGTCAGGGTCTCGTAGACATTGGGCAAGACCAGGATCGAGTTCGAGAATTCTGTGCTCGGATCGAGGGTGACCATTTCCGAAGACGTGGCGTAGACGACGGTATCCGAGGCCGCTCGAGGCCAGAAGTAATAGGCCGTGACACCCGCGAGGGCAACGATGACAACAACAACGATAACCACCAACGTCCACGGGCGGCGCGTGGGAGCGGGCGGCAGTGGTGCCGCCGCGCCTCCGGTGGCCGCGCCTGGCTCAGGCGCCGACATGAAATCCTCCTCCATGCGGTCCTCGTCGAAGGGACCGCCCCATGCGAACGCGTGTGGGATATTGAACCTAATGGTACTCATCAGGGAAGTTCCCGCCGCGTATCCGAGAACTCCTCATCGAGGGAAGGCGGCCAGCGTCGGCGACGGTGACTCGGAGTCAACCGCGTACCCTTCCCGAACCTCTCGTAACGCCTCCTCGAGAATCGCGACGAGCTTCGCCGTCTCCGGAAGCTGATCGGGGTACTCGCTGCTCCACTTCCGCCAGTAAGGCCGCTTGTGGGCGAGCTTCCACTTGATTCCCGACATGAACGTGTGGTACGTGTCGGCGTCGATTTTCCGAGCGCGCTGATGCGCCAGGAGATACCAATGGTACTGGGTGTTCGCTGGACACCCCGACCCAGGCGGCGCGCTTCGCTCGCGCTCCTTGATCGACGTGAATGTGAACTCCCATCTGTCCGGCCCGACCTTCTGTTCCCGCCAGAGACCGTTCGGGTAAATCCAGGTGTGCTCCCCGCCCACGGGCATCCCTGTGTATTCCTCCCCTTCGAATTCCTTGAGATCGTCGTAGGCCATGGTGTGCTCCCCCCTTGACGTGAGGGCTCTTACGGCTTCCCTCGAGAGGGAGGTGGGCGAAAGTGTGGTCCCTCCGGGGACCTCCCGAACCGCGCCGTTCGTTCTCAGTCTCGAACGGGAGAATCGTTCCCCATCCGGGCGAACCTTCTTGCGTTCGCCCGTCCATGTCTTCCTGCGGGGGAGGAGGCAACGAGGCGAGAGGCAAGGCACGATTACGTTGAGACCGGAGTGAGGAGCCCAGCGTCTGTCCGCCGCGAGGAGGGCCCTCGAGACGTCCTGCGACGGCTTTGGCCCCGGTTCCGACGACGACGCGCCATGTCGCGCATCGTCGAACGCGGTCCGGGCGCACCGCCGGTCATTCTCGAGTGCGAGATTTGCGGATTCAACTACCGCGTGACCACGATCACCTCGGGGCCGATGCGGGGCGGACTTGTCTGGGAATGCCGCTGCGGGACGCGGTTCCTGACCCCGGGAGGCGCGTCCCTCGGATTCATGCGGCCTTGAGGGCCGACGTCATCAGACCTCGAGGATCCTCCCGATTCTGCGAGTCGCGCCTTCCCGCACGACACGGTTTGCGACCGCCGCGTCCTGGACCCCGACTCCCGTGAGATCTGCGACCGTGATCTCCTCGTCGGACTCACGACCGCGCCGCAGGCCAGCCACGATCTCGCCGAGCTCCGCGTAGACGTCCTCCTTCCGCAGGACGCCCTTCTCCACGGCATGATGGATTTCCCCGAACCGCAGGCACTGGTCCAATCGGTCCGCGACGACCTTGTCGGTTTTGCCGAGCACCTCGGCCTCGAGTTCCTGCTTGTCCGGTGCATCCGCCCCGACCGCGGTGATGTGCATGCCGGCTTCGACCCAGTTCGCTCGGACGAGGGGCTCGTGGGATGGGGTGACCGTGATCACGACATCGGAATCGCGGACGGCGACCTCGACGGACGGAACCGCCTCGACGGGAAGACCGTGCCGCGCCTCCATTTCCTTCGCGTAGGCCTCCGCCTTTCCGCGGTCCCGGCCCCAGGCCGCGACGGCCTTCGGACGCCGGACCTGGAGGAAGGCCGCGAGCTGGTGCCGCGCCTGACTCCCCACGCCGACAATCCCGAGGCGATCGACCTTCCGCTTCGCGAGCAGGTCCGCGGCGAGGGCGCCCGCGGCGCCCGTGCGCGCATCCGTGAGGTAGCCATTGTCGAGGAGGACGGCGGTCGGGAGCCCCGTCGTTGCGTCGAAAACGAGGAAGAGCCCGCCGCCCGAGGGAAGCCCACGCGCGGGATTGTCATAGGATCCGGAGGCGACCTTCACGGAGAACGTGGATGTGCCGCGGAGGTACGCGCCTTTCACATGGGCTTCCGTCCGCGTCTCCGGGATTTCCAAGTTGATCACCCCGGGCAGGACGGCCTCGCCCCGGGCGAGCTTCACGAAGGCCTCCCGCACGGCATCGAGGGCTTCCCTAGGACCAAGGATCTCCCGGATCTCTTTCTCGAAGAGAAGGCGCAGCTCCATCTATTTCGCCTTGCCCGCCTTGAGCCCGCGAAGGAGCGCGGCGAAGCGATCGAGGCCCGCAAGGAGATACTCCGTCGGCGGGCCGATCCCGATCCGCACGTACCCATCCATGCCGAGGTGGTCTCCGGGAACCACAAGGACGGACTTCTCCTTCCGAAGGCGCTCCGCGAGCTCCGTGGATTTCACGGGGAGCGCGTACCGGAGGAAGCAGATCGCGCCCGCCGCAGGCGGGACGTGAGTGAGGACGGAGGCATGGTCCCCAATCCAGGCCCGCAGGGCCGGGTAGTTCCTGTCGAGGATCGACCGCGTCCGGGCGAGGATCTCCGCCCGTCGTCTCTTCTCCAGGGCGACCCGAGCGAGACGGTCCGAGAGCATCGTCGGGGTGAGGGTGAGGTAATCGTGGTAGGCCATCATCTCCTCGACGATTCCCGCCGGGCCGACGAGCCAGCCGATCCGCAGGCCAGGAAGCCCGTAGGCTTTGCTCAGGCCGTTCGTGATCAGCGTTTTCTCGTAGGGCCCCCAGAGGGTCTCCGTCTCCGGCCCTTCGCGTTCCGCCCCCTGGTACACTTCGTCGGAGAGGAGCCATGTCCCGGCGTCCTCCGCGGCATCGAGGAGGGCTTTCCTCTGCTCCCGCCCCATCACCGCGCCCGTGGGGTTGTTCGGGTTGCAGACCTGGATCGCTCGCGTCTTCTTCGTGACGAGCTTCTTCAGCTCCTCGAGATCGAACTGCCACTTCAGGTCCTCGCGGAGCCACAAGGGCTTCACGCGGACGCCCCAGATCTTCGCGAGGCCCCAGAGCTGGGCGTAATTCGGAAGCATGAGGACGAGCTCGTCGCCCTTCTCGAAAAGGCGCCAGGCGGACACGAAGATCGCTTCGGAGGAGCCGTTCGTCACGAGGACGTTGTCCGGGACCGCCTTCGGATACAGAGCCGCGACCGTCGATCGCAGCTGCGGTGTGCCCTCCGACTGCGGATAGCCCAGGCGGACGTCCGAGAGTTCCCGGACCGCGTCGTCACTCCCGAGGAGCTCCCGCAGGGTGAGTGGATGGACGCCGCTCTCCGCGAGATCGTAGTCCACGACGTACTCGTAGAGGGACTGGTACCGCTCCATCTCGAAAAGCTCGATCTTCAAAGCCCTCCCCGCCTCGGGATTCCGCGGGGAACGTTAAAGGTTCTCGGGCACACCCGACGCGGCGGCCGAGGGCGATCGAGCACGGGACATGGGTCCGGTGGGCGCCATCAACCCGAGCGGTCTCCCGAGGAAGGGGCACCTTCGAGGAAATAGTCGAGGATAAGATCCCCTTCGCGCACGTCTTGGCCTCGGTACCGCGCGAAGTCGGTCACGCCTTCCGCGCGCAAGATTTCCTCGTCGATGCAGAAATTCCCTGTAAAGGAACTGCCCTCTTTCGTAAGGATCGCATGGGCCGCATCCGCGACAATCTCGGGACTGCGGCAACGCTTCCGGGCCTCCTCGCCTAGGATGAACCGGATCGCCTCCGTATCGATCGCGGTCCGCGGCCAGAGGGCGTTGAACGCGATTCCGTCCTCGCGGAACTCCTCGGTCATCCCGAGGATCCAGAGGCTCATCGCCATCTTGGACAGCGTGTACGCGGGATGGGCGGACCACCACCGCGGCTCGAGGCTCGGCGGGGGTGCGAGGCTCAGCACATGAGGGTTCTCGGCCTCCTTCAAGTGGGGCAGGCACTTCTGGCTGCACAGGAACGCACCCCGGGCGTTGACGTCCATCATGAGGTCGTACCGCTTCGCCGGCGTGTCCATGGTCCCCGCGAGCCAAATCGCCGACGCGTTGTTCACGAGGATGTCGATGCCGCCGAAGCGTTCGACGGCCTTCGCGACGGCGTCGTCCACTTGGTCCTCGAAGCGGATGTCTAGGGGGACCACGAGGGCGTGGCCGCCCGCCGCTTCTACGTCCTGAGCCGCGGTGTAGATCGTCCCAGGGAGCTTGGGATGCGGCTCCACAGTCTTCCCGGTGACGACGACGTTCGCCCCATCCCGCGCAGCCCGGAGGGCAATCGCTTTCCCAATCCCGCGGCTCGCACCCGTGATGAAGAGGGTCTTCCCCCCGAGGCTCGCCATTGGACCCGTCCAGCCTGGCGGGCATCGCCGACCACGGTTATGAACCGCGACGATCCGTCAAGGGTTAACTCCCCGGACCGGATTCCCCGGCCGTGGTTGAATGGAGCGCATCGAGGCAGACATCCTGATTCCCGGTCGCGGGGACCCGATTGCGAACGGATGCGTCATCATCGACGGGGCGGTGATTGCGTACGCCGGGACCCTGGAAGGGGCTCCGAAGA
This sequence comes from Thermoplasmata archaeon, assembly GCA_036555455.1. Classification (GTDB taxonomy): domain Archaea; phylum Thermoplasmatota; class Thermoplasmata; order RBG-16-68-12; family RBG-16-68-12; genus RBG-16-68-12. Next base: position 29,698 of record DATBLI010000095.1, read on the forward strand.
CTCCCCGGGACGCGAAGGTCCATCGCGTGCCTGCGGTCATGCCGGGGATGTGGGACTGCCACGGCCACTTCCTCGGCGCCCGGACCGCGAACCTCGAGGAGATCCTCCACACCCCCGTCGCGACCCTGGCGGCGCGTGCGACGGCGGACGCCCTCCGCGGCCTGAACGCCGGGTTCACGAGCATCCGGGAGGTGGGCGGCGTCGGCCTCGAACTCAGTCGGGCCATCGACGAGGGCTACATCCCTGGACCGCACATCTACGGCGCAGGCGCGATGCTGAGCCCGACCGGCGGCCACGGGGACTACCACTCCTACTCCCTCTCCTTCAACGCGGAGGTGAACGAGCGGACGGGCCTTGGCGCCCTGTGCGACGGGGTCTCGGAGTGCCTGAAGGCCGTGCGCACGATGCTCCGCCGCGGGGCGAGGGTGATTAAGCTCTGCGCCTCCGGCGGGGTCGCGAGCGAGGTGGACTCGCCGGTCCACCAGCAGTTCTCCATGGACGAGTTGCGGGCGATCGTCGAGGAGGCTGGCCGCGCGGAACGGATCGTCGCGGCCCATTGCCACGGCAAACCAGGGATCATGGCCGCCCTTGAGGCTGGCTGCCGAACGATCGAGCACGGCACGTTCCTCGATGAGGAGGCGGCCGACCTCTTTGCGGAGAAGGGCGCGATCCTCGTTCCCACGCGGCTCATCATCGACCGCCTCGGGAAGCACGCGAAGGCGATGGGGGCCGCGAGCTACGTCCTCGAGAAGATCGCGGGCGTCGTCGACCGACATCGGGAGGCGATGCGCCTCGCCGTGCGAAAGGGCCTCCGGATTGCGGCGGGCACGGACATTATCACGACAGGCGTCACGGGCCACGCGGACTGGGGGATGAACGCGCTGGAACTCACCTACCTCGAGGAGGCCGGGATGAAGCCCCTCCGAGCGATCGAAGCCGCGACCGCGAACGGTCCGTTGACATTGGGGTCACAGGCGCCGAAGTCCGGGCAACTCAAGGCAAGCTACGACGCCGACATGATTGCGATTGCAGGCGACCCGCTGCGAGACCTCAGCGTCCTCACGCATCCGGAGAACGTCCGGAAGGTCTGGAAGTCCGGGACGCTCGCGAAGGACCTTCCCGTCTGAGTCGGCTCATCCTTTGGGTTTCGGTCGCAGCTCGAGGACGGAGAGCTGTTCGAAGAACATCGCCTTCGAGAGGACAACCTCCGCGGTGAAGTCGCTCATCGCCGCCAACCAGGCCCCCTCATTTGTACCCGTCAGGACCAAGTACGCGCGACCTCGCGGCGAGAGGACCCGCGGCAGGTCCCGAAGGAATCGAGTGGCAATCTCCGCGCCGCGGTCACCCCCATGCCATGCCCGATCGAGGTTGTCCTCGGGCCGCCCTTCGAGGTAAGGGGGATTAAAGGCGACCACGTCGAACGGCCTGCGGAACGCGGACATGAGGTCGCAGCGAACGAGGCCGAGTTCGACCCCATGCCGTCGTGCGTTCTTCTGCGCGAGGCGAACGGCACTCGCGTTCACGTCCGTTGCGATTGCCGGCGTGAGCTTCGCGGCGTGGATCGCGATGAGCCCTGTACCCGTTCCGACCTCTAGGAACCGCTCCCCGGGCTGGACGGACACGGCGGCCAAGAGGAGATAGGAATCATCGCTCGGGCGGTAGACCTCGGGATCCTCATCGATCACGAGATTCGGATCGAAGTCCACGTTTCGCCATCGGGGGACCGGGGCTTAACGATTCCCGCGAGCCGAGGGGGCGCGGGATTCCCACTCTCGCGCCAAGAGGGAGAAGCAGAGGTCGTCGAGGAAGCGTCCGCGGAAGAGTGTATTCTCCCGCAGCACGCCGTCGAGATGGAATCCAATCTTATCCAGGAGGTGGATCGAAGCCGTGTTCCTCGGGTCAGTGCAGGCCTCGACCCGGTTCAGGCCCATCGCACCGAACCCGTAGCCGAGGACGGCGGACAGCGCCTCGGTCATGATCCCCTGGCGCCGGAATGCCTTTCGCAGATCGTATCCGACCCGCGCGCGCCGGCCCTCGTGGGCCCACTGATGGTACCCCAGGGTCCCGATGAGTCCCGGTTGGCTTTTCATCAGAATCCCCCAGCGGAGGCCTCTCCCCTCTTCGAAGGGTCGCACGCAGAATTGCAGCACTTCCTCCCGAGCGGCCGGGAGATCCCGTGGCGCCTCGTAGGCCGTGAGCTCGACAATTTCGGGGTCCGAGAAATGCTCGAACCAGAACGGCGCGTCCTCCAAGGTGATCCCTCGCAGGAGGAGCCGCTCCGTCTCGAGCGACGGGAACTCGGGGGAGGACACGCGTGCCGCGAGAGCGTTCGTCTGGAAGTAGGTTGCGCGGGTGCCGCGCGATCCGAGACAATGTGCTTATCCCCCACAGAACCCCTCCGGCAAGGGTGAAGCGCAAAGAGAAACCTCCGAAGGACGCTCGACCCAAGGAAAGGCGTTATCGCCACGGCGGCCGGAAGGGTCGTCGACGTTCGCCATAGGCTCCACGATTCGCGTGGCGCTTCAAGGCCATCGATTTGAATATCCAACCTGTTATCAATTTGCCAAGGACTTTCGCCTCACCGAAAATTCCCTATAATTCCTCCGCTCTCTCCACGGACACTGATGCCGGAATTGGAGCTGATTCAGCGCCGGCGGGCGGAGCCCGGAGCGGAGCACATGCGTGCGGCAACCCTCCCCCCGTCGGTGTACTTTGGAGAGGAGGTCTATCGGCAGGAGATCGAACGGCTCTTCCTCCGAAGCTGGCTCAACATCGGACATGTCGACATGCTCCCCGAGGCCGGGGACTTCTTCACCCGGGAGATCGGCAACGAGAGCCTCCTCTTCATCCGCGGGACCGACGGCGAGATCCGCGGCTTCTACAACGTCTGCCGGCATCGCGGAACGCGCCTCGTCGAGGAGAAAGAAGGGAAGAAGCTTCGCTCCATCGTCTGCCCCTATCACTCCTGGGCGTACTCCCCCGACGGGAAGCTCGTCGGCGCGCCCCACACGGACGGACTGGAGGCCTTCGACAAGTCGGACTTCCGCCTCCACCCCGTGAAGGTCGGCCTCTGGGGCGGATTCATCTGGGCGAACCTCGACCCGAGAGCGAAGCCATTCGACAAGGAGTTCCGCGAGTTCTTCGGGAAATTCCAGCACATCGACTTCTCGAGCCTGAAGCTCGGCGCGATGCGCGTCTACGAAACGAACTCGAACTGGAAGATCCTCGCGGAGAACTACTCGGAGTGCTACCACTGCGCCCCGGTCCACCCCGGGCTGAATCGCGTGACCTACTACATGAACGGGGAGAACGACGCCTGGATGGCCCGCGGGGCCCGCCGGCGGAACTTCAGCGGCGGCTGGATGGACTTCAGCGGCGACTACACGTCGATGACGGTCACGGGATATACGAAGCGACCACCCCTGAGGGGGACGAAGCCCGAGGACGTCCGGCGGATCCACTACTACGTCGTCTTCCCTGGCCTCTTCTTCAGCCTCCACCCGGACTACCTCATGATCCACCGGGATTGGCCGAAGGACCCGACCCACAGCACGATCGAATGCGAGTGGTACTTCGACAAGGACGTGATGGCGCGGGACGATTTCGATCCGAGCGACGCGGTCGACATGTGGGACGAGATCAACCGCCAGGACTGGGCGATCTGCGAACGCACACAGCGAGGCGTGATGTCACGCGCATGGAAGTCCGGCCGCTTCTCCGAGCAGGAGCCCATGGTCTACGACCTAGACAAGTACTACGCGGAGCAGATGCGATTCGCGAAGCCGAGGTTCGTCTCGAAGGCGTCGAAGCGCAAGGCGAAGTAGGCCTCAGCCGACCTTCAGGACTTTCAGGCGGAAGGTGAGGGCCTTCCCTGCGAGGAGATGGTTGAAGTCCACGAGGACACCGTCCTCGTCGATCTCCTTGACCACGCCGTCGGCCTCCTGATCGCCTTGGAGGTGGAAGTGGAATGACTCGCCCACGGCAATGCCTTCGGGGAACCGGCCCCGCGGGCCCCGGATCACGAGCTCCGGATCGTACTCGCCGTACGCCTCCTCGGGAGGAAGCTTGACCGTCTTCTCGTCACCCACCGCCATCCCAAGGACCGCCGCCTCGAAGCCGCGGATGACCTCGCCCTCCCCCACGGTGAATTCGAGGGGTTCTCGGTCCGCGCTCGTGTCGAATACGTGGCCGTCGTCGAGGCTCCCGGTATAGTGGACCGCGACCCGGCTGCCCATCGTCACTTTGGCGGTCTCTGCCATGGCGCGGGGACCCGAGCGCCGTACTTAACCTTGCGTCCGCACCGCGTCCGCAGACACGACACGCTCGACGATTGGGATGCTGCGGCGCCGGGCCTCGCGGACGAAAGCCTTCGCAGGGATGCCGCTCTCCACGGAATGCGCGCCCGGGGGAATTGTGCCGTTCGCGATCATCTCCGCAGCAATCGCCGCATGCCATCCGGTGAGGCGCTCCATCGACGTGAAGCCCGTGGCCTCGTCATACGTGTCCACGAGCTCGACGACGGCCTCGGCTGGCCGCCCATCCTTGAGGCCGAGGCACCGGACCCGTTCCAGGCACACGTCGCGGATCTTCTTCGGGACGACCTGTGGCTCGAAGAGGGCGTGGAAGACGTGCCGCGGGACCACCTTCCTCCCGTCGACCTCGACGGGCGCCGTTCCGAACAGCCCAAGGTCGTGGAAAGCCTTCATCTTGGCCCAGTGCCCCGGGTAGCGGAGGGTCTTGCTCTGGTAAGTCGTCAGCCGACCGACGAAGGACCAGGGCGCGGTTGAGAGGGCCCCCGACGTGACCACAGCCTCAAGTTTCCCGATCGGTGGGAAGTCGACCTCCTCGAACTCCGTGAAGATCGGCACCTTCGTAATCCTGCCCCGGCGCACGAAGACGGCATTGCCCGAGTACTCATTCGTGAGCCCCTCCACGTTGAAGGTGAGCTCGTAGTCCCAGGGCGGCTTCGGATCCCGCGGGAGCCCGCCCTCGTAGATGTACACGTGCTCCGGCGCATCGAGGAGTTCCATCGCATACACGCCCAGGGTGATGTTGAGACCCGGACCCATGCCGCAGTCGGGAACGAGGGCGCGACCGATCTTCCGGAAGGCCCGGTCCATCGCGAGCTCCTTCCGCACGATTCCCGTGTTCCCGCCGAAGTCCACCATGGACGTCCCGGCCCTCAGGGCGAGCCTCGCCAGGCGGAGGTTGAAGAAGTACGGGACGCCGCTGAGCATGACATCCGCGCCGCGGATCGCCTTGAGGACCGTAGAGGGTTTCCTCACGTCCGCGGGGACCGGACGGGCCACGCGACGGCCGACCATGCGGTTCACGCGCAGCGCGGCTCTCCGGGCTTGCTTCGGGTCCACGTCGCCGAGGACGATCTCGTCGGCTTCGCCGAACTTCGCGAAGTCATAGGCCGCGGCCGTCCCTTGGCGGCCCGAGCCGATGACCGCGTACCGGTAGCCCGTGCGCCCACACCCCCTGCATACCCCGCGGTCGGGTCGAGCGACGCGATGGTCCGACCATGGAAATAGCTTCGCCTCCGTGGAACAAGTACAAGTTCATGCCGGACCGGGCCTTGACGCCCGCGACGATGTCGTACGACTACGAGTTCAGCCTGCGCATCGGAGCGGCGCGACCCGTTGTCTTCGAGAAGCTCCTCCGGATCGAGCATCTCGCGCGGTGGTTCTGCGGGTGGTCCCGCATCGAGCCCAAGGTCGGGGGCCGCTTCCAATTCGGGGGCGAGACCTGCATCCTCCTCCCCGAGGGCCGCGGCTGGGAGACGACGATCGACGAGGGGGAGGCGTTGCGGCGATTCGCGTTCACATGGCCGATCCATGGAACGCCGAGCCGCGTCTCCTACGAACTGCAGGACGCAGGAGAGGGAGCGACGCATCTCGTGGCGCGCCACCGAGGCGCCCCGATGAAAAAGACGACGTGTGGAACGATCCAGGATGCGTGGCACATGTGCCTCGGGAACCTCAAGTCAATCTCGGAAGGTCGGAGCGACAGCGTGCGTCCGGACCACGCCCCCGTGACCTCGAGGGAACTCCGACTGTCGAACCTGATCGAGGCGACGCCGGAGCGCGTCTTCGCGGCCCTCACGGAACCCGCGCAGGTGGACCACTGGTCCACGGGCGGCGTGCCCCGCGGGCGGGCTCGCGTGGACCCCCGGGCCGGCGGGGCCTTCGCCATGGGCTGGGGGGACGTCGGACCCGACCGGATCCTCGCAATCGACCCCGGTCGCCGCCTCGTGCTGCGATGGCCTCGAGATCAGGGAGACCTGACGATTGAGCTGAACCTCGAGCCGAAGGCCTCCGGCACGGCGATCTACCTCGTGGCCGCAGGCTACCGCGATGGGGAGGAGGCGAGAATCCTCTCCGATCGCGGAGGATGGGGCGACCTCTGCGTCTGCCTCAAGAACTTCATCGAGGGCGGGGACGCAGGCTTCGCGAACGCATTCGATGCGCAGGTCCAAGAATCTTGAAGGGGACGCCGGAGTGGTGACGGCGTCGCCATAGGCCCAGCCGCCGTGCATGCGCAGCGGCGGCGGACTCCGGTATCCCGAACCATCGTGGACGCCCTGTCCTTTGAGGCTTGCGGTCCGCGAATCAATCCTGGTCACGACGCCAGGATCTTCGGCCAGTCTTCGAGCAGGGCCATCGCCGCATTGTGGCCGGGTGCGCCGATTACGCCACCTCCCGGATGGGCGCCCGCACCGCAGAGGTACAGCCCCTCGATGGGCGTCCGGTAGCGAGCCCACCCGGGCACGGGCCGGAAGGAGAACATCTGGTAGGGAAGGATCGCGCCGTGGAACACGTCACCGCGGGTGAGGCCGTACTCGCGCTCCATGTCGAGCGGCGTGATCCACTTCTTCGCGAGGACGATTCGGCGGAGGTTTGGCGCATACTCCTCGAGGGTGTCGAGGATCTTCTCCGCGAATGCTTCCCCCTCCGTGTCCCAAGTGCCTTGCGCGGGCTCGAAGGGTGCGAACTTGCACGATGCGGTCAGGCTGTGCTTCCCCGGAGGCGCGACCGTGGGGTCCGTCGCCGACTGGAGGATGAACTCGATGTACGGCTTCCGGGAAGGCGTGCCGCGTTTCGCATCGTCGTACGCCCGCTCGAGGTAGTCGAGGCTCGGCGCGATGTCGACGATCGCGCGATGGTGGTCTTGCACCCTCGTCCCGGGGATCGCGGTGAAGTCCGGAAGACCGTCGAGGGCCAGATTGATCTTGAACGATGACGAGTCCATCCGGATCCGCGATACCGCGCGGACGAAGTCCCTGGGAAGTGCGTCCTCCTCGACGAGGCGGAGGAACGTCCGCCTCGGGTCGCAGTTGCTCAGGACGGCCCTCGCCTCGATTTCCGCTCCGTCGGCGAGGACCACCCCGGTGGCCCGACCATCTTTCACGCAGACGCGCTCGACCGCGGCACGCGTACGGACCTCGGCGCCAAAGTGCCGTGCGGCCTTTGCGAGGGACTCCGGAATCGCACCGATCCCGCCTTTCGCCCAGCCCCAGGCTCCCTCGATCCCTGCGATCGTCGCGAGGGAGTGGTGACCGAGGACGAAGGCTGTGCCCGGCGTCCGTGGGCCCGCCATGGTCCCGGAGACGGCGCTCGTCCCCAGGGAGACTTTGACTTCCTCGGATTCGAAGAACTCGTCGAGGACGTCCCCGATGGACATGAGCATCGTCCTCCGGAGGAAGTCCTCCGCCTCCGGGGTCGTCACGAATCCCGCCAGGTCGGCCAAGGCGACCGGCGGAGCGAGAAGCGTTGGCTCGACGAGATCGCCGAATTCCTGCCAGAAGGCCTCGTACCTTGGCAGGGCTTTCGCATCCTCCTTGGAGAACTTCGCGACTTGCTTCTCATTCCACGACGGATCGTTCCGATACAGCAGGTGTCGCCCGTCGGGGAACGGGAGGAACATGTGCGGATCGTACGCATGCTCCTCGAGCCCAAAGCGCGCGAGGTCGAGATCGTCCTTGATCTCGGGCCGAAGGAGCCCACACACGTACGCGAGGCTGTTGGCCCTGAAGCCGGGCGCGATCTCCTCCGTGACGCTGGCGCCGCCGACGATCCCTCGGCGCTCGAGGACGAGGACCCGGAGACCCGCTTTCGCTAGATACCCCGCGGCCACGAGACCGTTGTGGCCGGCGCCGACGATGACGACGTCATGGGAGGCCAAGTTCCCGCCTCGGGAAGCCCCAAGACCGTTAAGTCGCTTCCGAGGGCCTGGGCATTCAGGCCTTCTTCCGGGGCGGATCGAAGAACGGCCTCTTCACGACGGACGCAGGGGCTCGTTTGCGTTCGCCCTCGACCGTGACCTCGATCTCGACGAGGCTGCCGAGGAGCGAGTACGGCGCCTCCACGGTCGCGATCACGATGTACTTCTTGAGGAGAGGGGACCACACTCCGCTCGTCGCAACCCCGATCTGTCGGAGACCCGCATACACGGGGACCTTGGAACGCCATGCGGTTCGGGGCGGCTCGGGCGGAAGGCCGTGGGCCTGGAAGTGCTTCTCCACGACTCCCCAATCGACCTCCAGTCCGACGATGCGGCGCCGCACGCCACGCCGCTTCTCCTCGAGCAGCGCCCGCCTCCCCGTGAAGTAGCCCTTGTCCCAATCCAAGGTCCAATCGAGGCTGAGTTCGAAGGGCGAATATCGCTGGTCGTCGACCATCGCCTTCCTCGCGGGCGTGTAGTCCACCTCCGCGAGGATGAAGCCCGCCTCGATCCGCGAGATATCCAAAGCCAGAAGGCCGGTGGGGGTGATGCCGAATCCTTTCCCCGCGTTCATGAGACCGTCCCACAGCGGCTCCGCTCTGCCGGCATCGAGCCAGATCTCGTAGCCCAGGTCTCCCGTGTATCCGGTCCGCGAGATCGTCACGGGAATCCCGTCCAACTTCGTCTGGGTGAAGCGGTAGAACTTGAGGCTCTCCACCGCGTCCCCCGCGGCCTTCCGGAGAATCGCCTTCGACATCGGTCCCTGGAGGGCGACCGCAGCCACCGCCTCGGAGTCGTCCTCGACCCTCACGTCCATGCCGTAGCCGCTTTCCTCGAGCCAGCGAAGGTTCGACTCGGCGGACGTCATTCGCCAAGAACCGTCTCCGAGATTCCAGACCGTCCCGTCGTCGACGGTCTTCCCGCGGTCGTCACACCACGGTGTGTAGAAGATCTGGTTCGGCCTGCACTTCGAGGCGTTGCGGGTGATCACGCGGTTGATGAGCCGGGAGGCATCCCTCCCGGAGATACGGTACTTGAAGAGCGGGCTCACGTCGATGAGGGCCGCACCGTTCCGAATCGCGTGGTACTCCATCTCAGGAACGAGCTGGTACGAGGACGCGCAGATGTACCCGGACCAGTTCCTCCAAGCGTGGCTCTCGCAAAGGGCGGACGTCCTCGAGTGGAACGGTGTCCCCTTGGGCACGCCTTCCTCCTCCCGCCTCTCGCGCGCAGGGAACCGCGTGGCTGGGTTAAACCTTGTGGACGCGCGCATCGATGAGACGAAGCGTTAAGTGGAAACGGCCCATATGGAACGCAATTCGAGCGGAGACCGCGGCGTCGGAGGAAGAGCCGAGGGGGCGGATGGCGGCCGATTACGACGCGATCATCATCGGAGGCGGCCACAACGGCTTAGTCACCGCGGCCTATCTCGGCCGAGCGGGAAGACGTGTCCTCGTCCTCGAACGAAGGCATCTCGTGGGCGGGGCGGCCGTCACCGAAGAGGTCCATCCGGGATTCAAGTTCACCGTCTGCTCCTACGTCTGCAGCCTCCTGCGTCCGGAAATCATCCGAGACCTCGATCTGCCCGCCCACGGCTACCAGATCATCCCCGTGGAGTCGACCCTCACTCCCCTCGCGGACGGCCGCTACCTCTTCCGCGGCGCGGATTCCGAGGAGAATCGGAAGGAGATTTCGAAGTTCTCGAAAGGCGACGCCGAGGCGTATACGAAGTTCGGCCAGCTCATGGTGAAGATCGCGAGGTTCCTGAAGCCGCAGATCGGGATGACGCCGCCGAACCTCACTTCCATGAACCCGGGCAATCTGCGCAGGCTGTGGGAGCTTCGCGGCCGCTTCAAGGAAGTCGACGAGGAGACCCTGTACACCTTCGCGAAGCTCATGACGATGTCCTCCGGGGACTATCTCGATGAGTGGTTCGAGACGGACGCCCTCAAGGGGACGATGTGCGCGAGCGGGATCATCGGCACGTTCCTCGGTCCGAGGTCCCCGGGGACCGCCTACGTGCTCATCCATCACTACATGGGCGAGGTGGACGGCGCCTTCCGGGCGTGGGGGTTCGTCCGCGGCGGGATGGGAGGGGTCAGCGACTCCATCGCGGAGGCCGCACGATCCTACGGAGTGGAAATCCGCACGAACGCGGAGACCACGCGAATCCTCGTCGAGGACGGGAAGGCCGTGGGCGTCGAATTGGCCTCGGGCGAGCGAGTCCGGGCCCGAGTCCTCGCGTCCGGTGTCGATCCGAAGCGCACGTTCCTGAGGCTCGTCGAGCGATCCTCATTGCCGCAGGACTTCGTCCGCGGGATCGAGAACTACAACACCGAGGGCTCCTCCGCGAAAGTGAACCTCGCCCTCAGGGAGGCGCCCAACTTCACGTGCCTCCCGGGGGAAGGCGCACACCTCCAGGGGGCGATCTCCATCAGCCCGAGCGTCGACTACATCGAGAGGGCCTACGACGACGCGAAGTACGGGAGCTTCTCCCGCCGGCCCTACCTCGACGTCATGGTCCCCTCCGCGATCGATCCCACCCTGGCGCCTCCGGGAAAGCACGTCGTCTCGATGTTCGTTCAGTATGCGCCCTACAGCCGCCGGGGGGGCTGGGACGACGATGCCCGGGAGGCCCTCGGAGACACCGTCATCGAGACGTTGTCGGAGTACGCGCCGAACGTGCCGGGGGCGATCCTCCATCGTCAGGTGCTCACGCCGATGGACCTCGAGCGAGAGATCGGCCTGACGGGAGGGAACATCTTCCATGGGGAACTCACGCCGAACCAGCTGTTCTTTCTGCGTCCCCTCCCTGGCTGGGCCCAGTACCGCACGCCGATCCGGAACCTGTATCTCTGCGGGTCCGGGACCCATCCCGGCGGCGGGGTCATGGGGGCTCCCGGGTACAACGCCGCACGGGAAATCCTGAAGGACTGGAGCCTCGGGGGGATCCGCTGACGAGCGCGGCCTACGATGCCGTCGTGATCGGCGGCGGGCACAACGGGCTCGTCGCGGCCACGTATCTCGCGCGCGCGGGCCGACGGGTGGCCGTCCTCGAGAGGCGGGCCTTCGTCGGCGGGGCCGCGGCCACGGAGGAGTTTCATCCGGGCTTCCGCGGGCCTACGGGAGCGGCCCTGTGCGGCCTCCTGCGACCCGAGATCATCCGGGACCTCCGACTCGCCGATCGCGGCCTCACGCTCCTCCCTGCGAATCCCGAAGTGGCCGTGCACGGAACGGAAGGGAAGGTCCTTCGGATCTGGCGGGACGACGCACGCACCCGGGCCGACCTCGCCGGCTTCTCTCCGAGGGACGCGGAGGCTTACTTCCGTTTCCGATCGTTCCTCACGCGGATTGCGGGGGTCCTCGACCCCCTTCTCGTCCAAGCTCCGCCCGAGGTTTCCGAGTGGAACCTCGGCGACCAGTTCTTCCTTTTGCGGCGAGCCCTGAAGCTGCGACGTTTCGGGAAGGATGTCACGGGCGAGGCCCTCCGCATGGCACCGATGAGCCTGCGTGCGGTCCTCAACGAGTGGTTCGAAACGGAGCTCCTCAAGGCGAGCCTCGCCGTGGACGCCCTCATCGGCACGAACCGCGGACCGTGGTCCCCCGAGACGGCGTTCGGCCTCCTCCGGCACTTCGGGCCCAGACTCCATGGGATGTCGTGGAGCTTCGTGCGCGGAGGGATGGGCGCCCTCTCCACGGCTCTCGCGGCGGCGGCCCAGGCGGTGGGCGTGGCCATCCGCGCGGGAGCCGAGGTCACGAGGATCCTCACCGTGGACGGACGGGTCACGGGGGTCCAGCTCGCATCGGGGGAGACGACCGCGGCTCGCTTTGTCCTCTCGAACGCCGACCCCAAGCGGACGTTCCTCCAGCTCGTCGATCCCGCCGAACTGGATCTTGAGTTCGTCCGCGCAGTCCGCGGCATCCAGATCGACGGTTGCGTCGCCCGCGTGAATCTCGCCCTCGATGCGATTCCCGCCATGCCCGAAGACGGCGGGGCCGTCGCGCCCCACTTCCGAATCGCCCCTTCCCTGGAGTACCTCGAGCGCGCATATGACGATGGGAAGTACGGCGGCCGGTCCGCGCAGCCGTTCCTCGACGTGACGATCCCCACCCTCGTCGATCCGGAGCTTGCGCCCGCGGGGAACCATGTGATGTCCGCCCTCGTTCAGTACGCGCCGTATCGGCTGAGGCGAGGGGCGTGGGACGACGAGCGGGACAATCTCGGAGACGCGGTCGTGGACATCCTGGACGAATCCATCCCGGGCCTGAGAGGACACGTCCTCGGCCGCGAGGTCCTCACCCCCCTCGACATGGAGCGGCGCCTCGGCTTGACGGGCGGCCACATCCACCACGGGGAGATGACGCTGAACCAGCAGCTCTTCCTCCGGCCGGTGCCGGGGTGGTCCCAATATCGCACACCGATCGCGGGCCTCTACCTGTGCGGCTCGGGTGCGCACCCGGGCGGCGGCATCACCGGTGCGCCCGGCTACAACTGTGCGCGTGCGATCCTCGAACGCGAGGGGTCCTAGAATCGCAGGACTTTCACGAGATCGTTCATCCCGCTCCCGAGGTCCTCGTTCTTCAGGACCTTGGCATCCACGAATTCCAGGCGCTGCCACCAGGGCGGAGTCGCGTTCGGCGTGACCCCGCGGACTTCGTACACGAAGCAGAGATCGTAGTGCTTGCGGCCGGGAAACCAGGAGCTGGGATCGTAGAAGCTGTAACAGAGGCAACGCCCCAGGTCCGTCCCGCGGATTCGGAGCTGGTCCCTCAGCACCCGGCGGGCCGCGGCATCGGGGCCCTCGCCTTCGTAGAGGTAGGAGGCGGGGAGCCGCCACGACTGGAACTCATCCACCATCCGGTCTTTGTCGTACACGAGCCAGTTCGGGGCCCACTCCTTCGTCCACTTCGAATGCTTCCTCGGGATGCCTGCGAGGACCTTCGCTCCACGGCGCACGAGGACGAAGGAGGAAGCGCAGAAGCCGGCCTCGGGCATCCCGTATCGGGGAGCGGGACCGTAGCGGACGAACTTGGCCATCGTTCTCGCTATGCAACGGTGTTACTTCAATCGTGGCCCCGCGGGTGATTTCGGAGTCCCCAATCACTCATGGATTTGTAGGATGCCAAGACGTCCGAAGATCCCCCGCCATGTTCGCGCGTCGTGGAATGGGGCAAGGCTTCAAAAGGGACCGAAGGGTCGCTCCGCCGAGCCGATGGCGGAAATCCTACAACCCGGCATGAGAGCGCCCGACTTCCAGGGATTGGACCAGGATGGCCAACCGATCCGGCTCCAGGATTTCGCAGGTCGTCCCGTGGTTCTGTACTTCTACCCCGCGGACATGACGACGGGCTGCACGATCGAGGCTTGTGACTTTCGGGATGGCCTCGATGAGTTTCGTACCCTAGGCGCGATCGTCCTCGGAGTGAGCGTGCAGGACGCCCCCTCCCACCGCACGTTCCGCGAGAAGCATGGCCTCGCGTTTCCGCTCATCGCGGACACCGACAAGGCCATTTGCCGGGCCTACAACGCCCTCTCCTTCACGGGCCTCGCGAAGCGCGTGACCTACGTCATCGGCCCCGACGGGATCATCCTGGCCTCGCTGAAGTCCATGAACCCGAAACCCCATAGCCGAGAGGCGCTTCGGGTCCTGTCGGACTACGTGAAGAACCATGGCCCCTCCGGCGAAGCTGCCTCCCGTGCGAATCCCGCGGCGCATTCCCCTCAAGTTTGAGCCGTTCTCGAAGCGATTCAAGGGCTTCGAGCGCGTCCCTGCGGTCCGGGCAATCTTCGGCCCTCAAACGACGCGGGTGCTTCGCGGTCTCCGAGTTGAGTACTTCTCCTCGAAGTGGGGCTACATGGGCGTGAGCGACGAGGACGGCCACCTCCTCATCTCGACGCACTACCTGAAGACCGGGAAGGCGCGGGACATCTACCTCGATGTCGTCCACGAGCTCGTACACGTTCGCCAGTTCCGGGAGGGGAAGCCACTCTTCCCGGACGGCTTCGAGTACTCGGATACGCCCACGGAGATCGAGGCCTACCGACATTGCATTGCCGAAGGGCGTCGCCTCGGGATGACAGACCCGGAGCTTCTCGACTACCTCAAGGTGGAGTGGATGAACCCGAAGGAACTCCGCCGCCTCGCAAGGAACGTCGGAGTGAGGGTGCCATCGAAGAGAGGACGGCGCAGATAGGCGAGTTCCCACAAAGTAGATGCGACGGGCCCCCGTTGGCGCTCATTCTCATGGCCAGGGAGAAGACGGCACGGATCGTCCTTCGTCACCCGGCCGCGATTCAGGTCGACGCGGACATCGAGCTTCGGCTTCTCAAGGAACGCCACGCGAGCGAGTTGTTCGCCCTCGTGGATCGGAATCGCGAGCACCTCCGCCGATGGCTCCCCTGGGTGGAGGACACGCGGACGGTCCGCGACACGCGGAGGTTCATCCAGCAGTCCGTCGCCCAGCTCCGCCGCGACGACGGATTCCAGACGGGCATCTGGTATCAGGGCCGCCTCGTCGGGGTCCTCGGCTATCACTACTGGAACCGGACGAGCCGGAAGACAGAGATCGGCTACTGGCTTTCCTCGGACGTGGAAGGTCGCGGGATCATGACGCGGGCCTGCAAGGCCCTCGTCGACTACGCCTTTGCGAAGCTAGGGATGAACCGCGTCGAGATTCGCGCGGCGATGCCCAACCTCCGGAGTCGCGCCATCCCTCCGCGGCTCGGTTTCGTCCAGGAGGGCGTCCTCCGAGAGGGGGAGTGGGTCCGGGATTGTTTCGAAGACCAAGTGGTCTACGGTCTCCTCCGCAAGGATTGGGAATCGGGGCAAGGTCAGCAGGGTGCGTAGGATGGGAATCGAAAGTCCTACCGCTCAAAGGGGACGGGGCGAAGAGGCCCCAAGGGAATCTGGAGCGGCTGGGACGAGCCACCTCGTCGGCACGGACGCGGCGACTTTCGCCGGCCATCGCGCATCGAGAGCGGCGGCGCGCCTCATGTCACTACGTCGCAACGTTACAAAATATGCGGTTGTTTGAGAGGGACGCGACGTGCATACTCACCCGGTTGCGATGACGCCGGACCTAGAGGGCGCGTTTTCCGAACGGAGCAAGATCCTGAAGGCGTCGGACGTCCGCGAGCTGCTGAAGTACGCCCAAGACCACTCCGTGATCAGCTTCGGCGGAGGCCTTCCCAATCCTGAGGCGTTCCCCGTCGAGGAACTCAAGGTCATCTTCGAGGAGCTCCTCCACGAGGACGGCACGCCCGCGCTCCAATACGGGCCCACCCCGGGCGATCCGCTCCTCAAGAAGGCCCTGGCCGGGATGATGCGGGGCCGCGGGATCGACGCGGACGAGAACCGCATCCTTGTGACCCACGGCGCCCAGCAGTCCCTAGAACTCCTTGGGCGCATCTTCCTGGACCCCGCGGACTTCGTCGTCGTGACACAACCCACCTACCTGGGCATCTTCACCGCCCTCGCCATTTACGAGCCGACGTATCATGGCGTGCCCGCGGACGAAGAGGGGATCCTCACGGATGTCCTCGAGGAGGACCTGAGGGCCCTCTCCATGGACGGGCTTCGGCCGAAGTTCATCTACGTCGTCTCGACCTTCCTCAACCCGACGGGCGTGACGATGTCCGATCGTCGACGGAGGCGGCTCGCGGATCTCGCGGCCTCGTACGAGATTCCTGTCATCGAGGACGATCCGTACTACGACCTGCGATTCGAAGGGGAATCAATCCCGCCCGTCGCGGCCCTCGACAAGGAGGGTTGGGTCTTCTACCTCGGCAGCTTCAGCAAAGTCCTGGCGCCAGGCTTCCGCGTCGGCTTCGCCCACGGCCCCATGAGCGCCATCAGCAAGATGGCCCTCGCGAAGCAGGGGATGGACCTCTTCACGAACGGATTCGGCCAGCGCGTCGCGGAGCGGTACATCAGCCTCGGCCTCATGGAGAAGCATCTGCCGAAGGTCCGCAAGCTGTACAGGCACAAGCGGGACCTCATGCTGAAGGCGCTGAAGGAGTCCTTCCCGGAGACGGCAACATGGACGCGCCCCAAGGGGGGCCTCTTCCTGTGGGTCACCACCGAGGAGGGCCTCGACACGAGGGAACTCCTGCCGAAGGCCGCCTCGCAAGGCGTGATTTACGTTCCCGGCCACGGATTCTATGCGAGCGCCCCGGAGGTCAACCACATGCGCCTCAACTACTCCTTCACGAGCGACATGCAGATTCGAAAGGGCATCTCGATCCTCGGCTCCGTCCTTGCGAAGCCGACCGGGGAGCCGAAAGTCGCGGCTCCCCTGTCGTTTCCCTAGCTCGCGTCGCCGTCGAACGTCGTGAGCTTGGGCTGGCGCGTCTTCGGCCGCTCCAAGTGGGTCACTCGCACGCCGAGGAGGCGCACGGCATGGCCACGGCCGGCGAACTCCTCGAGAAGCCCGCGAGCCACCTGGCGGAGCACATCCTCGTCGAGGACCTGGGAGGGCAAGGTCTTCTCCCGCAGGTGCGTCTGGAAGCCCTCGAAGCGAACCTTGATCCCGACGGTGCGGAAGGACGCGCCCTGGGCCCGCGCCCGCAGATGGACGTTGTGGGCGATGTCATCGAGCGTGGTTTCGACGAGGGACCATTCAGAGACGTCGCGATCGAACGTGCGCTCCACGCTGATCGACTTCGGGTCGGGCCGCTCCTCGACGGGCATCTCTTCCAGGCCGCGGGCGATGCCCCAGAGCCACACGGCGTTCTTTCCGAGGAGCTTCTTGAGATCCTGGCCCGGAAAACGCGCAAGGTCCCCGATTGTCGAGACGCCGACGCGAGCGAGGACAGCGGCGGTTTTCGTGCCTACCCCGCTGATCTTCGTCACGGGGAGTGGGGCCAAGAAGGCGACCAGTTCGTCAGGTTTTACGACCTTCAGGCCATCCGGCTTGGCCAGGTCCGAGGCGATCTTCGCCGCGGACTTGTTCGGGGCGACCCCAATCGTGCAGGCGAGCCCCTCCTGGGCGCGGACCGCAGCCTTCACTCGACGCGCGTATTCTGCGGCGCCCTCGAAATCCCGTACCTTCGTGGAGACGTCGAGAAAGGCCTCGTCGATGCTCAGGTGTTCCAGGACGTCGGCGTAGCTTCTCAGGAGGTTCATCACGTTCTCCGAGACGGAGCCGTAGAGGTCGTAGTTCGGAGGGAGGTAGACGGCTTGGGGTACCTTCCTCCAAGCCGTGCTGATGGGCATCCCGCTGCGGATCCCGAGCTCCCGCGCCTCATAGCTGCACGCCATGACGACTCCGCGACCCTTCCCGCCCTTGGGATCTGCGCCGACAATCACGGGCTTGCCCACGAGGTCCGGGCTCTCGCGGCGCTCCACGCTCACGTAGAAGGCGTCCATGTCCACGTGGAAGATGACGCGTGGCATCGAATCGTCCCGTCCTCAAGGGGCCGCCCGACTCACCCGAATTCCCCAAGGCTCTTCTGTCCCGCGCTGGCGCCCCCTTGGGCAGGGAACCCGTACTCCATCAGGCCCGCAAGGCGGCGGAACTCGTTCACGCTCCCAGGCCCGAAGCCCGCGTAGTGGTTGTTGAAGAAGACGAGTGCGCCCTTCACGGAATCCGCCGACTCCTCGAGCTCCTTGTACCATGCGCGCATCTCCGCGGACTTGTCCTTCTGGACCTTGTGGAACTCCGTGATCTCGCGGTCTCCAACCATCCGGAGGTACACCGTGTCCGACGTGACCGCGGACGGACTCCGCAGGTACTGGTTCTCCGTCCAGACCATCGCGACGTTCCGGTCCCGCAACAGGGAGTACACGTCGTCCCGGAACCACGAAGCGTGGCGGAACTCGATCGCGTGCGGGTAGGCGGGGTCGAGGGCTGCCACGAAGGCCTGCATCACGGTCCAGTCGCGGTCATACTTGATCGAGGGCGGCAACTGGGCCACGAGGGGCCCGCACTTCTCCTTCAGCTCCCTCGCCGCCTGGTAGAACCAGCCGAGGTTCTCGCCGACCCCGCGAAGCTTCTTCTCGTGCGTGATCCGCTTCGGCATCTTCATCGTGAAGAGGAAGCCCGGCGGCGTGGTCCTGTACCAGCCCTTCGTCATCGCGGGGCCGGGGTTGCGGTAGAAGGAGGAATCGACTTCGACGCAATCGAAGACTTTCGAGTAGAGGGAGAGGTAGTCCGACTTCGGCGTGCCCGACGGGTAGAAGCTGCCGAGCCAGTCGTCGTAGCCCCAGCCACTGCAGCCGATGCGGAGCTTGTCCTTCAGGTCCATCGTACGACCGGCGAGGTGCTGCCTATAGCGGCGAAGGGACAAAATCCTTGGCCTGAGAAGGGATAACCCCAAAGAGGGGATACCTTGCCTACGTACGTCCGACTTGCGAATCTGACGGAACAAGCCGTGAGAAACGTCCAGAAACTCGGGGACATGATTGCGGACGCGAAAAAGGTCCTGGAGGCCAACGGATGCAGGCTCGTCCAGTCGTGGTCGACTCTGGGCCCCTACGATTTCGTGGCCGTCGTCGAGGGACCCGATGATGCGACCATGATGAAGGCGTCCGCGCTCATCGCGAAGCAGGGGAACCTTCGCGCGATCACGCTGCCCGCGGTATCCACGACGGACTTCATTGCCGCGGTGAAGTGACAGTCGCAGCGACCCCCCGCCGGGGGGTCCATCCCGCAAGGGATAATTCCTCGGGGAGAGACGTGTTACCGGAAGGCTGAAATCGCGGTCGCCGCATGAGCGCGGCGATGTCCGAGCTTGCGGAACGTGGTGCCCGCCGCCTGGAATGGGCGAGAGAGCACATGCCCGTCCTCGCGGCGATCCGCGAGGAGCTCACGCGGTCCAGGGTGCTCAAAGGCCTGAGGATCGGGATGGCCCTCCACACGGAGGCGAAGACCGGCGTCCTCGCGCTGAGCCTCCAGGAGGCCGGGGCGAAGGTCCGCCTCGCCTCGTGCAACCCGCTGTCCACGGACGACAGCGTGGCCGCGGCCCTCGCGGACGTCCACGGCCTGGACGTCTACGCGAGGAAGTGGCAGACGACGGAGGAGTACTACGAGAACCTCCACAAAGTGCTCGACTTGAAGCCCGATCTCGTCATCGACGATGGCGCGGACCTCATCTTCCTCCTGCACACGAAGCGCCGCGAGCTCCTGGGCACGGTCCGGGGCGGCAACGAGGAGACCACGACGGGCATCGTCCGGCTGCGGGCCATGGAGAAGAAGGGCAAGCTCCGCTTCCCCGTGATCGACGTAAACGACGCGAAGATGAAGCACCTTTTCGACAACCGCTACGGGACGGGGCAGAGCACATTCGACGGGATCATGACCGCGACGAACCTCCTCGTCGCGGGGAAGACCTTCGTCGTGGCCGGCTACGGATGGTGCGGCCGCGGCATCGCGATGCGCGCGAAGGGCATGGGAGCGCGGGTCGTCGTCACGGAGGTTGACCCTGTGAAGGCGATCGAAGCGACGATGGACGGCTACGAGGTGATGTCCATGGCACGAGCCGCGAGGATCGCGGACTTCATCGTCTCCGCCACGGGCTGCCGGGATGTCGTCACCGCGAAGCACTTCCCCCTCCTCAAGGACGGCGTTGTCCTCGCGAACGCGGGACACTTCAACAACGAAATCTCGCGGGACGACCTGGAGAAGAAAGCGAAGGGAAAGCGACGGGTGCGGGAACTCGTCGAGGAGTACACGCTCGCCGGGGGCAAGCGGGCACACCTCCTCGCGGAGGGCCGCCTCGTGAATCTCGCTGCGGGCCAGGGCCATCCCGTGGAGATCATGGACATGAGCTTCTCGATTCAGGCCGTCTCCGCAGCGCATCTTGCCACGCAGGCCGGGAAGCTCGAGCCGAGAGTCTATCCCGTGCCGGAGGCCCTCGACGACAAGGTCGCGCGGCTGAAGCTCAAGACCCTGGGGATCGGCCTCGACCACCTGACTGCGGACCAGAGGCGATACCTCGCTTCGTGGGAGGAAGGGACGTAGCCGCACCGCGGGTGACAGCGTGAAGCGGGCGGTCCTCACGGACTTCGATGGCACGATCACCCGCACGGACGTCGCGGAGGAACTCCTCCAAGAGTTTGCCCCGCCGGAATGGTGGGAGATTGAGGAGCTGCATCGCGCCAGGAAAATCGGTACGCGGGAGACGATGTCCCGACAGTTCGCCCTCGTTCACGCGAAGGAGGAGGCCCTCCTTCGTTTCGTGGATGGGAACGTCCGGATCGACGAGACCTTCCGGGATTTCGTCGCGTTCTGCCAGGCCGGCAGGATTCGTCTGGAGATCGTGAGCGAAGGGCTGGATTTCTACCTCCGGTTCCTCCTCAAGAAGTGGGGAATCGACGTCCCCGCGCGCACGAACCGCACGACGTTCGAGGGCGGCCGAATCGTCATCTCATACCCCTACGCAGACCCAACGTGCAACCTTTGCGGCACATGCAAGTTGGGACGGCTCTTCGAGCTCCGGGTCGAGGGCTATCGGATCGCCTACGTGGGCGACGGCACGTCGGATCTCTGTCCGGCGATCGAGGCCGACCTTGTGTTTGCCAAGGGGGACCTCGCGGAGCTGTGCCGCGAGGAGGCCATCGACTTCATCCCCTTCGAGGCCTTCTCAGACGTGCGGCGGGGGCTCGAGTCGTGGTGAGGAACTACCTCGGGGCGTTCGGCCATGTAGTGCTCGACTACGTCGTCACGGTGCCGCACCTCCCGGAGCCGAACACATCGATCCAGATCGTCGACCGGAGCCGCTACTTCGGCGGAACTGCGGGGAACCTCGCGCGGGCCGCGGCGCGGCTCGGGGTGCGAACCTCCCTGGCGAGCTTCGTCGGCCCGGACTTCCCGGACGACTACCGGAAGGCGCTCGCGGACGAGGGCGTCGACCTCACGGACCTCCGGATCGTGCCGCGCCATACGACGCCGACGGCGTGGGTCTTCTCGGACCGCCCGGGGAACCAGATGGCGATCATCGACCAAGGGCCGATGTGGGACTCGGCCCTTCGCCCCGTGCTCAGGCACAGCGTGCGGGACGTGGAGCTCGTCCACCTCGGCACGGGCCGGCCGGAGTACTACCTGAAAGTAGCCGCGGCCGCGGAGGGACTCGGGCGGACCGTCGCCTTCGATCCATCTCAGGAAATCCACTACGTCTACCGGCCGAGCGTCTTCCGTCGCCTGTTGCGCCGGTCGACATACTTCTTCGGAAACGAGGCCGAGATCGCCCGGGCGAAGCGCTTCGTCCGGGCCACGTCGACGGCGGATCTCCTGCGCCACGTTGACGTGGTCGTCACGACCCTGGGGGCGAAGGGGAGCGTCGTGTTCACGAAGACGGGAAAGCTCATCATCCCCCGCGTGAAACCCGCGCGCGTCGTCGACGTGACGGGAGCGGGGGACGCGTATCGTGCAGGATTCTACGCGGGCCTCTCTCGCAGCTACGACCTGAGGCACTGCGGCCTCCTCGGGTCTGCGGTCGCGAGCTTCGCGGTGGAGACCAAGGGGACGCAGACGAATCTGCCCACCTGGGGGCAGGCGGTCGGGCGTGCCCGGCGCCATGCGCCTTTCTGAATTCCTTCGTATGGAGAAGGTACGCGCGGACGAGAGAAAGAGTTATATTGCGACATCGGGTTTCCCGCGGCCAGGTGACTAGGGATGGCCATCGGATTCGTGCTCATTAGCACCGCACCGGCTAAGGAGCACGAGGTGTACAACGAGCTCCTGAAGGTCAAGGAAATCGTGGAGCTCCACCCCCTGTTTGGTGAATACGATCTGATCGCGAAGATCGAGGCGGAGGATTTCAACGTCCTCGGCCAGGTCGTCGTCGACAAGATCCGGTCGATCCCCGGCGTCATCGATACGAAGACCCTCACGGGAATCAAGTTCTGAGAAGGAGATTACATGGCTGCTTTCGATGTTTGGAACCCGATAATGGACTTCGTGACCATCCTCCTCTTGACGTTCGCCCTGTTCCTCGTCATCACGGGAGCGTTCACCGCGTACTTCGGGAGCGGAAAGAGTCGGAAGATCGGTGCCGGCCTGCTTGTGGGTGGATTGATCGTGGGACTCATCTGGGCCCTGGGCGTGGGCCCATACAATTTCATCTTGGACGTCGACCTCGGGACCGTGATCCTCCAGTCCATCGGCGTGATCCTCGCGGCGGTCATCGGCGCGGCGGCGGCCATCGGGCTGTTCCTGCTGGCCATCATGAAGAGCTAGGCACGCTTCCTCTTCCCTGTCCAGCGGGCCGCGGCCGAGGAGTGGGAAGCCTTTATGGCCAACCCCCTCGTTCGCCATGGCGATGCCTCCTGAAATCCTCATCGTCCTCGGCAGCAAGAGCGACGCGGAGGTCGGCCGGAAGGCCTCGTCGATCCTGAAGGAGTTCGGCGTCGAGCACGAGATGGTCGTGGCCTCCGCCCACCGTACCCCAGACCTGCTGAAGGATCTCGTGCGAAACACGACGGCGAAGGTCATCATCGCGATCGCAGGCCTCTCCGCCGCCTTGCCGGGGACGATCGCCGCTCACACTCTCAAGCCGGTCATCGGTGTCCCCATGAGCGGCAAAGTGAACCTCGATTCGATCCTGAGCGTGACCCAGATGCCCCCGGGCATCCCCGTGGCCGCCGTCGGGCTGGACCGGGGGGAGAATGCGGCGATCCTCGCGACGGAGATCCTCGCCCTGAGCGACGAGCGCCTTGCGACCGTGCTCCGGGAACACCGGGAAACGATGAAGAAGTGGGTCCTCGAAGACTCGCGGACGCTCGGCGAAGAGGGGGGGTCGAAGGCGGAGTAAGCATGTTCGATCCGAAGGCTTTCATCGAGGAACAGGTCGCAGCGATCCGAGAGCAGGTGAAGGGGAAGGCGATCATCGCCTGCTCCGGCGGCGTCGACAGCACGGCCGCCGCGGTGATTGCGAGCCGCGCCCTCGGCGACCGTCTCCTCGCGGTGTACGTGGACACGGGCCTCATGCGTAAGGGCGAGACGGAGGATGTGGGGGCCACCCTGAAGGAACTCAAGGTAAATCATCGGATCCTGGACGCCGCAGACGAGTACTTCGCGGCCCTCAAGGGCGTCCTGGACCCGGAGCGGAAGCGGCACATCATCGGGAACAAGTTCATCGAGCTTTTCGAGCGAGAGGCGAAGGCCTTCGGGGCCGAGGTCCTGGTCCAAGGCACGATCGCCCCGGACTGGATCGAAAGCGGCGGCCAGCTCCGGGATCGCATCAAGTCCCACCACAACGTAGCCGGCCTGCCGCCGGAGATGAAGCTCAAACTCGTCGAGCCTCTCCGGGACCTGTACAAGGACGAGGTCCGGACGGTCGCGCGGGCCCTCGGGGTCCGCGTCGCTGAACGCCAGCCGTTCCCGGGACCGGCCTTCGCCGTGCGCGTGATTGGCGAGGTGACCCCGGAGCGCGTCGCCCTCGCGCGGGACGCCTCCGCGATTGTTGAGGAGGAGATCGAGGTCGCTTCCAAGAAAGGGCTCATGACCCTTCCGTGGCAGTACTTCGCGGCCGCCCTGCCCGTGCAGAGCGTCGGCGTGCACGGGGATGTCCGCGTCTACGGGCACACGATCGCGGTCCGCGCGGTCGAGTCCATCGACGGCATGTCCGCCACGTACTCGAAGATCCCCCACGAGGTCCTCGACCGGATTTCCACGCGAATCACGAACGAGGTCAAGGGCGTGAACCGCGTCGTCTTCGACATCTCGAACAAGCCGCCCGCGACAATCGAGTGGGAATAGACGGTTTTCCCCGCGGGCAGGCGTCGCTGTCGTGGTTTCCGAGGCGAAAACCCGCCAAGCCCCAATGCACAGTGATCCCTTTGCGGGCCCTCGTGCGACGGGGGTATTGCCCCCGAGGGACTGTCTGACGCAGGCGAAGTGCCAGAAATCTTTTTCCGCGACTCTCGCTTTCGCTCCGTATGCGAGTCTTCGTCGTCGACAACGGCGGCCAGTGGACCCACCGCGAATGGCGGGTCCTCAAGTACCTCGGCGCGGAGACGAAGATCATCCCCAATGACACGCCCGTGTCGGAGCTCAAAGGACACGACCTCGACGGCCTCGTCCTATCCGGGGGCGCACCGAGGGTCGGAGTCGACCCGGGCAAGATGGGGAAGAACGGCGAGTATCTCGATGCCTTCGAAGCCCCAATCCTCGGCATCTGTGCGGGCCACCAGTTCATGGCAAAGCACTTCGGCGGTGACGCGGCGCCTGCGGACACCCCGGAATTCGGCAAGGCGATCCTTACCGTCCAGGATCCCGACGTCCTCTTCGTGGACCTGCCCGCGACCTTCGAGGTCTGGGAGTCGCACAACGATGAGGTGAGCGCCCTCCCGGAGAACTTCGTGGGCCTCGCAAGCTCACCGAACTGCCGGGTCCAGGCGATGCGACACCGCGAACGTCCTCTGTTCGGCCTCCAGTTCCATCCGGAGGTCGAGCACACCCAGCACGGCTACGACATCTTTCGGAACTTCCTGAAGGTCTGCCAGGGGAAGGCGTGACAGAGCCCTTTATCCCGACTGCGGCGATTCCGGCGTGTGGCCCTCGACGTCCCCGCGTCCGAGGTGCTCGAGAAAGCACTTCGGTCGAAGCATGACGAGACGTTCGAGAAGGCTCTCGGCCGCGCCATCCGGGACCTTGGCGGCACGTACGCGGACTACGTCGAACTCATCTCCCGCGTCCGGGAGAGGGCTCAAGCGAGCAAGGTGGATCTGCGCGCCGCTGCGCGGACGCTCGCGGGTCACTGAAAGGCCGCAGGATTCACGAGGAACTCCGGCTTCTTTCCGGAGAGGACCTTGAGCACCTGATCCGCGATGATCGACCCGGCGCGGGCCTGGGCCTCGTGGGTGGAGGCACCGAGGTGGGGCGTGAAGACGACGTTCGGCGCCGACAGAATCGAGCTGCCCGCGGGCGGCTCCTTCTCGAAGACGTCGAGGGCGGCCCCGGCGATGGTCCCTGAGCGCAAGGCTTCCGCCAGGGCGCCTTCCTGGACAATCTCACCGCGGGCGCAGTTCACGAGGGTCGCGGTCTTCTTCATCATCGCGAGCGCCTGCGAGCCGATCATCCCCTTCGTCTCGGCGGTCAACGCGGCGTGGATGCTCACGACATCCGCGGACCGCAGGAGGAACTCCTTGTCGACGAGTTCGATCCCGATCTGCTCCGCAGCCTTCGGGCTCAGGTAGGGATCGTAGGCAATCACGCGCATCCCGAAGGCCTGAGCGCGCTTCGCGACCTCGGCGCCGATGCGGCCGGAGCCGATGAGGCCAAGGGTCTTGCCATAGAGCTCGTGGCCCTCGAGGCGTTTCTTCTCCCACTTCCCCTCCCTCGTGGTTCGGTCCGCCTCGGGAAGATGACGGCTCATCGAGATCATGTGGCCGAGGGCGAGTTCCGCGACGCTGTACGTGCTGGCCGCCGGCGCGTTCACGACGGCGACCTTCCGGACCGTGGCGGCGTCCACGTCGATGTTGTCCACACCGACGCCCGAACGACCGACAGCCTTGAGATTCGTCCCTCGTGCGAGGACCTCCTTCGTAACCTTCGTCCGGCTCCGGACTATGAGGGCGTGATAGGCAGGGATCGCCTCGAGGAGCTTCCCTGCGTCGAGTTCCGCGACATCGACCTCATGGGTTTTCTTCAATGTCGCAATCGCCTCGGTCTCGAGGCCGTCCGTGATGAGAATCTTCATGGTCTCTCGTAGCGCATCGCCGCGGCTCGTTAAAAATCAGATGCCTCGCAAAGCAATGATTGTAAGGACGAGGAGGGCGACGAAGAGGAGCACCCCTACGACGAGCATCCACTTCGCCACGGTGGCGTCGGATCCGAAGACTATGGGAATGGGGCCGAGGAAGACAACCCCGCCGAACCGCCGAGGACGGACCTGTGGGAGCTGCGGAGACGCAGGGTTCTCGAGGCCCGAGGGCTCCCGCGACGGCCCTGCGGGTCGGAGTTCCCCGATCCAGGAAGGGAGGGTCAGGAAGAAGGCGAAGAAGCCCGCGATGATGAGGAGGACTCCGACGGCGGCCCATCCGCCCGTCGCTGTGATTACGGGGAAGATCACGAAGAGGCTCAGGGTCGCCTCGCCTCGGAGGAACGCGACGACGAGGACGACGATGCCCAGGACGATGAGGACGGGGCCGATGGCGCTGGCGGCGCGCACGAACCGATCATCCGCCGAGTTCGGCTAAAGCTTTGTGCTGGCGCGGCTTCCCGTTGCGGCGTAGGACTGAAGGGAGCGCACCTCGAAGTTGCCCGCCATCGCCTCCTCGATCGCCTGAACCGCGACGATTGCCGCCTCGATGGTCGGGACGAAGGGGATGTTCAGATCGACGGCGAGGCGGCGCATCATGTAGCCATCCCGCCGCGCCCCCGAAGAGTTCGTCGGCGTGTTGACCACGAGGCGGATCTCCCCGCGGCGCATGAGCCCGAGGGCGTCAGGCGACTGATTCTCGCTGATGCGGTAGACCGTCGTCGCGGTCACTCCGTGCTCGCGCAGGTATTGAGCGGTGCCGCGCGTCGCGTAGATCGTCAGGCCCAGTCTGATGAGCCGCTCTGCCACAGGGAGAATCGCGGGCTTGTCCTCGTCCCGAACCGTCATGTAGACGGCACCTGACGTGGGCAACGAATTTCCTGCGGCGATCATGGCCTTGTAGTACGCCCGGCCGGCGGTGCGGTCGATCCCCATGACCTCCCCCGTGCTCTTCATCTCTGGGCCGAGGACCGTGTCGACGCCGGGGAGGCGCTGGAAGGGGAACACGGGGGCCTTCACGGCCACATGGGGGATCTGGGGCTCCTCGGAGAGCCCGAGGCTTCGGAGCGATTGACCGAGCATCACCTTTGTCGCGATCTTCGCAAGGGAGAGACCGATCGCCTTCGAGACGTAGGGCACCGTGCGGCTCGCCCGCGGATTCGCCTCCAGGACGTAGACGCGTCCGTCTTTCACGGCGAGCTGGAGGTTCATCAAGCCAACGGTATGGAGGGCCTTTGCGATCCGCTCCGCGAGCATGCGGATCTGATGCAACACGTCCGGAGTGAGGGTCGAAGACGGGAGGACACAGGCCGCGTCCCCGGAGTGGATGCCCGCCTCCTCGACGTGTTCCTGGATCCCGCCGATGAGGACGTCTCGACCGTCGGCGACCAGATCCACATCGACCTCCGTTGCGTGGTCGAGATACTTGTCCACGAGGACGGGGTGGTCCCTGCTCACCTGAATCGCCGCTTCCATGAACTCCCGAAGTTCGTCCTCGTCGTGGACGATTTCCATCCCTCGACCACCCAGGACATAGGAAGGCCGGACGAGGACCGGGTAGCCGATGCGAGTCGCGGCCGCCCGGACCTCTTCGAAGCTGAAACCCGATGCAGCCGCAGGCTGCGGGATCTTCAGGCGACGCATGAGAGACGCGAACTTGCGGCGGTCCTCCGCGAGGTCGATGTCTTCGGGCGGTGTCCCCAGGATTTTCGTCGATGAACCGCTTCGAGCCAAGGCGCTGGCCAGGGGCATGGCGAGATTAACGGAGGTCTGCCCGCCGAATTGCAGGATGACACCGTCGGGCCTCTCTTCCTCGATGATATTGAGGATGTCCTCCAGCAAGAGCGGTTCAAAGTACAGACGGTCGGAGATGTCGAAGTCCGTGGACACGGTCTCGGGGTTGTTATTCGCGATGATCGCCGCAACGCCTTCCTCCCGCAACGCGAAGACCCCTTGCACGCAGCAGTAGTCGAACTCGACGCCCTGGCCAATGCGGATGGGGCCGCTGCCTACGATGAGGACCTTCTTCCCCTGCAAGGGCGGCGCCTCGTCCGCAGCCTCCGCGGTCGAGTAGAAGTAGGGAGTACGCGCCTCGAACTCGCCTCCGCAGGTATCGACCATCTTGTAGGCAACCCGCGGTCGCAGGGTTCGAATGCGCTCCTCCGGAAGGCCCGTAAGGCGGGATAGCTGGAGGTCGGAGTAGCCGAGACGCTTGGCTTCCGCGAGGATCGATGCGGCCGGCGGCTCCTCGCGGAGTCGAGCCTCCATCCGGATGATCTTCTGGATTTTTCCCAGGAAGAACGGGTCCCAGGTCGTGAGGTCCGCAACCTTCTCGATGGACCACCCGCGGCGCAAAGCCTCCGCAATCGCGAAGAGACGGCGATCCGTCGGATGCTCCAGGTCCTCACGAATCTCCTCGTCAGGGCGTGCGTCAGGTTCGAGCCCGACCTTGCCAATCTCCAGGGACCGGACGGCCTTGAGAAGGGACTCCTCGAAGGTTCGTCCGATCGCCATGACCTCCCCCGTGCTCTTCATCGACGTGCCGATCCGACTGTCCACGGTCCGAAACTTGTCGAAGGGCCATCGCGGGATCTTCGTGACGAGGTAGTCGAGGGTCGGTTCGAAGGAGGCGAGGGTCTTCCCCGTGACGGGATTCGGGATCTCATCGAGGACCATGCCGATCGCGATCTTCGCGGCGATCCTTGCGATCGGGTAGCCCGTCGCCTTCGAGGCCAAGGCCGAGGATCGGGAGACGCGCGGGTTCACCTCGATCACGCGGTACTCGCCCGTCTTCGGATGGACCGCGAACTGGATGTTGCAGCCACCTTCAACTCCGAGGGCGCGGATGATCCCCAGGGCCGCGGACCGCAGGGTCTGATGGTCCACGTCGCTCAGGGTCTGCGCGGGCGCCACGACGATGGACTCGCCCGTATGGATTCCCATCGGGTCGAGGTTCTCCATGTTGCATATCGTGATGCAGTTGTCCGCGGCATCCCGCATGACCTCGTACTCGAATTCCTTCCAGCCCAGGACGGACTCTTCCACGAGGACCTGCTTGATCCTCGAGTAAGCCAGGCCCAGCAAGACGATGTGTTCCAATTCGGAGGCGTCGTGCGCCACGCCGCTTCCGCTCCCGCCGAGGGTGTAGGCAGCGCGGACGATGACCGGGAAGCCAATCTCCTTCGCAAAGGCCTTCGCCGCGGCGATCTCGGAGACCGCCAGACTCCGCGGGATCGGCTCACCGATCGACTGCATCAAGGATGCGAATCGTTCCCGATCCTCAGCCGACTGAATCGCAGGCAGCTTCGTGCCGAGGAGTTCCACGCCGTACTTCTCGAGGACGCCGTGCTCTGCGAGTTCGCTCGAAAGGTTCAACCCCGTCTGTCCGCCCATGCCGCTGAGGATTCCTTGGGGACGCTCCTTCGCGATGATCCGCTCGAGGAACTCCACCGTCAGGGGCTCGACGTAGACGGCATCGGCCATCTCGGGGTCTGTCTGAATCGTCGCGGGGTTGCTGTTCACGAGGACGACCCGGAGGCCCTCCTCCCGCAGGGAGCGGCACGCTTGGGAGCCCGAGTAGTCGAATTCCGCGGCTTGGCCGATGACGATGGGCCCCGAGCCAATGACCATGACCGTCTCAAGGTCCTGTCGCCGCGGCACCCCGCTGCCCTCCTCCGCCGCGACTTCGCAGCTCGGCGACGAAGTCCCGGAAGATGTACTCGTTGTCCCAAGGACCCGGGCGCGCCTCCGGGTGGTACTGGACGGAGAAGATCGGGAGCTCGCGATGGACGAAGCCCTCGACGGTGTTGTCGTTCAGGTTCATGTGGGTGATCT
The DNA here is from genome assembly GCA_036555455.1 of Thermoplasmata archaeon. Classification (GTDB taxonomy): domain Archaea; phylum Thermoplasmatota; class Thermoplasmata; order RBG-16-68-12; family RBG-16-68-12; genus RBG-16-68-12. The sequence continues at coordinate 59,459 of DATBLI010000095.1, forward strand.
CGAACTCGGAAGGAGACAGGGAGTCCTTGTCCACCGCGAAGCCGTGGTTCTGAGAGGTGATGTGCACTCGACCGGTTCGCAGGTCCTTCACGGGCTGGTTCCCGCCTCGGTGGCCGAACTTCAACTTGTACGTGCGACCCCCGAAGGCGAGGGCGAGGATCTGGTGGCCCAGGCAGATTCCGAGCAGGGGCACCTGGCCCGCGAGTTCCCTCGCGGTACGCACCGTCGCCGCGAGAAGGTCCGGATGGGCGGGGTCGCCGGGCCCGTTGGAGAGTATGACGCCGTCGGGCTTCTGGGCGAGCACGTCGTCGGCGGTGGCGTCGTACGGGAGGCGCACCACGGCCGCGTACGGCTGGGCCTCCCTGACGATGTTCCGCTTCACCCCGCAATCCACGATGACGATCGTGCGGCCCTCTTTGCCCGGATAGCGGATGGGTTCGCGGCAGCTCACTTCCGCGACGAGGTTACGGGTGTCCGGGTGGGGCATTCGCCTCACCGCTTCCGCGGTGGCGGCCATATCCTCGTCCGCGGGGGCGATGGCCGCCTTCATCGTGCCGTGCGAGCGGATGCGAATCGTAAGCATGCGAGTGTCCGCCCCCTCGAGGCCCGGCGTGCGATGCTCTTGGAGGAAATGGGAGAGATCGATAGCGCTCCTCGGGTGGCTCGGCGCTTCGCAGGCCTCCTTCACGACGAAGCCCGTCGGCTGAATCATGTCGGACTCCATCGCGTTCAGATCGACTCCGTAGTTCCCGATGAGAGGGTATGTCATCAGGAGAATCTGGCCGCGGTACGACGGGTCCGTGAGGGCTTCCGTGTAGCCCGTCATGTTCGTGTTGAAGACGAGCTCGCCGAACACTTTGCGCGGCGCGCCGAAAAAGGAGCCCCGGATGGTGGTTCCGTCCTCGAGGACGAGGCTGCCTTCCATCCGTTAGACCCCCACCCAATTTGCGCGGCCGTTTATTAGGGTTTGCCGGCCGAGAGCGGTCCGCGCACGTGCGACCCCGATCACGCGCGCTCCAGGGCTCCTAGATGTGCACTCAAGCCGAGACGGCGGGCTAGGGGCGCGGCAGGTTCAGGTGGTTCAGCCTCTCGACCATCTTGTCCCAGTGCGTCCCTTGCCAGTAGGCCCGGCCGCACGTCGGGCAGCGCCAGAACTCTTGATGGCGGGACCGTACGCCTTCCGGGACGACGTCCTTCACCTCGTCCGCGGAGACGGGCTCGATGAGGGTATTGCACCGGGAGCATCGGGAGAGGGGGTCGACGAGGCGGAGGGGCAGAACCGCGGCGGCTTCGCGGATCTGCGTCTCGAGGTCGTCGCTCACGATGCGGAGGGCACCGGGAACGCGGGAGGCGAGCTCCTTGTCCCGGGTGAGGAGGATGCGATCCTCCCCGCGGACCTTCGCGATGAGGTCCGTGTCGTTCATGACCGTCGGATAGGCCGTGTCGTACCCCATGAACCGCAACCAGCGGGCGAGGGAACCGAGCATGTGGTCACAGAGGAGCTTCAATGGACCACCGAGTACTCCATGAGAACCCCGTCTCCCAACGCGCTCGTCCTCTGAATCCTGAGCCGGACCGCGTCCTCGCGGGACTTCGCGCCTTCTCCCCCCGCCAGGGTCGGAGTCGTTTGACCGCCCAGGATGAGGTTGCCGACGAAGACCTTGAGTTCGTCCGCGAGGCGATGCCGCAAGAAGGACCAGATCACCGCGCTCCCTCCCTCGACGAGTAGGGTCTTCACCCCGCGACTCCCCAGATGCTCGAGGAGGGCATGCAAATCCACCTCATCCCGTCCGCAGCGGAAGACCTCGGCGTGGGGGAACACCTTGTCGCAGTCCGCCGTCGTCACGATGAGCGTAGCTGCGGCGCCATCGAGGACGTGAGCGCGGCGCGGCGTCTTTCCGTCTGAGTCGACGACGACGCGTAGGGGATTCCGTCCCCGAGCGTACTGCGACCTCACCGTCAGCCGGGGATCGTCCGACAGGATCGTGCCGATGCCCACAAGGATGGCGTCACACGCCGCTCGCAGCTGGTGCACGCGACGGAGGTCCTCCTCGTTGCTGATGCGAACGCCACGGCCGTCGGCGAGAGCAATCTTCCCGTCGACGCTCATCGCTGCGTTGATAATCACATGCGGACGCACGACATCGCCAAGGGACGCGCGGATAACAAGCTTGCGGTATGGACCACAGATTCTTGTAGCGTGCGACCCTCGCTTCGCGGGGTCGACCCATGAAGGCCCATCTCGCCCAAGTCGAAGGCATGAAGTTCCGTGCCCAGGTCGAAGGAGCGCCTGCGATCCTCATGGACGCCGGAGATCGGTCAGGGATCCTCGAAGGGCCTTCGCCCTTCCAGACGGCCCTGCTCGCGGCGATGGGCTGCACTGCCTCCGACGTTGTCTGGATCTTGAACAAAGAGCATGTGCGATTCACGAAGCTCGAAATCGAGGCGGAGGCCGAGCGAGCGAAGACGGACCCGAGGGTTATGACGAAAGTCCGCATGCACTTCAAGGTCTATGGCGCGGGCATCAAGGACTCCGCGGTGCAGAAGGCCATCGATCTGACGACGGAGAAGTACTGTTCCGTTGGGATCATGCTCCGACGCGGTGGCGTGGCATGGGAAAACACCTTCGAAATCCTCCCGCCGAAGTGAGTGTTCTCAGCCCTGAGACATGAGGCGACTATCTTTAAGTAATGCGCCCGAGATGGGCCGCTGCCCATGGAAGGCATCCAGATCTACGAGCTGAAGAGAATGGACCTTCGAGGGGCCACGGTGATCGACGGTTTCCCCTCGGTTGGGCTCGTCAGCTCCATCGTTGCCAACTACCTCATCAACGCCCTCAACCTCACGCAGATCGGCATCATGGACTCCCTCTACTTCCCGACCGTGGCCTTGGTCCGCGACGGCCAGCCGATGAACCCCGTGCGGATCTACGCGGGCCCGAAGCGGGAGGGCTCGGACCAAGTCGTCGTCTTCATCTCCGAGTTCCAACCACCGCCGAACCTCATCAAGGCGATCGCCTCCACGGTCCTGGACTGGGCCCAAGATGCGCGGTGCAACCTCCTCCTCTGTCCGGAGGGCCTCATCGTGGACAGCAAGGACGAGGACGTGGAAGACCGGCAGGTCGAGGTCTATGGCATCGGCTCGACGGACAAGACGATGGACATGCTCCGCCGCCACAAGGTCACCCTCTTCGAGGAGGGCGTGATCACCGGCGTCGCGGGCGTGCTCCTCAACGAAGGCCGCAAGCGGGACTTCGACGTGATCACGCTCCTGAGCGAGGCCCATCCCGACTACCCGGATGCCCGCGCGGCCGCGAGGGCGATCGAGGTCATCGACAAGCTCCTCCTCCGCACGGAGCTTGATGCGAAGCCCCTCTACGAGGAAGCGGAGCGGATCGAGCTGCAGCTGAAGGCCATTCACCACCAGACGGAAGCCGCAAAAAGGCCGAGCGCGGAGCCCGCGCGGCCAAGCATGTACGGCTAGGCCTTCGACTCGCCGACGCGGACGCGCCAGATCTTCCCACACCCCTCGATGACAATCTGACGTTCGAAGAACTGCGGGAGGAGCCAGGCCATCGTCTTCAGGTGACCTGTCACGTCGCGGACCAAGAAGGTGGACGGACCCTCCGCCTGGCAGAGGTAGACGAGGAGCTGGTCCGCATTGTGCACATCCACACTGGCCCCGGAGGAGATCTCCGCGCTCAGGGCCGCCGCGGCTTCCTCGCCAACGCGCTCGGAGGACTTGCCCCTCTCCGCGAGGCAGCTTCCCTCGAGGAGACTGTGTTCCATCTCCCCCCACAGGACCAGGGCGCCGCCCTGACCGATCGCCTCCCCGCCGGCGTACACCCTCTCCTCGATCTTCACGTCCGCGAGGCCATGGAGCCGCCGCATCGCGGCGTGCTTCATCCGTTTCGGGATTTCGGCGGAAAGGTTCGACACGTGGGCGATCCCACGGACTCGGCGGACGACTCCCGGATCCGAGAGTTCCAGCCTCGACCACACGGCCGCGGGCCGCACGACGGCCTCGACCTTCCCCCCTCCCCTGGGATAGTATCCCCGGCGAATCGTCTCGAGGTCCGCCGCCGCTCCGAGCCGATGTAGCCAAGGGAGAAACACACGGGCGTAGGCGTCCAAGGGGGGAGACCATCGCACATCCGTGCCGCCGGTGACCTCGAGTCGGACTCCATCCGGCGCGCCGAAGGCCACGGGGAGGCAGGCTTGGAGGACGAGGGTGACACTCCCTGCCGTGCCGACATCAATCAGGAAGCGGCCCGCCTGCACCGCCCCCGGACGGAACACGATTTCAGGGGACCCGACATCGAGTCCGCTAACACTCGCGGAGCATAGCTCCGCGACTGCGTTCACCGCCGCGACGTGCTGGGCTGCGAGGCCGGGATTCGGCCGACCCGCACGGATGTGGGTCACCCGGACATCACGCCCGCGGAGGGCTGCGAGGGCCACGGCCATGCGCAGGATCTGACCGCCACCTTCTCCTTGGGAGCCGTCGATTTCGATCATCATGCCACGAAGGCCTTCGTCGACGGTTTCGCCGCGCGGCTCTTCTGGCGGATCCATTTGAGGAGCTCCACGATAAGGAACGCTGAAAGGGAGATGAGGATCGTTCGCACCCAATCGAACGCGGTCAAGGCTTCCGTGTGGAAGGGCCCCTCGAAGAAAGGCGCGTAGATGACCAGGATTTGAAGCGTCATCGAGACCAGGACGGCGAGAATCAGCCTCTTGTTCGTGAAGAACCCAACCTGCCAGATCGTCTGGCGCGGCGAACGGATCGCGAAGACGAGGAACAGCTCGAAGAAGACGATCGTCGTGAAGGCGACGGTCTGCGTCCGCACAATGCCCGAACCATCGGCTTGTTCCCAGACGAAGATCCCCAAGGTCCCCACGGTGAGGATCGCGGCGACGACGAGAATCAGGAAGACGATGTCCTTCGAGAGGACGCCTTCCTTCGGGTTCCGCGGGGGGCGACCCATGATGTCCGTCGGATAGGGATCCACGCCCAAGGCGAGGGCAGGCAGGCCGTCGGTCACGAGGTTGATCCAGAGAAGCTGGACGGGCGTGAAGAACGGCAGGAACGACGGATCAGCGATGAACAAGGTGGCGATGAACATGATCGCGACCTCGCCCGCGTTCGCGGATAGGAGATAGGCGACGAACTTGCGGATGTTCTCGTAGATCCCGCGACCCTCCTCCACGGCGGCGATGATCGACGCGAAGTTGTCGTCCGTGAGGACCATGTCCGCGCTCTCCTTCGCGACGTCCGTACCGGTGATGCCCATCGCCACGCCAAGGTCGGAGCGCTTCAGGGCTGGAGCGTCGTTCACGCCGTCCCCCGTCATCGCGACCACGTGGCCGCCCTTCTTCCATGCGTCGACGATGCGCATCTTGTGCTCCGGGCTCACGCGGGCGTAGACCCGGATGCGCTCCACGTCCCGAACGAGCTCGTCATCGGGAACCCGATCCAGCTCCTCCCCCGTAAGGGCCCGGTCGCTGGCTTCGAGGATCCCCATCTCTCGAGCCACGGCCATCGCGGTGAGCTTGTGGTCCCCCGTGATCATGACGACCTGGATCCCGGCCTTCTTGCAGCGGTCGATCGCCTCCATCGCGTCGGCCCGCGGCGCGTCCATCATCCCCACGAGGCCGAGGAAGGTGAGGCCCTCCTCGAGACCCGACTCCTTGATCGGCGGGACCTCTCCCGGGAACGTTCGGCTCGCGAGGCCGAGGACTCGGAGAGCCCGCGTGGCCATCTCCTGGTTCTCGAAGAGGTACTGCTTGCGATCGAAGTCCGTGAGGGGCTTCCGCTCCCCGTCCACGAGGTGATGCGTGCACACGGCCAGGACGCGCTCCGGGGCGCCCTTCACATAGAGGACCTTGGCCCCGACATCCGCGAGGGTCAGGTGCCGACGGTCCTCGGAAATGGCGAGAATCTCCTTGAGGGCCTCCGCGGAGACAGGTGCGTGGAGCGTGGACATCATCTTCCGTTCGGAGGTGAAAGCGATCTCGGCGACCCGGGGTTGCTCCGATCGGAGGATGTCGGGATCCAAGCCGACGCGCATCCCGGCGACGACGAGGGCGCCCTCCGTCGGATCGCCGTCGACTGTCCAGCGCTCCCCTTCCTTCTTCACGGACGCATCGTTGCAGAGGATGCCGCAGACGAGGGCCTCCCGAAGACCGTGATGAACCTTCAAGTCCACATCGCGGCCTTGGTGTCGGACCGTCCCGGAGGGCTCGAAGCCTTCTCCCCGGATCTCGTAGACCTTCCCGCCTGCAAAGAGCGCTCGGACATTCATTTCCCCCTTCGTCAGGGTGCCCGTCTTGTCGGAACAGATGACCGTCGCGGCGCCGAGGGCCTCCACGGCGGGAAGCTTGCGGATGAGGGCGTGGCGTCGGATCATCCGCTGGAGGCCCAGGGCGAGGCTAATCGTCACCACCGCGGGAAGGCCTTCGGGGATCGCCGCGACGGCAAGGCCGACGGCGGTGAGGAAGAGGAGCTCGAGCCGGTCGATGCCCGCCGCCTCCTTGAAGAACATGATGCCGAAGATCGCTGCGGCGATCACGAGGATGAGAAGGCCAATCTGCCTCCCGAGGTGATTGAGCTGCCGCTGGAGGGGCGTCTCCTCCTTTGTCTCCTGCTGGACCATGCCCGCGATCTTCCCCAGCTCGGTCCTCATCCCGGTGGCCACGACCACGGCCTTGCCGCGGCCGCCGTCCACGGTCGTCCCCATGAAAGCCATGTTCCTACGGTCGCCGAGGAAGGTCTCCCGCGGCAGGGGGGTGGTGAGCTTCGAGACCGGCGTCGACTCGCCCGTGAGGGACGCCTCGTTCGTCCGAAGGCTCGCCGCGTCGAAGAGGCGGACATCCGCAGGGACCCGGTCTCCCGCGGCGAGCTGCACGATATCGCCGGAGACGAGCTCCCGGGAGGGGAGGGCGAGGGCCTCCCCATCTCGGACGACGTGGGCCTTCGGGGCCGCGAGGGCCTTCAGGGCCTGGAGGGACTTCTCCGCGCGGTACTCCTGAATGAAGCCGAACACTGAGTTGAGGACGACGATGATCGCGATGAGGACCGCATCCCAGAGATCCGAGGGATCGCCGCGCGAAAGGCCGAGATATCCAGAGAGCGCCGCGGCGATGATCAGGATGATCACGAGGACGTTCGTGAACTGCTCGAGGAAGATCCGAAGGGGGCTGATCCGCGTCGTCTGGACGAGCTCGTTGGGTCCGTCCTGAGCGAGGCGTTTCGCCGCCTCCGTCTTCGACAGACCCGTGGGGGAGGAACCGACGCGCGCGAAGGCCGCTTCGACGCCGACGGCATGCCAGTCCTCGGCCATAGGGCGTCGGATGGAGGCGACGGTTATTAATGCAGCGGGGGACGCCCCGCTGTCAACGGCTCTGCGGCGCGAGCCCTCCGCTTTGACATTACGTATTAGTAGTGCGTGGAGTCATGCTCCGTGCGGGATGGGAACTCCAGTTCTCTCGCCATCCGCGCGAGCGATTACGCTCCGGTTTCTCGGCGCAATCTCAGGGGCGGCGACGGAGTGATCGACACCGGCTCGATCATGTTCGAGGTCGGGGTCATCGCCTGCGTCGGGTTCCTCGGCGCCGTCCTGGCCACACGTGCGCGTGTGTCCGTGGTCATCGGCTACATCCTCGCCGGGATGCTCATCGGACCGAACATCCACGTGAACCTCTTTGGGTTCTCCTACCACGGGGTTCTCACGGATAGCGAGTTCATCCAGGCGATTAGCCGCCTGGGCCTGGTCCTCCTCCTATTCTTCGTGGGGCTCGAATTCAGCATCGCGAAGCTGAGGAAGACGAAGGAGGCCGCGGCCATCCTCGCGGTGACGAACCTCACCGTGAACATGTTCGCCGGTTTCGTCATCGGCGCGTGGATGGGATGGCCCCTCATCGACACGATCTTCATGGCCGGGGTCATCAGCATGTCGAGCACGGCCATCACGGCGAAGGCCCTCATCGACCTGAAGCGACTCGGCAACGCGGAGACGGAGTTCCTCCTCGGGATGGTCATCCTCGAGTCGTTCCTGGCGATGTTCCTCCTTACCCTCGTGAACGGGATGGTCGTCTCGAGCGACGCGACTCCCGTGGACCCCACGAGTCTGTTCATCGGCATCGGGATCTTCCTCGGGTTCTTCGCCTTCCTCGCCGCGGTCGTCGTGCCGAACACCGTGAGGATCTTCGAGCGGATCAAGAACGAAGAGCTGTTCGTCCTCTTCGCGATGGCCATCGTCTTCCTGTCCGCGGCCCTTGCCGAGGCGTTCCGCGTGCCCGCGATCATCGGCGCCTTCTTCATGGGGATGGTGTTCGCGGACACGAAGCTCGCCGCGCGCCTGAAGACGAAGATGGAGAGCCTCCGAGACGCCTTCGTGGCGATGTTCTTCCTGAGTTTTGGCATGCTCATCGATCCGGCGGCCCTTCCTGCGGTCCTCCCGATGCTCCTCCTCGCGATCCCGCTCATCCTGCTCAACGACCTCTTCCTCACCGGAACCCTGGCCTACTTCATCGGATTCTCCGCGAAGGCGGCGACCGCGATTGGCTCGAGCCTCACGGCGCGCAACGAGGAGGCGATCCTGTATGCGAGCGTCGGCACTCGCGCAATCCGCAACAATCCGAATCTGTCGAACAGCTACGCGGGGACGTACCTGACGCCCTTCGCGGGCATCCTGTGCATCGTGATGAGTTCCCTCGCTCCGCTTCTGATGGTTCGGTCCGACCGCATCGCGAAGTTCCTCTCGAATCGCCTCCCGAAGTCGATCACCTTCGGCGCGGAACTCGTGAAGCGCACCCTGAGGACCCTCGTGATGCCCAGCGTCCTCCCCATCTACCGACGGCGCCGGCTCTTCCAGGCGACCTTGATCCTGTACGCAGCCTGGGTCATCGACCTCACGATTACAGGCGGGGCGGCCCACGTGTTGATGGCCCTCCTCGCGCCCTTCGTGATTGTCGGGGTATACGCAGCGGCCCAACGGTCCTTCCGGGAGCCCGTGCGGCATACGAACTACGGCGTTGATGGCGGACCCTTCAGCCGATCCACAATCGAGCTGTTCGTCCTTCGCATGGTCATGGGCGCCCTGACGACGGTCGCCCTCGTCGCTATCCTCTGGCAGTACTACTGGCCCAGCACCCTCGCCGTCCTCTACGGCTACTTCCTCCTCGTCGTGTTCAGCATGAAAGTCGTGTACCGCCGCCTCGGCCTCGGCGTGGGACGGCGCCGCCGGGCCGTGCGCCTCGTGAGTATGCCACGGCGGCGGGGCTGGAGGGCCGCAACGGGCCGCCGGTGATCAGACGACAGGATAGGTGAGATCCGCGATCCACGTCTCCGCGCCAATCGTGGTCTCGGGACCGTGGCCCGGGAGGACACGAGTATCCGGCGGGAAACCCGCGAGGCGACGAAGGCTCGAAGCCATCCTTGCAGGGCTGCCGCCCGCGACGTCCGTGCGCCCGCAGGAGCCTTTGAACAGAGTGTCTCCTGAGAACAGGATTCGATCCTTTGGTGCGTAGAAGCAGCAACTGCCCTCCGTGTGCCCGGGGGTGTGGACGGTCTCGAAGGCTACCTTGCCGAAGGAGATCGTTGAGCCCTCCTTGAGGAGAAGGTCCGGCTTCGCGACAGGCGGCGGCGCGGGCAGATACCACCTCGCTTCTCGCGCGTTCCTCTGGAGTCTGTAGGCGTCGACCTCGAAGATCGCCAGCTTCGCTCCCGTGGCCTTCTGGAGCGGCGCGTCGTCCGCGGAGTGATCCGGATGGCCGTGAGTGTTCAGGATGTAGAGGAGCTTGACCCCGAGCTCCGCGGCCTTCGCTTGGATCTCGCTCGCGCCGAGGCCCGTGTCGATGACCACGGCCTCCTTTGCTTCCTCGTCCGCAACGAGGTAGACGTTGTTATCAAGGGGGGGAACGACGAGCTTCTCGACGAGCATGAACGAGGCGGGCAGGCTTGTGATAGTCATAAAGTTGCCGCAACCGAAGGCGCGAACTAGGGGACGCGAGCGGCACGGTGGATGTACTTGTCCGCGAGCAGATGGATCGTTCCCTCGTACTTCTCGTGGACTCCTGCACCGGTTTCTTCGCGCTCGATCCGTTCGAACTCCTCGCCGAGTTCCTTGCGCTGCGCGGCGGGAATCGCGGCATCGGTCAAGGGAAGGAGCCGATTCGTTTCCGCCTTGATGTGCTCGCGGAGGAGTACCGCATACGTCTTCGCGGACTTCGCGAAGGTCGCGCGGGCGGACCCCTCGCCGACATCGACCCCGGGGATGGAATCGCGCATCGCCCGCACGATCTGCCGGGCCGCCTTGTGGTCCCCTTCGAGGCGGTGGACCAGGAACGCACCCTCCTTCGGGGACACCTTGGCGAGGATGGGAAACAGGGCTTTCTCCTCCTTCGCGTGGTGACATTCATCCGCGAAGCCTACGACAACCTCCAAGGCCGCCTCTAGGTCCGATTTCGGCACATGGGAGCCTCGCTCGACCTCCTTCCCCATCGCTTCAAGGACATGGAGCAGGTGTTCGATGACCTCGTGCTCTTCCCGCAGGATCTCGGACGGTTCAGCCATGGGATGCACTATCGACGTCGTCGGGTTTGTAGATAATCCCGAACAGGTTCGGAGTCTGGGCCCCGGGCGCAACCTTATGCGAACCGTGCGCATCCGAGGCATCGTGACCGTCGGCGGCCTCAACTTCAACTGCCCCCGCTGCAACAATCCCCTCTTCTTCACGTTCCGGCTTGCGGACGAAGGCGATTCGATGACGCGGATCGTGAATTGCCCGGGTTGCAACACGGCTTGGGGCGTCGCCCTCGAGATCCGGCCGAAGTAAGGCTTATCGTCCGCCGCGGAATCGCGGGACGCGTGAAGCTCCCCTTGTTCCCCCTCCATGCGGTGCTCTTCCCGGAGGCGACGATGCCCCTCCATGTTTTCGAGCCGCGGTTTCGCGAGATGGTAGGCCGGTGCCTCGAGCACGATGAGCCGTTCGGGGTGTGCCTCATCCTCGAAGGCGAGGAGGTCGGTGGATCGGCGACCCCCCACCGAATTGGCACGGAGGCCGCTGTCATCGCCTGCCAGAGGTACCGGGATGGCCGCTATGATGTCGTGGTCCAAGGCCGACGGCGGTTCGAGGTGCTGGGGCTGGACCGGAGCCGCCGGTTCCTCCAAGCGCAGGTCCGCTTCCTCAATGAGCCGATGGGGAATCTGGATCCCGGCCTTGCAGAGGCCGTCGCGAGGATGTTCGAGAGGTTCCTCGAATCCGCGGAACTCGCGGGCCAGGCAATCGCGGACGAAACCTGGAAGGCAATCGACCCTGAGGTCCTCCCCTATCGCATCGCGGCGGTCCTCCCAATCGATGACGACGCAAAGCAGGCCCTCCTGGAGATGCCCGACGCCGCGGCGCGGCTCCGCAGAATCGCAGAGATCCTGATGACGGTCACCCGCGTCGAGTCGAAGGCCGGCGCGGCGTAGCCTTCGCGATCACCCCGAGAGCGATGAGGACGGCGCGCTCCGCGATCCGATAGTCCATGGAGGGCTTGACGGGCTCCTCCAAGCTGGCTTCCGGAACCTGCGGGATGTGGATGAATCCGACCGGACCCTTCCATCCGCGCATTGAGAAGCCGTCGAGCAGAGTGTACATCGCGAAGTTGCAGAGGTACGTGCCCGCGGTGCTCGAGAGCTCGGCGGGAATTCCTGCTCGCTTCAGGGCCAGGAGGATGGACCGGACGGGCAGCGTGGAGAAGTAGGCAGCGGGACCCTCCTTGCGGATAGGCCGGTCGCGGTGTCGCTTCCCTCGGTTGTCCGGGATGCGGAAGTCGAGGACGTTCAAGGCGACACGTTCCACACTAATCGCGCTTCGGCCCGGAGCGACGCCCAGCGCGAGGGCCGCATCGGGCTTCACTCCGTCTAGGAGTCTACGCAGGCTTCGGGCGGCGTCCTCGACGGCGACGGGAATCTGCGTCCCGTGGACGCGGAACCCTGAAACGCGCCGCCCGTTTAGCTTCCGCGCGAGAACGCCGGAGGGGTTGAGGTCAGGGGCGTTCCGGTAAGGGCTGTAGCCCGTGAGGAGAATCGTCCGGACCATCAAACCAGGGAGGGAGCACCTGCAGATGAGCCTGGCGGTATCGTCAGACAACCACGCTCGAATGGGGTCAGATGGAAATCCCGGATGCGAGGCGCGGGAATCGAACCCGCGTTAGAAGCTCTTTCCAGCTCCAGGGCCTGATGGCAACCGGGCCATGGGAAGCTTCTGTCCTACCATTAGACTAGCCTCGCGCGCCTGGGCACAGAGACGCGCTGGTATTTTTCCCATTCGCTTATGGGACGGAGGCACCTAGGTCGCCGATCGCGAGGAATCCCCAGATGAGCCCCAAGAGGACCGGGAGCTCGCCCATTTCCATGATGAGAAGGGCCCGAGTGAACCCCCGCGTGCTCAGGTCGCGGATCCTGTTGGAAACGAACGTCGCAACAGGATAGGCCAGTGTGGCGACCACGTAGGCTTGGAACGCGCTGACTGCGGAGTCGACCGCGGCGGCGGACGCGAAGGAGTTGGAGGGTCCCCCGGGCAGGAAATCCACGAGATACCCGAGGAGCAGGAAGTCGAGGATGAGCGCGAAGATCACACCCGTGAAAGGGATGACGGCAATCGGCAGGACCCTGCCGAAGTCGGAGCCAAGAAAGCTGGCCATCCGAGAACGGATGCAGAGGATCACAGAAATCGTCGAGCTGGCCGCGGCGAAGGTGAAAACGAGGGAGGCCCACAAAACCAGGCGGCCCACGTCCGATGCACGAACGAGGGTGTTCCCATCGACGGCCTCTGCCACTGGGTACGCGAGGAACCACAGGATGAGACCGAAGGGGATTGGAGCCGCGACGAGGGCGATGGCGACGGGGAGGCGCCCTTTCCCCTGACTCGGAAACGCGTGTGCCGAGGGCCCGCGCAACGTCTCTCCCGCGCCGGAGATCAGGAGGATCGACGCGATGACTGCGACGCCCGCAGGGAGGAGGATGTAGAAGAGAAGCGCCTCGAGGGCCGCCATGATGGCTGCATCCCCAGGCGACGCTTAAGGCTTGGTCACGGTCTCGAGCTGGGAAATCACGTTCCAGATGAGCGTGCGACCGTGGAGGGGGATGTTCGGATCGTTCGCGAGATCGTCCATGATCATGATCGCGCTCGTGACCCGCAGGTCGAGGGCTTCACCCTTCTTCATCAACCGGGCCTTCGCGTCCGTGGCTCCGCGCCGGATGTTCCTCGGGACGGAGGTGTCCTCCGAAATGGAGTCGAGGACGTCCAACACCTGTTTCAGCTTCGCTTCCGCATCCATCGTACCATCTCCAGGTCCCGACGTCGAACCTCAACTCTGCGACCTCACCTGTCCGCCTTCCTTGTACGTGGTCACCACCATCAGGGTCTTCGTGTCCTTGATCCCCGGAATAGGCGCGAGGTTCGTAAGCACGAAGTCCTTCAGGTTCTTGTAGTTCTTGAAGCGGGCCTTCGCGACGATGTCCGTGTCCCCCGTGACGAGGAACACGTCCTGGATCACGTCGAACTTCGCGATCTCCGTCGCGATCCGGTCCGCCTCCTTGGTGTCCACCTTCAGGGTAATGACCGCGGCAACCTGGTCCTCGCCGTAGAGGACGGTCAGCGCCTGCTCCATGTCAGTACCCATCGCCATTGGCGGAGGGATGGAATGCGACTCCTATTAAGGTTTAGGGGAACGACCTTCGCGCAGAATCTCGAGAGCGTCAGCGGGGGATGCGTGTCCCGCATTTTCGGCAGAACATATCGTCCGCCAAGAGATCGGCCCCGCACGATGGACACTTCGTGGGGACGACTCTCGCGCCACACTTGCGACAGAAGATGTCCCCCTCCCTCATCGGGGCACCGCAGGAGGAACAGGCCTCGCTCTCGGGAACGTCCGCGGGCACGGGAGGCACGGGCGGGGCCGGCGCGGATGGGATGGAAACGACGATCGTCTCCCCGGCGGCACTCCTCTCCGCTTGGCGAGCCACCGTGAGGGCACCGGAGTAGTCCTTCGCGTCGTACCGCGCCTTCGCCGCGGAAAGGAGAGTCTCAGCCTGGGATGTGTCCCGGCCCGCAACGCGACCGCCCTCGACGGACGACTCCGCCATGGAAATCGAGAAGCGGGCCTGGAGCATGTTGGGGGGGAAGTCCCTCTGGAGGAGCTCCTTCGTCGTGGGCTCCTCCGAAGCCGTGCCGCCTGCGGGAATGGATTCGAGCTTGGCGAGGTCACCCTTCGCGGCATGCTGGCCTTTCAGCACCATGAGGCGCTCCTTCGCTTTCGTCGTGAGCTCGATCGTCACGCGGTAGTTGCGACGATCGTACGCCATCTGGGCTTCTCGCATGAGGCCGGTTACCTCCTCGTTCTCGATGCCACTCCGGTCAGCAAGGGTGGACACGATGGCCCGGGTCGTGATGAGGGCGTTGTGGGCTTCGTCCGGCAGCTCCTGGGCCCGCTTCGCCGCCCGACCTCGGCGATTCCGGTTGGATTTCCGCAAGTACCTCAGTTCGAACCAAACGACGATCGTCATGATGATGACGAGCACGACGATGATGATCGTCGTGAGGTCGATGCCGTCCGCCATGGACGGGGGCCCCACCCAGGGAACGACATAAAAGAGTTTTCCCCTGGAAATCTCGTGGCGAAACGCGAAGCGCGCCTCCCCCAAGGATGGCCCGTGTTATCCATCTTGAAAACCAACGGAAGCCGTCCCTTCGAGCAACTCCAGCTGCCCTTGCCCTCGTTCCGACCCAGAAGTCCGGCTCAGCTCAGGATTTCCGAGAGGATTCCGCGCTTCTGCGCGATCCGTATCTCGCGTGCGACGCGACGCCCCGTGGACATCCCTGGCTCGAGCATGTCCGCGTACGGAGAGCCGGAGATGAAGAGGTTCGTGCCTGCGACAATCCTCGAGGAGATCTCGAAAACCTTGAACTCAAGCTGGTCCGTGACGATCGTTTCGAGGCAGAAGGGGCCGATCATCCCGCCGAACAGCTCCATGGACTGCTCCACCGTGCGCTCGCCCATGTCGAAGGCCTTCGGCAGCAAGGATTCCCTCAGGACGACGGGCATGTTCCCCGTGACGACGAACGTGGGGTAGATGTCGAGCTCCCGCAGGCGCTCCTGGGCGCCGAGCTTGTACATCTCGTCGATGTTCGCCTCGTCCCGCCGATCGATCCCGAGCATCTCGAGGGTTCCCTTGGAAAGGCGGTAGCCCTCCGTGCCAATTGGGCTGTAGAAGAACTGAAGATAGTATCGCGTGCCGACGACGTACTCTTGGATCGAGTACTTCATCCCCGGCTTGATCGCGGCCTTGAACTCCTCGTAGTTCTTCGCGATGAAGGAGCCGCGGCCGCCTTTCGCACCGTAGTACTTCACGAAGACAGGTCGGTCGATGTCCGCGGGCCTCTCGATCTTCTTCGGCATGCTCACGCCCGCGGCGGTGAGCCATTTCCTCTGGCTCTCCCGGTCCGACTCCCACGCGAGGACGTTTCGGTTTCCGAACGTGGGGACGCGCAGGTTCGCGAAGGGCTCCGCACCCATGTACTCCACGAACGAGCCGTGGGGCACGGTCACAACCTGGCGGGCGATCAGTTCGTCCGCCCTCTCCGCGATTTCTTTGTACGAATCCACGAGGAGGAAGTCATCGGGCTTCGCCAAGGGGAAGGCGTCGTAGAACCTCGGTTGCTTCCCGATTGCGATGCCCAACGTCTTGAAGCCTTCCTGACGTGCCCCGTGGAAAATCTGGAGGGATGAATGAGAACAGACCGTGGCGATGGTGAGATCCTCGTAATCTTCGAGGATGGAGTCGATCGCCTTCCGGCTTACCATTATCCACCCAATGCCTTCATCGCATTAAAGGTTTTCACGGACGGCCTAGGATCGCGTCGACCACACGCATGGCCCGCGCGGATTCGACGACGTCGTGGGCCCGGACGACGTGGGCCCCGCGGGTGACCGCGAGGGCCGCGGCGGCGAGGCTCCCTGGGAGCCGGTCGCCCTCCGATCCTCCATCGAGCTTGCCGATGAAGGACTTCCGCGAGACGCCGATGACGACTGGATGGCCGAGGGCGGCGACGGCGTCTAGATGCCGCAGGAGGAGGAGGTTGTGCTCCACCCCCTTTCCGAACCCGATGCCGGGATCCAAAGCAATGGACTCGGCGGACAGCCCCACATCGATGGCCTTCCTCGCCTGAGCCTGAAGGAAGCCCACGACCTCTCGGACGACGTCCGCGTACTGCGGGTTCTCCTGCATCGTCTTCGGTTCCCCCTGCATGTGCATGATCACGGCCCCGCAGCGGGCGGACGCGGCGATGCGGGCCATCCGCAGATCCCGAAAGCCCGTGACGTCGTTCACGACCGCCGCTCCCGCGCGGATCGCCCGTTCCGCGACCTCGGGCTTCCGCGTGTCGATGGACAAGGGGATGTCGACCTTGCGGGCAAGGGCCTCGAGGACCGGCGACACCCTGCGCCATTCCTCCGCTGCGGTCACGGGTTCCGAGGCGGGCCGCGTGGACTCTCCGCCGACGTCGATCACGTCCGCGCCCTCGTCCGCCATCTCCACAGCCCGACGAATCGCGGCCTCGGTTTCGAAGAAGCGCCCGCCATCGGAGAACGAGTCCGGCGTGACGTTGAGTACGCCCATGATCCGCGTCCGGTCGAGGACGATTTCGCCCGTGCGATGCTTCCAGATTTTCGCCGTCACCACCCCTCCATCGCCCCTTGGATATTTCAGCGTGCCCGGGCCCGAGCTCCCGGTGGGCAGATGCTTTATACCTTCAGGGGATTGGGCCGTGCCGCATGCGTGTCCTCTTCCTCCACGTGGACTACCTCGAATACGAGGTTACCGGGAAAGCGCTCAAGTCCGTCGGAGAGTTGCCTGAGGAGCGGAGACACGGGCGCGTCGAGGAAGCCCTCGTCTGTTTCATCAGCGCGGAGAGACGGGACGAGGCGGGCCCGAAGGCGGCTGCGCGGGCAGCGGCGAAGAACATCGAGGATGTGGCCGGCCAGGTCCGCACGAAACGGATCGCCCTCTATCCGTACGCCCACCTGAGCTCCGATCTCGCGGCGCCCGAGCCCGCCCAGGCGATC
This sequence comes from Thermoplasmata archaeon, assembly GCA_036555455.1. Classification (GTDB taxonomy): domain Archaea; phylum Thermoplasmatota; class Thermoplasmata; order RBG-16-68-12; family RBG-16-68-12; genus RBG-16-68-12. Next base: position 76,573 of record DATBLI010000095.1, read on the forward strand.
CTCGCCGCCCTGGGAGAAGAACTCACGAGGAAGGGCTACGAGGTCCACGCCACCCCCTTCGGCTACTACAAGTCCTTCCAGGTCAGCGTGAAGGGCCACCCCTTGAGCGAGCTCTCCCGCGAGATCGTCGCGGAGGCGAAGACCGCGGCGGAAGCCAAGGACGAAGTGTCCGAGGCGGTCAAGGCGGAGCAGAGGCTCATCTCCCGCTGGTACATCCTCGACACGGAGGGGGGTCTCCACCCTCTGTCCATCAAGGAAGGGAAGGTCGGCGGCTTCGAGTTCAAGGACCACGGTGCCTTGCGGCGCTTCGCCCAATACGAAATGGCGAAGTCCCGCGAGGTGAAGGAGGAGCCGCCCCACGTGCGCATGATGCAGGAGCTCGAGCTCGTGGACTACGAGCCCGGATCGGATCCGGGGAACCTGCGGTTCTACCCCCGGGGTCGCCTCATCAAAGGCCTCCTCGAGGACTTCGTCGGGCGGCGCGTGCGCGAGTACGGGGCCATGGAGGTGGAGTCCCCGGTCATGTACGACTTCGAGCACCCGGCCCTCAAGTCCTACCTGAACCGGTTCCCGGCCCGGCAGTATGTCGTGCAGACGCCGAACAAGAAGGCCTTCCTTCGGTTCAGCGCCTGCTTCGGCCAATTCCTGATCATGAAGGACATGGTCATCTCGTACAAGCAGCTCCCCCTGCCCCTCTACGAACTCACCCGGTATTCCTTCCGGGCCGAGCAACGAGGGGAGCTCGCTGGCCTCCGCCGGCTGCGGGCCTTCACGATGCCGGACTGCCACGCCCTCGTCTCTGACGTGAGAATGGCGATGGATCAAATGATGGTCCGGTTCGAAGTCGCCTGGGAACTCCTCAAGGATTGCGGCTTCCGCATGCCCCAGGACTTCGAGGTCGGGATGCGCGTGACGGAGGCGTTCTGGAGGGACCACGCGGACTTCGTGAAGGCTTACGCGAGACGCTGGGGTAAGCCCATCCTCGTCGAGATGTGGTCCGAGCAGTTCTTCTACTTCGTCCTGAAGTACGAATGGAACTACGTGGACGCGAACGACAAGGCCGCGGCCCTGACCACGGACCAGATCGACACGGAGAACGCGAAGCGGTTCGGAATCACCTTCGCGGACGAGAAGGGGGAGAAGCAGAACCCGTACATCCTCCACCTCTCGCCGAGCGGGGCGATCGAGCGGGTGATCTACGCGCTCCTCGAGAAGGCTGCGGCGGACAAGCGAGCGGGGCGACCGCCGATGCTTCCCATTTGGCTCTCGCCGACCCAGCTGAGGATCGTGCCGGTGAGCGAGGACCAGCTCGAGGCCGCGCGGTCCTTGCTGTCCAAGTTCGACGGGATCCGCGTGGATCTCGACGACACGGGGGACACCCTTGCGAAGAAGATCCGACGCGCAGAGAAAGAATGGGTGCCATACATCGCGGTCCTCGGAAAGAAGGAGATGGGAACGGGCACCGTCAACGTCCGGGTTCGCTCGACGAAGGAACAGAAGGACATGACCTACGAGGAGATTCGCGCGGCGATCCTCGCAGAAACCTCGGGACGACCCTTCCAGTCTCTTGCCGAGCCGATCTCCGTGAGCGCACGGCCCACGTTCCGCGGCTGAGCCGTCCTCGGGAATCCAGTTCTCGATTCTGAGAATGGCCTCGGCTCCTTTATCCCCCTGCCGGGGGGCTCCCGGCCCCGGTGGTCCTCCTGAAGCGCGACACGATGGAACTGATCCTCGGCCTTGGCGTTCTCGCCCTTGGCATTGGCATCCTCCTGTTCTCCTTCTCCCAAGCCTTCGCCCTGGCGACGCATCCGGGTTCGTTCCTCCAAGACCAGATGCCGGACACGCAGGCGCAGGCCCAAGGACCGTCCGCTTCGTTTGCCTGGAACAGCAACAGCCTCAACCTCACGGTCCAGGACACCTCCCAACAGGGGGATGCGGGGATCGCGTCGTGGAACTGGGACTTCGGCGACGGCACCCGGTCCAGCGGCTCGAACCCGGGCAACCATGTGTACTCGGCGCCCGGGCCCTACCAGGTGTCCCTCATCGTGCGGGATTCGAACGGCAAGGAGAGCCGGGCCTTCGCCCAAGCTGAGATCGTCACGACCCAGACCCGGTCCGGAGAGAGCGCCCTTGATCCCTCCTCCCAGATTTCCGGCATCAACTTCGACTTCTCAGACATCCTCCTTCCCGTCGGAATCGTCCTGCTGACCTTCGGCATGTACCTCGCGATGGTCTTGGCCGGCGGCATGATCACAAGAGCGGGCTGGAACCTCGTGAAGCCGAAGCCGGAGACGATCCGTGTGCGGCTGAAGCCGAAACACCTGACGCAGGCCTTCGAGGAAGACGCCGCCGCGGCCGCGCCGGCGTTGGCGCAGGCGCCCTTGCCGGTCCCGCCCCCGCCGCAATCCTGAGGGAACGGCGACGCTACCCTGGGGCCTCGCGCCCCACGACGGATCGAGGAGACCGTCCGCCCAGGTGCGATCAGGGCTTCCGAAGGAACGACGGGGGGATCGGGATCGGGATGGAGACCTCACGCATCGCGAGGCTTGGGTCGTCGGCAAGGGCGACGGGCTCCGCAATGGACTCGAGGATGGGGGAGCGCACGCCGGTCATGATCGTGAGCACGCGGATGATGCCCTCATACTTGCGATCCACCCGCACACCGAAGATGACGTTCGCGTCGCTCCGCATCCGTTCCGTGAGGGCTTCGACGACCTCGTGGGCCGTCCTCAGACGCAGGCCCGGGCCTGCACTGATGTGGATGAGCGCACCTCGCGCGCCGCTGTAGTCCACGTCGAGGAGCGGGTTGCCGAGGGTCTCCGAAACGACCTGTCGTGGGTCGTCCTCGGCGTTCTCGCCGTAGAAGATCGTCGACGTGCCGCCGCCCTGGAGGATCGTGCGGACATCGTTGAAATCGAGATTGATCAAGGAGGGCAGGGTGATGGACTCCGTCACCCCCTTGATCACCTCGCTGATGAGGTGGTCCATCACGGCGAAGGCTTGCTCCACGGGCAGATTCGGAACGAGGTCGAGCAGGCGGTTGTTGTCGAGGATGACAAGGCTGTCGGACACGCCCTTGAGGCGCTGGATCCCTGCGGCAGCGTTCTTCATCCGGCCGCGCTCCGCCCGGAAGGGAGTGGTCGCGAGGGTGATGACGACGCTCCCCGCGGCCTGGGCGAGTTCCGCAATGTAGGGGGCGATCCCCGTTCCCGTGCCTCCGCCGAGGCCCACCGTGATGAACGTGAGGTCGGCGTCGCCGATGTGGTTCCTCAGCTCGTCCTCGGCGATCTCCGCGCAGCGCTCGCCGATCTCCAGGCGACCGCCGGCGCCCATCCCGCGGGTCACCCCGGCCCCGATGAGGAGCTTCCGGTCGCATTGGATGGAATCGAGGTGGACCGCGTCCGTGTTCACGACGAGGGTCCGGGCCCCGTGGATCCCGAGGCGATGCAACCGGGAGACGGAATTCCCGCCACCGCCTCCGCAGCCGATCACGAGGACCTTGGGCCGCCCGAAGGCGAAGGAATCGAGGAACGACTGGTTCCCGGCGCGCTCGGCGGTGTTGAGCCCCATCCCTGCGTCCCATCCCTTTGGTCGGGTCGGCGGTAGCCGACCGCCCGCGGCCCACACCCCGGGGGAGGGATGCGGGTCCTCTGGCCATCAGCCTTCAGCGCTCGACTCCCTCGATGGCCTTGTGGAGTCGACGTCGGACGTACTCACGGACCGCGTTTCGGACCGCGTCCTCCACGGACACGGAGTCGCCCGACTTCACGAGCTGTTGCAGGTCCACCACATTCCCCTTCGGCAGCTCGATCATGAGCTTGCGGATGTAATCGGGAGCGAACTTCACATCGATGAAGCGGTCGATCGCGGCTCGGATGACGTCGGAGATGGTCGAGAAGTCCCCGCTCTTCACGAGCTGGTGAAGCGCTTGGATCTTCTCCGGCGGGATGCGAATGGTCACACGCTGGGATTCCTGCGGCATGGAGGTCCCCGGGGATGCGTCTGACGGGCGACGCGAATTTGTCTGACGCATGGCGGTCACGCTATTTAACCCTATGTAAAGGCGGTTTCGCGAACCCAATGATGGACCTGATGAATGCTCGCACCCTGAATCGGATTGGACGGGGGGCGCCTGGCCAGGGCCCGTCTAGTGGACGCGAGAAATCAGGCAGTCTTCCTCCGTAGATCCCCGGAGGGGACAGCTCGCCTCCCGGAGGTGTGACCATCAGGATCGCGCGGCCACGACGGGCGGAAGGAGCTTCGCCATGCCGCGAGACTCGATGAAGATCGCGCCCGCGTGCTTCAGCTCCTTGATCGCGGCCTCCGAGTCCCCCGGCCGCATGTCCACGCCCTTGATCGCATCCTCGAGGACGCGCAATCGGATTCCGCGACGGAGAGCGTCGAGGCCCGTTGCCCGCACGCAATAGTCGGTCGCGAGGCCGCAGAGGAACACCTCGTCGACGCCGAGGTCGTGGAGGACCGACTCGAGGTCCCGGCCGTTCGACGTGAGGGCTTGGAAGCCGGAGTAGGAATCCTGTTCTGGGTCCATGCCTTTGGACAGGATGGTGACGTTCCTCGGCAATCGCAAGGTGGGATGGAAGCGAGCCCCTTTCGTGCCCTGAACGCAGTGAGAGGGCCACGCGCCGCCGAATTCCTTGAAGTGCTTCGTCACGCGAGGATGCCAGTCCCGGGTCGCGAGGACCGGAAGGCCGCGGCGCTCGAACATCTCGATCGCCTGGTTCGCCCGCGGAAGGACCCTGTCCCCGTCCGGCACCGCGAGGGCGCCTCCGGGGCAGAAGTCGTTTTGGATATCCACGACAACGAGCGCGAGCTTCCGGGGGGCCATGGCATCCTTCGGGAACGGGGCTGCTCGCTAAAACCTTGCGCCGGAAATGCCTTTTCCACGGCCGCGGACTCGCTCGAAGTCTTCGACGTAGTCTTCTCGGAAGTCCATTGAATCAGGGAGGCGATCGAACCAGCCGATTTCCGCGACGTCCGATCCCGGGTGCGGATCGAGGGTCCGCGCCCGCGCGATGAATTGAGCGAAGTACCCATGGCGCGTCCGGCGCCCGTCCGTGAGGTTCTGTTGGATGATTCGGGTGAGGACGGGACCCGTGACCCCGAGGCCAGCCTCCTCCTGGACCTCCCGCTCGAATCCTTCCAGAACCGTTTCTCCCTCCTCGAGTTGACCTCCGGGAGTGAGCCAGGCATTCCCCCAGCCTTTCGAGGGCAGATGGCGGAGGAGCAGGACCCGGCCGCGGCCGTCGTGGACCAACCCACCCGCGGACCAGAACGGACTTGGCTCGGACGAGCGGAAGACGGGATGCGCGGGCGAGAGCACGACATGTTTCTTCGTGATCGTCACGCGACCGAATCGCTCGAAGGCCTCCGCAAGGCGGTCCTTGCAGACGCCGACCCGACGCACGGCCAACCCATGGAAGGCAAGCTTATTAACATCCTGCCGGCTTCCCCGCCGACGCAGGGGATGAGCGCATGGCCCCCGAGGATGTTTCGGATCGAGCCGGCAAAGTCTACGACGCGATGAAATCCGCGGGCATCACGGCGGAGGAGAAGATGCGGGATGCAGATGCGATCACGAAGATGGCGAGAATGCCGAAAGGGATGGTCCTCTCCGCACTCCAAGAGCTCGAGGCCAAGGGCTATGCGAAACGCCGTGCCCGCGAGAAGGCCGCCGGCTACTACCTTGTGAAGTGAGTTATCGGCCCTTCTTCCGGTTCGCGATGGCGGCCCCGACGATCATCGGCAGAAGCGCGGAGGCATCCCCTTCAATCGTGATCTGCGGCGCGGAAGCCTTCACCTTCCCCCATGAGATCCCCTCTCGCACCCGAGCGCCGCTCAGGCTCCCGTCCCATTCCGGCGCCGTCGTGATGTACACCGCGTAGTCGAGGCCTCCGCGGAACTGGTTCCACCAGATCGTGTGGTGCTTTGAAACCCCGCCGCCGACCATGAGCGCGCCCGTTTCCTTTGCGGTGTACACGAGGTCCATGAGATCCTGCTCGTCACGGAACAGATCGATACGGAAGTCCTTGTGCTCCTGCCAGAAAGACCAAAGCTGGTAGCCGACGGCCCCATCGAAGGGCGCGGGCACGACCACGGGGATCCGGTTCTTCCAAGCCCACCACAGCAGGCTCTCCCGGCTGTCCGCTCGCCGTCCGAGTTCCCAGAGGAGATCCTTCGTGGACGGGCTGCGCATCCCAGAGGCGTAGAGGTTCTGGAGCATGGGCTGGAGCCGTTTCTCCAAGACGATGCCGTAGGACTCGTTCGGGATGAGCACGTTCCCGAGGCGGTTCACGCCGAGGCGGTGGAGCTCCGCATCGTCCATCTCGAACTCGCCGTGGAAGTAGGGCGCCCAGACACGCGCGAGATCATGGTCCGCGGTGCCACAGGTCGTGATGACCACATCGACGAGCTTGTGCTGAACGAGATGCCGAAGGACGCCGCGGACGCCCGTGGCCATGAGGGCGGCGGGGAAGGAGAAGAAGGTGACGCATCCCGATCGTGAGAACATCGTCCGAAGGATTCCGACGCCCGTGGCGATCTTCTTGGCGGTGAAACCGCCCGCGGCATCCATCTGCCGCACCAGATTCGCAAGGGCCGAGGCCTTCGAGAGGTCGATATCCTCCACCTTCCGACGGAGGAGGGCGGGGCGGGACATTGCGCGGGGAAGATAGGGGCCGAGTAAAAAGCTATTGAGGGGGTGTACTCATAGGGCCGCAGGTCGGGGGACAGACATGCAAGTCCGCGACGTCATGGCAAAGGAGCCGGTCACCCTGAAGCCGACGGCGACCCTGCGCGAGGCCGCGATCACCTTGGCCGACGAGAGCGTTGGCGGATGTCCGGTCGTCGATGAAACGGGCAGGCTCATCGGGATGCTGAGCGAGGTCGACATCCTCGAGGCCCTGAAGACGCAGCACAAGGAACTGCGGATGCTCATGCCCCCGGAGATCACGTTCGGCATCTCCTTCGTGGAGATCATCAAGGAGCGCGAGGCCATCGCCGCGTTCAAGGATGTCGAGAACCGCTTGGTCCAAGACGCGATGACGAAAGAGATTCACGCGGTCGGCCCGGGGGACAATGTGGAGCGAGCAATCCGGCTCATGGTCCAGCACAAGATCCACCGCATCCCCGTCGTGGACGGAGACCGTCTCGTCGGGATCGTAACCCGCGGGGACGTCCTCCGCGGCTTCTTCCGTCACGTCGGGCAGCCTACGTACCGAGGAGCTCTCTGACGCGCTCCCGGACGCCAAACGGTTCGCGCCACCGGAACTCGCTGCCGCACAACCCGCACCGACCCAGTCCGTCCTCGTAGAAGAGCAACTGGGTCGACCCACACGCGCCACAGACGCCGGGCAAGGGCTTCAGGATCCCCCGCCGCCGGCGTTCCTCCTCGACTTCGGCTTCAAGACGGTAGGCGGCTTCCTGAGCGTTGCGCGCGAAGGTCAGGCCTGCGACATAATCTCCCTTCGCGAGGATATCCCTCGCTTGCCTCAGGAGGGTGCGGACCTCCGCCACCTGGAGATCGTAGGACTCCGCTTCTTGGAGCAGGGGCTCGCAGGAGGCGATGATCGCCTGAGCGCGTTCCATCTGATCCTCCCGCAACTGGAGGGCCCGCTCGATTTGCATCCGCTGGGCCTGCATCGCCGCACGCTCGGCCCGTTCCACGAAGTCGTCCGCTCGCTGATACTCCTGGGCGGCCAAGGTCTCTCGGGCATTCTCGAGGAGCTGTGCGGCTTCCGGGGCGTCCGCCCCGACACCGTGAGCACGCGCAATGTGCTCGGAGACCGTCGCAATCGTGGTCTCGATTTCCCGGATTCGACGGTCTCGGGCCTCGGTAATGCGTTGCGCGGTCCGGTCCAGCTTCTCCTTCGCCGCATCCAGGTCCCCTTCCTCCAAGGCGTCGGCGGCGGCCTTCCACGCGTCCTCGGCGAAACGCACCGCGGCGCCCATGCTCGCCGCCTCACGGATCGCCGAGAGCGTCGCCGCGAGGTCCTCCTGCAATCGCGCCTTCTTCTCCTTCGCTTCGCCCCCCAGCTCGTGAAGGATCTCCCGGGCGGCAGGGCTCGCCGCGAGGGCCGCAACGAGGTCCGCCTTCCTGCGAATCCCCAGGACCTCGATCCCGTGACGCTTGGCCATCTCGCGCAGTTCCTTCGGACGCAGCCTCGTGAGACGATCCTCGAGCCGATGATCCCCGTCGCGGTGGACTTCGGAGCCAGCGTCGCTTCTCTCCACCATGGATAGTGGGTGTGCTATCCGGCCGCGCGACGATAAACGTTGCGGGTTCGCCGGCCTAACGCGCGACGCCTGCGCAGCACGGTCGTCAAGGACGCCACCTAGGCCGCGGCGATCCGTCACGGTCCCCATCCTGTTGCGAATGATCGCCCTCGGGTTCGTCCGGGGCAAAGGGTTTATTGAACGGGGCCGCGATGGAGCATCCGTGTCTCTCCGGGCCGGGCCATCCGTGTTCAAAGACCCCGGGAAACTCTCCTTCGACTATCTCCCCGAGAAGATGATTCACCGGGAGAGGCAGATGCAGCGTTTGTTCAGCCTCCTCCGGCCCGTCGTGGAAGCAGGGGCCTCGAGCAACGCGTTCCTCTATGGCCCCGTAGGCACGGGGAAGACCCACAGCGCGAAGCGGTTCTGCCTGGATTTCAAGAGATACGCGGAGGAACAGGGCCGGGCGGTGGATTGGGCCATCGTGAACTGCCGCCAACGGATGGGGGACGACTCGGTCCTCCTCGCTCTCGTCCGGAGGTTCGACCCCCACTTTCCGGAGCGGGGCTTCTCAATCCCGGAGAAGCTGGAGAGTCTGCGACGACACTTGGAGAAGAACCGACTCCACTTCATCGTGATCCTCGATGAGGTCGATGCCCTCCTGAAGAAGAGCGGCGCGGATCTCATCTACGCCTTCGCTCGGATCGCGGAGGAGAGCGCGGCCGCGAAGGGGAACATCTCCATGCTCCTCATCTCCCAGCGGCCGAACGCCTTGGAGTACATGGACGCTGCCGCCCTGAGCACGTTCCGTCGTTCGAACGTCGTCGAATTCCCACGGTACGATGGGACGGAACTCCGAGACATCGTGGAGAACCGCGTCGAGCTGGCGTTCCATCCGGGCACCGTGGAAGCAGAGATCATGGACATGGTCTCGGACGTCGCCTCGGAGTTCGGGGACGCGCGGTATGCGATCGAACTCCTGGAGAAGGCGGGGATGCTCGCGGACGAGGAGCGCGAGGAGGAGGTCGCCCCGGAGCACGTCCGAGGGGCGAAAGCCCACGTCCATCCGACGGACGTGGAGGAGAGGCTGGGCCAGCTCGACGTGCCGAAGAAGCTGGTCCTCCTCGCGATCGCGAGGAAGATCCGCAAGAAGGCGAAGATCACGATGGGCGACGCGGAGGATACGTACAAGCTCGTCTGCGAGGAGTATGGCCAGAAGGCGCGGGCCCACACCCAGTTCTGGAAGTACGTCGGGGACCTCGACGCCCTCGGCCTCATCGACACGAAACTAAGCGGGGAAGGGGTCGTCGGCAAGACAACCCTCATCTCCCTCCCCGAAATCCCGTCGAAGGTCCTATGTGATAATCTGGAGCGCAGTTTAAAGAGACGTTGACCGATTTTCGGAGGATTATGGGATGGGTGCACGCTCACGAAGGAGTTGTGGGTTCAGAGGTCGGATCGCTGAGATCTGGGATGTCCATGGACATCGATAGAGGGGCCTGCTACCTCGTCAAGGAGAAGAAGCCCGAGGTCAGCTATCGCCTCTTCGAAGTCTTGCTCGAACAGAAGCAACCCGGACTCATCATCACCCGGCAGTACCCGGAGCGGGTACGAAGGGAGCATGGATTCGCGGGGATCCGAATCGTCTGGCTCAGCCACACCCCGGGGGAGGACTTCCAGAGCCCCGCGGCCCTCGGCGCCCTGTCCAAGGTGATCGAGCGCTTCGTCGAGGAGAACAACGGCGAGGGCGTGATCCTTCTCGACGGGCTCGAGTTCCTCATCGTGAACAACGGTTTCTTGCAGACCCTGATGTTCGTTGAACACGTGAACGAGTTCATCATGCAGCGACAGGCGATCGTCCTCCTTCCCGTGAGCCCGGAGACCCTCGAGGAGAAGGAACTCGCCCTCCTCGAACGGAACATCAGGGTCCTCGAGTCGCCGCAGCTCAAGACAGACCTCGAGGCGCGCGAGGTCAGCCGGCTCCTTGACACGTACTGATCCGCCTACCACGTTCCGTGAGCCCCGCGGGGCACGCTCCCGATGATGACCTCGGGCGACCGCTCCTCGGCCGCCCCGATTTGATAATTGCGCCCGAAGGCTGAAATGGTCACGTCGGCCAGATTATAGGGATAGGCTTTCGAATGCCCGAGGCCTCCGAAAGTGCGCATGGCGACCTGGAGGAACCCTACCACCTCGACCCCGGCACGTGCTACCTCATCAAGGGCAAGGCGTCGGATACGAGCTACCGCCTCCTGGAACACCTCGTGAGCCAAGGGAGCCCCGGCCTCTGCCTCACGCGTATCTATCCGGAGAAGGTGCAGGCGCGGCACCGCCTCCCGTCCGTCGTCCTCGGGTGGATCTCCCACAGCCCCGGAGACAGCTGCTACGATCCCACGGCGATCGGAACGATCGCGAAGACGATCGAGGAGTTCATCGATAACCACCCACAGGGGTGCTTCATCCTGCTCGACGGGATCGAGTTCATCACGAACAACCTCGGATTCATGAAAACCCTGTTCTTCGTCGAACACGTGAACGAGTACGTGATGCCTCGCCAGGCGATCGTCCTCGTGCCCGTGGACCCCGACTGCTTCGAGCCCTTGGACTTCGCTCGCCTCGATCGGTTCCTCGAGAGCGTCGACGAAGCGGACGTGCGGAAGGCCCTCGACGTCTACGCGCTGAACCGCCGGCTCCTGGACCGCTAATCGGCCTTGGGACCGGCCTGACGGCCGACGATCTCGTCCACGAGGGTGAGGAACTTCTCCTCCTTGCCCTTCGGGATCGTCGCACCCGAGGCGATGTTGTGACCGCCGCCGCTCCCTTCGAGGACGTCCGCGGCCTCCCGGAGCGCGACGGCGAGATCGATCCCGCGGGCCATCTGGGCCCGGGTGCCCCGGGCCGATACCTTCGTCTGCCCATCCATCACGCTCAGGCCGAGGACCGGCCTCGCCTGGTCGAAATAGAACTGGATCCCTGCGCCCGCGACGGATCCGGCGAGGCTCGGTTCCTCGCAATAGAAGAACTGGACGTTCTTCTTCGCAAAGAGGCCATCCGTCTCGAGAGCCTGGAGGTACCCGAGGACATGCTCCGTATACCGGTCGAGGAGGACCTCCGCCTTCTGCAGGGCCTCGCGGTCTCCGAGGCCGACGGCCATCCCGAGGCCCATTTGCTCGAGACGGTCGCAGCTGTTCATGTAGGCCTCGAGCTCCTGGGCGTACATCCCCTCCGGCTCGATCCAATAGGCATCCTCGACGAGGGCGTCGAGGGCCTCGGGGGCGGCGCCTTGCTCGACGAGCCTCGTCGCCAGGACGGAGGCTAGGCGACGCCGCTGGGCCGGGTCCATCTCCCGGGTCGTGGTCTGAGGATCGACGCCCGCAGATCGAAGGAAGCCTTCGGCGGCCTCGGGTCGCCCGCCGAGGCCCTTGAAGTACGGTGAGATCGAAAGGGACAGTGCCTGTCCTACAGGGCGGCCCCGGAGGGCGAGCCGTCTCTCGGGGACGAGGACGTGTCGGTCCACGGCCTCCGAGAACATCGCGGCGTTCGGTCCTGTGAAGCCGCCGACGTCCTGCTTGTCGCCAATCGCCCCCGCGGCGGCGAGCCCGGCGAGATCCCAGTTCGCCTCGTCGAAGAGGAGGGTGAAGAGCCAGGATGTCGTGGCGCCGCACATCTCCCGCGCCCCGTCGATCCCGAAGAGATGGGGGTTCACATGCATGATGCGATCCGTGTCCCGCGGCGGCTTGTGGTGGTCTAGGACGATGACGGGGAAGGGCATGACCTCGAGGAGATCGAGTTGCCCCGAGCCCATGTCGCTCACGATGAGGAGCTCGTTCGGCTCGTTCCGCACGCGGTCCGCGGTCTCCCGATCGAGGGCGTGGGCCATCGTCGCGTGGATGCGCTTTCCCCGACGCATCAGGGCACGCGCCAGGATGGCCGCGGAGGCCGTGCCATCCGGGTCGTAATGGCAGAGCAGGCGGACGCGGGACACGCTCTCAAGGAGGTTCGTGGCCCGATGGGCCCGCTCGAGCAGGCCCGGAGGCGCCAGGTCTTCCAGGCGCTTGGCCATGAACCACCTACTTCACTTGGAGCTCCGCGAGCCTGATCGAGTAGTCCCAGTCGGCGGGCAGGACGCCTCGCTCCTTGTAGTAGTGGGAGAGCCGGCGGATCTTGGATTCGATGAGCTGGAGGCCACGCTTGTTGCTCAGGTCCTTCGCATGGTCCTTGAGGTGGGCCTGGAGGGACACGGCACGCTTGATGAGGCTCGAGAGGTCTTCAGGCAGGGCCGACTTCACGCCCTTCGCCTTGAGAATCTGGGCGATGCTCTTGCCCGTGGCCAGCCTCACGTTCGGCACGCCGTAGCCGTCCCGGAGGCGCACGCCGATCGCGGCCGACGAGAGCCCTTCCTGGTGGAGGCGGAGGATCTGGTCCTCGATCTCGCCCTTCTCCATCGCGACCCACTCCGGGTTCGTCTTGAGGAAGGGGCGCGTGGATCCGCTCTTCCCCTTGCGTCTCGCATGGAGGCGTGCCATGATCGTCCCTGGTAGGGGCGCCTCATACCGCGCCCGTCTATTTAAGATTGATTAGGCTCCGCGACGCGCGACCACTGCGGCATGGTCTCTCTCGAAAGGGTCGAGGGCACGGACGTCGAGGACCTCGAGATCGCGATTGGACAGCTCCCGCTGAATCCGGGCGTACACGTCGATGGGCTTCGCGGACACGTCCACGGATCGCGCCTTGACGATGAGGAAACCGATCCCGCCGCGGCGGAGGAACTCGACGTTCTTCAGGAAGATTCCTTCTTGGTCTCGCTGGGCCACATCCTGGTAGAGCACGTCCACGGGGGCCACATGCGCGCGGTACGAGGCGGGTTGGGAGGCGTCCCCGAGGATCGGGACCACGTTGGGCCGTCTCCCGGCCACCGCGATCAGATCCCGGAAAACGCGCGGCGAAATCTCGACCGCGACGATCGCGCCCTCCGCGCAGATATCGGAAAGATGGCTCACGGTCGTTCCGCTCCCCGCCCCAAGGTAGAGGACCGAGGACGTCGCATCGAAGGGCCAGACCCGTCCGCCTTTCTTCAGGTACGCCGCGAGTTTGCTCCGGTCCGCGTCCCACCGGCGGTACTCAACGCCGCCCTCCCTTGAGAGCCTCTCGCCGTAGACGGACACGCCGGGGACAAGGTTCCGCGTGTGGAGCCACGACCCGTCGGTGAAGACGCCCGCGTGCTCCGTTCGCCGGAGGGACACGGTCGCCCAATGGGGCATGCTGGCTTGAGAATTGCGCGGGCCCTCAGCCCTTACGGGCCCTTCGATTCCTCGCCTTCGCCGGCCTCGGAGTCGCTGCCTTCCTAGACCGCTTCGGTGGACCTCTCCGAGAGCCGCGACGTCCCTTTCGTTTCGTCCCTCGACCTCCCTTCGCCGAGGTTCGCTTCGGCTTCCGCCGGACAATCGCCCGAGCACGTTGTTTCCTCGACTTCCGCGGCTCAAGGCGCTTGCGACCCGCGAGGGCCTCGGGATCCCGCGGCCTCAGCCGCAGGACGCGATGGTACGTTTCGAGGGCCGCGGCATGCTCCTGGGCCGCCTCTTGGGCGCCGGCGAGGTTGAGGAGAATCTGGGGCGTTTCTGCGCGTCTCGCGGCCCTTTCGAGATTCACGACGGCGGACTTCACCTGGCCTCCCCGCAGGTAAGCCACGCCGAGGTCCGCGAGGGCCGTGGCCTGCGCAGGATCGGCCTCGAGGGCCTCCCGGAACGCTCCGATCGCTTCCCGGCGCTCCCCGTGGAGGAGCAAGGCGACCCCACGGTTCACCCAGGCGTCCACATCCCGAGGACTCGAGCGGACGGCCTCGTGGAAGGCTTTGGCGGCGGCTTCCGCACGGCCTCCCTTCAGAAGCAGGATCCCAAGTCCCCGCCAGAGTTCTCCCAGTTGGGGATGGGCTTCGAAAGCGTTCCGCAGGACGGACGCCGCCTCATCGGTCCACCCACCGCGGGCGAGGAATCCCGCCTTCAACAGGAGGCCTCGGAAGTTCCCGGGCCTCGCGACGAGGAAGGCGTCGCAAGCGCGAATCGCGCCATCGAAGTCGCCTCCCGCAGCGAGAGCCTCCGCGCGATGGAGAAACGCGACGGCGTCGTCCATCTGAACCGCGCGGTCGAAAGACTTGACCGCTTCCTCGAGCTCCCCGGCGTGCAGCTGCGCTCGCCCGAGGCCGATCCACGGGGCGGGGGCGTCCAACTCGATGGCGGACTCCCACAGCCGAATCGCCGGATCCGTGAATCCCAGGCTATTGAGGAGTGCCGCCTGGGTTCGGGTGCTGGGCTTCCAAGCCTGGGGCCGGGAGTGACGGTGAACGAACTCGAGGACGCGCGAGCGGACGACGTCGCTGCGGCCCTTCCCATTGAGCCCGAGGGATTCGCACATCCCTTTCAGGGTCGGCCAATCCGCGTGCTCGACCTCCGCGACGGAGGGGAGGCTCACCGCGTCACCTCCCGGCATCGCGGCACGATTTCGCACTCCGCGCACCCCGGATCGCCGTCGAGGTGGGTTCCGAAGCATTCGTACACGCCGCGGTAGAAATCGACCTTCTCCCGGAGAGCCCGCGCCTTCCGCAGTGCCCTCCTTGCCTCCTTCGCGTTCGCACCAAGGGCAAGGGCCTTCTCGAACGAGGTGATCGCTAGGGTCGCTTCCAGGAGGGCCAGGTGGGCGAGGCCCTTCACGTACCACAGCCAGCCGGCGTCCTTGATCCGAAGGGCGCGATTCGCCCAGAGGACCGTCTCGCCGTGGCGTCCCCGCTTCTGGCTCACGAACGCACGGTTCACCATCGCATCGAAGAAGTCCGGGTGGAAGTGAAGGGCTTCCTCGAAGCAGCGGGTCGCCTCGCCCTCGCGGCCGAGGCGCAGGAGGGCCGCGCCCTTGTTGTTCCATGCCGCCGCGCTTTCCGGGCGGAAGGAGAGGACTTCGTCATAGCAGGCGATGGCCGCGTCGAAGTCCCCGAGAGAGTGAAACGCCGCGCCCTTGTTGATCCACGCTTCCGCGAGGCGCGGACGGAGCTTGAGCAGCTCGTCGTAGGCCTCGATTTCCTCCTTGTGCCGGGACAGGTCGTGGAGGATCCCGGCGAGGCCCATCCAGCCCTCCTCCGACTCGCGATTGGACTTGAGGGCTTGGGCGAAGCTCTGGAGTGCACCGTCGTGGTCGCCCAACCGCCGCAGGGCCGTGCCGCGGAGGATCCATGCCGCATCGTACTCCGGCTTGAGCCGCAGGGCCGCGTTGAACTCTCGGAGGGCATCGTCGAAGCGGCCCGCGTCGAGGGCCCGCTTCCCGTTGTGGATCGCAGTCTCAAGGTGGTCCACACTGGGGAGGAATCGCCCCTTCTCCGGAGCCACAGGGGCGCTCACGAGGTCGCCCCCTTTCCGAGATGCCGCAGGCACGTCTCCCGCCACCGTTTCGCCATCTCGTGCTCCGGGTTCAGTTCGAGGGCACGGTCGTAGGCTTTCAAGGCCTCCTCGTACCGTTCGAGCTGCTGCAAGGCGGTGCCTATGCCGGTCCAGCCATCGGCGCTCCTCGGGTCGCGGTCCACGGCTTGTCGGTACCGCAGGAGAGCCATCTCCGCGTCGCCGCTCTCGAGGGCGAGCTCCGCGAGCTGCACGAGGACGTGGGTGTCCTCCTTCTCCGGTTCGATGGAATCCACGAAGGACTTGAAGTCCGCAGGGATCGCCGCCGGCTTGGCCTCCTCCGGCTCCTCGACCGCGGCCTTCCAGGTCTCCGCGAAACTCTCGGTGGCTCCCTCGGGCGGGACCTCGGGCTCCGATGGCTTTCCCTCTTCGCCCTCCTCTTCGAAAGGCTCCATGGCTTCGAGGAGCTCCTCGAGCTCCTCCTCGGGTTCCCGCACTGCGGGCTCTCGGGCCTCGATGACAGACCTCGCGGCAAGCACCGCGGGATTGTCAGGAGCGATGTCGATGGCGCGGCGGAGCGCCTCCGTGGCCTCCTTCCCCTGATGGATCGCCCGATGGGCCAGGGCCTTGCGAGCCCACGCCTCCCCGCGCTTCGGGTCCACCTGGAGGACGTGGTCGAAGCACTCGAGGGCCTCTTGGGCCCGGCCGTGCTCGAGGAGGATTTCCCCCTTCGCCATCCAGGCGTCCGCGTGGTCCCATTGGAGGGCGATCGTCCGGTTGTAGAACTGGACCGCCGCTCCCCAGCGGCCCTTCTGACGGAGAAGCTCGCCCTTCCGGAACAGGATCGGCGGGTTGTGGGCTCCCTTCCCAAGGGCGCGCGTCAGGAGGCCTTCCGCGGCCTCGGTGTCCCCGAGGTCGAGGAGGGTGTCCGCGAGGCCGAGGATCGCCCGAGGGCTTTCCGGTTCCACGTCGAGGATCGCCTGGAAGAGGATCGCGGCCTCGTTTCCGTGACGATCCCGGCGGAGCTGTTCCGCCTTCAGAGCGATGTCCCCCGACTTCGAAGGGTCGATCCGCAAGGTCTCCCGGAGGGCATCGACCGCATCCGCGAGCCGGCCCATCCCGAAGAGGAGATTCGCGCGCTCGAACCACGCCTGCCGGTTGCGGCGATCGAGGTCGATCACGCGCTGGTAGCATTGGAGGGCGTCCTCAGGATGGCTCAGAAGGACGAGGACCTGCGCCTTCTCGAACCACACGCCGACATCCTCGGGTCGCTCCGAGAGGAGGCGGTCGTAACAGGCCAAGGCCGCACGGTAGTCCCCCTCTTCGAGGAAGGCGTGGGCCTCCTCCCGAAGGCCGATCGCCCGCTGCTCCTCATCGACCTCCCCGGGAACGAGGACATAGCGGATCGCGCGGGCAAGGGTCGCCGTGACCCCACGGCACTGGGTGAGGGCCCGCTCGTCCGCGGAGAGGAGGGAGGCCATGTCCGGGAACGCGGTCGCGATCATGTTCGCCCCGTCCTCCGTCATCCCGGGTACGGAAGCCAGGAACCGCAGGACCTCCCGCCGGGCTTCGTCCTTCTCGACCGCGAGGAGGCGGGCCTCGAGGGCCTTCACCTGCTCCTCCATCTCCTGGGCCTTCGTCTCGAGGGCCTGCTCGCGCTCCAGGAGGGCTTCCTCCTTGGTCGCGATGGCTTCCGTCCGCTCGTGGACCCAGGCTTCCACGGATTTCCGCTCCCTCTTGATCTCCTCCTTCACCCGCGCGAGGTCGAGGGCAGGCGCGGGCGGCGCGACAGGGCCTCCCTCGACAGGCTTCCCGGGCTCACGCTCCGGCGTCGGTTCGGGAGGGGAGGGCTCCGGAGGGATCGACTCCGGTGGCGGGAGGGGGGCTTCCAGCTCCTCCGGCGCCGCAGGGATGACGGGAGGCACTTCTTCCTCTTCGGGCCGTGGGAGGATCTCCGCCTTAGGCTTCGCGGGTTCCTCCGCGAACTCCTCGATCCGAGCCACGGCCACACGAACCGCTTCCTCCTCGGGAACTCGGGCCAGGGCCCGCGCACGGAGGCGGTACTCCTCCGCGAGATGGGACGGCATCCACTCGCGGGACGCCAGGAAGCGGTACAGGGCCGCCAGGGCCTCCCGCGCCCCTGCGTCTCTTGGGGTGGAACGCCGGCCTTCCCCGAGGAATCCATGGAGAACTTCCGCATCCCCCACGCTCACAATCGGATGGGACTCCGACTCGAGACCCAAGAGATCGATGAGGCGCATCGCGTCCTCCGCGGTCCTCGTCCGAGGGGAGGATCTCCACTCGAGCTCAGTACCTTCCGCGGACAGGAGAGCTGCCTCCCGAGGGCCCAGGAGATCAAGGAGGGACGGTCCGGGGAGTAGGGAGGGGTCGAGCCAAAGGGGACGGTACGCGACGAGGTAGTCGACGCACGGAGCGCAGAGGGCCTCGCGGCTCACGGCGCCGCATCGGAAGCAGCGCGAGGGGAGCACGGGCGTTGCAATGAGGGCGGGACTATAAAGGCTAGTCGGGCCGACTGTCTATTCGCGGGAATTCAGGGAGAGAGCGATGCGTTTTTCCGGCCGTGGAGCGATGGCAAACATAGCATGGAGCTCGTGACCCTCGCCCTTACGATCGTGGCATACCTCGCGGCCATCCTCGGTCCGCTCGTCCTCCTGCCCCTGGCCCTCGAGCGCTACGCGGGTCTGCCCTACAACTCCGTGCGCTCACGCTTGATGGCCTGGGGAACCTTCGCAGGCCTCATGGCCAGCGTCGCCCTCTCGCTGCCCGCGGATGTCGCGTGGAACCTGGATACATGGGTCAGCTTCGTGGTGCTGGTTCTCGCCGCTGCAGGCTGGGACCTGTACGACATGAAGACCCGACGTATCCCCGCGGCGCGCCACCCGCTCCGGTGACGACATCTTCATCCCCAAGGCCCACTCTCGGGAACGCGAGAGGACCGTGGACATCCAGATGCGCCGCGGCCGGAAGGCGGACTACAAGTTCATCTGGGCGGCGACCCTGCAGACCGTCTGGGACGATCTACCGGAGGCCGAGAAGAAGCGCCTTGACCGCGCGCCTTGGGAGAAGGAACTCCGGCGGAAGCTCGCCCCTTACATCGAAGGCGCGAGGACGGAGGCGTGGATCGCGGAGGACGCCGCGGGAACGGTCCTCGGCTACCTCCTCCTTGGGGAAGGGGGAGGCTTCCTGACCCACGAACCCCATGGCTTCGTCTTCGACGTCTGGGTCGCGCCAGGGCACCGCGGCGAGGGGATCGGGAAGTTCCTCATCAACTGGGCGAACGGATGGGCGCGGTCGAAAGGCTACAGGAAGATCAAGCTCGAGGTCGCGGAGACGAATCCGAGGGCACGGCATGTGTACGAAATCCATGGGTACAAGACGGAACGGCGGTACATGGGGAAGGACCTCGAGTGACCTTCTCATTCGTTGTCGCGAAACCAACGCCAAAGGGTTAAATAACGGGGTTATCCTTGTAATCATCTCGGCCCGGTGAAGCGATGTTCCAGGTCACTCTAAGCGACAACGCGGTCACCAAACTGAAGGACCTTATCGCGAAGCACGGGACCGTCGAGACCACGTACCTCCGCATGTACGTCGCCGGCGGCGGCTGCTCCGGGTTCCGATACGGACTCGCACTCGACGACAAAATCCACGAGGGCGACGAGGTCTTCCAAGCGAACGGGGTGAGGGTCGTCATCGACCCGAACAGCCGTGAGTACCTGGATGGCTCGAGCGTCGACTACGTGGAGAGCGTCGCGGGGAGCGGCTTCATGGTCAGCAACCCGAACAACTGGTCCACGTGCGGCTGCGGCCAGAGCTTCAATCCGAAGGGTGAGGCCGCGCCGGATGCCCAGGAAGGCCACCGCGCCCACGCGCATTCCCACTGAGCAGCGATTGCGCGGCTTGTGTGACCCCCCTCTCTGAAGTCGAAAGCCTCAGCGCAGCTTCCCCGTGAGTTCCCGCTTGATTCCGACCATGGCGTTCAGGTACGCCAGGGTGCGCTGCTCGTCCTCGGCCACGTCCACCTTGCCATAGATCTGGCCCGAGGTCGCGAGGAAGCCGTCTCGAATCGCCTGGCCAACGACCATCTCGCCACGCTCCGTCCGCAGGAGGACTGCCTCGAACGGCTCGTCCCCTCCAAGGCTGCCGACGGAGACGTCACTGAACTTCGCCGTGAAGTCGTAGCACTGGAGGCAGTTCGCGTTCACGAGCCCGGCGACGTCTTCCTGGGCCAAACGCCTCGGCTCCCCCGCAGAGGGGGTGAAGACGAGCTCCTCACCGACGTACCGGATGTGCCGAATCTCCAGGGGGTCGAAGCCGAGAATCTCCCGCAGCTTCTCCCCGCCCCAGGCTCCCGGGGCGTAGTTGCCGTAGCAGAACGTGCCGAGGCCAAAGACCATCTCGTACCCGGGGACGAAGCGATCCCAGAGGAGCTTCCGGAGGGTGTAGACCTGGCAGGGACGCCCCATGACGGCGACCCGCGGGTGGAGCCCTCGATCCGCGTCCGCAAACCTCTGGAGCTGGGAGAGGGTCATGAGGTTCGCGCGGAAGTTGTACCCCGTGACAACGGCTCGACCTTGACCCATCCTGATATGCCACGCGTCGTACAGGTCACGCTTCGTGAACGCCATCACGGGCTCCTCGGTGGCGCTCTGGTGGGCGAGGAAGACGACGTCGGCCATGTCCTCCTCGAGGAGGTACCACAGGATCGTGCCGGCGACTTTGTATCCCACATGGCGACGGAACTCCCGGTCGCGGCTCGAGAGATTGAGGACCTTACGA
The DNA here is from genome assembly GCA_036555455.1 of Thermoplasmata archaeon. GTDB lineage: Archaea > Thermoplasmatota > Thermoplasmata > RBG-16-68-12 > RBG-16-68-12 > RBG-16-68-12. Next base: position 96,987 of record DATBLI010000095.1, read on the forward strand.
TACGCGCCAAGCTCCGTCGCATCCGGCTGGAACTCCTGGAGGAGCTCTTCGTCGCTACGGAGGATCTCGGGCGCGTTCACGTACTCGTTCCGGCAGTTCGGGCATCGGTCCGCATAGAAGAGGATCTCCCGGCCGGCGATATCGAGGGCATATTCGTCAATGCGCTCGCACACCTTCCCGCAATGGACGCACGTCACGGCCGCGGCAGCAGCGGCGGGCGTGGTCTCTGCGCGCGTCATCGAATCACACCGAAGGCCATGACGGCGTCAAGGTGTGCATCTATTGCGCGTACTCAGAATACGTGAAACAAGCATCGACGGCGTGAAGAGCCCCGGACCCCGCGGCACGGATGGAATTCGAAAACGAAAAATGGTTCACCGAGCGGGCGTCCGTCTCTACTTCAGGGCGAACTCCGCTTGGTGGGTTTCTTCGACTTCGAAGCGGTGGAACTTCCACGACTCGAAGTCCTCCCCGGCTTCCTCTTGCTTCAGTCTCTTCATTGCGCAAGGAAGGCGTCGTGCAGGCTATAGAGGTACTGCACAGATTCTATAGTACACGCGGAATCTATAGAGATATTCTGGAGATGAGGATCATCCCGATTTTCGCTTCGCGCGGTCCGCCGCGCGAATCCGCGGGAGGGATTCGCCCGTGACCATGTAGACCACACGGAGGCCGATGTTCACGGCATGGTCGGCGATGCGCTCCAGATGCCGGCTGACGAGGATATACCGGGCGCCCGCGGCGATCTCGAGCCGACCTTCGGCCATCGACTGGACGACATCCTGGAAAACCTCGTCATGGAACCGGTCGACGGTATCGTCGACCTCCATGATGTCCCGCACGGACTCCGCATCTCCCTTCGCGAAGGCCTCGATGGCGGTGTCGACCATGTCGATCGTGATCTCAGCCATCCGGGGGATCTTCACCAAGTCCGCCAGCCCGGGAGGGGGCCGGCCCTGGAACTGGAGGGCGACCTCCGCGATGTCTTTCGCATACCGGCCGATGCGGTCCAGGTCCGTCGTGATCTTCAGGGAGGTTGTGATCATGCGCAGGTCGCGGGCCACGGGAGCGTGGAGGGCGATCAGCTCGACGCAGGTCCCCTCGATCTCGTCCTGGAGGGCGTAGATCTCCTGATCGAGCGTGAAGACCTCGTCCGCGGCACCTGGGTCGGACCGGGACAGGCTCTCGATCGCCTTTCGGATTGCGAGCTCGCTGAGCTGGGCCATGGTCACCATGTTCTCGTTCAATCTCTGCAGTCCTAGGCCGAGGGCCTTCCGCTTGGCCTTTTCTGGCATCAGCCGAACCTCCCGGTGATGTAGTTTTCTGTCAGGGACTCGTGAGGCCTCTCGAAGAGCTCGCGAGTCGTGTTGAACTCAACCAGCTTGCCGAGGTACAAGAACGCGGTCTGATCAGCCACTCGCGCCGCTTGTTGCATGTTATGGGTCACGATGACCACCGTGTAGTCCTTTTTGAGGTCGAAGATGAGGTCCTCGATCTTCGCGGTCGCAATGGGATCGAGGGCGGAGCAGGGCTCGTCCATGAGAATGACCTCCGGCTGCACGGCCAAGGCCCGAGCGATGCAGAGGCGCTGCTGCTGGCCGCCGGAGAGGCCGACCCCAGGGCCGTCCACATCGTCCTTGACCTCGTCCCAGAGGGCCGCCTGCTTGAGGCTGCGAGTCACCGTGGCGTCGAGCGTGTCCCGATTGCGAACCCCGTTGAGGCGCAGGCCCGCGGCGACATTGTTGTAGATGGACATCGTCGGGAAAGGGTTCGCCCTCTGGAAGACCATGCCGATTCGTCGCCGGACCGACACAGCGTCCTGTTCGAACACATTTTCACCGTCCAAGAGGACTTTGCCCTCGGCGCGGGCTTTCGGGACCGTCTCGTGCATCCGGTTTAGTACGCGGATGAGGGTGGACTTCCCGCAGCCCGAGGGGCCGATGATCGCGGTGACGGCATGTTCCTCGAAGTCGAGGGTGATGTCTTCAAGGGCTTGCTTCGAGCCGTACCATGCCGAAACGTGTTCCATACGAACCTTCACGGTCACCGGGGCACCCCCCGCACGCCGAAACGGCTCCGAAGGAGGACGCGCGCGACCACGCTGATTGAGAGCATGAGGAGGACGAGGACCAGGGCCGACCCCCAGGCGAGTTCCTGCCAGTTCGGGAAGGGACTGATTCCGTAGTAGAAAATGATTCGTGGCATGGCCTCAATCGGCTGGTTCAGACCCTGAAAGCCGAATGGATTGCCGAAGGCGGTCATGATGAGAGGAGCCGTTTCCCCCGCGGCTCGGGCGACCGCGAGCAGGCTGCCCGTTAGGAGACCACTCCTCGCCGAACTCAGGACGATCCGCAGCGTCACGCGGTACTTCGGGATCCCCAAGGCCAAGGCGGCCTCGCGGGTCGCCGTCGGGACGAGGCGGAGCGCTTCCTCCGACGTGCGGGCGACGATGGGGACCATGATGACTGCGAGGGCCAGTACGCCCGCGATTGTGCTGAACACGAGCCGGACGTCCACCCAGCCGAGGTTCGCGGACTCAAGGAGGAGGGTGTAGACGAAGATTCCGACGACGATGGAAGGGATTTCTGTAAGGATGTCCGTGAAGAACCGCACGGTACGGCCGAGGCGGTTGTTCCCGTACTCGGAGACGTAGACACCTGTGAGGACGCCCGCCGGGAGGGAAATGAGGGCCGCGAGGGAGATGAGGATGAGGGTTCCTTGAATTGCGTTCGCGATTCCGCCGGTGGAGCAAGTTGCCGAGGTCTCCGGGTTGCAAGGAGGCGGCTGGTTCTCCGTGAACATCGCGGGCCCGACCGCATGGAGCCCGCGGCTTGTCGCCTCGGCGAGGATGCTCACGAGGGGGATGAGGGCGATGATCACGCATCCGAGGGCGGCGGCACTGATCGCGTGGCTCTTCCATCGGCGGCGGGTGTCGCGATCGAACCGCAGCTTCATGCGGCCACCTCTTGGACCCGCAGGACTCGACCGACCATGAGCCGGGCAACGACGTTGATGGAGAAGGCGAGGAGGAGAAGGACGAGGCCGAGTTCGATGAGGGCGCTGAGCTCAAGAGGACCAGCCTCCGTGAAGTTGTTGGCAATCCAGCTCGCGATTGTCTGACCTTGGTCGAGAAGGGATGTCGTCATGATGTTGCGGTTCCCGATCGTCATCGTGACTGCCATCGTTTCACCAACCGCCCGACCGAGACCGAGGATGACGGCACCGAAAATCCCGGAACGGGCGTAGGACAGCACACCAATCCGAGTCGCTTCCCAACGCGTCGCCCCCAGGCTGAGTGCGGCCTCCCGCTGACTCTGGGGGACGGCAAGGAGGGCTTCTCGGGAGACGGCAGAAATCGTGGGGATGACCATGATCGCCAGGATGACCCCTGCGGTGAACTTGTCAATCCCGATGGCCGTTCCCTGGAAGAGGGGGAGGAAGCCGAGGATCGCTTGGACGATGGGTTCCACGTTGTCGCGCATCACAGGCACAAGGACGAAGATTCCCCAAAGGCCGTAGACGACGGACGGGACGGCGGCGAGGAGTTCGACGAGGAAGGTCAGGGGTACCCGTAGCCAGTTCGGCGCGAGTTCGGAGAGGAAGATCGCGATGCCCAAGCTTACCGGCACGCCGAAGAGCAGGGCCAACGCGGACGTGACGAGGGTCCCATAGACGAACGGAAGCGCCCCATACTCCTCCGGCGGCCGTGGATCCCACTGGGTTCCTCCCAAGAACCCAGGCCCGAATGCCCGAAGAGAATCATACGAGCCAAGGGCCAAGATGACTCCGATGAGGGCGATGAGAGCCAGCAGTCCGACGGCGACAATTGAGGCCAAAGATTGGAAAAGGGAGTCGCCCAAGGTCGTGCCGGAAGTTCGGCGACCAAGGGCTCTCCATGGCATTCGGACCATGCGGCTCGAATCGCTCCCGTCCTCATGTATGCTGGGCCTGCCCATTGAGGGTAACGAGGCCGATTGTCTGTTCGTTCAGGGCAACCACTTCGGCCGGAAGCGGCACATACACGAGGGCCGCGGAGTAATCCTGTCCATCATGGATCACCCACCACAGGAAGTCCACAAGGGCCTTCGCCTTCGTCTGGGTCATCGAGCTTCCCAACACATTCAGCTCGCGGTACACCAGCAAGTAGGTGAAGCTCGCGATCGGGTAGCTGTCAGCGCCCGGCGGGTTCACGATCGACACGTTCCCCCAGTCTTCTTCCCCATGAGGCAGGGTTGGGGCCGCAGCGGCCGCGGCAGCAGCCGTGGAATCCAGCGTGGGCAGAACGAAGTTGCCCGCCTGGTTCTTCACCCTCGCGAAGGACATCTTCTGGATGGACGCATACGCGAGTTCGACGTAGCCGGCGGCATTCGCGTTGCCCGCGACGACGCCCGCGACCCCTTCATTTCCCTTCGCTCCGAGCCCGACGGGCCAGTTCACGGACTTGCCCTTCCCGGGACCATCGTGCCACGCCGTGCTTACCTTCGACAGGTAGTCCGTCCAGACGAAGGTCGTCCCGCTCCCATCGGACCGGTGGACGACGAAGATGTCCGCATCTGGCAGGTTCGTGGTTGGGTTGAGGTCAACGATTGCGGGATCGTTCCACTTCGTAATCGTTCCGAGGAAGATGTCTGCGATCACCGGACCGGTAAGGTTCAGACCCGTGGGCACGCCCGCCAGGTTATAGACGAAGGTCACGGCTCCAATCGTCTCGGGGATATGGAGGAGATTCGGCGCGGCCGCGCGTTCCGCAGGGGTCAGAGGTGCATCAGTAGCTCCGAAGTCCACCGTCTTCGCCGTGATTTGCTGAATCCCGCCACCGCTTCCGATGCTCTGGTAGTTCACCTGCACGTTCGTCGCGTCATGATACGCGCTCGACCACTGAGCGATCAGTGGATATGGGAATGTCGCGCCTGCGCCCACCAACGTGATGCTCGTTCCCTGATTCTGGCTCGAGGCAGTGAACCAACCGCTCATGGCGCCATAGGCAAGGATAGCGCCTACGAGGACCACCACCGCGACCACGATCCATAAGCTGCGTGACCGCGATCGCCGCGGAAGAGGTTCCCGCCGTTCAATCTTTTCTTCGGATGTCGCCATAGTCTCACAGATTCCTTCGTGCCTGTACGACTCCCTCGTACGTCATTCCGGCCGGACGGACGCAGCCCGGGCTCTATGTCGCTTCCCCCCATAGGCTCCGCTGAGTTCCGTTGTCACACGACGGTCTATATAGATTATCGGGAGAACGCTCATAGCTATATAGGCCATTGAAGTCCTCGAAGGTCCTCGTATGGAAGGAAGGAAGCTGCAGCTCACCGGGGGATCGACCTACGTCGTCTCCCTCCCGAAGCGCTGGGTCCTCGCCGCAGGCCTGAAGGCGGGGGACACCGTCTTCCTCGACACCGAACGGGACGGGGCCGTGACCGTCCGCCCGCGCCCTGCCGAGAAGCCGCCCGTCTTGAGGAAGGTCTTCGAGGAGAAGGCGGAAGAGCAGAGGGATCACCTCCTTCGTAAGCTGATTGGCGCGTACATCACGGGCTACGGCCTCATCGAGATCCGCTTCCCCCCGGAGAAGGGTCCGTTCGTTCGGCACGTGGCTCGGGACTTCTGCCGCATGGTCATCGGGCCAGAAATCATGGAGGAAACCCGGAACGCCTTGGTCCTGCAGGATCTTTCGGACCCGTCCGAGCTCAGCGCGGAGAAGGGTCTTCGACGGATGTACCTCACCGTCCGGGCCATGCTCGAGGATGCCGTGGCCGCCTTGAGGACCCAAGACGACGCCCTCGCCAAGGACGTCTCCCAACGGGACCAAGACGTCGACCGTCTGTATTGGCTGGTCGCGAAGCAATACCACCTCTCCCACGCAGGCCCTCCGTCGGAACTCGAAGAGAAGGGCAAGGTGGGAATCCACAACCTACGCCTCGTAGCGAAGCTCCTCGAACGGATCGGGGACCATGCAGAACGGATCGCCCGCAGCCTTCCGGTGCTTGCGGTCAAGGGGCTCGACCCGAGGATCCTGAAAGAGATCGAGGCTGCACGGGACTCGGCCATCTCGATCCTGGACAAGTCCTTCAACGCATTGTTCGCCGAGGACATCGACGGGGCGAATGCCGCCTTGGACGCCCTGGGGAGCCACGAGAAGAAGATCGAGGGCCTCTCTCACCACGTCGCCACGAAGAAAGGAGAGGAACTCTTGGCCTTGGCCGCGGTCATCGACAGCCTCGATCGGGCCGCGAGCTACGCGGTGGACATCGCCGAGGTGGCCATCAACCACGCCGTCGCCCGCGGCTCTACCTGACGATCGGCCGTACAGCACTCAGAAGGGCGGACGCTCCGGGGACCGGAGTCAATCTTTCCGTCCCCGGAGCTTCCTCGATGAGACCTATGGAGGACCCTACTTATCCGCTTCGCCGAAGTATCCTCCGTAGGGTACGAGGGGGAATATACCACCCCGGGGCGCAGTGCAGCAAACCGGGTCACCCGAGGACCTCATAGACCTACGGAGTTCCCGTGGGCAATGGATAAGGCCGCTCGACGACGTCGCGCGCCTGCGATGACGCTCGAAACCCCTCAAGTCGGAACCCCGATCCCCACGGAAGTGGCACGGCACTTCCTGCAGTCCCTTCACGATGGACGGCTCGTGGACGCGTTGGACACTTTCACTCCGGACGCATCCGTCTCCTACGAACCCGGCCCACCCCAGCGGGGATTCCGGCGAATCGCGGGATCCCTCCTGACCTACCGGAGCCCGGGCCGAATCGAGATTGCGGAGATTTCGGCGGTGGGAGAGCGCGTGAACGCCCTCGTGCGGTTGATGGGGCAACGGCAGAGGAGCTTCCGTCCATACCGTGTGCACCTTGAGGTGCAGGGCGGGCGGATTCGGTCCGCTGCCTTCCGGCACGCTTGAACCCGTGGTCTCTCACCGACGGAACGCCTTGGGGCGGGCATGGGGAAGGCGTCAGGAATCCGAGTCCGGCCGAAAGAAACGATTCATCTGAAGGGAATCGAGGTCACGAACCGCACAGGGAACTCGATCCTGGTCCGGACGACCCGGAGCGGGGTCGCGATTACCGACTGCTGTCTCGAGGAACAGAGGAAGTAACTGAGGGACGGGCGAGACCTCGACGGCCGCGGGGCCGGGCCCTTGCTTCTTGGAGGAAGTTCCTGAGTAATGCAGGTCCGTCCGGCGTAAGAATGGACTCCGGGTGGAATTGGACTCCCTCGATCGGGAAGTGACGATGCCGCACGGCCATGATCTCCCCGTCCTTCGAGGTCGCGCTCACCTCCAGCTCCGGCGGAATCGAGTCCCGCTCGATCGCGAGGCTATGATACCGCCCCACAAGGAGGGGATTGGGCAGTCCCTCGAAGATCGTTCGCCCATCGTGTCGGACGAGGCTCGCCTTCCCATGGAGGAGGGACGCGGCGTGGCCCACCCGCGCCCCGAAAGCCGCGCCGACGCCTTGGTGGCCGAGGCACACGCCCAACGTCGGGGTGTGCGGGCTCAACTCCCGGAGGACGTCGGCGCACACGCCGAAGTCGCGGGCCTTCGCAGGATGACCCGGACCCGGCGAGAGGACGATTGCGTCGGGCGCGAGCCGCACGAAATCCTCCACGGCGATCGCGTCGTTCCGCACGACGATCGGGTTGGCTCCCAACTCCCCAAGGCGCTGGTACAGGTTGTAGACGAAGGAGTCGTAGTTGTCGACGATGAGAACCTTCACGGGGTCGCGTCCCGGGACGGGGCGACCCCTAGGCCTCGGGGGGCGCCGACCCCCATCGTGATCTGCAATGTCCATCATCGTCCGCCTTGCGGGTTCCGCCGGGGCGCGGCGGAGCGTGCTAGCATGCCGCCGCATTCTATAAAGGATAGCGAGCAAGGAGCTATCCGCCCTCGTCTGGGAGGAACAGCACATATTGTACGCACCGAGGAGTTTTCCCTGCCGCGCACCCTGTTGGCGTCAATGGCCCGATACGTGAAGGTCCGGGACGCGATGTCCACGGAGGTCTTCGAAATCTCCGAGGACGCCACGCTCCAGGCCGCCTCGAAGCGCATGACGGATGCCCGCGTGAACAGCCTCGTCGTCCGCCCCGAGGGCCGGGAGGACCCCTTCGGCATCATCACGTCGACGGACATCGTCGACGCGGTCGCCGATGGACTGGACCCGACCCTCGCCATGGTGCGGGACGTGGCCACGGCACCCCTGGTGACGGTGACGCCGGGAGTGCCCGTCGCGTACGCAGCACGCCTCATGAAGCGCGCGAACCTGCGCCACTTGGCCGTCTTCAACGGGAGGGAAGTCGTCGGGATCCTGAGCGGCTATGACATCGTGAAGGCCATCGGGCGCTGGGGGATCCTCGCCGCAACCTTGGAGGAAGGCGAGGAAGTCGAACTGACATCCGCGGTCTCCGACTAGGCGACGCGGATGGGAACGGGTGCGGCCTCGGAGGGCGAGCTCGAAGGCTTGCGGCCGTCTGCGGGGACAGCGAGGAAGGCCTCGCCGTCGCCTACAGGAACCCCCCCAGGAGCATCAGATCGAGGATCCCCATCGCTGCGACATTCTCGACCACGGGGACGGCCCGAGGCACGATGCATGAATCATGGCGGCCCCTGACGACGACCTCGGCCTCCTCCATCCTCAGGAGATCCACCGACTGCTGCGGCTTCGCGATGGACGCGGTCGGCTTGACGACGACACGGAAGGTGATGGGCATGCCACTCGCGATACCGCCGAGGACGCCTCCGGCGTGATTCGTGGATGTAACGACCTTGCCGTCCCGGAGGACGAAGGGGTCGTTGTGCTCGCTCCCGCGCATCGACGCGGCGCGGAAGCCCGCGCCGAACTCCACGCCCTTCACCGCGGGAATCGAAAGGAAGAGGTGGGCGAGGGTCGACTCCACGGAATCGAAGAAGGGTTCGCCCACACCGACGGGGACGCCGGTAACGATGCCCTCGATGATGCCGCCAACGCTGTCCCCGTCCTTCCGGGCGGCCTCAATCGCTGCAACCATGCGGTCTGCAGCCTCGAGGTCCGCGCAGCGCACAGGTGTCCGTTCCACGTTCCCCTCGATCTCCTGCGGCGTCACCGGTCCCGCGACGATGCCGGCAATCTGCGCAGCGTGAGCGAAGAACCGAATTCCCATCCCCGCGAGGACTTGTCGGGCCACGGCGCCGGAGACCACGAGAGGTGCGGTCATGCGGCCAGAGAGCTGCCCACCACCTCGCAGGTCGCTCTTCCCTCCGTATTTCATCCGCGCCGTGAAGTCCCCATGACCAGGCCGCGGGACGCGCGCAACGTCCGCGTAGGACTTGGACAGAACGTCCGTGTTGCGGATGATCGCGACGATCGGCTCCCCTGTGGCCTCGCCGTCGCGGAGGCCGTGGGAGAACTCGACCTTGTCCTCCTCCATCCGCTGGCTCGTGATGGGGCTCTGACCTGGCCGGCGGCGGTCGAGCTGCGCCTGGACGACGGATTCGTCGATCCTCGTCCCCGCCCGGAGGCCTTCGATCGTGCAGCCCACGAAGGGGCCGTGGCTCGTCCCGAAGATCGTCGTGCGGTATCGGGCGCCGAAGGTGTTCACGATGTGACCTCCATGGACGCGCCGAGGCCGCGAAAGTCGTCGAGGAACGTGGGATACGAGACGCGGAAGCACCAAGGGTCCGTGATTTCCACCGCGTCTTCCGCGACGAGGCCTGCGACCGCCGCGGCCATGAGGATCCGGTGGTCTCCCCGGGAGTCCACAAAGGCGCCGCGGAGCCGCGAGGGCCCGCGCACAACACACCCGTCCGGGGCGGGGGTCACGTCCGCTCCCATGGCCTTGAGGAAGGCGGTCGTGGCTTCGATTCGATTGCTCTCCTTGAACCGCAGGTGCTCGCCGTTCACGAAGCGCGATACCCCCTTGGCCTGGGTCGCAAGGACGGCGAGGGCCGGGAACAGGTCCGGGATGTCGTTGACGTCGACCTCCTGGGCGACGAGCTCGCGGGATCCCAGGCGGACGCGGTCCTCGAAGACGTCCACCCGCGCCCCGAACTGCGAGAGGAGATCGAGGATGCGTCGGTCCCCTTGCGGTAGGGAGGAATCGAGGGCTTCGACGGTTACGTCGCCGCCGGAAATCGCTGCAGCGACGAGCGGGAACGCGGCGGAGGAAAAGTCTCCCGGGACCATGAAGTCCGTGGGCTCGAAGGATTGATTCCCGCGGACCTCGAACGCGGTTCCCTTCGCTTGAACCTGGATGCCGAAATGACGAAGCATCGCCAGGGTGATGGCCACGTAGGGCTCCGATCGAATCGGCGGCAAGACGCTGAGGACCGTCATGCCCGAGGCCATGGGAGCGGCGATCAGGAGGCTCGAGAGGAACTGGGAACTCATTGCGCCGGAAATCGCGACGGCCCCGCCGCGAAGGATCCCACGGACCTCTACGGGCGGGCACCCGTCCCCGGCAAAGGAACGCGCGCGGGCTCCGAGGGCCTCCAAGCCCTCGAGGAGAGGGGCTATTGGGCGCTTGCGCAGAGTTGCGTCGCCTGTGAGGATCGTCGGTCCGCCCACGAGGGCCGCGGTGCCCGAAAGCAGACGCAGGGTGGTTCCGGAGTTGCCCGCATCGACTTCCGTGGAGGGCGTGCGGAGACCGCTGGAACGCACAAGGAGACCGTGAACATCGCGGCGAACGGCCGCGCCGAAGGCCTCGATCCCTGCCACGGTCGCCTCCGTATCCTCGCTCAACAACGGCCGCTGGACACGGGAGGGCCCCCCAGACAGGGCCGCCATGAGGATCGCTCGATGCGTGTAGCTCTTCGAGGGCGGCGCTTGCACGACTCCCTGGACCGTGGAAGGTGCGGACCGGAACCTCATGCGATCGCCTCCATCGCGTTGACGGTGTTCAACGCCGCGACGCGGACTTCGCACTCCCCATCGTCCAAGGCGCGCACGATGGCATTGACATGGACGGACTTCGCGAGGGCGATGATGGCCGGCCCGGTGCCGGAGACGCCCGCGGCCACGGCCCCTGCGGCCCGCGCGCGGACGGCGGGCGTCTCGTCGATCCCGAAGAGAGGCGCATATGCCGCACTGTTCAGCTCGAGGGCACGGAAGTAGTCGCCCCGCAGGGCGAGCCGGTAGGCGTCCTCAACCTTCCCGCAAACGGACGTGAAGTCCTTGCCGGCGAGGCTGGCCTTCGTGATCGTCCTCCTCGGGATACGGACGACAGCCATGAGGCCCGCGGGAAAGCAGTCCACTTTCACGATCTTGCGAGCCTTGTTGTCAGTGAGGACAACGCCGCCGAAGAAGGAAGCGCATGCATCGTCGAAGGCGCCCGTGATGGTGACTCCCGCTCCGATGGCCGCCTCGACGCCCGTGTTGATGACTTCGAGCGGCGCGAGCTCCTGCCCGAGGGCGCGCGCGGAAGCGAGGACGACGGCATTCGCGACGGCCGAACTGCTCTTCAGTCCACGGGAGATCGGAATCTCCGAGTCCACGGTGACGTCGAGCCCGGCCTCGCGGCCGCTCCGATCGAGGACGCGACGGGCGCATCCTTCCGCAAGGGCTGGGTCCACCCCGGGGGGAACGCCCACCACGACGCCCCGTCCACCGGGGCGTTCCGAGGCGATAGCGCTGGCCCTCAATGCGAGGCCGAAGGCTGCACCTCGGCCCGTCGCAATCGCGTTCACGATCGTCCCCGCGCCGAAGCAGGTCGCCCGAGCCGTCATCCGAGGACCTCCTGGGCGGCCCTGCGCATCGTCTCGAAAGCCGCCGGCCGGCCCATCCATAGCTCGAAGGATTTCGCGGCCTGATGGAGGAGCATCGAGAGGCCCGAGGCGCCCGGGATCCCAAGGCTCCTGGCGGCCTGAAGGAGCCCCGTCTCCGGCGGATTGTACACGACGTCGTACACGAACTTCGCCCGCCGGATGATGTCCTCGGTGACCGGAGGCGACGTATCGATGCCCTTCGTGCCCACGGATGTCGCGTTCACGAGGAGGTCCCAGGGCCCGGAGGAGGCCAGGTCTTGCCTCTCGATCACATCCACCGGCCCTTCGAACGCGTCGACGAGCGCGTCGGCTCTCGCAGCCGTCCGGTTCGTCACGTCGACGGTCGCGCCTTCCCCGAGAAGGACGTGGACCGTAGCCTTCGCTGCGCCGCCCGCCCCGAGGACGAGGGCGGTCCGCCCATCGAGGCGCAAGCCGAGTTCCTTCAGGGACATGCGGAAGCCGAACACATCCGTGTTGTGCCCCTTCGACCTCCCGTCGTCGAAGACGACCGTGTTCACCGCTCCGAGGGACTCCGCATCGCCGCTGAGTTCGTCGAGAACGTCCGCGATGGCTCCCTTGTGGGGGCTCGTCACGTTGAAGCCACGGAGCCGCAGCCGGTCCGGGGCGTGAAGGAGGACGTCGATCCCGTGGGCGTCCGCGTCGAACGGGAGGTAGACGGCAGGGAGTCGGGCTTCCGCGAGTGCGGCTTCGAAGATCTCCGGGGAAATCGAGTGGCCGAGGGGATGGCCGACGATCCCGAGGACGATGGGCGGGGTTCCCTTGAGTCGCGTCGCCGTCTCGAGGGACAGCTGGCCGGGGGCCACTGCGTGGGTCCCAATCGCGTACTGGATTTCCTGGCCGACGGTTTCGGCGAGGACCCGGGTCAGCATACCCTCCTGGCCCATGCCGATGAGGACGAAGCGTCGGGATTGGAGACCCTGATTCCGCGCCAGTTCGACGAACTCGGTCGCGTGCTCGACATCCGCCACGGGGGCGACGACCTTCCCCACGTCGCCGAGGCCCACGCATGCCTCGAGGGCGTCCGCGACGTCGGGGACCTCCACGGGCCGATCGAAATGGTGGGACACAAGGATGTCCTGATGGTGCCGCGAGGCTGCCTTGATGTATCCATCGATGTCCTCCGCATCCGTCTCCATCTCCACGTCGACGTAGCGGAAACCGAGTCGGCACATCTCCTGGAGGAGCACATGACGCGCAGGGGCCTCGGGTTCGCCAAGGCCGCCCTGGGCGGAGGATCGCAACGTCGCGATGGCGCGAGGACCGATGGCGTGGGCGAGCCGCGGGAGGTCCTCCGGGCCAAGCTGAGCGATCGCATCGAGCCGCAGCTCGACGAGATCGGCGCCCCCACGAAGGGCGGCCTTCGCCCGCCGCTCTGTCTCTTCGATGCTCGTCGCGTCAATGACGGCGGCGACCTTCGTCATCCTAGCGCTCCGCGATCGTCTCCTGGATCTTCATGCCAAGGTGCCGGCCGCCTTCATCGCGATGTAAGAGGATCTCATCGCCAGGCCGAATCTCCCTCACCGACCGGCCGCCCCCGGCGGGCGTGACGAACCGGATCGTCTCCGCGTTCTGCACGATCGTTGAAAAACGCTGGCCCTCGGCGACCGCCTCGAGCAGGACGAGCGGCCTTTGCTCGATCTTGACGCGGCCGACGATGACGCTCCGAGCCTTGCCCTGCGCATCGACGGCGAGCACCTCGTCCCCGGCACGGAGCTCGCTGAGGTACTTCGTCATTCCGCCCGGGAGGAGGATGTACGCATGGACAGGACCTGCGTTCACGCGGAAGGGCCGGGGCGCGATGCGGCCCGACTCGATCGTCTCCGCGTGGACGAGGAACAGGCCCGCGGATGCGTTCCCGACGAGCATTCCCTCTCCGTCCTTCAGCAGGGAGCAGGTATCCACGCACACGCGGTCCCCGAGGCCGAGGGGACGTACGGCCGTGACTGTGCCGACGACTAGGTGCACGGAGTTCGGATGAGACTCGAGGAGCCGACGGACGGTGCGGACCTCCTTCGCGGAACGCGGAGCGAGGAGGACGCCGTCCACCCCGACTTCCATGGTTTCGAAGAACAGCTTCGCCTCCGCCGCGTCATGGATTTCAGGAAGGAGCTTCGTCCCGCTCCCCTGGAAGGCGGCAATGAGGTTCTCCATCGGGATGACCTTCCAATCCTCCGTGCGCACGACGACATGCTTCGTCGCGCCGCGCAACCTGCGCACGGACTGCTCATCCTCCCCCCGCCGGATCGTGGCGAGACGGCCGACCTCCTGGCCATCGAAGAGGAAGACGTCGCCATTCAGGCGAATCGGCGAGAAACGGCCGAGGCGCTGCAACGCCTCTGCCGGCCGGTCGAAGACGATCTGATCGAAGCCGGACTCGAGCGCGGCCGTCACGACGGACCGGACGTCCTCATTGTCTTCGGAGGGGAATGCCCCCACCCACACGAGGCGGTCCATGGCGACCTCACCCCCGATAGGCCTCCTCCACGGACGCACCGTCGAAGAGGATGCGGGCCATCGCATGTGTCATGCCGATGGGATCCTTTGCCTGGAACAGGTTCCGGCCCATGGAGACGCCCGCCGCGCCGCCGGCGAGCGAACCGGCGACAAGCTCGAGGGCTGCCTTCTCGGTTTCGAGCTTCGGACCGCCGGCCACGACGACGGGCACGGGACAGCCTCGGACGACCTCCCTGAACGTCCCCGGAGAACCCGTGTAGAGCGTCTTGACGACGTCCGCGCCGAGCTCCGCACCCACGCGGGCGACGTGCTTCACGATGTCGACGTCGTACGGGTTCTTGATGTTCTCGCCGCGGGGGTACATCATCGCGAGGAGGGGCATCCCGAAGCGGTCGCACTCCGCGGCCACGGCCCCCAGCCCCCGAAGCATGAGATCGTCGTCCTCGCCGCCGAGGTTCACATGCACGCTGATCGCGTCCGCGCCGTAGGAAAGGGCCTCGGCGACGCCCGTCACGAGGACCTTGCGGTCCGCTTTCGGGCTGAGGGAGGTGGACGCGCTGAGGTGGAGGATGAGGCCCAGGCGCTCGTCGAAGTACTCCTTCGCGAAGCGCACGAGTCCCTTGTGCATTGCGATTGCCGTCGCACCGCCTTTGGCCACGTTGGCCACGGCCTTCCGGATGTCCTCAAGGCCCGCGATGGGGCCCGAGGAGACGCCGTGGTCCATCGCGACGATGAGGGCCTTGCCCCGGCTGAAGATGCGGTGAAGCCGAATCTCCTTCCCAATCGCGGACATAGGACAGAGGGCCGCGCGACGGCGTGGCACGGCAGTACGTGGTTGTGCTAGATGAACCTTCCCAGACATGCGCGATGAATTCGCCGAATACCCTTCAGATACGGGCCGGGTGTCGGAGGTCGAGCCCCGCGAGAATCTGGACGGCGACGCGGTCCGTCTCCTTAGATCCCGAGAGCGCGGACCACGCGATGTCCGCGAGAGGAGAGCGCAGATGAATCTCGTGGAGGACTTCGTCCTCGAACGACGCCTGCGGAGGTTGTTCGATGACCGCAATCACTTGGCGCACGTCCTCGTGGCGTCCTGGGAACCACGGCGAATGGTACGCTTCGTCGACGGCGAGGAAGCAGCGGTGTTTCTCTGTTCCCGCGCCCATCCCGAACCGCCACTCTTTCGTGCGGCCCAGGATCCGTTTGACGGGGCCGAGGTCGCTCTTCGCGAGGACGGAGGCGAGGCTCGCGGCGAGCTTCGCCATCACTGACCCCATCGCCCCGAAGGCCCTCGTGAGGGGGACCTGCGGGAATGCCCGGAGGAGCTCGTCGTTCCCGAAGGCCACGAGGCCATCCACGCGCTCACGGAGGATAGCGAGTTGCGCCTCCGCGGCCTGCCGCCGCAGCATGCCCTCCGCGGCGAATGGAGTCGTCACCAGGGCGAGGCTCGTGTCTCCGAGAATCCGCGCGACTCGGCCGACGACGCCGGTGGCCCAGCCGCCGAAGTCACCCCCAAGTCCTCCGAGGATCACGACGAAGTCCCGGTCCTTGAGGGCGCTCGCGAGGTCCTTCTCCTCGTTCGTCGCGAGGGTCGGCACGACCTTCTCCTGGAGGGATGCGACCGCCTTGATGGGCTCCGCCTTCGCCAGGATGCGCGCCGGGAGGCCGACCATGGAAGGATGGGGCACGTCATTGAGGGCGATGCGTTCCGCGCCGAGCGGCAGAGTGACGCGGCGCAGGGTGTTGCATCCCGCGCCGCCACAACCCACGATCGCCGCGCGGGCCCGCTCCTCGCCGCCACCCAGGCGCCAGGTTTCGGGCACGGCCGCGGCATCGGGAGGCCACGAGATAAACCGCGCGGGAAAGGGTGGGATGAGGGCCCACGACGGAAACGTGGATATGGCAACGGAAGTTGCCTCCTACGATGGTCCGTCAGGAGCCGCCGTCCCAGGCCGAGGCGATTATCGTCGGAGGCGGGTGCATGGGGGCGAGCGCCGCCTTCCACATGGCTCGCCGTGGAGTCCGCGTCGTCCTCGTGGAGAAAGGGCACATCGCCTCGGGTGCGACGGGGCATAGCGGCGCGATCGTGCGACAGCACTATGAGTCGCGCGTCGGTGTGCGCCTCGCGCGGGAAAGCCTCCGCTTCTTCCAGCGTTTCGAGCGGGAAATAGGCGGGTCATGTGACTTTCGGACCACGGGGTTCCTCTCGGGGACTCGTGAGCGCGACCTCCAGGCCTTCGAGGGCCTCTTCGAACTCCTCCAATCGGAGGGCATCGGCGTGCGTAAGCTCACACCCCAGGAGGCCAAGGAGGTGGAACCGCAGCTCGAGGTCTCCGACTACGCTACGGTGGTCCACGACCCGGATGCAGGCTACGCGGACCCCGTCGCGACCGCGAATGGGTTCGCGTCCGCCGCGGAGCGGGATGGGGCGATGCTCCTCGAGGACACGATGGCCCGGGGCCTTGTGTCCCGCAAAGGACGTGTTGGCGGGGTTCGGCTCCGCGGGGGAAGGGCGATCGCCTCCGAACGAGTCCTCCTCGCCGCGGGGAACTGGACGCCCGCCCTGGCCGCGGAGGTTGGCCTGCGGCTCCCCATCCGCTTCGTCCGAGGCAACGTGGCGATCCTCCGGAGACCTGCAGGATTCGGTGACCCGCCGAAGATTCACTTCGACTTCTACCACAACACGTATTCACGTCCGGAAGCGGAAAAGGACATCCTCGTAGGCTACATGGACACGGATCCGCGAAGGACCGTGCGCCGCCACGAACTCGCAGACGACTCCGTCCCGGCGGCTATCGTGCGGGACTTGCGGTCACGCCTTGCGGGGCGCTTTCCCGCCATGGCTCGTGGGCAGCCCCGAGGCGGTTGGGCGGGAGTCTACGACGTCACGCCGGATTCCTATCCAATCGTGGACCAAATGGCGCTGGAGGGCCTCTTCGTCGCGGCCGGGTTCAGCGGCCATGGGTTCAAGCTCTCGCCCGAGATCGGGCGGCTCCTCGCGGAACTCATGACCACGGGAAGCAAACCGGAGGGCTTGCGGCCTTTGAGGGGCTCGCGGTTTCGGGAGGGAGCGCCGATCCGAAAAGACGCCCCTTTCCCCAACCGAGGCGCACCGAGGCTACCCTGAAGCTTTGTTCTGCGGTGCGCGCCGAGGCCCACGGTGGTGCCATGCGACGAGGGCCTCCGCCGTCACAGTCCATGACCGAAGCGCGGCCGAGTGAATCGATACGACGCGGTCGCAGAGCTTCTCGACCGGGCTGCGGAAGGTTCCGTGGGGGAAGCCACCCACGACCCCGACAAGATCCCCCCTCACCTTCGCGAACTCCCTCGGCAGGTCGATCGGTTCGCCTGACTCCGCGAAGGCCCAGCTCTCCCCCGGCAAGTCGGAGAGCAGGGTTTCGAGGGACACGCCCCCCTGGAGCGTGATGAGCGACTCCTCGTCGGGCACATGCCCTCTCTGGAACAAGTCCTCCATGAGGCCGACGAAACGCGAATAGTTCTTTGGGACGCGCGTGTCCGGGCGGAAGCGCAGGACTTCGTCGTTCCGCGTGTGCACGATCGTCGTCAGGCCACCTTCGAGGTTGACGACGGAATCGAGACAGAGGAGGACGAAGAGGTGGACGATGTCGGGACGACCGCGGCGCTCACCGTTGGGGAAGTTGCGCAGGGCCGAATGGTGCAGACTCGAGTCGAGCAGGATCGCCGCGGGGGATCGACCGCGCTTTCTCGCGGAGGCACGGACCGCAGGATGACCCGCGAGCTTGGGTGGGACCGGTTCCAGTTCCGCGTCCGCAAGGACGAGGGTGAGCACGCCGGCGGTATTCGCGGACGGCGCTTGAAGGTCTGCGGGAGGGCGAGCGTCATCGCTGCCGTCGGAAGACGGGAGGTTCGCCACTTTCACCCACCCGCCGTTAAATACTATATGTAGCCGGGCGGCGATGCGTCGGCAAGGATGCACGAGATCGTCTGCACAGGGGACGTCCACGAGGGATTGTCCTTCGAGTTCCGCATCGACCCGGAGACCGGGATCTCGGAGCGTGCGATGGACCTCCATGGTAACTTCGCGAAGGCAGCGAAATGGGCGATCGACCATCAGGCCTCCCTCTTCTGCATCCTGGGAGACCTCTTCGACCGCACGCACGTCGCGCCGGTGTTCCGGGAACTCGTGCGACGCGACGTCATTGAGCCCCTCGGGGAGGCGGGGATTGAGGTGTGGATCCTCGCCGGGAATCACGATCAGCCGAGACGGATCGCGCGATCCACATCCCTGGATGACTACCGCGGCTACCCCCACGTCCGCGTGTTCCGCGAGCCCACGGTCGAGACCCGCGAGATCGGCGGGAAGAGGGTCGGGTTCGTCCTCCTGCCCTACCTCCACCCGGAGCAGGTTGTGGAGCAGATCCAGAGGAAGCTCGGAAAGGACGTCCCGCGGGAGGAAGCCTATGAGGCCGCCCGGCGACTCTGGAAGGCGTGGATTGAGAATCGCGCCGCGGAGTTGAAGGACGCTGACCTCCGCATCCTCTTCGGGCACTTCGAGTTCCAGGGCGTGCGGTACGCGAGCACGGCACCGGCCGAGATCGTGCCCCACGACTTCACCTTCACCCGGGACATGCTTCCGGATTCGGTGGACCTCGCAGTCTTCGGCCACATCCACATGCACCAGGCCCTCTACGGCAAGGTCGTCTACACGGGCGCACCGGAGAGAATCGACTGGGGGGAGCGCGTCGACCCGAAGGGCTTCCTCGTCGTTCGGCCCGACGGCACCTGGACCTTCGAGGAACTCCCCGCGCGGCCGATGGTCAAGGTCGATGTCGCGGTGGGCATCGGGGACGACGTCACGGGCCGAATCCTCGCCGCCCTTCCCGAGGATGTCGCGGGCAAGCTCCTGCGCCTTGAGATCCGCCTTCCCGACGAACTGCGGAGCCAGGTCGACGAGAAGAAGATCGACGAGAGGCTGCGGGACGCCTTCCACTACGAAATCAAGTTCGTGTCCACGGAGCGCGGGCGCGTGGTCACGGAGGAATTCACGATGGACCCGATGCGGCTCCTCGCGGACTACGTGGACAAGACCTTCGCCGACCACCCGCGGAAAGAGGCAATCCACACGGAGGCGCGGCGCATCCTGAAGGAGGCCCTCGCATGAAAGGCGCGGACGCGGTCGAGGCCGAGACCGTGGAGGCCCTCGAGGCCGCGCCGCCCTCGGAAGGTTTCGTCCTCGAGGAGGTCGAGATGCGGGGCTTCATGCGCTACTTGGAGCGTACGGACCCGCCCCTCCGCTTTCCGGAGAAGTTCACGGTGATCACGGGACGAACAGGGGCGGGCAAGTCGTCGATCCTCGATGCGATCACCTTCGCCCTCTACGGCTCCACGGCACGCACGGACATCCAGAACGTGAAGACCTCGAGCATTTGCCGTCCGGGGGGATACGTGCGGGTGGCCTTCCGACAGGGGGAGAGCCGATGGGAGGTGAAGCGCGGGTTCACGTCCCGACGGGAGTCGTACCTCGAGGTCACGCGGGACGGGGAGTCGGTCCAAGGGACGATCCCAGAGAAGGACCAGACGATCCGCGAGGTGATCGGCCTCGATTATGAGGGCTTTCGCAACTCCACGTTCGTGCGCCAAGAGGAGATGAAGGAGCTTGGCGCCCAGCGCGGCGCAGACCGGCTCGCGGTCTTCCAGAAGCTCTTCCGCCTCGAGGTGTTCGAGGGGGCCTTGGGGCGCGCGAAAGAGCAGCTGTCCTCGTTGCAGACCGACCTGAGGGCGAAGGACGCGGAGATCGCGGCGAGACAGGAGGCACTTCAAGTCCTCCCGACTGCGAGAGAAGCCCTCGATGGTGCCCTGAGGGAACTCGTGAGCCGGAGGGGAGCAGCTCTGAATCTCGAACTGCGGGTCCGGGAAGCCGAGGCCTCCCTGAAGGAGCTTGAGGCGGACCACGAGGCATGGCTCCGCGCGACGTCGGCTCAGGAGGATCGCACATCCCGCCTTGGGAAGCTCGCGAAACGGATCGAAGGGGTGCGCTTTCAGAGCGAGGAGACGACGGACCTCAAGGACGAGCTCGAGATCCTCGAACAGGAGGTCGCGGACCTCGATGCACTCCGTGAGATTGCGGATCAGCTTCGTGAGAAATCCCAAGCCCATGAGCGGCGACTCCAAGCCGCCCAAGCCGCGGAGAAGCTCTTCAGTCAAGCGAAGAAAGACCACGAGCGGCGACGGGACCAGATCAAAGACAAGATCGACCAGCTTCACCGGAAGATCGCATCCCTGAGGACGGATGTCGATCGAGACGCGGCCTTCGAGTTCCTCCGGGACGAGGGGCGGCTGGAGGAGCGGGTCGCCCGCATCGAGAGGGAGCTCGAGTGGCTCGCGGACCGTCCAGAACTCACGAAGGAACTCCACGCGGAACGCACCCGCACGGAAAAGGCTCTCGAACACGTGCGCGCGAAGGTGCAATCCGTTGACGCGGACTCCTTTGTCCTGACGGAACTCCGGCGGCAGCTCGAGGAACTCAAGGAGGAACTGCGCCGGGAAACAGAGGAGAGTCACCGGATCCTGAAGCCCCTCGACGACGACAAGATCGAGGCCCTCCGTGCCCTCGACGCCGCGCCGTTCGCAGAGGCGGATCAACGCCGTCTCGCGGACGTCTCGCAGCAGGTCCAATCGAAGGCCGCCCAGCGTCGGAGGGCCGACGAACTCGCGAGCCGACTGAAAGAAGCCGGGGACGCGAACGTCCTCCTCGCGGACCTCGAACGACAGCGAGCCGGGCTGGAGGAGGAGACGAGGATGGCCGAGGCGGCGATGCCTGGGCTTCGGGAGAGAGAGGAAACGTACCGCAGAGGCAAGGAGCAGCTCGAGCGCCAGCGCGCGGAACTCGACGTCTCCCGCCGCGAACTGCACGTCCTCGAAGGCCGCACGAAGCAGCTCGAGGCCCAGATCGATGCGCTCGAGGTCGACGCACGTCGTCTCAAGGAAGCGGAAGGGCAGAGGGACGAGCTGCGGATGCGGATCGAGCTCATGGACATCCTCGTGAACCGCGTATTCCACAAGCGCGGGGTGGTCATGTACGCGGTTGACCAACTCCTGCCCGAGCTCGAAATCGAGGCCTCAAAGAACCTCTCCGAACTCACGGACGGCCGGTTCAGCCGGATCAAGCTCGAGACGTACGAGGAGGGGAGGGGCCACGGGATCCGCATCCAAGTCCAAGGAGTCGACGACGGGTGGCACGACGTCGGCGAATTCAGCGGGGGCGAGAAGACGCAGATCAACGCGGCCCTGCGCTTCGCGATCGCGCGGCAGCTCGCCTCCCTGCCCCAGGCGGGCCGGGCCTTCGGCCGGATGAAGACCCTCTTCATCGACGAGGGCGACCTCGGGTCCCTCGACACGGAGGTCTCGCGGGAACTCTTCGTGCAGAAGCTCTTCCGGATGGGCGAGTTCTTCGAGAAGGTCATCCTCATCACGCACCTCCAAGAGGTCGCGGACCGGTTCCCAGGCCGGATCCGAATCACGATGACGCCGAACCAGGAGTCCCGGGTGGAAGTCCTCGCATGAGCTACCTGGACGACCTGCACAAGGAGCTCGATCTCCTTGTGCGCAATCAGAAGAACCTGCCGATCCCCGAGGAAGACGTACCGGAGTTCCACATCTTCCGTCCACGGGATCCGGTGCGGGACATGGTCGCCGTGGACGGGTCCTACACCTTCCTCCTGAACCTCTCGAGCTGGTGGCTCGCCCTCCTCTCCGTGGGCCTGCTCCGGTACGGGTTCGACGGCGCGCGGTTCCGGAAGAGGGACTGGCGGCTCACCCAGCGGATGATCGGCATTTCGACATTCGAGGAGTTCGTGGCGAAGCAGGACGACCTCCACCGCTCCCTGTTCGACTTCACCCGCGGCCGGGAAGAGCAGCCGAGGGACATGGTGAACGAGTATCGCCGTTGGCTCGAAGGACAGCTTGCGATCAACTTCGCGGACGATTTCGAGGATGGGATCATCGCCGTGGACGGTACCCTCTCCGAGTTCCCGAAGCAGTTCACGTTCATGGGCCGCCTCGTCGAGGTGTGCAAGAAACGCGGCCACGTCCTCGTTGGGATCTCGAAGGACAGCCAGCTCCACGCGTTCGGCCAGGTCCTCACGGACGAGGACTTCCTCGCGAAGGCCCAGAGGGGGCTCCCGCGGGGCAGCCTCGCCTATGTCCGTGCACCCGCGGAGTCCGAGGCAAAACGAGAGGGCCTCCTCCACGGGGACATCTATTACGCCCGCCTCCATCCCCAGGCGAGGAAGTGGTTCCGCGTGGATGTGGGCGCGTTCCGGGAGGAGCCGGATTTCGTCTTCGGGGAGCTCGCGCCGTACGCGAAGAGCCTTGTGTCCGTCGGCTATCCGTGGCCCCTCATCGAGGCGCACCGGATGGCCGTGACCGTGCGGCAGCTCAAGCCCGTGTATCAGGAGACGGTGATGCGCGCGGCATTGCGGATGGGGTTGGATGTAAGGACGATCCTGGACGGGCTGACGCAGATCGAGGGCCGCAAGCGAAGCGCCTTCCATGAGTACCTGGACAGGGTCGCGAGGGACCTGCGATGAAGATTGGGGAGATCGTCGCGGGATCCGTGATCGACGGGCTCATCGCGAAGCTCCAGCTGAACAACCCCGAGGAGCTGCGGATCGCGTACCCCGTCATCGTGGAAGGGGAGCGGTACGACTTCTACTGTCTCGTCGAGGACGTCATGAACGAGCCGAGCGACATCGCGGACCAGCTCGCGGGCTCTTCGATCAGCGACATCGTCGTGCCTCGGCCGGAGACCCACGAAGGGTACGGTGGGCCCATCTTCTACAGCAAGGCGAAGCTTCGGATGATCCAGCTCATCGACCGCGAGATGAAGGCCCTCAGCGAGCCCCAGACGATCCCGCCGTACTTCAGCGAGTGCCGCCACGCGACCCGCGAGGACGTGGAGAGAATCTACACACCCACCGCGAAGTCCGCACCGTTGGGCACGATTACGGGCGTCGAGCCGTTCTACGTCCACCTGGACATGGAGAAGCTCGTGGAGAAGCCCTTCGCAATCTTCGGCCGCACGGGCACCGGGAAGTCAATCCTCAACAAGATCGTGTGCACCGCGATCCTCTCCCGCGACGCCGGGAGCGTGTTCATCTTCGACATGCATGGGGAGTACGGCGTGTACAGCAAGACAGACGGCACGGAGGGTCTGAAGTACTACTTCCCCGGCAAGGTCGAGATCTTCTCCCTCGACCCGAAGAACCAGGAGGCGAGGCCGTTCGTCCTCGACGCCGCGCAGATCACCCCGGAGGACCTCATCATCGCCTTCCAGGATTTCACGCCGCCGATGATCGACCACATCTACCAGATCTGGCGGACGAAGCCACGGGAGGTTGACCTCATCACCGCCATTCGCGAGCATCAGGTGACCCAGGGGGAGATCGAGGGCGGCCAGATCCATCTCATGGTCATCCAGGCCCTCCAGCGCCGGATGGGTCGGTTCGACCGATTGCCGTTCGTCAAGCCTGGCGGCAAGGATGCCTTCTCCCAGATGCTCGCGACGATCAAGGCAGGCCGATCCGTCGTCCTGGATTTCGGCGATTACGGCACGGACCCGATGGTCTACCTCTTTGTGGCCAATGTCCTCGCCCGACGCCTCTTCGACTTGTACACGGAACAGACGGGCGAGTACCCGCGCCTCGTCCTGTTCCTCGAGGAGGCCCACAAGTTCCTCGACCCAAGGATCGCGGAGTACAGCATCTTCAGCCGCCTCGCCCGCGAGACTCGGAAATTCAACCTGATCCTCGCCCTGATCGACCAGCGCCCGATGCGGATCGATGACGAGGTCCGCAGCCAGCTTGCGAACCGGCTCATCATGTCCCTCAAAGAGCCCTCCGACGTCGAGAGTGCCCTGGCCGGCGTGCCGGACAAGGCGATGTGGATGAACATCGTGGCGAAGCTGCCCCTCCGCACGGTGGCGGTCCTCGGGGACGCGATCCGCATCCCGACGGTCATCGATGTCCTCGAGTACGACGACCTCAAGGTGCGGAAGCACCTTCTGCCCGCGGCGGCTGTGGACGAGAGCACGATGCGGGAAATCTCGAAGCGCGCGGACGACATCTTCGGACGCGGCT
Source organism: Thermoplasmata archaeon (assembly GCA_036555455.1). GTDB lineage: Archaea > Thermoplasmatota > Thermoplasmata > RBG-16-68-12 > RBG-16-68-12 > RBG-16-68-12. Next base: position 121,317 of record DATBLI010000095.1, read on the forward strand.
GAAACCGACACGCGGGCATTCCGCGCGCTGGTTTCTTATACCCTGAGCCGAATCGTATGCGTCCATGGCCGCGATCCCGCTGCTCCCCACTCTGGGCCCCTCCGCGGGCCTCGTCATCGGAGGAATCCTGATCGTGGCGGGACTCCTCCTGGGGTTCTGGGGCCACGGGGTCTGGGCCACGGTCATGTCCATGATCGGCGCCCTCTTGGGTTCCGCCGTGGGCTTCCTCGTCGGGACGGCCCTGGGCAACGAACTCGCGGGCCTCGTCCTCGCGGCGGTCGGAGCGATCATCGGCTCCATTCTCTTCTCGAAACTCGTGAAAGTCGCCCTCGCGTTCCTCGTCGGCCTCCTCGCAGGCGCCCTGACGTACTCCCTTCTTCATGGGAGCGGGACGTTCACACCCGGTGCGATGGACACGGCCCTCATCGTCTCGATCGTCGTCGTCGTCATCGTCTTCGGGGTTGCCTTCTACTACATCGACGACCTCATCGGAATCATCACCGCCGCGATCGGCGGCCTCCTTGTGGCGGCCGGATTGTACATCCTCAATATCTCCACGCTGGTCGCCGCGGCCGCAGGGATCGGCGTCTTCCTCCTGGGGGCCTTCGTGCAGACGACGGCGATCAACCGCAAGCGCCGCGCGAAGGCGGCCGCCGCGGCGTATGCGGCGCAGCCGTACCCCCCACCCCCGCCTCCGCCGCCTCCCCCGCCATCCTGAGGCTGCGAATCGAGTGGACGAGGCCGGGAACGGCGATACCGACAGCCCTGCGGCGGTCCGTGTTCAATCGGGACCCGTCACTTTCGGCCATCCCTCCCCTCCGCCCCCGACTTTATATCGCGGACCCCATCGAACCGCGGGGAGATGTCCATGTCCGCCCTGATTACGGAATATCCCGCGGTGGCGATCCCCGAGATCCGCGTCGAGACGCGCGGGGCCCTCGCGACGACCGTGCCCGTCCTCGATCGAATCCTCGGGCCCTTCGAGGCGGGACGCATCACCCTCATCGACAGCGGGAGCGACTTCCTCTTCCACCTCACCACGCTCCTCTGCGTCCGCGCGGTCATGGAGGGCGAGGACGTCGTCTTCCTCGACGGCGGGAACTCCGTCGATCCGCACGGCATGGTGGCCCTCGGGAGGCGTGCGGGCCTCATTCGGGAGGAGATCCTCCCGCGGGTCCACGTCGCGCGGGCGTTCACGTGTCACCAGATGACCACATTAATATTGGACATGATGGATGAGAAACTCGCGGAGACGGACGCCGGCTTGCTCGTCCTTGCCTGCCTGCCGTCGATGTACCTGGACGAGGATGTGCCCGTGGGGGAGGCCCACCAGCTCTTCCAGCGGTCCGTCCGCGCGATCCGTCGCACGGTCGCGGATCGGGAGGTCGTGGCCCTCGTCACGAACGCGGGGATGGGGAAGCTGTACCGGCGCCGCTCGATACGACGGCAACTCTACGAGTCCGCGGACCGCGTCGTCCGCATGGCCCACGGGAGCGGAGGCGTCCTCGTCGAACGGCTCGACACCGGGGCGATGGAATGGTTTCGCCCTGTGCGGCCGGACCAAACGACCCTGGAGGACTTCACGGACGCGCGGCCAAGGATCGTCGACCTCGCGTCCGCGGGTGCGCCCGGGCCGATTCGCCACGCGGAATATCTCCGGCTGGGCTGGTAGTCAGAGGAGCGCGGAGAGGGCGTTCCACGCGAGCCAGGCCGCGAAGGCGCCGAGGCAGAAAATCGAGAAAGCGAGGACGATGCGGTACGTCCGCGCGTACCTCTGTTGCGCGGCCCGGAGAGCATACGGGAACGCCATCGTCCAGAGGATGATGCCCGCGAAGAAGCCGACGAGGACGACCGCGCCGAGCTGATCGATGAGGGCGAGGCCCGCGGTGAGCCACCAGAGGAGGGCGTACGGGCTCGTGATGTTCACGGTCAGGCCCGTGACGTAGGAGCCAACGTGGGCTTCGAAGGAGGGCGCGGACACGGCAGGGACCTGTTTCCACGCCTGGGTCGCCCGCCAGGCGAAGTAGACCATCACGCTCGCGCCCAGGAGCGCGATGAACGGAAAGACGACGCGGACGCCCTCGATCAAGGAATGGGCGAGCACAGAGATCACGAGGAAACACGTGTCCGCGGTCAGGGCCCCGACCCCGACGAAGAAGCCCGAGCGCCAAGATCGCGTGACGGCATGGGAGGCGATGAGGGCGTTCACGGGTCCGGGCGGCGCGGCCAGGGAGAGGCCGAGGACGACGCCCAAGGCCACGGTCGCAAGGAACTCGAGCATCCCGCGCGGTCATCGTCGCCGCGGCTCATGATTCCTGCCGAGAAGGCTTATAGCGCGTCGGGTGTTCGTCGCGGCGTGCGCATCGGCGGGTCCACATACAGCAAGGAGCCGTTCCCGAAGCAAGTCGAGGAATTGCGGGAGGCGGGCTTCGACTACGTGGAGCTGGATCTGACCCACGTGCACCTCGAGCCGCCGAAGCTACGGGAGCAGGCGGCGGAGCTTGCGCGGAAAATCCCCCTGGAGACCGCCCACTTCCCGCCAAGCCAGTTCACGAACGCGGATCTCGGCCGGTTCGTCGGGTTCATCGACACCCTTGTCCCCGTCGGCACGGGGACGTTCAACGTGCACTTCCTCGAGGCTCGCACAGGCCCTCGGGTCTCTCCGGAGGCAAAGATCTCCTGGCTGCGGGACCTCGTGAAGGCCGCGGACGACCGCGGCGCGATTGTGACCCTGGAGAACCTGGACGAGCCGCCGGAGCTGCTGCGGCGGGCCCTCGACGCGATCCCGAGCCTGCGATACTGCCTCGACGTGGGCCACGCCCACCTCGACGGACGCACGGACGGCGGACAGACCTATCTCGCGGCCCTCGGAGACCGCCTCGGCCTCGCGCATGTCCACGATAATCGTGGCGGGCACGGCAAGGAGGGCGACGAGCATCTCCCGTTCGGGAAGGGGACGATCGACTTGGAGCGGGACGTGCGGGCGTTGAGAGCCCGTTACGACGGACGCGCGACCCTCGAGATTTTCTCGGGGACCACGGACGACAAGAAAGCCTGTCTGCGAAAGATGCGGCGGTGGACGCGGGAGTGAGCCGGCTGCCGGAGGGACCGTTTGGACCCATCGAGAAGGTGGCAGTCCTCCTTCGGGGGTTCTCTGCGCCCTGGTTCGTGGCCGGCGGCTGGGCGATCGACCTCGTCCTCGAACGCGTGACTCGGCCTCATGAGGACATCGACATCGCCTTCCTGCGGCGGGACCAGGACGCGATGCGGCCCTATCTGTCCGGGTGGACCTTCACGAAGGTGGTCCTGGGAGAGCGAAGCCTCTGGAGAGAGGGGGAACGACTCCAGTCCCCCGTCCATGAGATTCATGCCCACCGCATGGACGGCGATCCAGCCGACTTGGAGCTCCTCTTGGAAGAAGTTTCCGGCGACGCCTGGGTCTTCCGCCGGGACCGACGGATCACACGGCCGCTCATGGCGATTGGGATCCAGGCGGCCTCCGGCGTGCCCTTCCTCGTCCCGGAGATCGTGCTCCTGTACAAGGCGAAGGATCCTTCGGCGAAGGACTCGGCCGACTTCGAGCTCGTGGGTCCGCGACTCGACGCGGGACCGCGGGAGTGGCTGCGACACGCCCTCGAGGTGTGCCATCCCGGGCACCCCTGGATCCGCCGGCTCTGAGGGAACTTTCGCCCACCCCTCCCCGGAATCCCTCCTTATGGTCTCCGGACCATGATTGTCGGATGGGCCGCACGGTCCCCACGTATCGCCTGCATCTGGAGTCGATCCTGAACGACTGGATGGACTATCGCCGCGCGCTGCGAGAGAAGGACCGCGAAGCCTTCGACCGCCTCCTGGGCAAGGCGCGGCAGCACGCGAGCGCCGCGAGCTACGCCGCCCGCCTGGACCCGACGGACCAAGCGTTCCTGTCCATTCTCCTAGAGATGGAGAAAGATATCCAGAGCGCAAAAGATATGTATATGTATATGCATACGCAAGACGTCATGGCCAAGAACATCGCAGTAGCCGACGACGTGTACGAGATGCTCGCAAAGGAGAAGCGGGAGGGGGAGAGCTTCAGTGACGTCATCCGACGGTGGCGCCGGGGCAAAGGCAGCCTCATGGACGCCTACGGTCTCTGGGCCGATATCCCGGAGAAGGAATGGAAGGAGATGGAGGCCGCGATCTTTGGAGCGGACCGTCCTGCCTCGGAGGAGCTGAGACGGAGGAAGATCTGGAAATGAAGCTGCTCGACACGGCATTCCTCGTGGACGTGCTCCGAAGGCAGGAGGACGCGCACCGATTCATCGCGGCGATGGATGAAGCCGGCGAACGGGGTGCGACCACAGAGGTGAACGCGTTCGAACTCATCCTCGGAACTCACTCTCGCGGTCGGACCGATTCCGATCGGCTCGCCGCCGTGGATACTCTCTTGAGCCGCTTGGACGTCCTGCCTCTGGACCGCGACGGGGCCATGCGCGCGGCGGGCGTGCTGGCGAGACTCCGAGCCGAGGGAAAGGATCTCGGACTCCTCGATGCGCTGATCGCCGGCATCGCCCTGTCGGCGGGGTACGACACGATCGTGACACGGGACGAGGCGTTTCGTCGGATCCCGGGCCTGAAGGTCCATGCGTACTAGGCCGAAGCTTCTTTCCCCTCCGCCGATTCCCTTCGCCGTGGACGTCCGAGAGGGCGATGAGCGGGACTTCCCAGCACTCGAGCGCATCGCGAGGGCCTCCTTCGACCGCGTGTACGCCTTCTTCGCGATCCGCGGCGCGCGACACGCGTGGCCGTTGCTGGTCTTGGAGGAAAACGGGACGGTCACGGGTTTCCTTGAGGGACGCATCTTCGGTGCGCGCCCGTCCATCGGCTATGTGTATTTCGTGGCGGTGGATCCGGACCACCGGCGACGCAGCGCGGGAAGAACCCTCGTCGAGGAATCCCTGCGGAGGTTCCGGGGGCGAAGTGTCACCCGCGTCTTCGCCGCGGTCCCCGACGACAACGAGGCTTCCATGGGCCTCTTCAGGGCCCTCGGATTCCGGGAAGTGCCGCGGGGAGCGATGTGGCACTGGTATCGGTGGCGTAGCGTTGTCGTCCAAACGCGCATGCTCATCGCGCCCCACGAGGTGCTGCTCGTACGCACTTTCACGGACCCCTCCCCCGCATCGCCTGATGATGCAGCGCGTCCCTGATAGAGGGACGGGGGAGACCCACGCACGGATGGATCATCGACGCCTACGCAGACTGCGACAAGGACGCGATGGTCCTCTGGCTCTGGAACGAGGAGGGCGCGCATCGGATTGAGGACCCGCGGTTCGTGCCGACGTTCTTCCTCCACGCGCCGCCGAACGAGCTGTCCGCGATCCGGCGGCGCATCGAGATCCTCGACGGCGTACGGGAGGTCCGCGAGGCAACCCATCGTATCGCCCTCGAGGACGACGAGCCGAAGCCCGTCCTGGAGATCGTGCCCCGCCACTACCGCGACGTGCAGCGCGTGGCCCTCATCCTCGATTCAAACGGCGGCTATGTCGACCATCGCCTCTTCAACGTCGACGTGAGGTTCAGCCAGCGGTACGCGATGGAGCACGGCATCTTTCCCATGGGCCTTGTGCGCTATGCGAGCGGCACTTGGACCGCGGAGGAGGAGCACTTCGCCCTGGATTATCTGGTGCCCCCGCTCCGCATGACGGAATTGGATCTTCGGGTCGACACGCCCCTGGGCATCCCGCGGATGCAGGACCGCCTCCTCGGCGCTCGCATCGACGACGTCGAGCTTGACGGGAGCGAGGAGGACATCCTCCGTGGAATCCGGGAAGTCGTGCGGTCCAAGGACCCCGACGTGCTCCTGACCTTGGATGGCGACGCCTTCGCGATGCCCTACCTCGCGCGGAAGGCGGCGGAATGCGGCGTAGACCTGCAGCTCGGGCGGGACCGGGACCGCTTCACGGAGAAGAAGGGAAAATCCTACTTCACGTACGGGAAGATCGTCTACAAGCCGGGCCAGTACCTCCTGCGCGGGCGCCTGCATCTGGACCGCGGGCATTTCGCGTACCGGGAGAGCAAACTCGCGGGCCTCGCGGAACTGTCGCGGCTATCCACGTTGACGCCGCAGGAGCAGGCGCGGCTCACGCCGGGGACAGCCTTCACCGCGATGCAGGTGAACCTGGCGTGCCAGAACGGTTGCCTCGTCATCTGGAAAAAGAACCGCCCGGAGGAGTTCAAGAACGGCGAGGATCTCCTCCGCGGCGACCGCGGCGGTTTTATCTTCGAGCCCGAGGTCGGGCTTCACGAGGGACTCTACGAGCTCGACTTCTTCGCCCTCTATCCGAGCATCATGGTGAAGTACAACATCTCCGCGGAGACGCTGGACTGTCCATGTTGCGTGGTCGATGGGATTGCTGTGCCGGAGCTAAAGTACCACATGTGCACGCGACGTGCCGGGCTCGTCCCGAAGGTCCTGAAACCCATCTTGGAGCGACGCCGGTATTACAAGAAGATGAAGAAGGAACCCGGACCCCTGCAAGAAGTGTACCGCGAGCGCGACACAATTCTCAAGTGGGTTCTAGTGACCGCATTCGGATACCAAGGGTACCGGAACGCGCGATATGGCCGCATCGAGTGTCACGAGGCGATTAACGCCTACGCACGGGATATCCTCGTACGCACGATGGAGATCGCAGAGTCCCACGGCCACGAGGTCGTCCATGGCATCGTGGATTCCGTGTGGCTCCGGCCCAAGGTGGACGCAGACCCGATCGAGAAGGTCCGGGAGCACATCGCCGGCTCCATCGGCCTGCCCATCGAGCTCGAGGGCCGCTACAAATGGATCGTGTTCCTCCCGTGCAAGACCACGGGCGTGGGCGCCCTGAACCGCTACTACGGCCTCTACGAACACGAGGAGTTCAAGCTCCGCGGGATCGAGCTGCGGAAGCACGATACCCCGGAATTCATCAATATCTGCCAGGAAGCCATGCTCGGGGAGCTGAGCTACGCGTCGAACGCGGCGGAGTTCATGGAGCGCATCCCGCGCGCGGTGAACATCCTTCGGTGGACCGCGAAGCGCGTCCTAGACCGCGCGATTCCCGTGCATCAGTTTCTCCTCACGAAGAGCGTGAGCCGCGCCCTCCCGGAGTATATTGTCCTGACGGCCACGGCCGCAGCCCTCAAACAGATGGAGGCGCGCGGCTTTTCCGTGGAGCCGGGCGATTCCATCCGCTACATCCTCCTGGACATGCGAGCTCGGGAGTCGGAGCGAAAGGTTCGCGTGGCCGAGTTCCTCCAAGGGGACGAAGAGGTCGATGCGTGGGAATACATCCGACTCTTGTGCCGCTCAGGGCAAACCCTCCTCGCGCCCTTCGGCTATGCGGAGGAGAAGCTCGTGGCGATGTGCCGCGACCTCTCCGACGTCACGACTCCCGCGAAGGCGAAGGAAATCGAAGCCCACGAGAGCGTGATGGGCGCGAGCCATAGCCAGGCCCGCGGCGGCGTCGGATATGCGCACCGATGGAACATCCAGGACGTCGACGGAGAATCTGCGGAGATTCCCGACGATGCGTGACCCGTCGAACCCGGGGCGCCGGCTCACGGAATCGGGAATGGTTCTTCCTTCAGGCCGTCCGTCACAGCGACGAGCTTCGTCACGCGCTGCTCCGCGCGGTCCAGCATCTCATGGCACCGGCGGTACAGGACGAGCCCTTCCTCGAAGGTGGCCAGGGCTCGGTCCAGCGGCAGATCGCCGCGGGCGAGCTCCTCGACCTTCGCCTCGAGGGCCGCGAGGGCGTCCTCGAACGACGGGGTTTCGGTCATGGGGTTTCCTCCTTCGCATCGACGCGAGCGTGAAGGCGGCCGTCCGAGAGACGGACGCGGAGCGCATCGCCAACGGCGACGTCCCGCAGCCGAGTGACGAGGGCACCGTCCTCCCGCTCGGCGATCGCGTACCCGCGGCGGAGGGTCGCGAAGGGGCTCACCGCATCGAATCGGCCCGCGACGGCGGCCAGAGCGTCCCAGTGCTCCTTCGCGAAATGCCGAATCGCGTCCAGCAACTTGGCACCCTCTCCCTGGAGGCGATCACGGACAGAGACAACCTCGCGAAGGAGAACCTGCGGCGACATCCGACGGGCCGCGACAGCCAGCCCGGTCTGCCGATCCCGAAGGACCGCGCAGACGGAGTCCAACAGGCGCTCCCCGAGACCACGGACATGCGCCTTGAGGTCTGGCGCGTCCGGAGACACAAGTTCGGCCGCCGCGCTCGGCGTCGCCGCGCGGACGTCGGCGACGAAGTCGGCGATGGTGACGTCCGTCTCGTGACCGACCGCGCTCACAACAGGAGTAGGACAGGCGGCGATGGCGCGGGCGAACGCCTCATCATTGAACGCCGCAAGATCCTCTATGGCTCCGCCACCGCGGGCGATGACGATGACATCGGCGCGACCTTGGACGCGAAGGAGCGCCTCGAGGAGGCTCGCGGGCGCCTCGGGTCCCTGGACAAGCGCCGGGGACAGGATGACCTCCGCGAGGGGGAACCGCCGTCGGAGGATCGTGACGACGTCATGGAGCACGGCGCCGGCTTCCGACGTCACGACGCCGATCCGCTTCGGATAGCGCGGCAGGGGCCGCTTTCGCGCGGCGTCGAAGAGGCCCTCCGCATCGAGCCGCTTCCGCGTGCGCTGGAAGGAGATCCAGAAGGCGCCCACGCCGGCGGGGGTGGCGGCGCGGATGATGAGCTGCACCTCCCCGCGGCGCGCGTACAGGTCCACGTCCCCGGAGGCGACGACCTCCATCCCGGGCTCCAGGTCGAAACCGAGCGCCTCGGCGGGCTCCTTGAACAGGGCGCAGGAGATCTGAGAGGCCTCATCCCGGAGGGTGAAGAACCAATGGCCCGCGGGCGTCCGGGAGACGTCGCCGATCTCGCCGCGGACGAGGACGCGGTCGAGGAGGGGGTTCGATCGAAGCGTGTCGCGGAGGAGCCGCGCGAGCTCGGTGACCGTGAGAGGCCGTGGTCCGCGGACATCGCGCTGAGCCTGGAGGGACAGGGCTCCCATGGTCTCCTCGAGAGGAGCGTCCAGGGGTCCCAGGGTATTTCAATGCAGAAGCGGGGGATCGCTGAAAGTGCTCCCGCTCAATGCTGGAAGAGGACAAGACGGCACGCGGTGCAGTGGAAACCATCGAGGTCCGCAACCCGCCAGATGTTGGGCGCGCCCCAACGGGCTCCCCGCCGATACCGGGGCCCTAGGCGCCCGCGAGAAGATTCTTCGCGGTGACGAGGGCGTGGAGCCGGACGGAGATCTCCGCAAGGCCGATCTTGCCGCCCTCCTCGCGGTCCACGACGGCGACGACGTCTTCGATGACGGCACCGTGGGACCGCAGCCGCTCGATGGCCGCACGAAGCGTGCCTCCCGTGGTGACGACATCCTCGACGAACAGGACGCGATCCCCCTTCGCCAGCTCGCCCTCGTAGTCCTTCTTCGTGCCGTGCTCCTTCGTCGCCTTGCGCACCATGAGAAACGGCTTGTTGGAGGCGAGGCTGACAGCCGCGGCGATGGGGACCGCGCCGAGTTCCACGCCGGCGATGCGGTCCGCGTTCGCCGCGTAGGGCGCGATCGCCTCTCCGATCATCCGCAGGAGATCCGGCCGGGTGACCGCCCTCTTGATGTCCACGTAGTACGAGGAGGTCTTCCCACTCGCGAGGGTGAAGGTGCCCATCTGGAGGGCCCCGCAGGCCTTCAGGGCGCGCAGGAAGTCATCACGGCCGAAGTCACCAGGGCTCATGCTTCTTCCCCATGTGGTACCCGAGGATGTTCACGGCCCGATGCAGGGCGGGCGTGATAAGGATGATGGCAAGGAGGCCGAAGAGCGCGTCCCCGGAGAAGAAGCGAGGGACCGCCCATGCCGGGATCGCGAGACTCAGGATGAGCCCGCCCGCGACGAAATCGTATTGGTCGAGCCCGGGAGCCTTCGCGCCGCGGGGCTTGTGCATCCGCCGCTTCACGAAAGCCGCGGCGAGATCTCCGAGGAGGGCGCCGAGGGCGAGGACCGCGGACGCGGCGAGGGCGAGGACCGTCCCCTCTGCGATCCCCGTCGCGGGAAGCCCGAAGGACCACGCGGACATCGGCGCCACAACGCCGAACGGCAGGAACAGGAGGAACCCAAGGAGGGCGCCGGAAAGCGTGCCGCCGATCAGACCGCGCCAGGTCTTCCCCTCTCCGAAGAGCCGCTCCCCGTCGCGCAGGACCCTGCCGAAGTCGATGGGAGGGCCCCCACCCCAGAGGACCGCCGCGGGGTTCGCGAGGAATGCGGGAAGGAAGAACCACAGCGCCTGCGGGATCTGTTCGAGGGACACTACGGCGCGAACGGGGCTCCGCAGTTTATAGGTAACCCTCCGGGGCGAGCCGCGGTGCTATCGATGTTGATAATCTCCGCATCACCGTATTATAGCGCAACCCGGCTCGTTTCCGCGTCGTGGTATGGACCGAGTGCGCACGTTCATCGAGGGCTTCGACGAAACCCTAGAGGGCGGGATCCCGAAGGGCTCCGTCGTCCTCGTCGCGGGCACCCCCGGCACGATGAAAACGGCCCTGACCTTTTCGATGCTGTACGAGAACGCGAGGGCGGGGTCGCGGGCCCTGTACATCTCCCTTGAGGAGAGCCAGGAGGAGCTCAAAGCCGCGATGGCAGAACTGGGCATGGGGGGCCTCGACGACCTCGAGATGTACATCCTCGACATCGGCCGCATCCGACTCGAGCACAAGGAGGAGGAACTGTCGAAGAATTGGCTCGACGTCCTCCGGAAGTATATCGAGCAGCGGGTCCGCGTGAACCGTTTCGACCTGATCGCCCTCGACAGCCTCGAGGCCCTGTACAGCCTGTGCCATCTGGACACCCCGCGCCGCGACCTCTTTCACTTCTTCGGCTTCCTCCGCGGCCTCGACGCGACCTCCTTCCTCATCTCGGAGATCCCTTCCGGAACGGACGCCCGATTCGGCCGCTACGACGAGGAGTTCCTCGTCGACGGGATCCTGCATCTGAAGCATGCACCGATCGGCGAGACGGACGTCCAGCTCCGCATTCGCTGCGTGAAGATGCGGAGGACGAAGCATGCAAAGACGGACTATGCCCTCGAGCACACGGGCGAGGGGTTTCAGGTCACGCGGCTCATCTCAAAGTGAGGTCTTCTGAAGGAGCTTGAGGAGGGCCTCTGCGTATCGGGAGGCGAGGGCCTCGTTGCCGAACGTCCGCGCGGCGGCCGCCTTGTTCTCCTCGATCGCCTCGACGGTTTTCGTGAGCACGCTCACGACATCCTTCCCCGGAGCCCGGCGGAAGAGGGCGGCGATCGCCGTGACGTCGCCGTTCATCACGACGAGACGGCCCACGGGGAGGTGCATCACGTACGTGCCCTTCCCTTGCCGCGCGCTCTCCCGGCGGATCGCCTCCGAGACTTCGGATTCGTCCAAGTAGGCGGTCTCCCCAGCCTTCGCGAGGGGCGAGCGGCCCCTCACGAGGATCATCAAGGCGAGGACGTTGGACTCCCGGTCCCGCGTCGCAAGCTCCGACCAGAACGAAGCCTGGAGGGAGAGGGACCGCAGCCGACGGCGGAGGGCCCCGATCCCTTCGCGGTCGTGGGTCTTCGTCAGGCTCCTCAGCTCGAGCTCGACCTCCTTTGCCTGCCGAGGTGTAAGGAGATGCCGGAATGTCTGGAACTCCTGGTCGAGGGCGTCCAGCTCAGAGGTAGGCCGCGGCCGGGGCGGCGGCCCCTCGGGGGGGCTCGGGGCATCCGTGCGCGGGGACAAGCCAGGGACCTCCTGTTCAACGAGGTCGACGGCATCGGCGAGGTTCATGTCGGGGTGGCGCAGCATCGCCTCCATGACCACGTCGCCGCGGCCTTCGAGCTCCCATAGGAGCAGCTTCAGGGCTGCCTCGTCTCGTTTTCCCATCCCATCCCGCGGGCGGGAACGACCTCGGGCTACAAAAGCATATCCTCTTCATGGGACGCGTCCGACGCGATGCGTATCCCGGGCGATAACGGAGACATCATTCCTTTATAACGTGGGGCTTGTCCTCGCTCCAACATGGAGATTGAGGACTCCCTTTTCCATACCCATGTGGAGGGCCTCGATCGCGCCCTCGGCGGCGGGATTCCAAGGGGCAGCACGGTCCTCGTCGCGGGCACACCCGGCACGATGAAGACGTCCCTCATCCTCTGGATGATGCACGAGAGCGCGAAGGCGTCCGGCACGAAGAGCCTCTATGTGAGCCTCGAGCAGGGCGTGGATTCCCTGAAGGCGGGTGCGGGACGGATGGGGATGAGGGAGCTCCACGAGAGCCACGTCTACATCCTGGACATGGGCCAGCTGCGACGTGGCATGGAGCGGTCCGAGTCGACGAAGGACTGGATCACGATCCTCTTGGAGATCGTCAAGGAAGCCGTGAACTCGAGCGGGTACGAAGTCCTAGCCCTCGACAGCCTCGAGGCGCTGTACGCGCTCATGGAGATGAAGGCCCCGCGGCGGGAGATGTTCCACTTCCTCTCCGGATTGCGGGACCTCGGCCTCACGACGTTCCTCATCGCGGAGACGCCCTTCGGATCCAACCGGCTCGCCCAGTGGGGGGAGGACTTCCTCGCGGACGGGATCCTGAACCTGCGCCAGGTCGAGGTTGGAGAGACGGAGGTCCAGCTGCGCCTCCGGTGCGTGAAGATGCGATGGATGAACTGCGACCACAATGCCCTCGCGCTCAACCACGACGGCGAGAAGTTCTTCGTGACGCACATCATCTCGAAGAAGAAGTGAGACGCCGGGCAGCGTCGGTCAGGGATTCGCTGGCGGCGTCGGCGGGGATGGAGGGGTGGGCGGCGGCGTCCCCGGAGTCGGAGGCGCCCACGCAGGCGCGGGGGCCGGGGCCGCCGGAATCTCACGTCGGTTCACGCGGGACCACGCCAGATACGCGGCCCCTGCGAAGAGCAACGAGGGGATGACGTTCAACAGAGTCAGATTCGTGCCCGCGCCAGAAAAGGCCGCGGCAATCCGTGTCGGATCGGCGCTGCCTTGCGTGATGATCTCCCGCGCCAGCTCATCCGCCAAGACCGTCACCGCGGGCAGGAGAAGGATGAGGGTCACGACACCCAGAGCAACCGTGGCGCCGTAGGCCGCCCACAGGAGAATCCGGCCCTCCACCTTCTGCAGGGCGTACGTGAAGAAGACTCCCGCGAGCCCCGAGACGAGGGAGCCGGCGGCGGCGACAATCACGGCGTTCGTGAAGCCGCCGCGCAGTGCCGCGGCGATCTCCGCTTCGGTGCCTGACAAGATGACCGGGCTGAACGCAGCGAGGATGGCGATGAAGGCGCCCACGATGGCAACGAGGATCCCGAGGACGAAGAGGACGATGGAGAGGATCACATTCCTCGCATGCGACCGGCCGAAGGCCTTCCGGCCGAGGATGATGAGGATCGCGCCGATGAAGATGAGGAGGCTACCGATGAACCCCACGACGGGAGCCCAGGAGAGCAGGGAGCCGACGAGGAGCAGCAGGAGTCCCGTCTTCGTGCGGTCGACCTGCTTTGACCATTCGAGCTGCCATGTTGGCGGGCCGTATGCGTAGGCGTAGGGTGCCGCATATCCAGGCGTCGAAGGATACGCCGCGCCCGGAGCGGGCGACGGACCTGCGGGAGGGGTCACAGCCGACGTCGGCAGGAGCTTGCCGCAATTCGTGCAGAATGCCCATCCGGGCTGGTTCTGGAAACCGCAATTCGGACACGCCGCGGGCGTCGCCAAGGCCTCACCCGACCGTGCCGATAGTCCGACCCCTCGAAAACACTTTCGGCCATCGCACCCGAAGGGTTTTGGGAACACCAGGCTCTGGGTGCGACGTGGGCGTCCCCGGATCCGTCGACCGTTGGATCGCATTCGAACTCGGTCGGATCAATGCGGGCCTCGTGACCGAGAAGAAGAGCCTGACCCGGCTCCGCTCCGAGGCGAGGCCCGCCTGCCGCACCCGGGAGGGCGAGGAGCACACGTTGGATCGCGAGGCCCTCGATCGGTACGCCGCCGTCCTGTCGGTCGATGAGGCAGCGGCCTTGCGCCTGCCGCTCACCTTGATCGTGTCCGCGGACTACGAGGACAGCGCGTACCTCACCGACGAAATCGGGGCCAAGGCCCTGCATGCCTTGGAGAAGTTCGGCGCCGCATTTCCATACCGGGATGGACGGATGGTCCTCCCTCACTCCCTGGCGGTGGACATTGTGCGACACAGCGGCGGCACTGTCCAGCTCGCCTTCGGATGACCGAGACGCTCACTTCGCCTCTTCCGTCTTCTTGAGGCGCGTCGCCCAGAGATCCTCGGGCACGTCGTCGTAGATCGTCTGTCCGGCCTCGGCCTCTTCCTTCGCGCGCTGGGCCTCGACGAGCTCCATGATCCGGTCCTTCCGGAACATCCAGTAGTGGATCCGCCACTCCCGGCCGTCGTACAGGGTCGTCTCCTCCCGTTCCGTCGTGAGGATCCCGGAGTCCTCGAGCATGTAGAAGGCATCCCGGTCCTCGGGCTCGAGGACGTTGTCGATGATCCGCTCGGAGTAGCCGAAGAAGTTGAGGACGTGTTGGGCCATCGCCCGGGCCTCTTCCTCCTTCATGCCCGTGCGATCGATGGAGTTCTTGATCGCCCGGGTGAGGTCATCCACGGTGAGGGTCCCCGCAGGCCCCCGCTCGGGCCTGGCCTTCACGGACATCGAAAGGGTCGCCTCGGAATTGGACTATGGGACCCGGGGGCTATATAAGGGTTCTGTCCGCTCCGTGCGATACTGATTCTCACCTCCTCTCACTTCCGAGAATACATGGGGAGCGTCCAAAGAGTAATGCAACCCTCCTACCATCTCTGTCCGACGATGGTGGAGAGTGGAGGATGGCCCGAGGCTGGCGGGCCGCAGCCGGAGGCGCCGCCCGAGGGCCCTCCCTCCGACGATGAGATCCGCCGGCTGCGGGACGAAGTCCGAAGGCTGCGGGAGCAGGTCGCGGCCCTCGCCGCCCGGACGCAGGCCGAGGACGTTCGCGTGCCGACGCACATCGCGGGCTTGGACCCCGCCCTCGAAGGCGGGCTCCCCGGGGGTTCCGTCGTGGGGATCGTGGGCCCGGGCGGTTCGATGAAGACGTCCCTCGCTCTGTACATCCTGACGAAGAACCGCGCCGCGGGGATGCGGGCCGTCTACGTGACCGTCGAGGAGAGTCGCGACTCGATCCTCCGCACGATGCGGCGCCTCGGCCTCGGAGACCAAGAGGATTTCGTCGTCGACATCGGAAGGCTTCGCCTCGAGCATGCGGGGGCCGAGGAAATCCGCGACTGGGTGCGGGTCCTCCAAGATTACCTCGGCCGCCGGCGGGATCGCGAGGCGATCGGAATCATCGTGATCGACTCGCTCGACGCCCTGGCGGCTCTCTCTCGCCTCTCGGACACGCGTGCGGAGCTGTTCCACTTCTTCCACTTCCTCCGGTCCACAGGGATGACCGCCCTCGTCGTCGCGGAGCAGGACCCCGCGCGACCCGGCGTGGACCACGAGGTTACGTTCCTCTCGGACGGCATCCTCGAACTTCGCTTCAGCGGCGTCGGGGAGGGCCGGGTGAGCCTCCTCCTGCGCATCGCGAAGATGCGCCACACGAACCACTCGAGGGACTACTTCATCCTCACGTACGGGCCGAAGGGCTTCGTCGTCCAGCCCTACGAGTCCGTTCGGCCGCGGCGCTGGGGCCGGAGGGACTGAGGCGGTTCAGAGGTTGCCCTTGATCTTCGCCCGGTCGATCTTGATCCCCGCAGGCGTCGCCATCAGGAGGTTCTTCCCGATGACCGCGACATCGCCGCCGGCATCGCGCACCGCGGCCTTGAGCTCCGCCGTGATCCGCTTGAGCGCCAGCTCGTCGCTCGCGAGGCTCGTGTAGTCGAGGAGGAGGATGTTCCCGTTGTACACGTGGGTCGTGAGGTCGTTGATGTCCTCGTAGCGGTAGACCTCCGCGACCTTCACGAGGTGCTCCACGGGTTCCCCGAGGGCCCCGCCTTCGCCTTCGAAACTCAACTCTCCCAGGTCGATATACGTGTCCGCCTCGGCAGCGGTGCCGCCTTCGGCGAGGCGCTTGAATGGCTTCTTGATAAACGCCATCCCGAATCCCTTCTGCATCGGAACGAATGCGAGACCACGAATTTAAAGGTATCGCGTCATCGGAGGCCCGGATTGACAAGATGGCTATTCCCATCGGAATAGCTACATAATAGCCCTGACCCGGAATACCACGCGGGCCCTCCGGCAACAGCCAGGTCATAACGTTTAAAAGGGTCGCGCCTTTGTCGCCCCACGCGATGGTCTACGACGTCGTCGTCGTAGGAGGCGGCCCCGCCGGCCTGACGGCCGGGATCTATGCGCGGACGAGGAGCCTGTCGACCCTCATCCTCGAGGCCCAGCAGTTGGGCGGGCAGCTCACGTGGCTCTACCCGACGAAATCCGTCTATGACTACCCGAGCTACATCGCGATCGAGGGGGGCGAACTCGGTGAGCTCTTCACCCTCCACGCACGGGAGAGCGGCGCCGAGATGGCACAGGGGGAGGTCGTGGACGTGACGAGGAACGGATCTTCCTTCACGCTCCGGACACGGGACGGACGGAATTACGAGGCCCGCGCGATTATCCTGGCGATGGGCATGGGCCTCTTCGAGCCGAAGCGGCTCGACATCCCGGGCGAGGTCGAGTTCGAGGGCCGCGGGGTGACGTACCACATCAAGGATCGCCACGAGTTCCAAGGCACGCGCGTCCTCATCGTGGGGGGCGGGGACAGCGCCCTCGAGCATGCCCTCGAAATCGTCGCGATCGCGAAGGAGGTCACCCTCGTCCATCGCCGCGGCGAGTTCCGCGCCATGGAGAAGAACGTGGAGGCCGTCCAGAAGACGCCCATCCATGTCGTCTTCAACGCGGAGGTGACGAGCATCGAGGGCGACGAGCGCGTGCGGAGCGCGGTCGTCTATGACAACCGCACCCTGAAGAAGTCCGTCATCGACGTGGACACGGTCCTGATCAACATCGGCTTCGAGCCGAAGATCACGCCCCTCCCGAAGTGGGGAATCGCCTTGGAGGGGGAGCGACTCGTCCGGGTCAAGATGGACATGTCCACCTCTGTGCCGGGGGTCTATGCCTGCGGAGACATCGTGTCGTACCCGGGGAAGGACAAGCGGATCGTGACCGCTTGCGGGGAGGCCGTAACCGCGGTCATGTCCGTGTACAAATACCTCAAGAACCCGTACTGGGCGTGAGCCTTAGGCATCCTCTTCGCCGATGCGCCATACCTCGTCGCCGACGTGGTGAATCGATTCGACGGCCTTCCCCTTCTCCGACCGAACCATCGTGGGCCCGTCCACGATCGCGCGGCCCACGGCCAACGGCCTCCGATTCTTCTCGTCGCGGACCCATACGAAGTCCCCCGGCTGGATGCCCAAGTCGGCGTCGACGATTCCCGGAGCCATGATGTCTGCGCCATTGTACACGTAGGGCACTGCGCCCATGTCGACGGTCACGTGCCTCTTCTGGGCGGGGAACGTGAGGAGACCATGGACCGTCGGAACGATTGCCTCGCCGACGATGAGGGCGAGCGCCTGGTTGCCGCGGAAGAGGACGTGCACCTCCCCGGCCTCGGCTTCCTCCATGGGCTCCTCGTCCGTGGGCACGGCCATCCCGAAGTCGTTGGAGAGCCGCTCGAGCCACATGGACACTTCCTTGCGGCGGAGCCGGGTTCGGCGACGGACCTTGAGGACCATTGGCGGGCACATGGGGCCGCGGGAGATAACCCTTGGCGGCCCGGGGGGTCACTTCAATCTTCATGCGCGGATAAATATCAGGCGAGTCCCGCCGGTGCGTTCCGGAGGTGTTGGGCCCGTTCGAAGGCGGGATCGATTTCGAGGGCGCGGGCGAGGAGGTGCAGAGCCCGAGCTTCTTGACCGGACGCGCGACACGCAACCGCGGCGTCGCACCAGACGGCCGGGTCGCGGGGGTTGAGGCCGAGGGCTGCATCGAACGCCGCGAGGGCCTCCTTCGCATGACCATGGCCCAAGAGGAGCTTCCCCTTGCGATGGTAGGCTACGTCCCGCGGGCCTGTGGGCAACCGAGCGGCCGTGTCGCAGGCGGCGACGGCCTCGTCGACACGTCCGAGGGCCGCGAGGGCGTCCGCCTTCGCGAGGAGGAGATCGCCATCCTCCTTGGCGGCGGTCGCCAGGGTTTGCAGGGCTTCCTCGGGCCGCCCGAGGGCGAGGTCCGTCGCGGCCAGCTCGCGGCGGGCCGGGTCTCCGGCCCCGAGATCCACGGCCTTCTGCAGGAGGGGGACCGCTTCTCCGGCTCGGCCCGATCGGGCCCGGGCCCGACCGGCGAGGAACCAGCCCTGCGCGTCCGCAGGGAAGCGCGTGCAGACTTCGTCCGCAGAGGCGACCGCATCAGCGGGCCGGCCCGATCGCAGGAGGTCTTCCGCGAGGCGCAAGAAAGGCTCCGCCTTTGTGGCGTGGAGCGCCGCCGCCGAATACGCCTCGATCGCCTCCTCGAGGCGTTCGAGCTCGTCGAGGAATCTCCCCTTCGCGAGCCAGAGCTCTGCGTTCTCGGGCTCGAGCTTGAGCCCCTCCTCGAAGCACTTCAGGGCCTCCCCGTAGCAGCGTTCCGCCTCGAGGGCGTTCCCCATCTCCTCGAGGATGCGACCGCGGAAGATCCAGGCGTCCTCGTAGCCCGGGTTGAGGATGAGGGCGTTCGTGAGGGCGTCCCGCGCCTCCTCGAGGCGTTCGAGGTGATGGAGGCACTCCGCCTTCGCCATCCATGCGTGGTCGTAATTCGGATTGAGTTCGAGGCTCTGCGTGAGCAGTTCCAGGCCCTCGTCATGCCGCCCGAGCTTGTCGAGGCTCTCCCCCTTCGCGTACAGGGCGTAGTCGAAGTCGGGCTTGATTTCGAGGCTCTTGTCGTGGTACTTGATCGAATCCGCGTGGCGGCCCATCTTGTTGAGGGCATTGCCGATGTTGTTCCACGCGATCTCGTACTTCGGATTCACCTCGAGAGCCTTCTCGAAGTAGGGGATCGACTCTCCGTAGCGGCCGAGGTTATACAGGGCATTCCCGAGGTTGTTCCAGAGGACCTCGTCGCCGACGTCGAACTCGAGGGCTTTCTTGTAGCACTCGACGGCCTCCTCGAGCCGGTCGATCCCGTGGAGCGTGTAGCCCTTGTTGTACCAGGCCTGCTTGTAGGTCGGATTGATCGCGATCGCACGGTCGTAGCAACGCAGGGCCTCGTCGTGGATTCCGAGCATGAAGAACGTGAAGCCTTTGTTGTTCCAGGCCTCCGTGTCGTCAGGGTTCAACGCGAGGACCCTTTCGTACGCCTCGATGGCTTCCTCGTATTGCTCGACCGCGTAGAGGGCGTCCCCGAGCCCGGCCAATGCGGCCGGGTCCTCCGGCGCGGCCGTTGTCGCGGCACGGAACGCCTCCACGGCCTCCGCCGACTTCCCGAGATCGAGGAGGAGAGCGCCTCGGCGCTCCCAGGCGACCGCATTCCGGGACTCCGCCTTCAGCATCTCGTCGTACAGGGCGAGGGCTTGTTTCGTGCGACCGAGGCGCGCGAGGATGGCCGCCTTGGCGTACTTCGCGTCCGCGTATTCGCGGTTGATCCCGATCGCGCGGTCGTACGCAGCGAGGGCGGGGTCCAGGCGATCCGTTTCGGCGTACGCGTTTCCGAGGTTGTACCACGCAACCTCGTAGTCCGTCTTCCGGTCCAAGGCCTTCGTGTATGCCTTCACAGCGTCCTCGTGGTGGCCGAGGCCGTCGAGGGCCACGCCACGGTTGTTCCAGAGCACGTGGTCTTCGTAGCCGTGGGACAGTGCCGAATCGTAGGCCTCGAGGGCGGCTTCGAAGCGGTGCTCGTCGCAGAGGCTGTTCCCGCGAAGGAACTCCGCCTCCCCTCGGGCGAGGTCCTTCTCCGGCCGCGGGGCCGCCGCGATCGCGAGCGCGAGGGCGAGGACCATCCGCGCGTCGAACCGGGCTTGCGGCCATAAAGGTTCCGCGGCCGCGGTCAGGGCTGAGAGCACCGTCCCGGCCACAGACGCAGGTTTAAGTCGAGGTACCCCGTTCGGCGTGGTTCGCAGAGGTGAAACGATTGACGACCTTTGACGTGGAGTCCTTCTCCAAGACGAAAGCGATGGAACTCCCCCGGAGCGTCGTCGTCGGGCATGACGCACTCCTCCAGGTGGGGGAGGTCATCGCATCCCTGAAAATCGGGAAGAAGGCGCTGATCGTCGCGGACGAGACCACGATGAAGGTCGCGGGACTGACCGTGGCCAAGCAGCTCGGGAAGAGCAAGATTCGCGTGGGGGAGCACCTCATCCGAGACGCGGCGTGGGAGGATGTCCGTGAGGTCGAGGAGGGAATCCGCAAGGCGGGCTACGACTTCGCCCTCGGCGTCGGCGGCGGCCGGCCCATCGACGTGGCCAAGTGCGGATCCTTCAACGCGGGCGTGCCGTTCATCAGCGTGCCCACGGCCGCGAGCCACGATGGGGTTGTGTCGTCGCGGGCATCAATCACGAAGGGCGGGGAAAAGGTCAGCATCGCAGCCCAGACGCCCATTGCCGTAATCATGGACACCGGCGTGATTGCGGAGTCCCCGTTCCGCCTCCTCGCCGCGGGCTGCGGGGACATCATCTCGAACCTGACCGCAGTGAAGGACTGGGCCCTCGCGCGGAATCTGAGGAACGAGTACTATTCCTCCTACGCGGCCGCCCTGAGCGAGCTCGCCGCGCGGCTCGTGATCGAGAACGCGAACACGATCAAACCGCGCCTCGAGGAGAGCGCATGGTTCGTGTGCAAGGCCCTCGTCTCGAGCGGCGTCGCGATGTCAATCGCCGGGTCGTCGCGCCCCGCGAGCGGGAGCGAGCACAAGTTCTCCCACGCCCTCGATCGGATCGCGAAGAAACCCGCGCTCCATGGAGAGCAGTGCGGCGTCGGGACGATCATGATGATGTACCTCCACGCGGGGCCATGGGAACAGGTGAGGGAGGCGCTCCTCGCAATCGGCGCGCCCACGACGGCACGGGCCCTCGGCGTCACGGACGACGAGGTCATCGAGGCCCTCGTCCACGCCCATGAGATCGCGAAGGACCGCTACACGGTCCTGGGCGACACCGGGCTCACGCAGGAGGCCGCGGAACGCCTCGCGAAGATCACGAAGGTCGTCTGAACGCCGTCACGCCCGAATCGCGAAAGAGAGGGCGAGGGACGCGGGGTTTCTAGCTGTCGTCGACGCCATCGAAGAGGACTCCGAAGCGGTCCAACGACATCACGATCTCGCGCGCGATGGAACCGGCGTCAATCGCGAGATCGTACCGATGGAAGTAGGCATCGAGGGCCGCCAGACCACGGGCGAGAGCATCCCGAGCCTGCTCGAGGCGGATCCATGGGATGCCGCCCGTGCGATCGACCCGGAGGGCCTCAGAGAGATCGATGAACCACACCTCCCCGTCGTGGACGAGGATGTTGTACGCGCTGAGGTCTCCGTGGACGACCCCTGCCCGGGCGAGGGCCATGACACCGGCAATGACTTTCTCCAGGAATCCCGCAGGGTCGTCGAGGACGACGTCCTTCAGCCGAGGCGCCGGGCCGTCGTCATTGCCGAGGTACCGCATCGAGAACATGTTCTCGACGCGCCGCGCAGGGGTGGGCACGCGCGCGCCACCCTTCCACGCCTGGTGGGTCATCTCGAATTCGTGGGCCGCGAGCCAGCCCATCGTGTCGGCCTTGATCGGCCGCCCGCCTCGGTGGGACGTGCGGTAGAGGCGGTAGACCTTGACCGCGAGGGGAGCGCCGCGGTAGCGGCCGAGGTACACGTCCGCTTCCTTGCCTGCGCTGATGAGGCCCACGACCTCCGTCGCGAGTCCCGCGGAGAGGATGGCCTCCGTGGTCGAGCGGTACCCGGCCTCGTGGAGGTCCAGGGTCCCCGCCTTGATTCGCCACCGGACGCTCTCGTCCAGGTAGGGTTCGTTGGGCATTCTCGTGCTCTTCGGTTCATCGATGGAAGCGTTCGCAACGCAGGCACGCATCGACGCCGGAGAGCCGGACGGAAGATTCAGCGGGTCCCCGGCGCCGCTCGGAAAACCCATTCGGACATCATTGCCGGGAACCTCCTGGCCACAGGGCCGAGCGAGCCGATATGGGCACCCCTAGATGAAGGTGCCGACATGACACCGCGGGCGGAACGAGCTTCGGTGGCCTTAAGTCAGGCCATGCCTTGGGCTGCTCGGGGAGATGCGTGGTCCACGTCACGCTCGTCGGGGAAGGACAGGCGACCGTGGGCCGCGAGTTTGTCTACCGCGGGCCGCAGGCCGAGTGCCGCGAATGCAAGGTGAAGGCCGCGTGCCTGAACCAGGAAATCGGCGTGCGCTACCGGATCGCGAGCGTGCGGGAGGTCAGCCATCCATGCCTCCTCAACGAGGACCGTGCCTGCGTCGTCGAGGTCGAGCCCGCGCCACCGGAGTGCAGCCTCCCGGTGCGCAAGGCGGTCGAGGGTGCGACGGTCACATACGAGGGACTCGTCTGCTCGAACGCCGCGTGTCCGAACTACCGGACTTGCCATCCCATCGGCATCGAGCCCGGGACGCGCCTCAAGATCCTCGAGGCCGGGAAGGAGCTCGACTGCCCTCTCGGCTATGAGATTGCCCCCGTCCGCGCCGCGTACATCCCGTGAAGGCACGGCTATGAAGGAAGCCCTCCCTCGACGGATGACCTTGCACGCGATCGAGGCCGCGTGCCTCACCCTCGGCTACCGCGTGGAGCGGGAGACCTTCGACCTTGTGGCCTTCAAGGCCCTCCGCAAGGGTCGCCGCTTCCACATGCGACTCGAGACGCACGGCCTGGAGACCGTGCCCCGGGGGTCCGAAATCGATCTCCACTTGGACTTCCTCCGCGAGAGCCGGCCACAGAGGTATCACGGCTCCGAAGCGGAGTCGGAGGCAATCGCAGGGGAGATGGCGGCGTTCCTCGGGGCCTTGAGCCGCCAAGACCCGGAGCGGGCGCTGCCGCGGGTGCGTTGCCCGGAGTGCGGCAAGGAGTTCGGCCAAGAGGCGTTCCGAGCCCACCGCGTCGTCGTCCACGGGCGCTAGAGGAGCTCGCGGCTGTACACGGTGCGGCCTTGGGTGCGGAAGCCCAGGGACTTCCAGAAGGCCGCCGCGGCCGTGTTCGTCGGGAGGACCTCCAAGTCGATGCGGTCCACATGCATCGCCCTCGCCTCCTCCAAGAGCTTCGTGGCGAGGGCGCGCCCGACACCCTTCCTCCGGGTGGCGGGGTCCACGAAGAAATCGTTGACGACGAGGACCCGGCCGAGCTCCGCGGAAGGCTGATACGCTGCGAGAGCGACGCCGAGGATCGATCGCTTGTCCCGGGCCACGAGGATCACCCCGGGGAAGCGGTTCTTCAGGATCTGGTCCACCGCCCAAGCGATCCGCTCCGGTTTCGGGGCGACGCCCTCGGAGGCGTGGTAGGCCGCGATGAGGTGCTCAACGTCGGGGCGGTCGGGAGGCACGGCGCGCTCGACGAGGACCATCGGCCGCCTGCGAGTCCCGCCGTGCGTATAAGGATTACGAGTCGCTCTCAGAACAGGACAACCCGCACGAACTCGCCTTTCTCCAAAAGATCGACGGTCGCGGGGATCTTGATGTAGCCGTCCGCGTGGGCCATCGACGTGATCGCCCCGCTCTCTTTGTAGGCGGGCACGGCTTGGCCTCCCGCGATCCGAACCGTGTGGAACTCCACGCGGCCCATCGCGCTGACGAGTCGCTTGGAGAGCGGCGCCTCGACGACGCGATCCACGGACGGCGGGAGCCGGGCCATGCGGCGAAGCATCGGGGCGAGGAGCAGGTAGCAGTTGCTGAGACAGGACGTTGGATAGCCGGGCATCCCAAGGACGGGCTTCCCGCTCACGCGTCCGAGGACCGTGGGCTTCCCTGGTTTCACCGCAATCCCGTGGAACAGGACCTCGCCGAGGGGCCGCAGGGCGTCGATGACCAGGTCCTTCTCCCCGACGCTCGAGCCGCCGCTGAACACGACGAGGTCCTCCTTGACGGCCCTCGTGAGCGCGGTCCTCAAGGGCCGCAGGCGGTCGGCGACCCGCCCGAGGAGGACGGGCTCGCCCCCGTGCTCTCGGACCACGCTCGCCATCGTGTTTGCGTTGATGTCGTACACTTGGCCCGGACGGATGGGCTTCCCCGGGGGGACGACCTCGTCCCCCGTGGTGAGAATGGCCACGCGCGGCTTCGCGTACACGTCCACGCGGGCCCTCCCGACGGCCGCGAGGGCGCCGACTTTCGCGGGCGTCAACCACTCCCCACGGGCTACGACCACGGAGCCCTTTGGGATGTCCGCCCCGCGGCGGGAGACGTTCTCCCGCGGGTGAACGGGACGGTAGACCTTCACGCGGTCTCCTTCCCTCTCCGTGTCCTCGACGATGACGACGGCATCTGCCCCGGGCGGGAGCGTCGAGCCTGTGGCGACCTCCGTGCATCCTCCGCGGGCCACCCTCTTTGCGGGCACGCCGTCCGCGTAGAGAGTCTCCCGGACCCGGAGGGTCACGGGCTTGAACTTGCCCGCGGGGAACATGTCCTTTGCGCGGACCGCATAGCCGTCCATCGCCGCGCGGTCGGCGATGGGCACGTCGATGGGCGCACGGACGTCCGCCGCGGACACCCGGCGAAGGGCCTCGAGGAGAGGGACCGCCTCCGTGCGCTCGAGGGGCGCGGCGAGGTCCATGGCCTTCCGGAGGGCCTCCTCGAGGGAGATCAGAGCCGTCAGAGGACGCATCCCGCGGCCGTGGCGCTCGTCGCGGTCGTGATGTGCCTGAGCCGTCACCGGTTCATCAGCCCCACGGCATGTCCGAGCTCCGGAAGGATGAGCTTCTCCAAGGCCAGCCGGCAGCCGTCCGGCGAGCCGGGAAGGCAGAAGACCAGCCGTCCATGGTACACGCCCGCGAGGGCCCCGGACATCATCGCCGCACTGCCGATTTCCTGGTAGGAGAGGGAACGGAAGAGCTCCCCAAAACCGGGGAGCCCGCGCTCGAACTGAGGTGCGAGTGTGGGGATCGTCACGTCCCGTCGCCCGAGGCCCGTGCCGCCGTTCGTGATCACGACGTCGCTCGTCCACGACGCCTGCTCCACCGCGTCCGCGATCGCCTTCGCCTCGTCCACGACGACGACGTAGAACAGGACCGTGTGGCCCGCTTTCAGGAGGAGGTCCTTGATGAGCTTCCCCGACTCGTCCGTCTCCGCCGAGCGGGAATCCGAAATCGTCACGACGCCGCACTTCACGCTCGTGGGCGCGTGGGCCTTGTGTTCCTCGGGGGCAGTCAAGCGAGTGAGGAGAAGCGGCCCCAGGGGAAAAGGTTCTCGGCACCTGAACATTGAGGCCCATCACGGACTTGGACGATGTTGGAACAGCTCGATCCAGATGCCGTCGGGATCCTGGACGTAGGCCCATTCCGAACTCGTGCTCTTCCGCCGGTAGGAGACCGTGGGGTGGCCGCGGGACTCGAGGTACGTGAGGGCCGCATCCAAGTCCTCCACCTCGAAGGCCACGTGGTCCAGCTCGTCGCCTTCGCGGTAGGGACCTGCCGCCGGACTGTCCGCCCCATACCAGTTCAGCTCGAGCCAATGCCCCGACGTCCCTCCCCCCACGATCGCGAACTCCCCGCGAGTTTCCGGAGCCGGGACGCGGCGAAGGAGAGACAGGCCCATGACCTCCGTGTAGAATCGGATGGAGCGATCGAGGTCTCGAACGCGGAGCCCCGTGTAGCGGAGGACGAAGCGCATGGGGCGACACTCGGTCACCGGAGCTTTAGGCCTTCCGACGAGACGATGTCATCCCGCGCGGCCCACATAGGGCGCGACCCTCTCCGCGACGAGGGGGTCGTCGAGGGAGGAAACGAACGCCTCCCACGTGGCGAATGGACGGGCGCGGACGATCCGAGCGGCCCGCTTCGCGCCGATTCCCGGGAGGGCCTCGATGGCTCGCATCGGCGCGCGGTTCAGGTTTAGGGGATACTCCAACCCGGTAAGGGAGCGCTGGCCCTGGCTCGTCACCCGCACGTCAGTGAAGCGGTTCAGGCCCGCGTCGTAGGGAAGCCCGATGAGAATCGGGTACGTCCCAATCTGCCGTCCGTAGGTCACATGCCCTTCGCGAATCTCGAGGTACACGTCCCGCAGCAACGTGCCCTCGGGGACCACGCGGCGCAGCATCTCGTGGTCGAAGCCCGTCCGCACGGCCTCCTTGAACTTCCGGAACTCTGCGTGGAGTCCCGTGGGCTCGAACGCCATCCGCACGGGGCGCACCTGGCGGATGTTCACGCGCCGCACCCACAGATCCTCCTCGAGGACCCGCCGGAGGAACGCGAGGTCCAAGTCGAAGGTCCTCTTCGTCTCGCCCGTCAGCCCGGCGACGAAGTTCAACCCGGGCAGGAGCCTCGGCAGGCCGCTCTCCCCCCGCTCCCGCCCGACCGCGTTGACCATGCGGATCGCCTCGAGGCAGCCCTCTGCGTCGATGTTCAGGTTGTTCGCCTCTGTGACCGCGGGATCCGCGGATTCGAGGCCGAAAGAGAGGAGGTTGCCCGGGCTCGTGTGCCGCACGAGGAGGCGCAAGCCCTCCATGGCCTCGCCCGGATGGGCGATCATCATCGCGGGGTCGCCATTGTCCGTGTGGAGGATTCTCAGGTTCGGCGCGGACTCGTGGATGCCGGCGAGGAGCTGGCGCAGCGCGGGCACGTTAATCTGCGGCGTGGGCGACGTCCCGAGCCCGATCGCCTGGTAGCTGAAGAAATCCGCCTGCCCTCCGAGGCGGAAGTTCACCGCCCCGAGCTCCGCGAGCCGCCGGACCTCCGCGAGGACGCCCTCCACGGGCCGGAACTTCGTGATCCCGTACTGCGGCTCGATGCAAAAGCTGCAGCCCCCGTTCACGTAGCGCACGCAGCCCTTCGACGTGTCCAGCTCGACCGTGAGGGGTTCCGGGAAGTCTGGATGGGCGCGGATCACTTCGGCGCCGAGGAGGGCCCACCGGTCCCACTCCTCCATCGTGCGGTCGCGGTTCGTCCACTCCCCCGTGATGAGGAAGTCATGGAGGCACGCATCCACATCGCGCGTGGCTACGAAGTCGAAGGGTTCCACGAGGGCCTCGTCGAAGTAACGGAAGCGGGCGAGGGGCCCGCCGAAGAGCCGCGGGCCTTCGAACGCACTGGCATGACGAACGATTTCCTTCTCGCTGATTGGCAGCCCGCGGAGGTACTTGCCCGGGACGATGGGGCCGGAGATGAGGACGAGGAGGTCGCCCTTCACGGAGCGCCCACCGCGGACCTGGTCAACCGTGAGGTATTCCCAGTCGTGCCCCGCCTCGGCGACAGCGCCGGCCACGTAACGCGGGTAGGGAGAAATGTAGGGCGGCACGCCGAAGTTGGACGGCTCGTCCACGTAGCCGTCCAGGATCACGACCCTCATGGGCCGGAATCCATGCCACCGTGGCGATAAAAGGGCTTCGCCAGATCGACGACGCGTTCTCCCCGGTCCGACGTCTACTTGCTGCCCCAGCGGCCGATGATGATGATGAAGACGATCATCACGACCGTGATGACGAGCGCTGTCACGAGGTAGCCGACCCAACCCACGGGTGTGATGGTCGCGAAGGTGGTGTCAACTCCGGCCACCTTGAGACCGCCGGTCACGACGTTGTTCCAGAGAAGCGCAATGACAAAACCGAAGGCCGCGGCCAGCGAGGTCGATATTGTCTTGCGCACTTCCGCCATCGAGAGCTTCTTTTCCTCTGCCATGCCAACTCCCGGCGTGGTGAAGGGCCGCTCAGAGATGCTATTTTCGGTACTCCCGTCGTCGCCCCGAGCGCAGTGCGCGAGAAGGGCCCTTCGCTTTGGAGACTACATGGACGTCCTCGATCCTCGCCGCGGGGTACTGCCCGCGCGCGTCCTTCTCGAGCGCCTTGACCATATCCCAAACCGTGAGCAGGGCCACAGCGACGCCGTAGAGGGCTTCCATCTCCACGCCGGTCTTGTACGTCGCCTCGACAGCCGTCGTAGCGATGAGACGATTCGCTTTCGTCTCGATGGCCACGCTGGCGGACGTCAGCGGAATGGGATGGCAGTGGGGCAACGCGTGCCATGTCGACTTGATGGCTTGCAAACCGGCAATCTCTGCCGCCGCAAGCGGATCGCCCTTCTCCACACGGCCCGCCCGGATCGCCCGCACCGTTGCGGGCCGGAGGCGAATCTCCCCGCGGGCGACGGCCCGCCGCCTGACGTCGGGCTTCGCCCCGATATCCACCATCCTCGCCATCGTCCCTGCAAGCGGTGGGTCGCTATTTCACAATTCCCGCGCCGTCAGCGTTTCCCGATCCCGCGGGTCGGGCCGGCGGGTTCTGACTTCCATATAGGTACGATCCGCTTGATCTCGTCCATTGCCCACGCACAGGCGTCGAAAGCTTCCCGACGGTGGGCCGAGGCGCATGCGATCGCCACCGAATCCTTGCCCACTGCCACGCGGCCGATGCGGTGCACGACGGACATGTCCAGGATGCCGAACTTGGCCCTCGCTCGATCCACGAGATCCGCGAGAACCTTCTCCGCCATCGGCACGTAGACCTCGTAATCGAGGGCCGAAATCCCTTCGTCGGCGCGGACGGTGCCGAGGAAGAGCACGACGGCCCCTGCGTCGTCCCGCCGAACGCTCTCCAAGATCGCCTCGACGTCGATCCGTTTCCGAGTGATCTCGATCACGCACGGCCTCCACTCACGGGCGGCAGGAGGGCGACCTCATCCCCGTCGTGAAGGGCCACGTCCGGGTCGACGAAGGCTTGGTTCACCGCGAGGAGCATCGTCCCCCGGTGGCCCGCGAGCCGCGGGTACTCACGGAAGAGGCCGTCGAGGAGGTCGCCGAGAGTCCCCCCGTCGTCGACGGATCGAGGGAGCTCCTTCGCGCCCACGATCTCGCGGTAGGCGGCGAAGAGCTTCACGCGGACGCGCATCGGAGGAACGATGCCGCGGCCGCCATTTGGGCTTTGTGGCCTCACACGCCCATCGCGCGGGCGAGGGTCTCGGACCGCCGACGCCGCACGTCCGCGAGGACCCGCTCGTAGTAGGCGTCGACTGCCTCCGCGAGCCGCTGCCGCGCGGCCTCGGATCCCGCGGAGCCGATGTACTGGAACACCTGGTGTCTCCTGCCGCCGCGGTCCTCGTAGTGCCAGAAGTACAGGTACGGCCGGCCGCGGATCTCCTTCATGGTGACGCCACAGCCCACCTGCATCACCCCGGTATCCCGTTAACCTTACTTAAGGTTGCCTCCGGGATGGGGGGTGCGAGGCGGGGTCCCCCACCCCTCCGTTTCGTGTGGAAACCCTTAACCGGACCCCCTCCTTTCGACGACCCGTTGGACGTCCTCCTGGTCTCCCTCTCCGACGATCTCGGTGAGATCCGCGCGCTCCTCGACTCCGCGGGCCACCACGTCGTCGATGCGATTGTCCAGCGGAGGGACCGTCCGGAGCCACGGACGTTCGTCGGCCGTGGGAAGCTCGATGCCATCAAAGAGCGCGTGGAGCGCGGGGATGTCGACATCGTCGTCTTCCACGGCGAACTGCGTCCAACGATGCATTACCACCTTGAACGGGAACTCGGCGTGGAGTGCTACGACCGGCTCCGCGTCCTCCTCGAGCTATTCGCCCAGCGCGCCTCGACACGGGAAGCGAAGCTCCAGGTGGAGCTTGCCCTCCTCCATTACGAGGTGCCTCTCCTGCGGGAGTGGATCCACGAGGCCGACATCGGAGAGCGCCCAGGATTCATGGCGGGCGGCGAGCTCCGCGTGGACGCCTACTACGAGACCGTGAAGCGCCGGATGAAGAAGATCAGGGACGAGCTTGAGGCGATCCGGCAGGAACGGAACCTCCGCCGCCAGCTCCGAAAGGACCGCGGCTATCACCTCGTCGCCCTCGCCGGTTACGCGAACGCAGGGAAGTCGTCCCTCCTTAACACACTGGCGGGGGAGCACGTCCTCGTCGATCAGCGCATGTTCTCGACCCTATCTACGACGACTCGGGGGTTGCTTGGCACGCGGAAGCGGATCCTCCTTACGGACACGATTGGATTCGTTGACGGGGTGCCTTTCTGGTTGGTCGAAGCGTTCAATGCGACCCTCGAAGAGATCCTCGATGCGGACCTCGTCGTCCTCCTCATCGACGCATCTGACAGCGAGGAAGAGATCCGTCGGAAGGTGCGCCTGGCCGCGCGCACCCTGCTTCCGAAGGTGCCCGCGGACGCGGTGCTCCCCGCCCTCGCGAAGGCGGACCTCCTTTCCGAGGGCGCCCTCGCCGCGAAAGGAGAGGTCCTCGCGGAATCCGAGTTTCACACCGCGCCTCTGGCCTTCTCCACGAAGACGGGACAGGGCCTCAAGGAGCTCCGGGAGAGGATCCTCAGCCGGTTTGCATGCCCCTTCGAGATCCACATCGTCCTGCCCCTCGGCCCGGAAAGCGAGGGCAAGCTCCACTGGCTCCACGAGCACACGGACATCGTCTCCGTCGTCCACGAACCGGACCGCGTCGAAGCCGTGGTCCGTTGCCGCCTCGAGGACCGTGCCGCCGTGGAGCACCTCGGCCGCGTCGTCCTCGAGGGAACGGCACGTTGACCCGGACGTCAGCCTTTGATTCGGAATTCCCGTTTCTTGTCGAGGTACCGCCGCTCGTAGGACGAAGGGAGGTGGTAGTACGCAAGTTCCTCGATCCGCTTCTGATTCTTCACGAAGACCTCCTTCGACGTCGTCGACACGAGGCGGTTGAACTCCCGATCCTTGCGGATCGTGTCGATGAAGTAGAAGCCGCCGCCGAGGAGGGAGAAGAAACCGAGGATCGCAACCCAGAACATCCAGAGCCCAATCGAGCGGTTGATGGACATGAGCCAGTCCGGGGTTTGGGTGGGGAAGAAGTAGTTCGTCGCCGCAAGGACCCACGCGAGGATTCCAAGCGCGAACAGGAGTGCGCTCAGCTCGTACCTCAGATCGCGCAGGAAGCCCATGCGCCGCGGGCTAAGGTCGCGGCGGTCATAAGCTTTGCCGGGCGGCGAAGGCTTCAGTAGTTCGATGTCCTTCCGTCCTGCGACTCCATGGTGCTGCGCACGGCCCTCTACGATTCGCACGTCGCCGCGGGCGCGCGTTTCATCGAGTTCGGCGGATGGGAAATGCCCCTCCAATATCAGGGAATCGTCGAGGAACATCTCGCCGTGCGGAAGGCCGCCGGGCTTTTCGACGTGAGCCACATGGGGAAGTTCCTCGTGGACGGCGCCGGAGCTCACGCCTTCCTGGACGGCCTCAGCGCGAATGCGCTGTCCGGCGCGCGAGGCCGCGCGACGTACACCCACCTGTTGCGGGAAGATGGCTCAATCATCGATGACGTGATTGTGACGTGCCTCGGGACGGAATCGTATTTCCTCGTCTGCAACGCGGGCGCGCGTCCCGCGGTCCTCGAGTGGCTCGGGATTCACAGCCGCGGGGCGGTCCGGATTCGCGATCTCACGATGGATCAACTCTGCCTTGCGCTCCAAGGCCCCCTCGCTCCGGACCTTTTGCAGCGCTTCACGTCCGTCGACCTTGACGACCTCGAGCCGTTTCGTGGGGCGATCCTCGACTTTCGCATCGGGGTCGCCGGGGAACGGGGTGCAGTGGAAACGGAGGGGTGGGGGACCCCTCCGCTCGATTCCTTGATGGAAGCCTCCAAAGGTCTCGGAAAAACCTCGGCTTCCGGTGGGCCCTGCGCCCTGGTCACCCGCACGGGATACACGGGCGAACCCGGCTTCGAGCTATTTCCCACGCCCGCCTTGGGGCGGAGGATATGGACCGCGCTCCTCAGCGCGGGAGGGGACCTCGGGCTCCGCCCCATCGGGCTGGGGGCCCGGGACACGCTTCGGCTCGAGAAGGGCTTTCTTCTCTCTGGTCAAGACTTCGATGGGAGCCAGACGCCCTTCGAGGTGCATTGCGCGTGGGTCGTCAAATTCGGGCGCCCGTTCATCGGTCGCGCGGCCTTGGAAGCGCAGCGGTCGAGGGACGACTACCATCGCCTCGTCGGCCTGCGAATGGCAGATCGCGGGATCCCGCGTCGCGGCTGCCAGGTCCTCGAGGGGGGCCGGCCCGCCGGCGTGGTGACGAGCGGGACCATGTCGCCTTCCTTGCGCGTGGGGATCGCCCTCGCCTCCGTGGGCAAGATCCACGCGACGCCGAGCGCATCCCTCCATGTAGAGATCCGTGGCGTGCCCCATCCTGCAGTCGTTGTCCGGCTGCCGTTCCTCTGAATGCATGCTTGTGTGCCGGCGCGACGGAAGCTAGCCACAACCGCGGAGTTTTAAAGGTCGGCCCTGCTATGGTAACAGAAGTGGTAAACGAGAGGAAATCGGCGGTAACAAGCCTGGTTCAAAAAGGACTATGCCCCTACACCCTGTTCGCCGCGCTCACCCCCAGGGATGGTCTGAAACAACCGGGTTCTTTATCGTCCCCAGGTGCGGGGAGAAGGTCTCCCTATGGAAACAGTGAAGGTTGAGTCCAAGGGCATCGATGTCCTGGCCCGCGAGTCGGATCCAAAGCTCACCGAAAACGCCCTCCGCGTGCTCGAGAAGCGGTATTTGAAGAGAAACGAGAAGAACGAGCTCACGGAAACTCCGAAGGAGCTGGTTTCACGAGTCGCCTGGAACCTCGCTCACGCGGAACGCTATTACGGCGCCGCCCAGGGAGGCGTCGAGGAGACCGCCCGGCGATTCTACCGCCTCATGGCGAACCTCGAATTCCTCCCGAATAGCCCCACCCTGATGAACGCCGGATTGGAGCTGCAGCAGCTGAGCGCCTGTTTCGTCCTGCCCGTGGACGACAGCCTCGCGGGGATTTTCGAGGCGCTCAAACAGCAGGCCCTGATCCACCAGTCCGGTGGCGGCACGGGGTTCAGCTTCTCCAGGCTGCGCCCCAAGGGGGATTTCGTGAGGTCGACGATGGGCGTCGCCTCGGGGCCTGTGTCCTTCATGCGGATCTTCGACGAGGCCACCCAGCAGGTGAAGCAGGGAGGAAAGCGCCGCGGGGCGAACATGGGCATCCTGCGCGTGGACCATCCGGACATCCTCGACTTCATCCTGTGCAAGGATCGCACCTCGGAGATTACGAACTTCAACATCTCCGTCGCGGCTACGGACGCGTTCATGGAGGCTGTGAAGAATGGGACAGCCTACGACGTCGTGAACCCGCGCACGAAGGAGGTCGTGAGGCGGCTTGACGCGCGCGAGGTCCTCGACAAGATTGCCTTTCAGGCTTGGAAGAACGGCGAGC
Source organism: Thermoplasmata archaeon (assembly GCA_036555455.1). Classification (GTDB taxonomy): domain Archaea; phylum Thermoplasmatota; class Thermoplasmata; order RBG-16-68-12; family RBG-16-68-12; genus RBG-16-68-12. Next base: position 154,679 of record DATBLI010000095.1, read on the forward strand.
CCGGCCTGTTCTTTGTCGACGAAACGAATCGTCGGCAGCCCGTGCCCAACGTCGGCGAAATCGAGGCGACGAACCCTTGCGGCGAGCAGCCGCTCCTGCCTTACGAGTCGTGCAACCTGGGGTCCATCAACCTCGAACGCCACATGATCCGGAACGAAGCGGGAAGGTGGGCCGTGGACTGGGGGAAACTCGAGGCCTCCATCCGCACCTCCGTGCGGATGCTCGACAACGTGATCGACATGAACGCCTACCCGGTCAAGGAGATCGAGGAGATGACGAAGGCCACGCGGAAGATTGGCCTCGGCGTCATGGGCTTCGCCCGCATGCTGTTCATGCTCGAAGTGCCCTACGACAGCCCCGAAGGCATCGAGTGGGGTCGGAAGGTCATGAAGTTCATCCACGAGACGGGCTACAACGAGAGCCGGAAGCTCGCGGAGGAGCGAGGCGTCTACCCCGCGTGGGAGGGGAGCCGACATTGGGAAAAAGGCCTCCGGATGCGGAACTCCTACGTGACCACGGTCGCGCCCACGGGCACCCTGTCGATGATTGCCGACACGAGCGGGGGCTGCGAACCGGAGTTCAGCCTGATCTGGTACAAGCGGGTGATGGACGGCGAGGAGCTCCCGTACTTCCTCGAGTACTTCGAGGAGGTCGCGCGCCGTGAGGGTTTCTGGCGCGAAGACCTCGTGCAGAAGATCCTCGAGAACCACGGAAGCCCGCGCGGCCTTCCAGAGGTCCCGGGGAAGTGGCAGCGGGTCTTCGCCGTCGCCCACGACGTGACCCCGGAGTGGCATGTGCGAATGCAGGGGGCGTTCCAGGATTACTGCGATGCCGCGGTGTCGAAGACGATCAACCTGCCCCGCGAGGCAACCGTCGAGGATGTGAAGAAGGCCTACCTCCTCGCGTACGAGCTCAAGTGCAAAGGCATCACCGTGTACCGGGATGGGAGCCGCGAAGACCAGGTTCTCAACATCGGGGTCGCGGAAGGGGAGAAGCCGAAGGAGCTCCGGGTCGAGGTGTCTGCGCCCTCCGTCGCCGTTCGCCCGCGCCCCCGGCCCGACGTGATCCAGGGACGCACGCAGAAAATCCTCACCGGATACGGCGCCCTATACGTGACAATCAACGAGGACGACAAGGGCCTCTTCGAGGTCTTCGCGCAGATCGGCCGGGGCGGCGGCTACACCGCTTCCTTCACGGAAGGCCTCGCACGCCTCGTGTCCCTCTGCCTTCGCTCCGGCGTGCCGATGGACGAGATCATCGACCAGCTTGAGGGCATCCGGAGCCCGCGGATCGCCCTGGACCACGGCGAGCGGATCTACTCGATCCCGGATGCGATCGCCAAGGCGATCAAACGCCACATCGGTGCCCACAAGGCAGGCGTCGTTCCGCCCGTGGAAACCTTCGACGAGCTGAGCGGGTCCGTGGAGACGGACGTCGAGCTGGAGAAGGAGAGCCGATCCGCGGGGGAAATGCTCAAGAAAGGCCTCAATCCCGAATGCCCGGAGTGCGGCAAGGCCCTCGTGTACGAGGAGGGCTGCGTGAAATGCCGTTCCTGCGGCTACTCTGAATGCTGAGGCCGTAGAAAGGGACAAGTGCCCGCGCCGCGTCGGGGGGACCCGATGATCCGGGTCCTCTTCTCCTGCCCCATGGACACGGAGCGTCGCGCGATCCTTGCCTCGAAGGGTCGCAGGATGCTTGACGCGGTCATCCTCGAGGACCTACCGGAAGAACGAAGGGGTGAGGCGTGGGCCCAGGCCGACGTCCTCGTCTGCACGGGCTTCGGTTCGGAGATCCCGGGGGATCTCGGGAGTCGCGCTCCGAACCTCAAGATGGTCCAGACCCTCGTCGCCGGCGTGGATCACATCCCCTATGAAGCCCTGCCGTCCTCCCTTCCCGTCTACAGCAATGCGGGCGCGTACAACACGAGCGTTGCCGAGCACGCGATGGCCCTCCTCCTCGCCGCCGCGAAGGACGTGCCCCATTCCACGGACGAGATCCGCCGTGGGGTCTTCGATCAGGCCCGGATGAACACGGCCATGGAAGGCGCGACCGTGATCGTGGCGGGGATGGGCGGAGTTGGCACGGAAGTCGCACGGCTGTGCAAAGCCTTTCGAGCGCGTGTGATCGGGCTCGCCCGGTCCCGGAACGTCGTGCCTCCCGCGGACGAGGGCGGCACCCTCGCGGATCTGCGGCGCCTCGCGCCCCGTGCGGATGCCCTCGTGATCGCCCTTCCCCTGACGCGGGACACGGAAGGCCTTGTCGATCGCGCCGTCCTCGCCGCGATGAAGGAGGACGCGATTCTCGTCAACGTCGCTCGTGGGAGAATCGTCGTCGAGGGCGACCTGTACGACCACATGAAGATCCATCCTCGATTCCGTGCGGCCCTCGATGTGTGGTGGACCTACCCGCGAGGCGTGGAGGGCCGCCCGTTCGATCGGCCGTTCCACGAGTTCCCCAACGCGGTGATGACTCCCCATGTCGCCTTCGCCATCCCCGTCCAGCGGAGCCGGGCGATGGAGGCCGCCTTGGACAACGTCCTCCGGTTCGTCCGTGGCGAGGCCCCGCGAAACCTGGTGGACCGGAAAGAATACGAACCCGACGGGGTCGGCCCCAGTTGAATAAGAAGGTGCCGGGTTCCGCGACATTACACAACGACGAAAGGGTTTAAAAGCGGAGCCCCCTACTCGCGGCCAATCTCGAACTCCATGTGGACGTCCGGGAGGTGTGTGTCGTGCCGAAACCGAAGGAATCCCTCAACCCCTTTGTGGTGGCCCAGGAGCAGATCGACCGGGCTGGAAGGAAATTGAGCTTGGATCCGGGCCTCCTCGAAGTGCTCAAGCATCCGCGGAGGGAGCTGACCGTGAACTTCCCCGTGAAGATGGACGATGGCAGTGTGAAGGTGTTCACGGGTTACCGGGTCCAGTACAACGATGCTCGCGGCCCGTTCAAGGGTGGGATCCGGTACCACTGGAACGTCTCCATCGATGAGGTCCGCGCCCTCGCGTGTTGGATGACGTGGAAGTGCGCGGTCATGGACATCCCGTACGGCGGGGCGAAGGGCGGGATCATCTGCAACCCGAAGGAGATGTCGAAGCCCGAGCTCGAGCGAATGACGAGGCGGTACGCATCGGAGATCTCCATCATCATCGGGCCCGAGAAGGACATCCCCGCGCCGGACGTGTACACGGACAGCCAGACGATGTCCTGGATCATGGATACGATATCCATGCACAAGGGCTTCTCGGTCCCCGGCGTCGTCACGGGCAAGCCCATCGCCATCGGCGGCTCCCTCGGCCGCGATGAAGCCACCGCGCGTGGCGCGATGTACGCGACCCGCGAGGCAGCGAAACGGATTAAGCTCAACCTGAAGGGCGCCACGGTCGCCGTTCAGGGTTTCGGCAATGCAGGATCCCACTACGCTCGGCTCATGCAGGATGAGCTGGGCGCGAAGATCGTCGCGGTCTCCGACAGCAAGGGAGGCATCTATGGCGACAAGGGCTTCGACCCGAAGGAGGTCCTCAAGTTCAAGGAGAAGACCGGCTCCGTCGTCGGCTTCGCCGGGACGAAGAAGATCACGAACGAGGAGCTCCTCGAACTCGGCGTCGACGTCCTCGCTCCTTGTGCCCTCGAGAACGTGATCACGTCGGAGAACGCTCCGAGGATCAAGGCGAAGATCAGCACGGAGGGCGCAAACGGGCCTACGACCCCCGAGGCGGACGACATCCTATACAAGAACGGCGTGCTCGTGATCCCGGACATCCTGGCGAACGGCGGCGGGGTGACCGTGTCCTACTTCGAGTGGGTTCAGGACCTCGCGAACTTCTTCTGGACGAAGCCCGAAGTGGACGCGAAGCTCGAGGGCGTCATGGTCCGGGCTTTCGACTCGGTCTGGAAGATGCACGAGGAGAAGAAGGTCGACATGCGCCAGGCGGCCTACATGGTCGCAATTAACCGCGTCACCGAAGCCTACCGGTGGCGTGGCATCTACCCGTAAACTTGAACGCGAGGGGGCCCTCAGGCCCCCTCGGCCCTTTCCCGAGGGCGCGCTCGAGGTGCGGGCGGGTCGTTTATGTTTCGGCGGTCGAACCCTTCCGCCACTGGATTACGTAGCCGATGCCGCCCAACAGGACGCCGAGGGCCCCGATGCCCATGAAGATCGTGATCGGCAGCACGTAGACTACGATGTGAGGATGCACCTCGGCCGTCGGCAGGCCTTGGAGGAGGAGGCTCCCGCCGATGTGGCCGGCGAGGATCAGGAGCCAGGATGCCGCGGAGGCGCCGATGTTCATCAGGATGAGGTGGCCCCACGCGAGGCCGTTCGCCAGGCCCGCGTACTTCTGCCCGCGGATGACCTCGATGTAGTGGTAGAAGAGGGCGCTCAGGCCGACCCCGAGGACGCCTACGATGAGGAAGCCCGAGAACCCTACGAGCATCCACGTGCCCGCGCTCCCCGCCGCGATGATCCTCGACGCCGATGGGCTGCCAATGATTGAGAGCACGATCATTACCCCGGCTATCACGAATGCCGCTGCCCCTTGGATGATCGCCGCGCCGATGAACCGCCTTGCCCAAACGCTTTCCCTCTCCGCCATAATGTAGCCTTCCGGACCCCTCAACGCCGCCTCGCTTTTAAACACGATGTCGTTACAAATCGGTCGGGTCCCTTCCTGACGCCCGCCGACAATAGTTAAATAGAGTCCTCGGCTACGCAAGCCCGCCGTGCCCCTGAACATCGTCGTGTGCCTCAAACAAATCCCCAACCCGGACCTTCAATTCCAGATTGCCCCGGACGGGCGGGACATCAAGCGGGACACCCTCAACTACAAAGTGAACGGCTCCGACGAGTACGCCCTCGAGGAGGCCGTGCGTCTGAAGGAGAAGAACGGCGGACGCGTCGTCGCCCTGACCGTGGGTCCCAAGCGCGCGGAGTCCGTCCTGCGGGAAGCCCTCGCGAAGGGCGCGGACGAGGCGGTCCGCGTGGCCTACGACGATCCCGGGGCCTACGACGTCGGCAAGCTCGCCCGGATTCTAGCGGCCGCGGTCAAGACGGTTCCCCACGACCTCGTCCTCACCGGCGTCCAGTCGGACGACCTCGCAAACTCGGCGACGGGAGGGCTCGTGGCCGGCCTGTTGGGGCTGTCCCACGTGAGCGTCGTGACAAAGGTCCACGTCTCGAGCGACCGCCTTGAGGCCTGGAGCGAGCTCGAAGGGGGGCTCCAGCGGGGATACTCGATCCCTCTGCCCGCGTCCCTTGCGATTCAGTTCGGCGCGAACGTCCCGCGGTACGCCCCGCTCCCAGCGATCATGAAGGCGGCCCGCGTGCCAATCAAGGAGCTCACTCCGTCCGCCCTCGGCCTGGGCTCGTGGGACGCCATGGCCTTGCCCTACACGTTCTCCGTGAGACGCCTCACTCCCCCCGCGGCGAAGGGCCACGCGCAGATGATCACAGGATCCGTCGAGGAGCAGGCGAAGGGGCTCGCGCAACTCCTCCGCGAGAAAGGCTTCGTACGAAGGTGAGATTGTGGGCCAGGACGTCCTCGTGTTGGCGGAGCATCTCGAGGGCAAGCTCGCCCCTTCAACCTTGGAGCTTGTGGCGAAGGGTCGGGAGCTCGCCGCACAATCGGGCGGCGTCGCAAGAGCCGTCCTCCTCGGCCACGACACCAACGGCCTCGCGGGGGCCCTCGCGGGCCATGGTGTCGAGGTTCTTCACGTGGACGATGCCGCCCTCGCCGACTACACCGGAGGCGGCTATGGCCAGGTCCTCGTGCATCTCCTTGAGTCCCTCCAGCCTCGCGTCCTCCTCGTCGCCCACACGGCTCAGGGATACGATCTCGCCCCGGGCCTCGCCGGCGCGGCGGATCTGCCCCTCGTCTCGAATTGCATCGACGTGCGGCTCGAGAGCGGGAGGCTCGTGGCCACGCGCCGCATCCTGAACGAGAAAGTCCAGGGGGAGTTCGAGATCGCCTCGGACCGGACGTACGTGGTCACGATGCGCCCCGGGAGCGTGAAGCCCGCAGAACCGGCCGCGGGGGGGAAGGTCACGCCCATGTCGATCCCCCTCGACCCATCGGCGATCCGCGCGAAGTGCCTCGGCCTCGAGCGGCCGGAGGT
>DATBLI010000096.1:0-3864 GCA_036555455.1 Thermoplasmata archaeon
CAGGAGCCCCGACGGCAACGCCAATCGTCAGGACGGAATAGAAGGCGCCCGTCACGATTCCGAGCTGGTCCGGGTCCGCGCGTCGCGCGACGAGGGTCGAGGTCGCCGGAAACACGAGGCCGTGGCCGAGGCCGAAGAGGCTCATGAGCCCCAGGAGGGCCGGCACGTCCCGGAGGAACGGAATGGCTGCCATGGAGGCCCCGATCACCACGAGCCCGATGGAGGCCGGGAAGGCCGAGCCGCGTCGGTCCGCGAGGATCCCGCCCGCATAGTGGAAGACGAGGGAGCTGATGGCGAAGGTGACGAAGCTGAGACCTACGATGCCCGGGCCGTAGCCGAGATCGCCCACGAGGAACAGGGGCACGAGGGTAACGAAGGCCCCAAGGACGAAATGCAGCCCGAAAATGCCTGCGTATCCCGCGAGAGGCCCCGGGCGAGCGAGGTATCGCAGGAGGCGGCCCCAGTCGACACGCGCCGGACGTGCGGGTCGTGGCCCCTCCTGAATCGTGAGAGACACGAAGAATCCGGCGAGGAGGAGGCAGGCGAGCACGTAGAAGAGGGCGTCGTAGCCCATGCGGGTTGTGATCGGCGTCGCCATGGCCGTCCCTGCGACCACGGCAAGGGCGATGGACATCCCGTAGAAGGCCATTGCCCGTCCCCGCCTCGCCTCGGGTGCCGTCCCCGCCGCGAGGGACATCGTGCTCGGGCCCACGAGGCCGCCGCCGATGCCATGGCTGATTCGCACACCCGCGAGGAGCCACGGCGTGGTCGCAAGGGAGTACAAGACGAGGCTCACGGCATCCCACATGAGGCCGAAGTTCAGGGGAATCCTCATGCCGATCCGGTCCACGAGGCGACCGAAGAGAAGGTTCGCGGGCGCATGGACTGCGGAGTACAGGCCAACGATGATCCCCGTTTGGAGTACGTCGGCCCCGCGGAACTGGGCGTAAAGGGCGATCACGGGGAGCAGAGCGGTCGTGTCGATTGTGCCGAGCATCGTGGCCGCGAGGATTTTGCCCGTCTGTCCCCGCGCCATTCGGGGCGGTGGAGGCGGCCCTGGAAGAAAAGCTTCCGCGCACGCCGTTCGGCTAAGAACGCTAAGTTAGCGCCCGACCGGAATGTTTAGGCTCCTGGGGCCTTTGGGCACGCATGTGGCCCGGGTCCCGCTGATCGTCGACTCCAACGAACCGGAGGACATTGCCGAGAAGCTCCGCGAACTCGGCGTGGAATTCGAGATGAGGAAGATCGCCCCGGGGGACTACGTCCTCGGGCCCATCGGCATCGAGCGGAAGACTCTGTACGATTTCTTCAACTCCATGGTGCGCAAACGCCTCTTCGAGCAAGTCCACCGGCTCCGCGAGGCGTACCCCCAGCCCCTCCTCGTCCTCGAGGGAGATCTCCTGGAAATCTCCAGCTACCGCCATCCGCAGTCAATCATGGGCGCCCTCCTCGCGCTCGAGACGACCGAGCGCGTGCCCGTGTTGACGACGGCGAGCAAGGACCAGACGGCCCTCCTCCTCAGCGTCCTGTGGAAGAGGCAGGACAAGGCCGCAGCGGAGTACGGCCTTCGGCACAAGCCGAAGGGGATGACCGTCGACCAGAGGCAGCGATTCCTCGTCGAAGGCCTGCCGAGCGTCGGGGAGACCCTCGCACGGAATCTCCTTGAACACTTCGGCACGATCCGTGCGATTTTCAACGCTTCCGAGGACGAGCTGAAGAGCGTCGCGAAAATCGGCGATGTGAAGGCCGCGGAAATCGTGCGGCTCGCGACGACGAAGTATGCGGGGAGCCAGAGGCGAATCGAGGACGCGTCCGAGGAAGGGGCGCCTTGACAATAGACTTATGATACGTCCGCTCCTTGCCGCGGGACCGGATGCACTCTGCGGAGTCAACGGCATGGAGCCATCGGGCTCCGACGCCATCTGTCAAGGTCGGCCTGAAAGCCCAGATCGCCCGCGGGCTCCATCTTGCGGCCGCGAGCCTCCGCGCCCTCTCGAAAGACCCGCAACTCCTCGCCCTCCCTTTCCTCGCCCTCGTCCTGACGGGCTTCGTGTGGCTCGTCGTCGCCTTGAGCTTCTGGGGGTTAGGCTTCCCGCCGGGCTCACCGAATAGCTCCTTCCTCTACCAGGAGATGTTCGTCGCCTACCTGGGCTCCTACTTCCTGTCCATCTACTTCATGGCCGCGATCCTCGGCGCCGCGCATGCGCGGATCGAGGGACGACGGCCCACGATCTCCGACGGATTCCGCGCGGCGAACTCGGCCCTGTTGCGACTCCTGGCCTGGTCTCTCTTCGCCGCGACGATCGGAGTGCTCCTTCGCCTTGCCTCCCTGCGGTGGGAGCAGGCGGGCCGGATCCAGGCGCGGGTCCTCGGCAACCCCTGGCCCATCGCGAGCCTGTTCGTGCTCCCGACGATCGTCCTCGAGGGACTTGGCCCCGTCAAGGCGTTCGGCCGTAGCCGAACGATTGTGCGGGAACGCTGGGGGTCCAACCCGAGTGGGGTGCTTGGCACGGGAGTCGTCTTCCTCCTCCTCTTCGTCGTCGGCCTCGTCCCCTTCCTGTACGGGCTCCTCGGCGACGCGAGCGCCTTCTGGGAGGCTTGCGCGGTCTTCTACTGGCTCGCCCTCGCCGCGCTGTGGTCCGTCGTCCATGGAATCCTCGTGACGACCCTGTATCACTACGCGACGGCGAGCTCGGCGGCCTTCAACTTCAACTGGCAGGCCCTGAACCACCCGTGGGTCCGCTAGGCGCGACGCTCCGATAAATCCGGAGGATCTCGTCCCGCGGAGCATCCGTCTTCACGCCGCGCGGGTGGAAGTGCGTACGGACGCCACGGAAGCCCTGGGCCCGTAGGGCCCCGAGGAAGGTCTCGAGCTTCGGCGGAGAGCCGCGGGAGATGCGGGCGAGCTCGTCCGTGGTCACGAAGAACGCGGGCAGGCCCGCTTCCCCTTGGAGAAGCGAGAGGAGACGCTGCGCGGCGACGCCCGTCCATTCCGACGGCGAAAGGGTGCGAATGATCGAGTCGTCGCAAACCGGCCCGGTCCATAGGGGCCCGAGGGCCTCCGGATCCCGAGGATCTGCGGACTCGAAGGAGCGCTCGGCCGTGCGTGCCACGTACCCCATGGGACCCGCGGGTTCCCGAAGCCCGTCGAAGACCAGGAGGTTCGCCCGGAGGAAGTGCTCCGCCGCGAACGCAAGGATCGGACGGATGACTTTCCCGTGGGCCTGGGCGACCCGCTCGAGGTAGCCGAGAAGGATCCGCAGGCCGATCTCATGACCCTGGTCGCAGCGCAGAGGCCGAGCGACGTACCGGCGGAGACAGGCCTTCGGATACGTGCCGCACAGAGGCGCCGTGTCCGTCGCGGTAACCCCGAGACCGCTGCCGTCCCGAGCCGCGCGGAAAGCCGCGCCGAGGAAAGGAGTTGGCGGGCCGAAGGGATCGATGTCGACGAAGTCGTACGACCGCTCGTCGAAGAGGCTTCGCAGATCCTCTTGCCGGACTTCCCCCTCGAGACGATTCCGCGCCAGGTTCGCGCGGATCAAGTCCGTGGCGCGAGAATCGACATCGTTGAATGTGATCCGTGGCCGCGCAGTCTCGAGGCCCACGCGGATCCCCCATGCGCCCGTGGCGGCGAGGCCGTCGAGGATCTCTCCGAGCGGCCGTGGCCACTTCCGAAGGAGCACGGTGCTGAGGTCCCGGTTCACGACCATCGTGGGGTTGTAGAAAGGCCATGGCCCCTTCGCACCCGGCCCTTTCCTCCGCAGGATGTCGGGGACGAGGAGGCGCGCCGCGCCCTCGACGACCTCCGTCGTCGGGAAGGGGAAGTCCATCGGAGGGCTCCGCTCAGAGGACTTCGCCCTTCAT
>DATBLI010000097.1:0-5878 GCA_036555455.1 Thermoplasmata archaeon
AAGCGCCTCGGCCCGGACCTCTCGCGGCGGGAGCTCGAGGGCTTCTATGCAGGCTTCCTCGCAGAATCCGCATTCAAGACCTCCATCGTCAACTGGGCGAAGAAGGCGCATCCGGGGAAGCCCATCACCCACATCGAGAAGGCGGAGTTCCTCGCGTGGAAGGACACCGCGGAAGGACGCCGCGTCTTCAAAGGGTGGCTCGACGGGCAGTGGCAGAAGGTGAAAGGGCGCCGCAAAGAGGAAGAAGAGGAGGCTCCCGCGCCGACGGCGAAGAAGGTTCGAAAGGAGGCCTGAGCCTTCTGGCCGAACGGACGTTCGTCCTCCTGAAGCCTGACGCGGTTCAACGGGGCCTCATCGGGACAATTCTCGAGCGCTTCGAAGAGCGAGGGTTCAAGCTCATCGGCCTGAGGCTCATGAGCGTTTCTCGAGACCTCGCGGAGGCCTACTACGCGGAGCACCGGGGGAAGGCCTTCTTCGAGCCCCTCATGTCCTACATCGCTTCGGGACCCGTCGTCGCGGCTGTCCTCGAAGGCGATGGCGCTGTGGCAATCGTTCGGAGGATGATGGGCAAGACGAACCCCTCGGAGGCGGAACCCGGCACGATCCGGGGCGATTTCGCTCTCACGATCGGCCGCAACATCATCCATGGTTCCGACTCGTTGGAGAGCGCAAAGCGGGAGATTGGCCTGTTCTTCAAAGCCGAGGAACTCTACGAGTACAAGCGGATCGACGAGGCTTGGCTCCGCGAGTGAGCCCGGCTTCCGTCTCAGCCTGCGCGGTCCTTCCTCCGAGAGAGAAGCTTCTAATAGCGTCGGCCACTTCGTCGCCCGATGGCCGCGATCCGCCAGCCCATCGTGTCCGTCCTCGGGCACGTGGACCATGGGAAGACGACGGTCCTCGATCGCATCCGCGGGACGGCGGTTGCGTCGCGCGAGGCGGGCGGGATCACGCAGCACATCGGGGCCACGGAGGTCCCTCTCGAGGCGATCCTCAAAGCCTGCGGGGACCTCGTCAAAGGAAAGACGTTCAAGGTCCCGGGGCTCCTGTTCATCGACACACCAGGCCATGTCGCCTTCACGACGATGCGGGCCCGCGGGGGCGCTCTCGCGGACCTCGCCGTCCTTGTCATCGACATTAACGAGGGATTCCGACCGCAGACGATCGAATCGATCAACATCCTCAAGAGATACAAATCGCCCTTCGTTGTCGCGGCGAACAAGATCGATCTCGTCCCGGGCTGGCGCCACCACGATCACAAGCCGTTCATCCTCTCCTACAACGACCAGCCCGAGAGCGCGCGGGAGGAGTTCGACCGGCGCCTCTACTCGCTCGCAGGCCGGCTCTACGAGCACGGGTTCTCTGCGGACCGCTATGACCGGGTCGCGGACTTCACGCAGAACCTTGCCATCGTCCCGATGAGTGCGAAGTACGCCGAGGGGATTCCCGATCTCCTCCTGATCCTCATCGGCCTCGCCCAGCGATTCCTCGAGCGCGAGCTCACGACGGAGGAGGGTCCCGCGGAGGGCACGATTCTCGAAGTGAAGGAGGAGAAAGGCCTCGGCGTGACCCTCGACGCGATCGTCTACAAAGGAATCCTGATGAAAGGTGCTACGATCGTCTACGGGACGGCAGGCAAACCCGGGGTCACGAAAGTGAAGGCCCTCCTGAAACCGAAGCCCCTTGACGAGATCCGAGACCCCCAGGACCGTTTCGACTCCGTGAGGAGCGTGACCGCTGCCTCGGGCGTCAAGATTGTCGCGAGCAACCTCGAAGGCGCGGTCGCCGGTGCCCCTGTCCGCGCGAGCAAGGGAGATGTGAACAAGATCGTGGAGGCCATCGCCAAGGAGTCCGTCGCCCACGTGGAGATCCAAGAGGAGGGCGTCCTCCTGAAGGCGGACGCGATTGGCTCCCTCGAAGGCCTCGCGTACGAATGCAAGGAGGCCTCGATTCCCGTGAAGTTCGCACGCCTCGGCCCGGTCTCCCGCCGGGACGTGATCGACATCGCCACGACGAGGGACCCGCTCCACCGGGCCATCCTCGCCTTCAACACGCCGTTGCTTCCCGACGCGAAGGCGGCCCTCCTCGACCACGTCGACGTGAAACTCCTCGAAAGCGATATCATCTACCGCCTCATCGAGGACTATCAGACCTGGAAGGACGAGCGGAAGCACGCGCTCGAAGAGGCAAGCCGCAAGGAGATTGCGTACCCCGCGAAGCTCCTCTTCCTCGGCGACTACATCTTCCGGACTTCGAAGCCGGCCATCTTTGGCGTCCGGGTCCTCGCGGGTCGGGTCCGAGGCGGAAAGCGACTCATGCGGGAGGACGGCCGAAGCCTCGGGCCCCTGAAATCGATCCGGAGCGGAGAGCAGAGCCTCGAGGAGGCCCGCCAGGGCCAGGAGGTCGCAATCGCCCTCGATGGCATCACCATCGGCCGGCAGCTTAAGGGCGGGGACATCCTGTACGTCGAGCTGACGGAAGAGGAGGCCCGCACGTTGCGGATGATGGAACTCACCCACGACGAACTCGAGGTCTTGGACAAGACATGCAAGATCAAGCGAAGGGAGGATCCGTTTTGGGGAATGTGAACGAACTCCAACGACAACTGCCGCAGAAGCATCTGTGCAAGGAGTGCGACAAGTGGTACGGGCAGGAGGACGACGAGTACGGTCCGTGCATGTACAAGCACGCCCGCAAGGAGAAGCGGTACGTCACGCACGGATACCACGAGTGCGATGAGACCGAGGAGCTCGAACAGCAGGTGAAAGTGTGGCAGGAGTCGAGATCCGGAAGCTCACCGAACGGGACATCGACGCCGCGCTCCAGCTGACGGACCTCGAAGGGTGGGGCTACAACCGCGCGGACTGGTTGCGCCTGCTCGCCCTCGCCCCCGGCGGCTGCTTTGGTGCGCAGCGCGACGAAGAGCTCGTCGGCGTGCTCTCGACGACGTCCTACGGAAAGGCGGCATACCTGGGCTCCGTCATTGTTCAGAACAAGCTCCGGGGACAGGGGATCGGAGCGGCGATGATGAGGGCGGCCCTCGACCATCTGGACCGCAACGACGTGGAAACTGTACGGCTCAACGCCTACCTCCATGTCGTCCCTTTCTACGAGAAGCTGGGGTTTCGCAAGGAACACCCGAACATGAGATGGGAAGGAGCCCTCCACAACGCTTCTTGGTCGGGAATCCATCCCCTCCGGGAGAAGGACCTCGAAGGCGTCATCGCCACGGACGCGGCGTACTTCGGCTCTCCCCGAGGGATCCTCATCCGGCATCTCGCCCAGGAGTTCCCGGCGACATTCCTCGTCGCCGAGGAGCGAGGCACGATCCGTGGATACATCGTTGGAAACGCGTCCGGTGAGGGCTGCGAAATCGGTCCATGGATCGTCGAGGAGGGGAATCCCCGGGTGGCCCGCGAGCTCCTGGAGGCCCTTCTCCATTCCGCCGGCGCCGGCACGTACGCCTTTACCGCGCCGGGTCCCAACACAGACGTCCACTCTCTCGCCCGGGAAGCTGGCCTCCAAGAGAGCGTCAGGTACCGCACGCTTCGCATGGTCCGCGGGGCCGACGCGTACGGGGGACGTCCCGAGGGAATCTGGGCCCTCGGAGGATTGGACAAAGGATGAAGTAGCCTGAGGCTTTCCATCGTCGTGTGTCCGACAGACGGACCCTCGCAATCCTCAGCCTTCTCATCGGCCTCCTTGCCGCCATCCTCGTCCTCCTGGCCGCTGCAGACATCGGACGCAGCGCGACGCTGAGCCTCGAGTTCCTCACGCGGCGCCTCGTCGACGTGGTCCTCGGGATTGGGCTCCTCCTCGGCTCCGTCCTTGCGTACCGTGGACAATACACTTCCGGAGGCATCACGAACCTCGTTCTGGGCATCGTCGTCCTGATTATCGGCCCGAGCAACATCGGCGGAATCCTCGGGATCCTGAGCGGAATCCTCGCCTTGCTCGCGAACGAGTCGCGGCGCTAGCGTCGCTCCCTCAGATCCTCGGACCGATCAGCTGCCAGACGATGAGGGCGAGGATGAGCAGTGCGGAGAGGTTCGTGACCTGTCTCACGATGCGGTCGCGATCCTCCGTTCGCATGCCCTTTCGCAGGCGGACGACGATGCTTTCGAGCCCATCCCTGAACACGTACCCGCCGTCGAGCGGCACCGCAGGGAGAGCGTTTGTGGCTCCAAGCATCGCGTTGAGCCAGAAGAGCCAGTACAGCGCGTTTGCAAGAATCCAGAAAAACCCTTCCGGGAGGAGGGCGAGAGGGCCTTGGATCTGGTAGAACCGAGTCGCCGGGTCCTGAATGGGAGCGTACCCGGAGAAGGGGAGGGAGATGTACGCCAGGATCGCCCTCGGGACCCCGCCGAACTTGTCGGGATTCGTGAGCGGATGGTAGTAGTCCGTGCTGAGGTCGAAGGCGTAGATGCCAAGGAGGGCGCGACCCGTCGACGGGTTCCGCTCCACGGGTGTGACGTCGTACCGCGTGGCCTCGCCGTTCGCCGGATCATACGCCACGACGGAGACCGTCACATTCACTTGGACGAGGGAGAGAGCATCCACGAACTCCCCGTACGTGCGGACGGGCGTCCCGTTGATCTCCGTGATAATCGTGTAGGCCTGCATGTTCGCGAGCCTCGCAGGGGAGCTGTCCTCCGTGAAGCCCACGATGCCGACGCCATCGTGGACGGGTGCGACCGACGTCATGACCATCGAGGAGAAGAGGACGGCGAAGAGGATCGCGAGGACAAGGTTCGTGGCGGGCCCCGCGGAGTACAAGCGCGCCCGTTCCCGTCGCGGAAGAGCTCGAAGCTCGTCCTCGTCCGGCTCGACAAACGCCCCGATGGGCACGATCATGAAGATGCCGCCGAGCGACCGGATCTTGATGTTCGAGACCCTCGAGAGAATCCCATGGGAAAACTCGTGAAGGATGATGGCGACCGCGAGTCCGAAGATGCCGTAGCCAAGGGGGATGAGCCGGTTAATTCCGGGGAGTCCGAGGAGCAGGTCCGGGGAGGGCGGGTTCGCCCGGACCGCGGGACTCTGGACGAGGGACGCCTCCCAGACGAGCAGGGCGGTCGTCGCGATCATTGCGACGCCCACGAGGACAATCGATAGATCGCCAAAGACCCGCCACAGCCGTTTTCGGCGCGCGATGCGGTCGATGAGGTCGCGTCCCTTCTGGGTCTTCCACATCAGGATAGGTCCGATGAGGGACAATTTGCGGGGTTCGAGGAACCCTCGCCGGTTCAGGTAGAGGAGGCCGACCCACCACAGCGCGACGAGTACGATGGCGAGAAGGATGTAGTCCAATTCCGTCATCAGGACAGAGCGAACGAATCTTCGCGCGTATTTAAAATGGCGGATTCGGTTGCCCTTTTTCCGAAGGATTGCGACGTCCCGGAGAGCTCAGCGCGCGGGCATCTGCCGCGCCCAGATGTCGTCAGGGATGTCATCGTAGACGGCGAAGCCGTCCTCGTCCGCAGGCTCGTTGGACGGTCTCGCGAGTGACTTGATGCGCTCCACGCGGAGAACCCAGTAGTGGATCCGCCACATCTTGCCTTTCTTGATGAGGATTTCCTCCTGGCGTGTCGTGAGAAGGCCTTCCTCCTCGAGCATATAGAACACGTCGCGGTCCGCGACGTCGAGGTTGTTGTCGATGACTTCCTCTTCGAAACCGAAGAACGACATGAGATAGTCCGCGAGCGTCCTCAGGTCTTCCTCGGGCATCCCCCGGCGGCCCACCGTGGCACGCAAGGCGGCAATGACCTCCGTCATCGTCACGACGGGCATCGAGAACGGTCGCGGACCCTTGCCGCCAGATAAAAGCGCATCGTCCCCATTCCCGTCTGCGATAAGTGATAACGACCGGAGGGAGACGTTG
>DATBLI010000098.1:0-26853 GCA_036555455.1 Thermoplasmata archaeon
CGGACCCCAGGGATGTCCGCGACCACGACGGGCTTGCCCGTCGACATGGCCTCCAAGGCCACGATTCCAAAGGCTTCGAGGCGGGAGACGCTGGGGAGGACGAACACGTCGCATGCCGCGTAGAGCCTCGGGAGGTTCGCCTGGGAGACGCGGCCGAGAAATCGGACACGGTCGGCGACGCCAAAATCCAGTGCAAGGCGTCTCATCGCCGGGAGGGAGGATCCTTCCCCCGCGACGAGGAACTGCGTTCCGTTCAGATACCGGGCTGCTTCCACGAAGTGCTCGACGCCCTTGTGGGGGACGATGCGCCCCACGAGGAGGACGGTGGGCTTGTCTGCGGGGATGTGAAGCTTCTCTCGGACGTAGGAGCCGTCCGCACCCGGATGGAACCGCCGGTGGTCCACCGCGTTGGGGATCACGATGGGATTGTGGCGCCACACGGCGCGGCTCGTCGCGGCGTACGTCTTCGTGGTGACGATGATCCTCCTCGCCCGCCGCAACGTCGACTCACCAAGGCTCCGCCGGTAGAAGGCTTCGATGATCGTTCCGAACGGGGAGGGCAGTTCCACATCGCAGTGGTACGTAATGATGAATGGAAGGCCTCGGGCCTCGGATCCGTCGGCGGCGTAATGGGCGGTCAGGGGCGGCGGGAGGTGGGCGTGGACAAGGTCCGCGGGGATATCGCGGAGAGCGGCACGGATCCCGGGCACGACCGGTGTGCGCATCGCGATCATCCGAGGCCTCACACGGAGCACCTCGAATCCTTCGCGGGTCTCCCGCTCCGGGAGATAGGGACTGTCGCGCGTCGTGACGACCGTCACACGGTGCCCGCGGGCTACGAGTTCTTTCGAGAGGGTCTCCACGTGGCTCTCGACCCCGCCGAGGTGGGGGTAGAACCACGGCGAGACCTGGGCAATCCTCACACGATCGCCTCAAAAGATGCGGCTACCCGGGGCGACGTTCCCACGGACGGTCGCTCCGGGGCCAACGAAGGTCCCCTCGCCTAGGATCGTACCAGCATCGATGGAGGCGTTGATCCCAACTCTCACGTCGTCCCCCATGATCACCCCGAGTTTCCGGAGCCCCGTGTCCACATCCACCCCCTTCCAGAACACGTGGACGGACGACTCGTCGAGGCGGAGATTCGCGACCTTCGTGCCCGCGCCAAGATTGCATCGCTCCCCGATGATGCTGTCCCCCACGTAGCTCTGGTGGGGCATGTGGGCGGACGCCATGAGGATGGAGTTCTTGACTTCGCAGCCGTTGCCGACCTTCGCCCCCGATCCGATCGATGTTGAGGGCCGGATGTAGCAGTTCGGGCCGATCTGCGCGCCACGGCCGATGATCGTGGGGCCCTCGATCACGACGCCGCTCTGGACGCGAGCCTCTTCCTCGACGAGAACGGGGCCTGCCAGGGTGGCGTCCTTCTCCACGGTCCCGCGAACCTCGCCGGCGAGGGACTTGAGGAGAGCCGCGTTCGCGCGCAGTAGGTCCCATGGGCGACCGACGTCGAGCCATTCCCCCGGGAGACGGAACCCGTGGAGGTCACCTCGCGCGATCATCGCTCGGATCGTGTCCGTGATCTCGAACTCCCCGCGAGGGGACCGAGGCGTCCGGTCGATGAGCCCGAACACGTCAGGGTCGAAGACGTAGATCCCCGCGTTGATTAGGTTCGACGTTGGAGACCGCGGTTTTTCTTCGAGGCCGACGACGCGACTGTCGTCCATTTGGACGACGCCGAATGGCCGCGGGTCGTGGACCTCCGCGAGGGAAAGAATCGGTCCGCCAATCCGGCGGTGGAACGCGAGGAGCTCCTTCAGCGCCTCGCCGGAAACGACCACGTCTCCGTTGATGCTCAGGAAGGGACCGTCCACGTAGTTCCGGAGGCATCCGAGGGCATGGGCGGTTCCCAGGCGCTCTGGCTGCTCCTCGTACTCGATTCGGAGCCCGAGGTCCTCGCCGCGGCCGAACCTCTCCCGGATCCGATGCCCCTGCCATCCGATGAGGATTGCCGCCTCCGTGATGCCTGCCCCCCGGACGGCCTCCAGAGTATGGCGAAGGAAGGGTTTGCCGGCTACGGGGAGAAGAGGCTTCGGCAGGTTCGCCGTCAGAGGGCGCATCCGGGTGCCCTCCCCGGCTGCGAGAATGACCGCCTTCATGTGGCCGCTCTCTGCACGCTCGATAGGGCCGTGGAATATATCGCCTTTGCTCTAGCTTCGTCGCGCGACTCCGCGAGCACTCGGAGTTTCGGCTCCGTCCCCGAGAACCGCACGAGAGCCCATCCATCTTCAAAGGAGAGGCGCCATCCATCCACAGTACTGACGCCCGCGCCGAGGTCTCGGAGGGTTCGGTCCAGCGCCGCCTCGACCTCGGCCCGCCTCGACTTCTCGTAGACGACGGTGCCCCGAATGACAGGATAACGGGGGACCTCGCGCGCCATTGCGGCAAGGGGACGCTCCGCGACCATTGTGACGAGCCGCGCCGCGGCGAACACTCCGTCGGGGCAGTAGGACACCTTCGGGAAGATCCAGGTCCCCGAAGGTTCGCCCCCGAAGTCAGCACCGCGCCGCTTCAGCTCCGAGGCAACGTACACGTCCCCCACGCGGGTGCGCCACACCCTCGCCCCAGGGATCAAGTCCTCGACGGCCATAGACGCGTCGACGGGGACGACGAGCCCACGTCGGACCTCACGCCTCGCAAAGACAGCGAGGAGTGTGTCGCCTCCCACGAAGGTCCCGTCCCCGGCGACCGCAACCATGCGATCGCCGTCCCCATCATGAGCGATGCCGAGATCCGCATGGAGTTCCCGCACGGTGGACTTCAGGAGGCCCAGGTTCTCCTCCGTGGGCTCGGGATCCCGCCCGGGGAAATGGCCGTCGGGCTGAGCGTGGATGGCGACGACATCGCAGCCCATGCGCCGCAGGAGGAAAGGAGTGATTGTCGCGGTCGCCCCGCAGCCACAGTCAACGACGACCCGGAGTTCCGCGGCCCCGACCTCGCGGAGGATCGCCTCGATGTGCCGCTCAATCAAGTCGTCCCGGTGATGGAGCTTCCCGACCCGGTCCCAGGGCGCCGTGGCGAACCGGCCGGCGTCGAGGACCGTCTCAATCTCTTCCTGTTGCTCCTCATCGAAGGCCATCCCGTCGGGGTTCCACAGTTTGATGCCGTTGTACGGCGCGGGATTGTGAGAAGCCGTGATGACGACACCACATCCATAGCCCGCGGCCCCCCTCGCTAGGGTGGGAGTCGAGACGAGGCCCGCCTCCGTTGCGTCCGCCCCGACGGACATCAGGCCCGCGCAAAATGCGGAGGATAGCATGGGCCCGGAAGTCCGCGGGTCGCGTCCGAGGATTGCATTCCCGCACAACTCGCCGACGGCTTCGCCGACCTGGAGTGCGAGGCCGGGTGTGATCTCGAGGTTCGCGAGACCGCGGATGCCGGAGGAACCGAATCGGGGCACGGTCTGGGATACGGGCAGCGAAATAGAAATCCCCTTCGCGCGGGACCCGACCCTGAAGAAGCATTATATAGCGACCCCTGGATGCGCCACTGTCGGTGCCTCGGCCGACACGGAATCCAGGAGGGATTGGGAGTGGTCATGGAGCCCATCAGCATCGAGTCCGCCATTGAGAAGGCGAAGAAGAAGGGTCTGCGACCCGGCCGTGTGAGGGGCACGAACGGGGTCCAGTTCACGAAGGGTCGGAACAGCCGCATCGACGTCATCACGTGGAACGAGTTCCGCGACACGTTGTCGAAGCGTAGGCTTCAAGTCTACGAGTCCAGCGGCTTCATGAAGATCATGAAGAAGTCACGGGGCTGAACCTCGCGACTACAAGGCCGGTCAGTTCCCGCCGCTGCGGTGCCTTCCGCAGTACGGGCACACCCTCCAGTCCGGGAGCAGAGCGGCCCCGCAACCTTGGCAGGGCGGAGGCACGCTTGGCATCGAGGATGGCACAGGGCCGCCCGCGCGAGCCGTCGCCGGGACCATCTGCTGCCAGAACGCGCTGATCAGGTTCTGGGCATCCGTCTCGTATTCCGTGTAGGAAAGGGCCCCTCCGAGCACCGCAACGGGGAGGAAGATCACCGTGGTTACGGCGCCCGCGAGGAGCCCTTCGTCGGTAATCTGTGCGTTGAATCGCAGGTCGACATTCGACCCTCCAGGAATCGTATCGATGATCAGATCGAGCTCGCGGCGAAGGCCAATCTTGCTGTAGTAAGAGGAACCATGGAAGCGGTACGGCCCGGTCTGGGACAAGCGAAACCCTTGCCGCGACCACCAGTCCCAGGCCCTCGCCCACAGCTCGTTCGGGGCGGTCCCCGGGAAGGTCCGGATGTCGTGCTTCTCGAACATCGTCGTTGGTACGGGCAGTCGGAGGATATGGAGTCTCCGGTGGGATTCCACCCGTCCCGCGGCCTTGCGCAAGTTTATTACGAAACTGCCAATTCGCCGGAGCCGCGGCGTGCGTGGGTTGCCAAGCTTGGTCAAAGGCGCAGGGCTCAGGATCCTGTCCCGCAGGGGTTCGCAGGTTCAAATCCTGCCCCACGCATTCGTCCTCGCTTCGAGGAGCGCGCTGAGCCCACCCATCCATCGCGTACGAATTCGTACACTCAAGCGGAAGAAGACCACACCGAGTCGGCCTCCGCTTGTGGCCTTGGATGACTTCCTTTGTACGCGCGCAATATGAACTTTATAAGGCCCGGTCATAAGTCGCGCGACCGACAAACGTCTGACAGACTGTTAATCCTTAACATATAATTTTCAACGTTGGTACATAGCTTTGTCCAACCAGCGCCTAAGTGCGAAACGTATTCATAGTTTCAGGGCCATCCTATGGACACCCAGGTGACCGGGTCTCCGCGGGTCCCCGGATCCCGCGGAAACGCGGATTTCTGCCTGCCTGTCGGAACCGCGCCCGCGGGCGGGCAGACTCTCCCTTGGAGGTGGTTCGTTGCCGTCCCAGAAGTTCAGCCGGAAGTATCTGACGAGGCACAAGAAGAGCGCCCAGCTCTGGCGCCGTGCCGCAAAGCTCTCTCCCGGCGGAGTCGAGAGCAACATCCGCTTCTATCGACCCCATCCCTTCTTCGCCGACTACGGCGACGGCGGGTACATCTACGACGTGGACGGAAACAAGATCCTCGACCTCATGATGGGCTTCGGCGCCCTCCTCCTCGGTCACAACAATCGAGACGTCGCCCTCGAGGTGATCAAACAGCTCGAGTCCGGGTCCATGATGGGGATGACGACAGAACTCTTCCCGCGGTACATCGAGCAGATCCAGAAGGCGATGCCCTGGATGAAAAAGGTCCGTCTCTGCAACAGCGGGACCGAAGCGACGATGCACGCGATGCGCGTCGCCCGCGCCTATACCGGGAAGGACAAGATCGCGAAGGCGGAGGGCGCCTACCATGGGGCGAACGACTACGGACTCATGAGCCTCGACATGGACAATCGCACCGCGCGCCGCATGAATGGGTACAAACCGGTGCCCTACGGGCGCGGGGTCCCGAAGGTCATCGCCGAGACGATGGTCATCTATCCCTTCAATGACATCGACGCGACCGCGGAGATCCTGGAGGAGAATGCGGACGAGGTCGGGGGACTCATCATCGAGCCTGTCCTCTGCGGTCCCGGGGTCATCGTGCCGAAGAACAACTACCTGAAGAAACTCCGCCAAATCACGCGGAAGATGGGGATCGTCCTCATCTTCGACGAGGTGCTGACGGGCTTCCGCCTCGCCTACGGAGGGGCAGCGGAGTACTACGACGTCCGTCCAGATCTCGTCTGTTTCGGCAAGATTGCAGGCGGCGGGTTCCAGCTCGCAGGCTTCGGCGGCGAGGCCCAGATCATGGATGTCCTCGAGCCGGGGAAGGGGTGGCGCCACGCAACCTTCCACGCGGGCACGTATAACGGTCATCCGGTGAGCGTGGCTGCGGGGCTGAAAGCCCTCCAGATTCTCGAGGAGCATCCGGAATACTACGAACACATCAACTCCCTTGGACGCCAGCTCTACGGCGGGCTCCAAGACCTCGCTGACGACCGGCGCATCCCTGCGTGGGTCGAGTATGTGGGCTCCATCGGGAACATCTACTTCACGACCAAGGATGAGATCCGCAACTTCCGGGACACGGGAAGCGCCAACACCCGGCGATGGTGGAATTGGTTCATCCATTGCCTCGGGAACAACGTCCTGTACGGCATCCCGAACACCGGCGAGCGCGCCTTTGTCTCGACGGAACACACGGACGAGGACATCGAATGGGCCCTCGAGGTGGCCGACGGCGCCTTCGCTGCGGTGGCCAAGGAGGCCCGGCGTCATCGGGAAAAGGCCCCGTCCGTGCAGCTCCAGGCCGCGGGCGTCCAGGCCGCGATTTACGGGGAATCGCCGATCCCGCCAAGCGTCTGAGCCCCGCGACGGAAACTATATCGTTCCACGCAAGCTCACGATGCATGGGGAAAGGAGGGTTGTCCGTGCCGCGAACCGCGAAGAAGGCAGGCGTGAGCCGGGAATTCCGGATGTACATCGCCGGGAAGTGGACGAGGTCCGAGGGCGGGGACGCCTTCGACGTGATTAGCCCCGCTTCGGGGGAGAGAATCGGCCGCTTCCCGAGGGGGACGGAGGGGGATGCGAAAGCCGCGGTCGAGGCCGCGGTCGAGGCCCAGGAGTCAATCGCTCGGATGTCCATCGCGGAACGCTGCCGCCTCGGGGTGCGCGTCGCGGAGGAGATTCGGCGCTCGGTGAAGGAGTATGCCGTGGACTGCTCCCTCGAGCACGGGAAGCCCCTGCGGGAATCCATCGCGGAGGTTGAAGACGCAATTCCGAACCTCCTGTGGCAGGTCGAGGACCTCAAGCGGTGGGACGCGCCCGTCCAGGAAGGATACTCCAAGCCCGACGTCGTGTACATGTCCCTCCACGAGCCCCTCGGGACCGTTGCGGTAATTACACCTTGGAACTTCCCCTGGGTCCTTCCCTCCGAGTTCGTCGTGCAGGCGATGCTCGCGGGGAACTCGGTCGTCTGGAAGCCGGCCAGCAACACGCCGCTCAGCGCGGCCCATCTCATGGAGTGCATCGACCGGGCGGGCGTCCCACCCGGCGTGATCAACTTCGTCACGGGCCCCGGGAGCACCGTGGGCACGGCCCTCGTGGAACACCCGATGGTGGACGCCATCGGCTTCACGGGCGAGACAACGACGGGCATCGACATCGCCCACCGCGCGGGCCTGAAGAAACTTACCCTGGAACTCGGCGGACTCGGGCCCCTCATCATCATGGACGATGCCTCGATCGGGCCCGCGGTCGAGGACATCGCGTTCGGCTGCTTCACGAACACAGGCCACTGCTGCGTCGCGAACGAGCGAATCCTCGTCCATGAGGGCATTCACGACAGAGTCGTGAAGTCGGTCGTGGACCGCACGAGGAAGATGAAGGTCGGCTTCCCCCTGGATCCGGACACGGACATGGGGCCCATCAACAACCGGCCCACCCTTGACAAGGTCGAAGAGCACATCCAGGACGCGGTGGAGAAAGGCGCGAAGGTCGTCGCGGGAGGCGAGCGCGTCCCAGGGATGCCAACGGACCTGTACTTCTACCCGACCGTCGTGGACGGTGTGACGCCGGACATGAAGTTCAACCGCGTGGAGACCTTCGGACCCACGGCACCGATCCTAGAGTTCTCGGACCTGGACGAGGCCATCGAGCTAGCCAATGGCCCCCGGTATGGTCTGAGCATGGCCATCCATACCGCGAACCTGCGGGTCGCGATGGAGGCGGCGAAGCGCCTCAAGTCCGGGCAAATCTGCATCAACGAACCCGTGTACTCCTGGGACTACATGAATCCCTGGGGAGGCTTCCGGAACAGCGGCCTCGGCCGGATTGCGGGCCGCTGGAGCCTGGACGCGTTCTCCGAACTCAAGACCGTGATGATCAACGTGGGCCGGAGCCCCTGGCCCAAGTAGGGTCGGCCCCCCGCGGCTCTCCGCGCCTCTGGGACGCGACAGCCCTTCGGCGATCTACGAGACTGTCTTCTCGACGGCGGCGAGAGATGCATCCAAGACGTCGAGGCCCTCCTCGAGGGCGTCCCGGGGCATGTTGAGCGGGGGCAGGAGGCGGACCACGTTCCCGTACCATCCTGCGGAGAGGATGATGATACCGCGGCTTCGGGCTTCCTTGATGACCTCGCCCGTCTCCTTCTTCGCAGGCTCCTTCGTCTTCCGGTCCTTCACGAGCTCGATCGCCTGCATGGCCCCGAGCCCGCGGATGTCCCCGATGAGGGCGTGGCCCTCCGCCATCTCGCGGAACCGCTTCTCGATCGTGTGTCCGAGCACCTCCGCGTTCGGGAGGGCCCCGCGGATGAGATCCAGGTTTGCGATGGCCGCAGCACACGCAAGGGCGTTTCCCCCGAAGGTCCCGCCGATGGAGCCCGGGGCGGGGATGTCCATGATTTCTGCGGGACCGGAGACCGCGCTCAGGGGCAGGCCGCCGCCAAGGGCTTTCGCGGAGGTGATCAGGTCCGGGACGACCCCGAAGTGCTCCGTGGCCCACCACTTCCCTGTGCGACCCATCCCCGCCTGGACCTCGTCGTCCACGAAGAGGATCCCGTTGTCCTTCGTGATCTTCCGAAGGCCCTTCCAGTACTCCATCGGTGGGACGACGAAGCCGCCTTCCCCTTGGACGGGCTCCGCGACGATGCAAGCGGTCTTGTCCGCAGGCGACTCCGCGCGGAACTCGTCCTCGATGAACTGGAGGCAGGCGACGCCGCACTCCGGATACGAGAGTTTCAGGGGACAGCGATAGCAGTAGGCGAAGGGGACCTGGTACACCTGGGGCACGAACGGCTCGAAGTTGACTTTGTAGGGCTCGTACTTCCCGGTCATGCTCAGGGTGAGGAGGGTGCGCCCGTGGAAGGAGTTCTGGAAGCTGATCACGTTCGGACGGCGGGTCACGGCACGGCTCATCTTCACGGCGTTCTCCACGGCCTCCGCACCGCTGTTGAAGAACGCCGTCTTGCCGCGTTCGAACGGGAGCGTGGGCCGGAGGCGTTTCGCGAGCTCGATGTACGGTTCGTAGTTCAGAACCATGAAGCAGAGGTGGAGGTACTTGTCGAGCTGGGAACGCACGGCCTGCGTCACCGCATCGGGGAGATGGCCCGTATTGAGGACGCCGATGCCCCCGGTGAAATCGATGTACTCCTCCCCGTCCGCGTCGACGATCTTGTGGCCCTTCGCGCGGTCCACGAAGATCGGCGTACCGGTCCTCACGGACTTGGGGATGTACTCGTCCCGCTCCCTGAGGCGTTCCTCGACGGATGGCCGAATCGGTGGCATGCGCTTCCCGCTCCCAGTCAGTTCAGCTGCCTGGCCGTCTCCGAGTACTCGACGACCTTGATCCCGCGGCCTTGGGCGTTCAGGTCCTTGAAGTACGAGAGCGGCTCGAACGCGATCTCCGGCGGAATCGTGCCCCTCTCCTTGGTCTTGCCCTTCAGGAGCCATTGGGCCGCGATCGATGGCGGCACGCCGGTGTCCACGGTCCCGCCGCCAACGTTCCACTTCTTGTGGGGCCACGTGGCCGCTTCGTAGCGGAGGGTCACGGGCTGGCCGTCCTTCTCCCCATGGATGACGACCCGCTGGATGTCCAGGTCCTTCTCGGGCTCTTTGGGTTTCGGCAGGTTGTCGATCGTGGTCGAGGTCACATCATAGGGCCGGACCTTCTGGCCCTCCACCACGGCCTGCTCGCGACTTGCAAGGCCGAGCCTCACGAGGGTCGCGATCGTCTGCGTGAACTCGTGCGGGAAGGCCACGATGAAGTCGAGCTCCTGGATCCCTTTGCCAATCGTCGTGGGCATCGTGACGAGCTCCGAATGGATCGTGTAGTACCCTTCGACCACGCCCACGGGTGGCTCGAACTCGATCCTCTCCAGGCCTGACAGCGCGGGAACGAACTTGATCTTCCCGTTCCGCAGGATCGGTGCGTCCATCGAGAACTCATCGAAGATCGTGCGGATCGCATAGGGCGGCACGAACTTCCCCGGCTCGCCGCCCTCGACGACAGCCCCGCTACTCCGGAGCTGCATTTTGTGAACCTTATCCAGCTTGCTGGCGCCGTACATGCCCATGACGTTCATCGTGCCCGGCGTCGAACCAATCCCGAGGACGCACGTAACCCCGGCGTCCTTGGCGGCCTTGTCCAGCTTCAGCTGGCGAAGGGTCTGATGATACAGCCCGCCGAGGTCGATGTAGTGGATCCCGGCCTCGATCGCGGCCTCCGTGATTGGGACGTTGAGGTCGTACCAAGCGCTGTTGATCACCGCGCCCCAGTCCTGGAGTTCCTTCACAAGGGCCCCTTGATCACGAGCGTCGACCCGGAGCGGCACAGCGCGATCGTCCTTCATCGACTTCGCGAACGCCTTCGCCTTCTCGAGGTTCCGTCCCGCGATCCCGACGCGTTCCACGCCCGGACTCTCGAGGAGATCCGGCACCGTGGACTGGGCCATGGCACCGTATCCACCGAGGATGATGACTTCCAAGGAAAAGCCTCCCGAGAAACCCGAAGCCGGGAAGGTAGTTAACGCTTCTTCCCCGAGGGCCGTTCCGGTAATTTCAAAACATTCATGGGGTCCATGTGACGGGTTGACGCGGCTCCGTCACACGTCCGCGGCCCGGTTCGCCGCCAGGAGGACGACGCCGGCGAGGACGAACGCGACGCTCGCGCCGACCGCAGGCCCGTACCCGTAGAACTCCGCGGCGAAACCGCCCATGAGAGGGCCGAGGATCGACCCGAAGCCCTGCATCGCGTTGTATGCACCGAGGGCCTCCGCGCGGCCCTCCGCGGGGGCGAGGTGGGAGACGAGCGTCGAGCCGGACACGTTGATGACTGCCCAGCACAGGCCCACGCCCGCATGGAGGGCGAGCACCCCCACAAGGAGGGCCGAAGGGGCGAGCGGGACTGCGGACAGGAGAAGGAAGGAGGGGAAGAGGACCGTGCGGCCAAGGGACGCGTAAAGCTGGGTCGTCCGGCTGCCTCGGTCCCGCACCCATTCTCCCACCCGGAGGTACGCGGCCACGGAGGCCGCCTGGCTCGCGATGTACACCGCGAAGATTTCCGGGTTCGAGAAGTGGTAGACTTGCTGGAGGAGGATTGGGAAAAAACCATAGAAAGCGGTGAAGCCACTGAAGAGGAAGAACACGCTCCCGAGATACAACCGCAGGGGACGGGAGAGTTTTCCGTGATGGTTCCGCGGGTTGATGTAGTGAAGCATCCGCATCGGGAGGAACTTGACCCGCTCCACTCGCAAGTGGATGTCCACGATGTGGATCGTGCGGCGGTCCACGTGCTCCGTGGGCTCGAGGAGCCAAGCTCCGACCATCAGCCCCGAGAGAGCTCCGAGGGCCGCCCCGATGACGAAGAGCCCGCGCATCGCACTCACTTCGCCGAGGAGATGGGGGCCGAGGGTCAGCCAGACGACGCCCACACTGAGCCCGACGATCCAGCCGATCCCCGTGAGCTGGCTCAGGAGAGCGAGCTTCCGGGGCCAGGCTTCCCGCGGGGACGTCTCCATGACGAGGACCGCGCCCACGGGCGCGCTCGCGGCGCCGACGAATCCGATGAGGAGGTTCGAAAGGTAGAACTCGGGAAGGGTGAAGCTCACGGCCATCGCGAGGAAGCTCACCCCGGTGCCGATGAAGCCGAGGAGGAGGAAGACCTTCCTCCGCTTCGTCTTGTCGGAGAGCCATCCCCACAGGATGAAGGCGGGGACGGAGGCGATGCTCGTCGCCGCGGCGATGATCCCCACCTCGGCCAAGCTGGCCCCGAGCGCGTAGGCGAAGAGGGGGATCAGGGGCGACGTCGCGCCTCCGGCGATGCCCTGCGGTAGGTAGCTGTAGAACCAACGCGAACCGTTCGACTGGCCCATCCCATCCCCGGTTGAGTCCGGTACGCGGGGCAGCCGTTCCGCTCTATTTGGCCTTTTTGTCGGGAGGGCGCGCATCCCCTGATCACGAAACGAGGGCGATGTCCACGATGAGTTTCGCGGCGGCGATGAAGAGGACGAGGATGAAAATGAGAGCCACGGACCGAGCCTTGAGCCGGGCAAGGCCCCACCGCGATCCGATGTAGGCGCCGACGAGGACGAAGGGCATGAGGATCGGGATGAGGATGAACTCCCCAGGGAGGACGAAACCTGAGGGCTGGAGGGCGAGGTTGGCGAGGTAGGCGAGGAAGCCGACGATCGCGGTCGGGACGATCAGGAGGGACGAGACCCCGATCGCTTTCCGGGTTCGCCGGCCAAGGAAGTATGCCATGAGGGGAACGTTGAGGATGCCCCCGCCGACGCCGAGGCTCCCGGACAGGAATCCGGAGCCCGCCATCGCTGCGCTCGTCTCCGCGACCCGGGAAGGAACGAGCTTCGCGTCGTCGTCCTCATCCACGGATCTTGCGTTCTTGAGCCAATCGCGGACCATGAGGCCGCCGAAGACGACGAGAATCGCGGCGAAGAACACCTTGAACGCCGCGTCCGTGAGGATCGCGAGGTGGAACAACGCCCCGAGGACGGCGCCCGCGATGGGGCCGACGAGAAGGCGCCGCCCGAGCCGGACGTCCACGAAGCCTTTCCTCCAATGGTTGATCACGGACGCCGCCGCGGTCATGACCGTGAGGGTGAGGGAGATGGGAGCGGCAATCTTCGTGTCGGCGACGCCGGTCGAGAGGAGGATCGGGACGAAGAGGAGCCCGCCCCCGAGGCCGAGGTTCGAGTAGATGAACGCCACCGCGAACATCAACAGAATCTGGATCACGAGGGTGAGCGGGTCCACGACCACGAGACCGGGCGAGCGCGGAGGCAGATAAATAGAATGTGTCGCGAGACTTAGGGTCCCTTGCGACGGCAACGCCCATGGTCCTCCTCGTCCGGTTCGGCGAGATTGCCCTGAAGAGCCGGTACGTGCGCCGGCAGATGAGGGATCGTCTCGTCGCCAACATCCAGGACATGTTCGCCTCGGATGGCGCCGAGTGCATCACGGAGGCCGACGAAGCCCGCATCTATGTCCACGCGGACGATGTTGAACGGGCGCGGGGCATCCTGTCCCGCGTCTTCGGCATCGTGTCGGTGAGCCCGGCCACGGAAGGCCACGCGGACATCGAAACCCTCAACGGGCTTGCCATCGAGGAGGCCGCGAGGAGCCTAGCCCCGGGGCGGAGCTTCGCGATCCGGGCGCGGCGGGTCGGAAACCATCCGTTCACGAGCACCGATCTTGCCCGGGAAGCCGGCGCCGCGGTCCTTCGACTCGTCCCCGGTGCCCGGGTGGACCTGACCCATCCGGACGTGGAGATCCACATCGAAGTGAGGAACAATCGCGGATTCGTCTTTCGGGAGGTGTGGAGCGGCCCCGGGGGACTCCCCCTCGGCAGCCAGGGCCGAGGCCTCGCCCTCATCGAGGATGAGGCCGGGATGGTCGCCGCGTGGCTCGGGATGAAGCGCGGGTGCCGCGTCGTCGTTGCAGCACATGATTCGGCCCAGGTGGAACCGCTCCGGCGATGGGATCCCCATCTCAAGGTCCTCGGCGCGGAGCCGATGGACCGCCTGGGCGATCTCGTGCGCCTCGCCCGCGCGGACGCCGTCTTCGTGGGGACGCGTGCGGAGGCGTTCCGGATCGAAGGCCGGCCGAGGCTCCAAGTGCCCGTGTTCGAGCCGGTCGTGGGACTTGCGGGCGAAGAAATCGCGGCTCTCGCCGCGAAGATCCGTGGGACCTGACGGACCTCACTTGCCCTCGCGGTTGTGGGCGCCGATGCTCGGACGGACCTTCTCTGCGCCTTTCCCTTTGTAGAGGAGGCCGCGGCCCTTCTTCCCCGCCGAGGTGAGCCCGCGGAAGACGCGGGCGTGGTGGGCAGGCTCGCAAATCCAGTTGATCTTCGGGTCGTTTCGGATGGCAGGGTGCTGCGGATCCACGAGGATGACCTCGTAGTACTTGTGCATCCCGTCCTCGCCGACCCAGTACGAGTTGAGAACCTCAAGGTTTGGATAGTGTCTCGCCGTACGCTCCTCGGCGATGCGTTGAATGGACTTCGCCATCGTGAACTTCACAAGTCCGCGGCGTTTCGGATGACGCCCGCCCATCGGCCTCGGCCTGCGACGACCGCCGCGACGCACGCGAGCACGCACGACGACGTAGCCCTGCTTCGCGCGATATCCGAGCTCCCGCGCCCTGTCGATGCGCGTGGGATGCTCAATCCGGAGGAACGCCGGGCCGCGCCGCCATTCCGTGAGACGAGCCCAGTGCGTCTCTTGGACGACCCCACCCTTGGGGTTCTTCCAAGCCTGCTTCACATACCCATACAAGTTCCGCGGGCGCGCAGGCGCCTTCTGCGCCTCCTCGCTCGCGATTCCGAGCTCCGGAACCGGAGCCTTCTCTTCCTCTGCCATGGTGACCCACCCCCTGGATTTGCGGATTCGCCCGAAGGTACATTTCCCGACCAGGGACGATGAAAGCGGTGCTCGAAGGAGGGGGAACTATTAAGACGTTTGGGGCTCGCGGGCGGTTCGCGACCGCAGGGAACGCCCATGGGGCTTCTTCCTGGCCCGCTCATAGGATTGCCGGATGAGCCGGAAGGCGAACTCGACGTCGGCAAGGGACGTCACGTCGAAGTGGCTGCGGAACCATCCCCATCCCTGGCTCTTCGGCGCGGGTCGCACGAGGCCGGCGGGGTCCGTGAGGTCCTGCTTCCGCGGCAGAATGAAAACCTGCACGCGACCGCGGAGAGCCCGGACCTCCGCGAAGACGCGGCCGAATTTCTCGCTCCGCCAGCCGATCCAGTGCTTGCTCCCGTTCTCCGTAATCCGATCATGATGGCGGGCCTCGAGCCGCCGCAATTGTTCCCGAAGCTGAGACACGATCTCCCTGGACTCATCGCTCGACCGAACCAACGCTTTCTCCATGAGGAATCCCTCCCCGCCACCGGCGCGGCTTGCGCCCGATGAAGAGGAACTTGAAGCCGCGGAGGAGGAAGTTGTACCGGCGGGCGCGGTGCTCCCACATGGGGGATGCAGACCGATCGTTGTGTCGGATGAGCGCGACCGTGTCGACGAGTTCGAAGCGGCCTGCGAGGACTTCTTGAAGGCGAAAGCCCACGGGGGTGTACACCCCGGCTCGGTACTCGTCGCTGATGACCCAGGCGAGGATGCCGCCCGGACGGAGGACACGGGACGCCTCGGCTGCGACCCGGGCCATCTCTCGATAGAAACGCGGATCCTGGCAGGAGAGTCTTCCGAGGCAGCGGGCGTCGGTGCTGTACGCGATATTGTCCGAGTAGGGAGAGTCGATGACCGCGAGGCTGGCGACCCCATCCGGCAAGGGCCATGCGCGGGCATCCGCTCGAATCATGTCCGGGCGGCGGGGAGCGAGATCCCAGCCAATCGCGCGCCGCCCAAGGGACCTCGCCACATCGGAGACCGTGCCCGAGCCGGCCATCGGATCTACGACGAGATCCCCGGGACGCGTGTACCTGCGGACGAGGTTGATCACGCAGCGCGCGGGCGTCACCCCGTTGAAGGACGCATCCCCGAAGGGGGTGGCACCGGCGCCCTGGTCCGGGAAGTCCCAGACTGTGGAGACCTCCAGGTCCGACGCCCCGAGGATGGCCCACGCCTCTCTGGGAACCAAGGAATCCAACCGAGCCGCTTCCGAGGCGAGGGCCACGGGAGCACGGAGACCCTCCATCCCTATGAACCGGGCCGGCAGGGGGAGATTGCCGAAAGTGAAAATCCCGCCGACACGGGCGAATCAATCAACGTTCCGAAAGAAGTCCTCGACGTCCCTGAGCGAAGGATAAGGTCGCAATCGGTCTGCGAGATGGATCGCCGCGCAGGCGTTCCCGAAGCCGAGGGCTTCGAGGACGGAGGCGCCGGAGAGGCTTGCAAAGACGTAGCCTGCGTTGAAGAGGTCGCCGCAGCCCGTGGGGTTGTCCGCGGGAACGCGAAACGCCGGGGCGCGGACGGGCCTCCCTGCGCCGATGCGCATGGAGCCTTCCTTCCCCTGATGGAGGACGACCTCGCCGACCCCCAGGTCGAGGAGCCGATACGCCGCGTCGATCGGGTCCGGGAGCCTCGAGACGGCCCCAACTTCCGTCGGGTTCCCGAAGAATGTGTCGACGTGGGGAAGGCACAAGCGGACCGCCGCGAGGCGTTTCGGGGTCCATCCCTGGGGATCCGTGGAGAGGTCCAGGGATGTCGGGACGGAGGCATTCTGTGCGCGTCGGAGGAGGCGGGCAGTCGGCCGTCCCAGGAGACCGGTCGCCCACCAGAATCCTGCACGGTGCACATGGTCTGAGGACTCCACGAGGGACCGAGGGACGTCCCGCTCCCGGAGGCCCGCGTTTGCGCCCGGGGACGTGAGGAGGGAGCGACTGCCGCCGGTCCAAGTGATCGCCGCCGTGGCGCCCGTTGGCCGTTTGGGGTCGACCGAGAGGCGAGCGGTCACGTGCAGGTCGCCGTACGCCTGCTTCAGGACCTCCGCGAAGGCGTCCCTACCGACGCAGGCAACGAGGACGCTCTCGAGCCCGAGGGCGCCCGCCTCGAGGGAGAAGTTCGTGGCGTTGCCTCCCGGAAGCACGGAGAGGTGCGGGATCTCAAGCTGGGCATCACCCGGAGGCAGTCTCGCCAGGGGTGGCGTGACCATGTCGACGATCGCGTCGCCGATCGCGAGGACGCGCCTGCGCCTCCGAGGCATTCTCACGCCTTCCAGAGGCCCTGGCGCCGGAGTTCCTCGAGGACGAGCTTGTAGTCCGCGGGGCGGCCGCAGCGGGGACAGAAGAGGCTCCCGTGGGCGTCACGCGTCGGGTTCGTGCCCTCCCAGCCGCAGAAGCGGCACACCGCGTCGTCCCAGGAGGTCAGAGGAAGTCCTCCAAGGTGAGCTTCTTGTCCGTCCTCACAGGCGCGGCCTTCCTCGGCTTCTCGGCGAAATTCTCATGGAAGAGGGTGGCCTGTTGGGTCCCGAGGTAGAGGGCCTTCTCGTCCCAGCCGTAGATTTCCGTGACGTAGGATAGGGTCTGGGCAATCCGCCGCGCGTAGTAGTCCCAGTCCGGGATGCGCGTGAAGGGACGGCCGGAGATATAGGGCTCGACCTCCATCGGCGATCTCCTCGCGTCCACGACGACCCAGGAGACCTTCATCCCGGGCATCACCTCCTCGCCCATCGCCTTGAGCTTGTTCGCGGCTTGGACGTTCGCCATGGACTCCGGGTTGGCGTACCGTGTCTCCTCCCGAACCGTGCGGGAGATCACGAGGGGCTCCACGGGATCCCCCTCCTCCGGGAGGAACTCCGGGGGGACTTGGCCGGCCTTCACACTCAGGACGGAGTCCCGCGCGAACTTCACCGCGCCATCGATGTCCTTATCCAGGATCATCGAGAAGACGCGCTTCTGAGCCTCGCCCTGCAGGTTGAAGGCATCCGTGCGGCGAATCTCGTAGCCACGGACGATGAGCTCTCCCGCCACGGGCCAGGCGACCTTCGCGGCGTACCGCTTCTTCTTCCCATGGCTGAAGAAGGTCTCCAGGACCCGTTCGAACTCCATGTTCACGCTGCCATGGCTGAACCGCTCCGCGATCCGGCGACCGATTTTTATCGTTCCGTCCAGATTCTTCTCAGGGGACTCAAAGAAGACGCTGTCCGTGTCCGCGTAGATCACGCGGATGCCCTCGGACTCGAGCTGAGCGATAATCTTCTTGATGTTCTCCCGCGCGAAGGCAGTGATGCTCGCTCCGATCTGGGGATTCGTGAATCGGTAGAAGGAGGATGCGAGGACGCCGTAGAAGGCGTTCATGAGGATCTTGACCGCGAACTGGAGGCGGTCGTAGTACGCGCGCTTCTCCGGATCCGTCTCCGTTTTCAGCTTCGCCTTGACCTCCCGCCGCTCTCCCATCAGGTTGCCGAGGATCTGCGGGAGGAGGCCGACGCGCGCGGACCTGTCGAGGAAGCGGACGCCCGTCGGGCTGATCACCGTCCCATGGTCGTTCAGGGTCGTGAAGCAGATGTTGTTCTCGATGATGATCGATGGGTACATCGAGGTGAAATCGAGGACTGCGACCCACTCGTACAGTCCGGGATCCAGGGAGTGGACGTAGCCGCCCTCGATGGACGCCTCCCCACGGCCCTGACGGGTCATGGGGACGCCGAAGTGACCGCGGTCCGCGGCGCGGATGAGGATGGAGTCGATGAGCTGGGATGTCCGCCCGTTGAAGACGTCGTCCACGGGGAGCTTGGAGACGAGGGCGAG
The DNA here is from genome assembly GCA_036555455.1 of Thermoplasmata archaeon. Taxonomy (GTDB): domain Archaea; phylum Thermoplasmatota; class Thermoplasmata; order RBG-16-68-12; family RBG-16-68-12; genus RBG-16-68-12. The sequence continues at coordinate 18,261 of DATBLI010000098.1, forward strand.
GTCCAAGGATTTGTCGAGGCGGGAGACCTTCTCGAGGACACGGAGGGCAAGCTCCGCGTCCTTCTTGCAGTATTCCATCACTCGCTCCTTGTCTTTCGCCCACTCCTGCTCGATGTTCCTTCGGTCCACGTCGTGCTTCCCTTCGCCGAGGAGCCACTTCGCCACCGCGTCCAACGTTTCCTGCTTCGGATGGAGCTCGAGTTTCACGGACCACCAGGCATCCGCGATGATGCGGCCGTGGGTGCGCCAGAAGCGCTCTCCGATGTTGCTGATCGTCTGCCCGTCGCGGGAGAGGGGGAGGCCGACAATGCCGCACATGCGGCCTCGCGCCTCGAGGACGGGGAGGTCGTAGCCATCGATGTTGTAGCCTGTAATCACGTCGGGGTCGAGCTTCTGGACGATGTCGATGAAGCCGCGGATGATCTCCCTTTCGGTGCCGCTGAGGCACTCCGTCCGGAGCGAGGCGTCCTCCCGCCATGCGAGGCCGATGCAGAGGATCGTCGGATCCTGGATCCCGTTCTCGATGTCGAAGGAAAGGACCTTCAAGCGAGGGTTGAACGGCTCCGCGGGCTCGAACTTCTCCGCGCGGACAATCAGGTCCGTCGTGTACCTCCCCTTCGTCGGCGTGCCGACGACGCGGAAGCAGGATGGCAGGTCGAAGTCGTAGATGAAGCGATGCGCGAAGGGGATGTCCGCCGCGAGGACTTCCGAGCCATACTTGCGGCAACGCTCCCGGTACTCCGGCGTCTTCCAGGGATGGTGGATGACCACCTTGCCGCACTTCCGATTCACGCCGGAGACCTCGAGCTCGACGTCGTCAATCCGGACGACCTCCGGATCCTTCAGGAGGAACGTTCGGAGCGCCTGGGTCGGCTCGATGCAGTAGAAGTAGGGCAGGAAGCCCCAGTACTCCACGGTGATCGATTTTCCGTCGCGGGTGCGACCGAATAGCTCGATCACCGGCTCTTCGTGGGGTCCGTCCCGCCGGTAGGAGGCGGTCAGCATCCGGATGTCCCAAGACTCGCTCATACCTTCGCCACGATCTTGACCACATCGCCATCCTGGACAGGGTGGTCCCGCCCGACCACCATCTTCGTGCGGGCGTCGATGGCGCGGATGAAGTGGTTACCCAAGTCCGTGTGGACCTTAAAGGCTACGTCCACCGCAGTGGAACCCCGGGGAACGAGGAACGCGTCCGGCAGGACGTTTCCCTTCTTGTCCGTCCACTTCGTCTCGTCCTCGACGGGAAACACCACGATGAGGTCCAAGAGCTTGTAAATCGCCTCCTCGACGCAGGGCTGGACGCCGGTGCTCCCGTGGCCTTCGAGGAAGGTCCGGATCCGCTCGAGGCCTTTCGATTGAGCGGCGGTGAGCCTCCCCTCGTCGAGGATCTGGAACGTCGACGCGCCGGGCTCATAGGCGATCAGCTTCGCCGCGGCCGCGCGCCGTAGGGCGAGTTCGTACTCGGAGCTCGTGGGGACGACGCGATAGCCATCGAGCCGCTGCAGAGCCCCGAGCTGCTCCTTCGTCGCGAGATCTGCCTTGTTCGCCGCCAGGATCATCGGCTTTCCCCGGCGGCGGAGGCTGCCCGCGAGGTGCACCAGGTCGTCGTGGGCCCATCGCGCCATCTTGGGATCGAGAGGCGTTTCCCGCAACGCGAGATGGATCTGAGCCTCGGTGAGGCCGAGGCCCGTGAGCCGCCCATGGAGCACTCTCTCCGGAGGAACCTCCTCGAGGTCCGCGCGCCGCGCCTCCTTGTCCCAGTTCCGGCTCAGGATGCCTCCAATCCACTGGGCGAGCTCCTCTTCGAGGAAACGGACGTCCTCCAAGGGATCATGAGAGCCCGGCGGGACCGGGTTCCCGTCGAAGTCCGTTCCGCCGGACGCGTCGACGACGTGGACGAAGGCGCTCGCCTGACGCAGGTCGTCGAGGAACTTGTTCCCTAGGCCGCGACCCTCGTGGGCCTTGGGCACGAGCCCGGCGACGTCGAGCAGCTCCACGGGGATGAGGCGCGTGCCGCCCAGACAAGGAGCGTTGTTCGGCTTGCACGGCACGCCGAGGTCCACATGGGGACACCCCTTCCGCACGTAGGCGACGCCGCGGTTCGGCTCGATCGTCGTGAAGGGGTAGTTCGCGATCTGGGCGGGGGCGAGCGTGGCCGCGGAGAAGAAGGTGGATTTGCCTACGTTGGGCTTGCCAACGACCCCCAACTCCATCAGTCTGCGGAACGGCCTGGGGGCTCAAGTACCTTGGCGGGGGCCACCGAAAGACTTCGAGGCAGCCTTCGCCGTCGACCAAAGAACAGGATGACAAGGAGTGTACACGCAATGGGGAGGCCCAGGTCCTCGAACTCTGGCATCGCATAGACGATGAAGGTCCCGACGGGCGGCATCGGTGGGATGACGGTCGCAGTGATTGGCACGGTCGCGTCCCCGATCCCTGACCAATCCGTCGTCGCGATCACAAGGAGGGTCCGGTTCGTCGTCGGGCCGATGCCCACAAGGCCTTCGATGTCCGTCGCATTCTTCGCCACGGCAAGCGTCGACGTCGAGACCGCAACCCATCTGTTCGACCAGACGTGGAGCGTACAGGAGTTGATCCGTCCCGCGTCCCCGGAAGTCTCGAGCATGTAGTCCGCGGAAATCCCGCCGAAGGGGAAGCCCTGGGAAAGGGAGGCGTTGAGCTGAATGTACACGCGGAGGACGTCCTCTCCGGTCAGGCGCGCTAGAGGGACGACCCGGCCTCCGCCTCCCGAGCCTCCCCCCGGCCCGGGTGGGCTGTACCGCACCGGGATCGCCCCTTCGAGGAGAGTACCCGCAACCTGCACGTGGAACGCGACAGCGGTGCCGTTGACGACGGCACCCCCACGGACGATGTCCACGTCGGTGTTGTTCACGGGCGACGGGTCCGAGTCCGAGGTGTCGTAGGAGAGCCAATCCGAGAAGAGCCCATCAATCCGGATGCCAGGAGGGACGGAGAGGAAGTACGCTCGGGCGGGTTCGCCGAGGATCACCGCGGGCACGGGTGCGTCCGCACCGAGGAGCTGGACCTGCACGACCGTGCCTGGCAAAAACCCCGGAACCAGCACGGCAACACGGATGGTCGCGTTGGGCCGGTCCCGGGTCAGATTCACGGATTCCGTCGAGAGGGAGGTGAGGAGGCCGGGGGTCGTGTCCAGCCGCAGGGAGGAGACCGTCCAAGTGGATCCTGCCGGGATGGGGCCAATCGCACGGATGCCGATTTCAAGGAAATCCGTGAGGTTCTGGTCGAGGATCGGAGTGAGGGGGACGGAGTTTAGGAGCACGGCCCTATGCCCTGCGCTCAACGGGACTTCGCTACGGCTCGAGTCCCCCCGGAAGTTGTCCGAGACGACCGCAATGCGGTAACGGTCCTCGAGGAAGCTGGGAAGGTCGAGCCGGGGGATGGCGACCTCGAGACCTGCGGCGCCCGCGGCCGCGCCGACGGAGATGCCCCCTTCCTTGCGGCTCCAGTTCAGGCCCGCGTCCTCCGGGAAGGAATAGAGGATTGCGGAACGGACGGTCCCGTTTGTCCCGGAGACTTGGACCACATGATCCGCGCCAAGGGCTCCGAACACAAAACCGGTCGTGGCGTTGCCGTCGGTGTCGATGAGGAAGTCGACTCCCGTGTAGCCCAAGGGGTCCCCGAAGGTAGCGCCCTGCATCCGGACGAAAAGATACACATGTTCCGGGTCAAGGAGGTCCGCGTAGCGACTGATTTGGAGGCTTGGGTCCGATGAGGGGGTCGCCACATCGAACATCGGAACGGACGACCAATCCGCGAAGGACCCATCGATCTGGATCGGTGGTGTGGGTCCCTTCGTCGTCCAGACGCCGATAGCCGCGGCGACCAAGACGATTGCGAGGAAGGCCCCAATCCAAGCGTACCGGGATCGGCCCCGGGATCGAAACCCTGGGAAGTGGCCCTGCGGCGTCCGGACGCGCCGAACGACCCGGAGAGAGCTCCGAGGGACCGCGAGGCCGTTCGTGTAGCCCGCCGACAGGCCGTTCGTCAGGCCGTTCGTCAGACCGTTCGTGCGGCCGCGCCGGCCGTTCGTGAGTCCGTTGGTCCGCCCAACGAGGCCGTTCGTCAGGCCGTTCGTCAGCCCATTGGTTCGACCGTTCGTACGACCCAGACCATTGACGAGACCACGGGCGCGGCCTGGAAGCCTCCCCGCCGGAGGCGGGGAGACGCGATCCCGGGGACGCCGTGCCTTCACCTTCTCCCGGGTGGGGGGCAGGCGACCCAGGGCCTCTCCAGCGCCCTCATCCTCAAGCGTGTCCTCGAGCTCCTCGAGGAGCCAATCCACGACGGCGTACTTCATCGCCTCCCGCTCGGCGGGAGTCAGGGAGCTCTCGAGTTCCTCATAGAGCAACTCGTCCACGACATCGTCGAGCTTCTCCAGGTCCACGGCCTCCTCCGCGGGACTCTCGGGGGAGGGCGACTTGACCCCGATGGAAGCCCCGCAGGCGGGACACCGCTCCGCGGACGTGGGCACGGGCTTGTGGCAGGAGGGACATGCAGCTTCCGAAGGGGCTTTGGGAACCTCGCTGCTGAGGAGGTCGTCAAGCCGCTGAATCTCCTGATCAAGGGAGACATCCTCGACGAATTCATGCATCTGGGACCGGAGGCGATCGGGTTCCTTCCCCATCCTCCCCTGGAGGCGCATGCGGACGACGAGGACCTTCCGGCCCGAGGGGTCGAGCTCCCAGGCCTCGTCGAGAGACCCAAGGGCCTCCGCGATGCGGCCCACGGACTCAAGGAGGAGGCCACGGGCGTACCACAGCTCGGGAGCGAGGGGAGTCGCCGCGATGCGACTGTCGTAGAAGGCGAGGAGCCCCTCTTTTCCCGCCCGGAAGAAGATCCGGCGCTCGTCCTCCCCCATGAACTCCTCATCGAACGAGGATCCGCAATCGAGACAAGCGAGGGCGAAACCCGAGGTGACGCAGCCGCAGAGCGGACAGACGTACTCCTGCGTCAGGAGCGCTTCCTTCGACGGCGGCTGCGGAAGCGTCGGGAGGGCTGCTTTGATCCCGCGGACCGCGGCGGTCCCGATGCCGAGGGTGCCCGCGAGTTCCTGTTCGGAGGCCCGAGCAATCTTCCAGAGAGAGTTGTAGCCCTTCTGGATGAGGAGTCGGGCGCGTTGCTCGCCGATTCCGGGGACGCCTCGGATCGTGCGGTACTCCTGGTCGGCCAGGTCCCCGGGAAGCCGACGAGTGGATCGGCTCAAGGCCCACCTCCCGACGAGGGAGAGCTCGCGATGGGCCCATCGGAGCGGGGATGGGATGCCCTCGAACGCCTGCGGAATCCAGCGACCATCCGATGCCGCCGGCCCCTCGGAGGCTATATACTTGCCATGGATGTTCCCGCCCCATTATCGAGGACGATAGGCGGACGATTGGATGGAGCGAGCGGTTATCCTATGCGACGGGTTCTTCGGACAGAACACGGGGAAGACGGCGAATGGCCTCGTCCGCTACTCGAAACGGTTCGAGATCGTCTCGGTAATCGACCGCACGAAGGCGGGCCGGGACGCCGGAGAGGTCCTCGACGGGACGGCGAAGGGCATCCCGATCGTGAGGGACCTGCGGGAGGCCATCGCAAGGGGAGGGGCGGACACCCTCATCATCGGCGTCGCGACCTTCGGCGGCTACATCCCGAAGGAGTTTCGACCCGTGATCAAGGAAGCCATTAAGAACCGCCTGAATGTGGCCTCGGGCCTTCACGAGTACCTGAACGACGACCCCGAGTTTGCGGCGCTCGCAAAGGAGCACGGTGTGGAACTCATGGACTTCCGCCGCCCGAGGTCTATCCGCGAAGCCCAGCAGTTCAGCGATAAGTCGAGGCATCTCCCCTGCCTGAGGATCCCCGTCCTCGGGACGGATGGGGCGATCGGGAAGAGGACGATGGCCCTCCTTCTCACGGACGCGATGAACGCGGCGGGCGTGAAGACGACTTTTGTGGCAACGGGCCAGACGGGATTGCTTCAGGGGTCGCCCTACGGCGTGCCCCTCGATTCGATCAAGGGGGATTTCATGGTGGGGGAGCTCGAATCCGAGATCGCCCGGGCCTTTGACGAGACCCGGCCGCGGGTCCTCGTCGTCGAGGGTCAAGGGAGCGTCTCCCATCCCGCATACGTGTGCGGGACACGAGCGATCATCATGGCCTCGATGCCTTCCGCGATCCTCATGATGCACGCGCCCGCGCGGCGAACCCGCACGTTCCGCCGCGATGTGGTCGCGTGGCCGATGCCCACGCCAGAGGAGGAAATCGAGTGGCTCGAGTTCTACGCGCGCATCGCGGGCGGCGGGAAGGTCATCGGGATTGGAATCAACCATGAGAACATGACGCGGGACCAGGTCGAGCAGACCGTCCGCGATTACGAAGCGAAATACGGGATGCCGACGGCGGACCCCCTGTGGCACGGCGTCGGAAAATTCGTGGAACGAATCAAGGGGTTGCTGTGAAGATTCCCAAGTCCCACCCGCGGCACGAGTCCCTCGTCCGGCGGGAGGCGCTCGTGAAGGGGTGGCGGGACGACATCGTGGTCCCGGAAGGCCTGATCGCCCATGGTCGGGGGGAGGCCTGGGATTACCTCTTCGGCGAGGGCACGACCGCGCCCGCCCTCGTTGCGGAAAGGGCCGCCGCCGCTCTCCTCGTCCGCGCGAAGTACCCGGTCATCTCCGTGAATGGGAACGTCGCCGCACTCGCCGTCAAGGACGTTGTGCGGCTTGCGAAGGCCATTCCCGCCCGGATTGAAGTGAATCTCTTCCACCGCTCCGAGGCGCGTGTGAAGCGCATCGTACACACCCTGCAGAAAGCGGGCGCCAGGGAGGTGCTGGGTCCTCGGCCCGACGCGAGAATACCCGGGTTGGAATCGAAGAGGGCCCTCTGCCACCGCGAAGGAATCTACCGTGCCGACGTGGTCCTCGTCCCGCTCGAGGACGGCGATCGCGCTGAGGCCTTGGCTCGAATGGGCAAGGCGGTGATCGCGATCGACCTGAACCCACTCTCCAGGACGTCGCAGGCTGCGACGGTCCCGATCGTGGACGAACTCAGCCGAGGATTGCGGAACCTGGGGAAATTCGTCCGGGGGCTGAAGGAAGATCCGCGGGAGGCGCAACGGCTCGTCAGGGTGTATCGAAAGGATGGGAACCTGCGCGCTGTGTACGCGTTCCTAGGATGGCGGCTCCGCCTCCTGGGGCGAAAAAGAGGACCTGCGAAAGGCTAGCTCAGCCGAAGTGTTCCGGCTTCCACTTGATGGAGCAGCCGTATGGCGGCGTGACGGGCATCCGTGCGGGCTTTCCTGCGAGGATGTCATCAAGAGCGTCGCGAAGGTATCGCTGGCGCACGGCCTTCGGGTCCTTGTGGTTGTCATCGAGGCGGCCGCGGTAGCGGATCACCCGCTCCCGGTCAAGGACATAGAAGTCGGGGGTTGCCACGGGACCCCATGCCTCCGCGACCTTCTGGCTTTCATCCCGAAGGTACGGGAAATTGTAGCCCTGTTCCTTCGCCCGCGCCTTCATGTGGGGGAAGTCGTCCTCCGCGTACTTCGCCTCGTCGTTGGAGTTGATGGCTACGATCTGGACGCCCCTCGCCGCGTAGTCCCTCTGGACCTCAACGTATCGGGCCTCCCACGCTTGCACGTACGGGCAGTGATTGCAGGAGAACACGACCACGACGACCGGTTTGTCTTGGAAGGAGGCGAGGGAGTACATCTTCCCGTCCACACCCGGCAAGGAGAAATCGGGACCCTTGGCGCCCGGAAGGAGCCCAGGAATCTGACCCACGGAGAAGTCTTGCGGCATGGGAATCAGCCGCGAACAAGGCCGGGTTCCCCATAAGACTTTGCGGCTTTTCTGTCCGATTGCACACGAGGCTCATCGTAAGGTTTTTCTGTGAGCCGCCCAATGGACCAATCCCGTGATTGTGTGAAGTATGTTGTGGTCACGGGAGGCGTTTTGTCAGGCCTCGGGAAGGGGATCTCCACTTCTTCGATTGGCGTCCTCCTGAAGTCGAAAGGGCTCAAGGTCTCGCCGATCAAGATCGATCCGTACCTGAACGTCGACGCGGGCACCATGAATCCGTACCAGCACGGCGAGGTCTTCGTCCTCGACGACGGCAGCGAGACGGATCTGGACCTCGGCAACTACGAGCGGTTCCTCGATGTGAACCTCACAGGGGACCACAACATCACCACGGGGAAAGTGTACCGCGCGGTGATCGAGAAGGAACGCCGCGGCGACTACCTCGGGCGAACGGTCCAGATCATCCCCCACGTCACGGACGAGATCAAGTCTCTCATCAAGGACGTCGGGGAGAAGGAGCACGCGGACGTCGTCCTCATCGAGATGGGCGGGACCGTGGGCGACATCGAGGGCATGCCCTTCTTGGAGGCCGTCAGGCAGCTTGGCCAGGAGGTCGGCAAGGAGAACGTCCTGTACGCACACACGACCCTCGTACCAGTGATGGGCGCCGTCGGGGAGCAGAAGACGAAGCCGACCCAGCAGAGCGTGCGCGAACTCCGCGCCGCGGGGATTCAACCGAGCGTGATCGTCGCCCGCGGGGAGCGCTC
>DATBLI010000099.1:0-9449 GCA_036555455.1 Thermoplasmata archaeon
ACGACCTCGTGGAGGAGGTCCTTTGGCACGGCCTCGTAGCCTGAGTTCTCCGTGGACCAGAGGGCGCGTCCCTGAGTCGCGCTCCGGACCGCGGAGGCGAAGCCGAACATCTCCGCGACGGGCGCCTTCGCCTGGATGACCGTGACCTCGCCTTCCTGGTTGATGTCCTCAATGAGGCCCCGGCGGCTCTGGACGTCCCCGATCGCGGGCCCCATGTACTCCTGAGGCACGTTGATGAAGACCTTCTGGATCGGCTCGAGGAGGATCCGGCCGGCCTGGCACATTGCGCCGTAGATGGCCCGGTACGTCGCGGGGATCACCTGGGCGGGCCCGCGGTGGACGGAGTCCTCGTGGAGCTTCGCATCGACGAGGCGCACCTTGACCGCCATGAGCTTCTCTCCGGCGAGGGGCCCTTTCCGGCACACGTCCTCGATGAACGACTGCTTGATGAGCTCCATCGTCTCGTGGAGATACTGGATCCCCTTCGTCGCATCGATGAGGATGTTCGTGTCCTGGATCCAGACGACGTTCTTCGCCTCATCGCGGTCCATGCCGAGTTCCTCGAGTTTCCTTGCGAGGGCCTTCGAGTCCTTGATCCGCTGACCGGAGGCGATCTCTCCCGCGCGGATCGCGGCGACGACCGTCGGCTCGAGGGGCTCGACCTCGAAGTAGAAGCGGTTGTGCTTGTTCGGGGACTTCCCCTCGAAGGGGCCGCCCTGCCCTCCGACGCCCTCCCGGTACACGACGATCGGCGTGGACGTCGTCACGGGGATCTTGTAGTCGTTCTCCACGCGGTAGATCGTGATCTCGAGGTGGAGCTCGCCCATCCCCGAGATGAGGTGCTCCCCCGTCTCCTGGTTGATCTCGACTTGGATGCTCGGGTCCGCCTTCGCGAGGAGCCGCAGGGCCTCAATGAGCTTGGGCAAATCCGACGTTGACTTTGCCTCGACGGCCACCGTGACGACGGGATCGGAGTAGTGGACGATCTTCTCGAAGGGCTGCATCTCTTGGTCGTCGCTCACCGTCGAGCCCGCGATTGCGTCCCGGAGCCCGACGACGGCGACCACGTTGCCCGCGTCGATCTCCTCGACGGGGATGCGGTCCGGGCCGACGATCATCGCGACGGTCTGGGCCCGCTGGGGCTTTGGCATCCCCACGACCCAGAGTTCCTGGCCGCGGCGGATCTTCCCGGAGTACAGGCGGCCCGCGGCGACCTCGCCGGCCTGGGGGTCGACGATGATCTTCGTGACCATGAACGCGACGGGCCCGTTCTCGTCCACACTGATCATCGACTTGGCGACGGGTGACTCCATGTCGCCCTTCCAGATGACGGGGATGCGGGTCTTCTGGGCCTCGAGGGGATTCGGGAGGTGCTTGATGACCATCTCGAGGACGACGTGATGGAGGGACGCCTTCTTCGCCAGTTCCTTCATCGTTCCTTCCTGGCAGTGCTTGTAGACGTCCTTGAACGTGATCCCGGTCGCCTTCATGAACGGGACGGAGATCGCCCACTTGTGGAACGCGGACCCGAAGGCCACGTTCCCCGCCTCGACGTTGAGGGCCCACTTGTCTCTCAGGTCGTCCGGCAGCTGCTTGCGGATCCGCTGGTTGACTTCCGTGATGATCTTCACGAACCGCTGCTGCATCTGATCCGGGGTGATTTTGAGCTCGTTCACGAGGCGGTCGACCTTGTTGATGAACAGGACCGGCCGCACCCGCTCCTTGAGCGCCTGGCGGATCACCGTTTCCGTCTGGGGCATGATGCCCTCGACGGCATCGACGAGGATGATCACGCCGTCGATGGCCCGCATCGCCCGGGTCACGTCACCGCCGAAGTCCACGTGGCCCGGGGTGTCGATGAGGTTGATGAGGTACTGCTGGTCGTCGAGCTCGTGGACCATCGATGCGATGGCGGCATTGATCGTGATCCCGCGGGCCTGCTCCTGCTCGTCGTAGTCCATGAAAAGCTGCTGCCCGGCGAGCTCCTCGCTGATCATGCCTGCGCCGGCGATGAGGGAATCGCTCAACGTCGTGTTGTGGATGAAGAATCCTTCGGCGACGAAGTTCCTGGGACCGGGTACGGAGAAGTCATAGACCCACTCCTCGTCGACCTTCCGAATCGCTCGGACCTCCACAAAACAGACGTCCTCATTCAGGATCGGTTCCAGGGCCGTCAGATCGGATTCGAGCATGGAGAGGAGAGAGGCCGCGGACGGCCGCTGGTCGAGGTCTGCATACATGCGGGTCTTCCAATTCTGCTCACCGAACTCAGACCATTCCACAGGGACGAGGTCGACGACATAGGATGGACCCGCGGTCGACTCGAGGTGTTCCAGCCTGGCTAGCTTGTCACTGTCGTGGAACCGCGGCAGCCGTCCTAGGTTCGTTCGGCCAGAGATGTAGAGAGTCGACGATTCTCTCTTGCGTTCCAGGATTCCTCGGACACCGAACCTCAGCAGCAGGAGCTGCATGTCGTCAAGGAACGATTCGGAGGCGCTTGACACGGAGACGGCACGACGCCCTCTCTCGACCGTCCCATCTGCGTCGAGATACCCCTGGACGAAGGCGGCCGTGACGGGCACGGGCGCGTTGAAGAGTAGGCTTGGCAGTCGCATCGTCCTCGCCTTTCGTCGAAGCGGGTAGCCGAGGACCACATGGAGGAACATGAGGAGGGTCTTGGATCGCATCTCGACCCGGGGAACGCGGGGTGGATGTCGCGACAACGCGGGTCGAGGCACGAGGCCCTGCAGAATCGTCAGGCCCTCTCGGAGGAGATCCTCGTCCGCACCGTGCAGGAACCCATTCCCATCCCCGTCACCGTAGAGGAGGCCGATGTACCGGAACACCTTCTCAAGGTTCTCCCGCCGGGGAAGGTACATGGGGGAGGCAGACTTGGCCCCACGATTAGGGAGCCGATAGGTGACGCGCCGGACAAGTCGGTATAGGTCGCTCAACGGCAGCTTGTTGGCCCGCGCCAGGCGGGTCAGGGTGTCCCCGCGGACTCTTCCAGTCATGCTCAAGCGGGAGCAGCCCTCACGGGTGAACTCAAAGAGGAATCGAGGATCGCCCGCGAGACGCGCCAGAATCGTCGACTCGAGCTCGCTCCATCCGTCCGCGTCATTCCTCGAGGGCAGACGGCGGGGAACTGCAAGGAAATCCCCCTCACGGAGTTCCTTGCCCTCTCGAAATTCCAGGTGATGTCCGTCCGCAGCCACGAAGCGATGCTCTTGCGTCGTCCGGATGCGGCGACCATCTCGCGTCTCGACCTCCAAGAGCGGCTCGGTCGCCCGCAGTTTCCACAAATGGGAGATTTGGGCGAATTGCGTGTCGCCGGACTTCACGTCGATTGCGCGAGTCCAGAGGGAGTTGCCCACAACCTCTTGCACCTCGGCACCAAGTTCGTAGCGAACCGAAGGATCCGACGCGAACCGACCCCACAGGTCCTGCGCGCGAGTCCACGAGCCGTTTACCCAGAGGCGGGCATCCCCGGAAACGCACTTTCCATGATCGATGTGTGCGGCGGTCCCGATGTTCCGGATCTGCTCCTTCCGGTGGACGAGGAACTCGGCCTTCTTGATGTTGTCTTCCTTCCGTCCCATAGGCTAGCACCTAAACGATGAAACGAAACGAGATGGAATCGCACATGGCGGCTCCTAATTAAACCTTCTGGCGGGAGGGATTCCCGGGCTCATCGCGCGGAGGACGCGACGCGTTCGAGTTCCTCTTTCTTCGCGATCGCGGAGGACTGCATGTCTCCCTTTGCGGCGAGGAGGATCTCGTCCGCGAGGCACTCCTCGACGGGCTTTTTGTTCTTGAAGGTCGCCTGGACTGCGCCCTGGGTGACGCTCCGCAAGGCCATGTCGAGCCTCCGTGAGGGAGAGATGTCTACGGCCCGCGGCACCGAGATGCCGCCGAACCGCAATCGCGTGATTTCCTCCCGCGGCGCCGCGTGCTCGAGGGCGTCCACGAGGACCTGCACGGGGTTCTTGCTCGTGCGCTTCTCGATGATCTCGAACGCGGAGCGCACGACTCGGTAGGATTTCGACTTCTTCCCCGTGTACACCTCCGTGCGCATCATCCCGTTGATGAGGCGCTCCACGAGGCTCGCCTTCGCCTTGCCGAAGGGCTTGTTCGCCCACCGTCCGCCGGTGTGCGGGATGACGATCGGATCGAGGTTCATGTACTTCGCGAGGCCCGGGTCGTGGACCTTCACCTCGCTGAGGTCGTACTTCTCGAAGAGCTTGATCTCGAAAGCGGGGCGCTTCTTCGGCTTCTTCGCCTCCTTCTTCGGTCTCTCCGGCGGGGCCGCCTCGCCCGCCGCTGGGAGCTCTGCGGGGGCTTCTCCCGCCGGTAACGCGGCATCAATCGGCGGGGCCGCGGGCTCTGTTGGCGGGGGCGGCTGCGGCTCTTCGGAGCCTTCGGATTTCTCGGGATCCTTCATGGGCTCACCTCACCGGCTTTTCTTTACGACCGCGGACCAGTTCGTCCAAGGAGACGCCGTTGACCTGGGTGACCTTGTACCGCACGCCGGGGATGTCGCCGTAGGAACGCCCCATCCGGCCGCCGATGCCTTCCACAAGGACCTCGTCGTGCTCGTCGATGAAGTTGATGGCCCCATCGCCGACCGCGAAGGCGGTGATCTGCCGACCGTTCTTGATGAGCTGGACTTTCACGCACTTGCGAAGGGCGGAGTTCGGCTGTTTCGCCTCAATCGCGACCTTCTCGAGGACGATCCCCTTCGCCTGCGGGGAGCCCTCCAACGGGTCGGATCGCTCCTTGAGGTGGAGGGTCCGCCGCTTGTAGTATCGGTCCGACCAGCGCCTCGTCTGGCGCTCGTCCTGGAGCTTCCTTGCGGCGAACAATCCCCTTGCCAAGGTGCGACCTCGTCGGGTGGAGTGCGTCCTAATTTGCACGAGCTATTTAAGGATGGCGAGCGACGCGGCATCTACTCCACGGATGCGTCCTCGCTGGACACCGTGGCTGCGCTCGCGTCTTCGGCCGGTCTCAACGAGGGCTCAGGGGCGAGACTCAGGAGGATCCGGTGATGCGTCCCGCCCTCGTGCGCCCGGAGTTCCATTCCGCGCGGGCTCGCGCAAGAAGAAGACCGCAGCGGCCGAGACCCCGATAAGGCTCAAGGCGATCACCGCGAACGCGACGGCTCCCAGCGCTCCTGTAAGCGCCCCTCCCATGATGGGCCCGATGATGAGGCCGGAGCCGAAGATGATCGAATAGACGCCGAAGGAAGTCCCGGAGACGGCTCGCTCGATCACGTCGCCGAGGTAGGCGAGGGCCGCCGGAGGGAATGTGCCTGCGCCGGCGGAGAGGATCGCGATGAGCGGCCAACGCGAATACAGGAGATCAAGGTCCATGCCTCCCGCGGATTGGGCCGCCATGGAGAAGAGGATCGCGAGGCCACCGAAGCAGGCGAGGCCGAGGAACATGAAGGGCCTCCGAAGCCGCGCCTTGTCTGACCAGCGCCCGCTCACCGCAAGGGAGGCCGCGAGGGGCACGCCGAACGCGAGGACGACGACGAGGAGAGGCCGAAGCGCGAGCCCTCCCTGGGCTTGGCCAGCGATGATCTGCTCCGTGAACGTGAGGACGTAGCCGTACAGGGCCACGACGGGGATGTAGACAGGGAGCAGGCGGACGATGTCGGGGTTCCGGAAGACGATCCGCAGGAGGCCCCAGGAGCTGACAGGCGGAGCTGGCGTGAACTTCAGGTCCTCGACGAAGGCGAGGATGAGGGCCGCGGAGACGGCGACGCCGACGCCTCCCGAAAGGAGGACAATCGTCGGCGACGCCCCGAGGGCGTTCAGGGCTACGAACCCCGCGCCAAACCCAGCTGCGAGGCCTCCGAACGTGACGAGGTCGAACGCGGCCATGAGCTGCGCGCGATTCCCGCCGGACGTGTGGTCGTTCACCATCGCCAGGGTCGAGGCGACCTTCGCGGCCGCGCCGAGGCCGAACATCGCGAAGAATACAGCGACGAGGAACGGCCTCGAGGGATCCGGCACGATGGGACTCACCGCCACGACGAAGAGGAAGACCGCGGCGGCCGTGACCGCGTGGGCGAAGACGAGGATCCCCTTCCGCCCGCGGCGGTCGCACAAGGTCCCGAAGTAGCCCACGGTCGCGATCTCCGTGAGCGGGTACACGGAGAAGAGGAGTCCTTTCCATAGGGCATCCGCGCGGCTCGGATAGATGACGTGCTGCATCACTGCGACGCCCGCAAAGGCCGCGGCCCGCATCACGAACGTCGCGAAGTACAAGGCGAAGAGGTTGCGGACGTCGCTCGGTTCGAGGCCCAAGAACTGCCGCCAGAAGTCGACCCACCGGGTGCGAATCGCGATGGGATCACCTCGGCCCTTCCGGACCCATGTCGGGCCGCCCAGTGCACGGGTCCATATAGCCTTATCCCGGTGAGAATCGCGAGAGGAGTCCTCAGAGAACGGGACCCGCCCCCTCCGTCGGCAGGCGCGCCGCGAATACACCTTCGCAGGGAGAAGTCGCTATCGCGTCCCCGTCCTCGTCCCGTTCGGAGAGATCCCCGCGATCGCGTGGCCCGGCGGCCGCAGCCTTCGGAAATGGAGAGGAATTTCTTTATAGATGAGGACCGCCATGGGCGCGCCAACACGGAGGTCTCTCCCTGTTCTGCAACAAGTGTGGTCGACAGCTCCCCGATGGTTCGGTGTTCTGCAACTTCTGCGGCGCGCAGCAAGGCGTGGTCCCGCAGGCTCCCGGCATGCCGCCCCAGGCTCCGGGTATGCCTCCCCAGGCGCCCATGGGCCAGCCGTACAATCCGGCCGCAGCCGTGCAGCAGGTCGCTCCTCCCGCGATGCCTCAGAATCTCAAATGCAATTCCTGCGGCGGGCCCCTGAAGCCGTCCGCGGGCCTCGCGCTCGTCGTGTGCGAGTACTGCGGCGCGGCGACGACGATGGGCGCCGGCGGGGCGGCCCAGGTCGTCATGAAGCACTTCATGCTCCCGAACACGATCGAGCAGGATGCGGCCCTGAACGCCGGCGGCCAGTGGCTCAACAAAGGCGTTTTCCGGCGGAAGGTCGCGGAGCGCTCCGATCTCGGGAACACGACCCTCAAGTACGTCCCCTACTGGGTCATCCCGACGTCCGTCGTCGCGGATTACCAGGGCATTCGGGGGACCGGCATCGCGCAGATGCGTCAGGAGGGCACCGCAAAGAAGGTGCTCGGAGGCGCGCTGTTCGCGATCACCGCCGCCGCGACGGCGAGCCAGAAGAGCAACGCGCCTTCCCAGGTCACGCGGGTGCGGGACCGCCTCCAGCTCTCCTTCAACATCCCCGTCGTCGCGGTCCGCGGTTACACGAAGTACCAGCCCCAGGGCGGATACCAGTTCAACGCACAGCAGAAGGCGAACTTCGACAAGCGCCAATCCAGCGGGGCCCCGGTCATGGACGGCGATGTCACGGAAGGGGAGGCGAAGCAGCAGGCCGCCGGGCTCGCCCACAAGCTCGCGGAGAAGGAGGCGAAGCGGCACGTGGACAGCCTGGAGTCGATCCAGGTCTACCCGACGATGGCCGACGGCGAGCTCCTCCACGCTCCCGTCTGGTTCGTCGAGTACACCTTCAAGGGCAAGCCGATGTACATCGCGATCGACGGGAACTCCGGCCAGGTCATGGAGGGCGAGCGGCCGGCGGTCGCGCTGTGGTAGGGAGTGACCGCGGGAATCCGTTGGCCTGCCTCCCATACCCCTAAATACATACGAGTGATGAACGATGCCTAGAATCGACTAGGGGAAGACCATGCCCGACATACGCGAGAGGGTCGAGGAAGATCGCGGCCTCATCAAGAAGATCCAGCTGCACATCCCGGGATACGCAGGGTATCGCCGGCGGGAGGACATCCGTCTCGCGGACAACATCCTGCGCATGTACATCGCGGACCAGGTGAAGCAGATCCGCTCGGGCCTCGAGGGGATCCGCGACCAGATGGCGACGGACGGGAAGTACCAGGGCCTCCAGCTGATCGGCAACGAGATCTTCCGCCTCCAAGGCATCGAGGCGAAGGTCCGCCACGCGGAGCAAGGCTACTCGGGCTTCAGCCCCGCGGTTCGCGTCGAGGAGACGGAGCTCGACAAGCTCTACGAATACGATTACGCGATGATCCAGGGGCTCGACCAGGCGGCGGCCTCCGTCCCGGCGATCGGACAGGCCGGGGACACGAATGCGTTCAACGCGTCCGTGAAGACGTTCCGCGATTCGATGAAGACCTTCGAGACCGCCTGGGAGCAGAGGATGCCCGACGTGACGGGCACGAAGATCCGGTGAGAACATGATCCCGACTGTATTCTTCTTCGGCGGCGGCAAGCGAACGGACCAGACGGCGGGGCGAGGGGAAGGCCTCACCGGGAGCATGACGATTGCCTGGGACAACCAGTTCAAGATGAACAACATCATGTGGAAGGTCCCTCGCAACATCCGCATGAACGACAACATTGTTGTGAGGGAGGACGAAATCGCCGTGTTCTACCGCGATGGGAAGGCCCTCGCGTATCTCGACCGGCCGGACCGGTATGCCCTCACGACGCAGAACGCGCCGATCTTGGGCTGGCTCCAGAAGGTCTTCACCGGTGTCGTGCAGCAGGCGGAGGTGTACTACCTCCAGAAGCGGATCTTCGACGGCAAGTTCGGCACCCAGGAGCCGTTCCTGTTTCAGGACCCCGACTTCGACATGATCCAGCTGCGCGCCTTCGGCGACTTCCGGTACCGCCTCGCGGACCCGGAGATCTTCATCAACCAGTTCGTGGGGACGTTCGGCGCCGCGACCTCTGCGGACATTGAGGACCGCATCAAGGACGAACTCGTGAAGCAGCTGAACGTCACCCTGGGGAAGATGAAGCAGGGGGGCCTCAAGGTCGTCGACTTCGCGGCGAGCCTGAACGAGATGGAGCAAGCCACCCTCGCGAACGCGAAGCCCCACTTCATGAACCTGGGGATCGAGATCATCAAGCTCAGCGGCCTCAACATCCCCCTCCCCGAGACGGTCAAGGCGGCGATCGAGAAGATGGGCGCCGCGAAGGTCCTCGGACGGACCTCCGCCGCGGCCTACCAGCAGTTCGCCGTCGCCGACGCCCTCACGAGCGCGGCCGCGAATCCGAGCGGCGGCGCCGGGGTCGGCGTGGGCCTTGGGGCCGGGATCGGCATGGGGTACGGGATGGCGTCCCAGATGCCCGGCATGATGGCGCCCGGCCAGCAAGCCCAGCAGCAGCAACAGATGAAGGCGTGCCCGAAGTGCGGCACGATGAACCCCATGACGACGAAGTTCTGCGGGAACTGCGGCGCGGACACGACGGCGCCGGCGGGGAGCAAGCCGTGCATCAAGTGCGGGAAGCCCGTGGCCCCCGGCCTCAAGTTCTGCGGAGAATGCGGGGCGCCCCAGGTCCTCAAGTGCCCGGACGGGCACGAGGTCCCCGGCGG
>DATBLI010000100.1:0-2615 GCA_036555455.1 Thermoplasmata archaeon
CATCATCGCGATCGGGGCGATGCTCCTCCCGGGCGCGGACGCACTGCTCCAGAGCTGGCAGCAGCTCAACACCGCAGTCATCTTGGGAATCGGCTACGCGTACCCGGGCATCGCCCTGTTCACGGGGATCGCGTTCTACGCAATCCTTCGGGCGAAGTGAATCGCGTCTTGGGCTGACGCCGGGGCTCGAGTGGCCCGACGATGGCGCGGGAAGGCTGCACGTCTTTCACCGAGCGTGACGATTCATCCGCACCGATTCGCTCCAACGAAACACGCGGCGGCCTCGTTTTCATTCCGGAGGTCCCGCGGGAATGGGCTCCACGGGCCGGAGGGGCTCCGCCTCGAAGGGCTTCCGGGCGACGAGCCAGTAGTACGGCGTCGCCGCCGCCGCCCCGAGGACGTAGGCGATCGCGAGGCCGTCGATCCCGTTCGAGATAAGCAGGAGGTACCCCGCTCCCAGGGTCACGACGGTCGAGATGGACGAGGCGATGATGAGCGGGCGAGTCTCCTTGCGAATCCTCACGCGGGTGGAGAGGATGCTGTTGAGGAAGGCCGGGATCGACGCGAAGACGAGGATATGGAGGGCGCCGACGGCCCCGGACGCGTACGCGGGTTCCCCGAACCAGGTGAGCATCTGGAAGGCGAAAATCCAGAGGACCGCGATCCCGGGCACCAGGAGGGCGAGGGAGAGGAGGATCGCCTTCCGTTCGTCCGCAGGCCGGTTCGCGTTCCGCTGCGAGGCCTCCGCGTAGAACGACGTGAACGTCGCGTTCGGGATGATGTACAGGAGTCCCGCGACGATCGTCGCGATGTAGAAGAAGGCCGCCTGCTCCGTGCCCTTGTCGGGGCCGAGGGCGTTGACGATGAGGAGGGGGAGGAGGAGTGCGCCCGCGCCTCCGATCGAGGCCGCGGCGTAGTTGCCGAGGCTGAAGCGGACCATGGGCCCCACATGGGCGAAGTCCATCTCCGGCCACGGGCGGAATCCGGGTAGGATTCGCGGGAGGAAGATGAGGCCCTCGATCGCCGTGCTCGCGACGAAGGCGAGGGCGATGGCCATGAACACGCCGATGCGGCCGCTGGTGATCGCGATCATTGCGAAGACGACCGCGAGGGGGATTTTCAGGATCGAGAAGAGGAGGGTCCGCCAGGCGAGGACGTCCGCGCGCCGCAACGCGATCCCTGCTTGGTCCAGGATCGGCGCGAAGGCGAGGGCGGCGGATGTGAAGAGGAGCGCGATGAGGTAGATGGGGCTGTCCAAGATGGCCGTGAAATCCTTCGCCCAGAGGGGCAGGCCGACGAGGAACACGACGGTAAGAAGGATCGCCCCGATCCCGACGATCGTGAGGGATGCGTTCACGAGGGGCACTTTCTTCTCCGTCTCCGGGAGGAAGCGGACGAGGGCGACGCCGAGGCCGAGGAGGCCCAAGGTCGCGACGAAGGAGATCGTCTGGAAGAGGGTGACGGCCCACCCGACGTCGTTCGTGCTTCGGAAGAACCGGGCGACGACGAGCCAGAAGAAGAACCCCAGGCCCGAGCTGATCACGGAGGAGAACATGATGAAGAACGCGTTGCGGTACAGGGGCCCTTTCACCTGGCCCCACGCACTGCCGGCGAGGCGCTGGATGGAACCGGAGAGGCCTCCCATGGGTCGGGCGTCCGAAGAAACCGCGGGGGATAAAGGCTTCGGCGGAGCCGCGGACTACGACGGACGGAGGGCGCCTTCTTCGAGCCGGTACGGAGTCGCGGGCAGCGCCTTCACCTCGGGGTCGTGCGTCGCCACGACGAGGGCCGCGCCGAAGGACGTGCGCGCGCGCTCGAAGGCTTCGAGGACCGCTGCGGTGCCCTTCGTGTCGAGGGCCGCCGTCGGTTCGTCCGCGAGGATCACCGTGGGCCCGTTCGCGAGGGCCCGTGCGACGGCGACGCGCTGGGATTCCCCGACGGAGATCCTGCGGGGTTTGCGTTGGGCGAGGGGCTCCAGGCCGAAGGCCGCCAAGAGTTCGTGAATCCGCGCGTCTGCGGGCTTCCGCGCAAGGCGCAACGGCAGGGCGATGTTCTCCTCGACGGTCAGGTCATCGATCAGGTTGTGGGTCTGGAAGACGAATCCGACGTCGCGGAGGCGGACCTTCGCGAGGGCCGATTCCTTCAGGTGCGAGATGTCGCGGCCCGCGAGTTCGACCCGGCCGCGGGTCGGCGAATCGAGGCCCCCGAGGATGAAGAGGAGGGTCGTCTTCCCGCTGCCGTTCGGCCCCCACACGGAGACGGCTTCCTCCTTAGCGACGTCGAGGTCCACGCCTCGGAGGACGTCGGACCGGCCATCGTAGGACTTCCAGATCTCCCGGGCTCGGAGGATCGGGTCCGCCATCGACTTCGCCAAGGGTTCCTCCGTGAAATACATTCGCGCGGTGCGCGCCCGCGCGAATCCGGCCCGTTCGCGGTTCGCTCTGGTTTTCATCGCGGACGAAAGATTTAAAGGCAGCCTGTTCGCATCCCGGGCCGTCAGATGGGGTTGTGGTGATGCGAAGCCACGTTGCCCGATTCCGGGCATTCGCTGTGCTAGTCGTGACGGGGATGCTCGCGGCCGTGCTCCTCATGGGGAGTGCGGTTCCCGCGAAAGC
>DATBLI010000101.1:0-18102 GCA_036555455.1 Thermoplasmata archaeon
TGCGCCGCCTCAAGCAGATCGTCGAGCTCGTCGGGTTCGAGCCGGAGACGAACGAGCTGATTACGAACACCGTCTACGAGTGGGACCCCGCAACGGACACCTTCGTCTACAAAGGCCACTCCTTCCTCTTCGACGAAATCATGGAGATGAAGAACATGACCCACGAAGAGATGGAGGGGGAATTCCAGCGCCGCGTGGACATTATCAACTACATGGTCAACAAGAGCATGACGGACTTCCGCGAGATCTCCAAGACCGTCGTGTCCTACTATCAGTACCCGGACGAGACCTGGAAGCGGATCGCGGACGAGATGGGGATCGCAGAACAGCGAGCCCAACCCGTAGAAGCGGGAGGTGAGACCGTTGGCTAGTTCAACGGCTTTCGAGAAGCTGGAGACGCGAGGGACGCTCACGAAGACAAAGCGCTTCCGACCCGGCCGGGAGGACGCCCAGGAAGTTCATCGGATCATCAAGCTCCCGAAGGGTGCGAAGCCGGTGAACGTGAGCCTGACCCACCGGGAACAAGTCGCCTGGCGGACCTTCGGCAAGTTCGTACAGTCCCGAAAGCGGGAGAACCAGGACCTTGAGGAGAACCTCCTGAAGGCCCACATCCGCCTCCGGCCGGAGGAGTACCTCGCCGTCGCGTGGATGAACACGACGATCATCTCCGTCGCGGCGGTTGTGGCGGCCCTCGTGGCCACGCTCCTCCTCGCGGTCCTCAGCGTCGGCATCGGGACGATTCTCATCCTCTTCGCCCTCGTTGCCGCCCTGCCCATCTTCATCACGTACATGTATTTCTTCGGATTGCCGATTGCCTACAAGGGAAAGCCAGCGGCCCTCGCGAAGAAGCGAGGCCGCAAGATTGACAAGCGCATCAGCGGTGCGATGTCCTTCGTCTCTGCGATGGCTTCCGCGGATGTGCCCGTGGACGTGATCTTCAAGGAGCTCTCCAAGCAGACCGTCTACGGCGAGGTCGCCCGGGAGGCGGAGTGGATCACGCGCGACACGGAGCTCCTGGGGATGGATATCCTGACCGCGATCCGTCGTGCCGCCCAGCGCTCTCCGAGCGCGAAGTTCCAGGACTTCCTCCAGGGCGTCGTTACGACCTCCACGAGCGGCGGCCAGCTCAAGCCGTATTTCCTGATGAAGGCGGAGCAGTTCGAGAAGGAGGACCGCCTCGAGATGCGGAAGAAGATGGAGACCCTGGGGATGCTCGCCGAATCGTTCGTGACTGTCGTCGTCGCATTCCCCCTGTTCCTTGTCGTCATCATGGCGATCATGGCTCTTATCAGCAAGACGGGCACGGGGTTCGTCCTCCAGCTCCTGTACGTCGTCGTGGCCCTGATGATTCCCCTCAGTCAATTCGGGTTCATCTTCGTGATCTGGAACATGGAGCAGGAGGGGTGACATGGCCCAACCCGATTTGGAGCAGGCGCGCATCCGGCTTTACCAGAAGGCGGATCGGAGCCGGTTCATCATCCTCCTCAGTTGCGTCCTCCTCGTGATCTTCGGCTTCATCGCCTTCTTGAACCTCATCGGTTCCATCAGCCTCGGCTTCCGCACGGGACAGAGGTCCTTGGATCTCTTCCTTAACTGGCTCGTGGTGGCGATCCTTGGCTTCATCGGCCCCTACGGCTTCTTCATGGCGAAGAAGCAGCGGGAGATCAAGCACGTCGAGCGCCGCCTGCCGGACTTCCTGCGTGACGTCGCCGAGGCCGGCCGGTTCGGCATGACCCTCGCGGAGGCGATCGTCGTCTCGAGCGGCGGGCGCTATGGCAAACTCACCCCAGAAATCAAGAAGATGGCCGCCCAGATCAGCTGGGGGGTCCCTGCGACGGAGGCCCTGCGCCTCTTCTCGGAACGCGTGAAGACGCCGATGGTGGCGAGGGTCGTTGCGATCATCGTGAAGTCGTCGGACGCAGGCGGCGACGTCGCCGACGTCCTGACGATGGTGAGCCACGACACGAAGGAGGCCCAGCTTACGGAGGACGAGCGTCGGATCGCGATGTCCACGTACATCGCGGTTATCTACATCTCCTTCCTCGTGTTCCTCGTCACGATTTGGATCCTCAATGTGACGTTCCTGCCGAAGATGGTCGAGGCGAGCCAGGCCCTCGGGGCCACGGGCACGGGCGGACCGCTTGCCGGCCAGAGCCCGCTCGCGGAGAACCTGCCGGAGGTCGTCTACCAGATCAAGATCGCCTTCTTCCTGGCGACAATCGTCCACGCCGTCGGCGACGGAATCCTCGCGGGCGTCCTTGACAACGGGAAGGTGCCGAACGGGCTGCGTCACAGCTTCATCATGCTCTTGATCGCCCTGCTCGGTTTCCAGCTGCTCTGAGGTGAAGAGATGTCCCAATCCACGGAGTCGGAATTCGCACAGCAACTCGACGAACTCGACGCCCGGAAGGCAAAGACCCGGGCCCGCGTGGCCGAGCTCGAGAAGGAGAAGGAGCAGGCCCAGAAGATGCTCGCGGAGATCGAGGAGAAGCGGCGATGGACTCTCTTCGCGGCTCTCGATTCGATCAAGAAGCGCTACTTCTCGAGGCTCCTCGGAGACAAGGGCGTCAAGGTGAAGGCCCCCAAGGTCAGCGGCGTGGAAGAGTCGACCCTGGGCAAGATCACGACGATCCCGAAAATCGTCCAGCGTAACATGAACGAGATCGAAGTCCAGCCCATCTTGAAGAACTACTCCTACGTCCGCATCCTGTACGACACCCTCGCGAACGAGTACTCCTACGAGGCCATTGAGCCGAAGCTCCTCGAGGAAGAGTCGGAGCTCTTGGACGTCCTCAAGGAGATCATCGTGGCGAACCTCGAACTCCTCGAGGACGCTGGGAAAGGGGAGAAGGAGACGTACCTTCGTCGGATGGTCGACAGCCTCCTTCGGGAGCTCGGCGTGGAATTGCACCCTGTCTCGAAGGAGCGGATCATGTACTACATCCTCCGGGACTTCATGCGCTACGGCCCGATCGACACCGTGATGACGGACGCCCAGGTCGAGGATGTCTCGTGTGATGGCGTCCGCGTGCCCTTCTACATCTACCACCGGAAGTACGGATCCATCCCGTCGAACCTGAAGTTCGACACTGCGGAGGAGCTCGACTCCTTCGTGATCTGGCTCGCTCAGAAATGCGGGAAACACATCTCCGTCGCGCAGCCCATGCTCGACGCAACGATTCCGGACGGCTCCCGTCTCCAAGCCACTCTTGGGATGCATGTGACGAAGCGCGGATCGTCCTTCACGATCCGGCGGTTCCGGGAGAACCCCTTCACCCCTCTGGACATGATCCGCTTCAAGACGATGTCCCCAGAGATGATGGGCTACCTTTGGCTCGCGATTGAGAACGGCCAGTCGATGCTCATCTGTGGTGGCACGGCGTCCGGGAAAACGACGACGCTGAACGCGATCCTCCTGTTCATCCCACCCCAGATGAAGATCGTGTCCATCGAGGACACCCGCGAGCTGAACCTGCCCCACGAGAACTGGGTGCCTCTCCTCACTCGAGCGGGGTTCGGCGGCAAGTCCATGTCTACGGGGAAGGCCGCCGGCGAGATCGACATGTTCGACCTCCTCATCGCGGCTCTCCGCCAGCGGCCCCAGTACATGATGGTCGGTGAGGTCCGTGGTCCCGAGGCCTTCGTCGTGTTCCAAGCGATGGCCACCGGCAAGTCGGCGTACACCACGTTCCACGCGGACGACGTCCAGGCGATGGTCCACCGCCTCGAGAACGATCCCATCAACCTCCCGCGAGCCCTCGTGGCCGCATTGGACCTCGTCCTCCTCCAGGCTCAGGTGAAGGTCGGCACGGACATGACCCGCCGTGTGAAGTCGATCGTCGAGATTGTAGGCACCGACCCGGAGTCCAACGAGCTCATCACGAACTCCGCGTACACATGGAACCCGGCGGATGACACATTCAACTACTCCGGCCACTCCTACGTGTACGAGAAGATCTCCCTGGCCCGGAACTGGAACCAGCGCCGCATGGAGCAAGAGGTGAAGCGTCGCCTGGACCTCTTCGAGTACATGAAGCGGACCGGGGTGTCGAACTACCGCGAAGTCGCGAAGGTCGTGTCCTCGTACTACAAGGATCCCGACGGAATGATCAAGATCGTGCGCGACACCCTCACGACGCAGGGCATCCAGACGGCCGCCTAGGCGCGGCGATTCCACCACCGGCCGGCGTGGATCGATCGCACGTCCTCCCGGGGATGGCGTGTCCCTACGCCGGGGCGGATCCGCGGACCCCTGGTCCATGGACTTGGTTCTCCACTCCGCGATTGCGCAGAAACCTGCGGCAGCCGAGAGGGCTCCGGGGCAGGAGCGGCGAGGACTTCGGAAGGTCCTCTTGGTAGGGAGGCCTAGACAAGCGCCGAAATGAGGGCGTCCTCGAGAACGTCACGGAGAGGCCTGCTCCGGCAGTGGTCCTGCGACCCCCCGGTCAGCTTTGCCCGGCGCGGCTCCGGGACAGCCAGAGCGAATGCCCAGGATCGCCGCCGCCGGAGGCAAGGGGGCTCGGGAGGTGGAGGATTCCGCCCCCCGGGGAGCTGCCAGGGGGAACCCCTGCGCCAGTCGTTCCGCGCATCGCGTTGCGCAAGCCCGCGGTCTCCCGCGGCCGCAATCAGCCCTCCGCCTCTTTCAGAATCGGACGAAGGCTTGGGCGATCGACGATATGAAAAGGACGAGGGAGACTACCGGGACCGTCCGACACAGCCGGAGGAACAGCGCCGCCATCCGTGGGACGATGGGCCCTCCGCATGATGGCCCTTTCGGTATCGTTTGGCCTTCTCCGAATGGACGCGGCGCTTCCGCTCAACCGCGAAGAATGGAAAAGGAAAAGGGTTGGGGGAAGGCGAGCTCAGAGCTCGTCTTCCGGGGTCTCGTCGGACGCCTGTTCGCCGGCTTCCGCGGATTCGCCCTGCTGGCCCTCGCCCATGGGGCGCTTGATGACCTTCTTCTGCACCACGGGCTGGGGGGGCTGAATCGGCTTCCGGATGACCCGTCGCGGGATCGCCTCGGACCCGGCAGCGGCGCCCGTCGCCGCTTGGGCTCCTCCGGTTGGCTCGAGGGGGGCTGGGCCCGGGGTCGGGGCCGCGGCGCGTCGGGCCGGTGCGCCCGCGACGACTCCGCCGCTCCCGCCGCCGCCCGGCGGCCGTGCGGCCTCCTTCATCAGGGAGCCGCACTTGTGGCACACCGTGGCGGTCACGGAGTTGAGGGTGCCGCAGGTGGGACACGGCTTCGAGCCCATCTTGCGCATCTCCTCTTCCTCGCGGAGCCAATCCTCGAAGGTCAGGAAGGTCGGCTGCTTGCGCCACCACTCCTGGAATTCACGGTCCGAGAGCTGCCGGCCGAGTTGCCGTTCCGCCTCGTCCTTGAACTTCGTTACGACCTCGTCGTACTGGAGGCGCATCTTCTCCTGGTAATCGGCCATCTCGACCTGCCCCGTGGCGAACTCGACACCGCACTCGGGACACTGCTTCACGTCCACGGGGATCCAGGCCTGGCAGTTCGAGCACTTGGCCATGTCCTTCTCGAACTCCACGCCGCACTTCGGGCAGACCGTGGCGTCCTCAGGGATGAACGCGCCGCACTCGCCGCACTCCACCATCTTGCCGAGTCCGTAGACCTTGAAGTACAGGGTCACACCCACGACGACCGCGATCGCGGCCGCCAGGATGACGAGGAAGATCCACCACTGGATCCCAAGGACGGGCATGGGCTGGTTGAGGAACGGCACGGCACGGTGGACGGAGAAGGCCACGGTTCCGCTCGTGATCCCTGCCGCGGGCGACGTCACCTGGAGCGAGTACGCTCCATCCGGGAGGGCGCCCATGGACATGGTCGTCAGGAACTGTCCATCCGTGTCCGTGGTCGCGGTCGTGTTGAGGACGAGGCTCCCGGCCTGGGTCACGTTGATGTACACGAAGACGCCCGGGATGCCCTCTCCGGTGACCGTTCGCACGTACCCGCGGACCAGGACATCCCCAGGCTCGAGGGCCTGGCTTTCCGACGGGTTCCCGATGTACACTTGTCCCGCAGGCGGTGCGATGTACACGCTGAGGTTCGCGAAGTTGTTGTTCTCGGCGCTCTCCACGAGGACCCCGTCCGGATCCACGACGAGGTACAGCTCGTGGTTGCCCGGCGTGTGGATGCCGTTGATCTGGATCGACTTCGTGGTCGAGGAGTTCGCCAAGAAGGAGAGCTCGTCAATCCGTCCGACCATTTCGGACAGGTTGCCGTCCAGGTACACGGCGACTCCGCTTCCGACCGCAGCCGTCTGCCCGAGGTTGTGGACGACAACCTCGATCGCGAAGGGCGTATCCTGCTTCCCTTGGATCGTGTCGGGGTAGTCCGCCTGGAGAAGGGCAAGGTCCGGTTGGGTGTGGACGTTGAAGCTCGTGGCCGCAACGTTGTTGCTCATGATGTAGTCGCGGTTCGCGAGGGTGTCGTTCTTCGTGTCCACCAGGACCTGGAGGAGGTGCGCGCCGGTCGTCGTCGGGTGCCACACGACGATCTGTTTCTGGGAGACGCCCAGGGTCAGATCAAACTGGACCGGAGCGGAGACGGGCAGGCCGTTCTCGAACAGCTGGACCGTCGCGTCCGTCGCCCCGAAGGTGCCGATGTTGTGGACCGTCACCTCCATGAACGCATCGTTGTTGACGACGGGATCTGTCGGTGCGACGATGTCCGCCGAAGTCACGGAGAGATCCGGCCAGGTGAACAGGCCAATCGTCTGTGCGAAGATGTTGTTGAGCTCGTTCGTCTCGCGGATCGCTCCGCCGTCATCCGGGAGGAGGAGGGGCGGATCGACTACGATGGAGATGGGGGTGCTCGAGGCGAAGCTGCCCTGGGGCGTCCAATAGACGGTCGCCGTCGCCGTGCCGCCCTTCGGGACCAGCGGGATCACGACCTCGTCGATCAGGGCGCCTTGACGGTACGTGTCTGTCGTCGAGTCTAAGAGATTGTCTCCGTTCAGGTCCACGTTCGTGTAGAAGAACGCCACGTCCACGTCTCGGACGTCGATTTGGCCCGTGTTCTGGATCGTCGCAATGAGGGTGATGTTCGTGTTGATGGGTTGGGACGTGCTGTCGCCGATGATCGGGTTGATCGCCTGGAGCAGGGTGATGCTCAGGTCCGGCGTGAGGCTTGTGAAGGTCAGCTCCATGACCGTATTGTCCGTCACGGTGGCCTGGGCATTCGGCAGGTCCGAGAAGTACGAGGTCCCCTGGGGCGCCGCCGTTCCGTTCGCCACGTAAGTGTTGTTCACGACGCGGCTGCTTGGGTTCGCGATCCTCGACTCCATGAAGGCGCGGTACAGGACCTGGCCGGAGGTTGTGCTTACGGGCCACGTCGTGCTCGCCGTGTTGTAGATCGTGTTGCCGGGGATCGGGTTCGGCGCCGTGACGAGGCTACCGCTCACGGGGTCGAGGCGCCAGAGGGAGATCGTCGCGTTCGCCCGCTCGAGGAGCGTGCCGGTTCCATCCACATCATTGAGGCTGAGCCACCAATAGCGGTCGACCTTCGCCCCTTCCGTGATCGTGTTCAGGTACCACGTTCCCGTCGGATCGTCCAGGCTCACGTTCGTCAACTGCACGTACTGGGTGCCTCCGAAGACGAGTTGTGACGTCTGGACGTCGTCGAGGGTCATGTTCCGGATGTCGAACGCCAGGTCGGACACGCTACCGTAGTCCGTCCCTAGGGAAAGGTTCGAGACGCCGCTGAGCGCAGAGTCATACAACCTCACGGGGGTTTGGGCACCACTGCCCGACGTGTCGATCGTGAGGGCGGGTCCCAGGAAGTCATCCCGAACGAGGGTTGCACTCGCGCCCGCGAGGCTTACGTTGCCGCTGACGGAGGTGTCGGTCAGGGAGACCGTCGAGGTCGTGCCATCGGACCGGAGCAGGCCTGGCATGCCGTGCTGGGTGAGTTCCAGAGAGCTGCCCTGGGTCGCCGCAAGGGTGCCGCCATTCGTCACGTCGATTACAAGCGGATAGTTGCTTCGGACCACGGAGTTCACGAGGCTCAGGCTCGCGCCTGAGTCGACTTGGATGAAGCCGCACGCGTTCGCAGACTGGTCGATGTATAGGTTGCCGTTGGTAATCGTGACCGCGCCTGCGATCTCGAGCGTGCCGCCCACGGAGATTGCCCCGGAGAGGCCGAGGGTGCCCGTCCACGTGGTCACGGGCGAGGAACAGATGATCGCGTCCGTGAACTGGAGGACGACCTCTAGGTTGTTCGCCGCGACGCTCATGTCCGGATAGGGTAGGAAGGACACGCCGCCCGTAGCCGGCGGGTTGCTGGCGTAAGCCGCGGATTCCTCGTAGTTCCCGAAGGATTGCGCATTCGGCAGTGTGGCCGCGGTTATCCGGTCTGTCCAGAGCGGAATGAGAGCATGGCCGTCCACGTCCGTCGTCGAGTAGGGGTTGTTCGTGAGGCCGAGGACCGCGCTGAGGTACCAGCGAGTTGCCGCACTCGGGGTCGTCGACATCCCGTTGTCTGGGTACTGCGCCTGCTGCGTCCCCGGGCTCATCGTCGAGGTGACGGCGGAACCGAGGACGGGGATGCCCGTGGCATCGACGACGGTGGTGTGGGACCACCGGAGGAGTTGGACCACGCCGCTGCCGCTCGGGACGAAGGCGGGAAGCCGCTGGTCGAGCGGGAGGCCCGCGCCCTGCGCCTCGTCCAAGGTCACGTTATATAGATAGGCGCTGGAGGCCGTGTCGAGGGTCATCGCGTTGTGGATCTGTCCATCGTTCGAGAAGTCCACCGCAATGAAGCTGTCGTAGGCATAGAGGTTCGAGCCGGTGAGCGCAAGGTTCTGGGAGGAACCGCCCGACTGCGTGTTTTCGTAAATCTTCTCGATTGTGCTCTGATACAAGTACGCCGTGGCCCCGTTCATCGCGATGATTGCAGAGTCGTCGTTGTCATCGACAAACGCGGAGTCGCCGAGGTTCGCCAGCTCATCGATTGAGAAACCGGTCACCGTCGATGCGGTCAGGTTCAGGAGGGAGCCGGCGTTGAGGTTCAGGTTCCCCGGGAATTTGAACATGGCGTGGTTCGTGAGATAGATGGACCCGGCGACGTTCAGCGTGAGCTTGACGTACGGATCCAGGACGTTCGTCTGCGTCGAGATGTACGAGTTGTCCAACGTGAGGGACGCGCTGGCATTGACATCCATCAGGTGGATGTGGCCCGTGTCCTGCACGAAGACGATCCCACCATCGACGAGGGTCAGGCTCCCCGGGCTGTTGATGTAGATGTTTCCATCGATGGTGAAGACGATGCCGGAGCAGACTTGCGCGGTGGTGATCACCCAATTGCCCGAGATCATGCTGGATCCTTGGTCGCACACGGCGGCCCGCGCCGCGGGTGCGGAGGATAGCGCGACAGCCAGCAAGCCACCGAGGGCCAGGGCGACGACGATCAGAAGGCTCAGCGCCTTACCGCTCCTCTCGAGACGGTTGGACATTTCACGACCTCCCCTGGTGGAGCCGGCAAGCGAGGTCACGATGGCTACCACCGGTGGGCATGTCGGCGGGCCACCCACAACCTCGTTATAAATAGGTTACCGCGCGATTATCTATGTCGATAGCGACGCGCTCTCGAAGTCGACGACATCCGCGTTTTCATGGAGAAATGATAAATATAATCGAACGAAGATGAAAAAGAGGGGTTCGCGTCGAGAATGGCGTCCGAGTGTCGCTTCCGGGTTCCGGTCTGGATCCATTCCGAGGCCTGAACGGCCGCTCAGATGACCTTCTTCTTCAAGACCTTCTTGACCGCGGGGACGGCGGGCTTCCTCCCCTTGTCCTCGTCGACCGACATCCGATGCCCGCACGCATAGCACATGATTGCGTCGGAGGAGATCATCGTCCCGCACGCAGGACAGGGGACCTCGGCCTCACCGCCAACCTCCTCGGCCGGCGCGGCCTCTTCCTCTTGGAGGCGATGCCCGCACGCATAGCACATGATTGCGTCGGAGGAGATCATCGTCCCGCACGCAGGACAGGGGACCTCGGATTCCGGGGCCGCCTCCTTCTCTCGCTCCGGTACAGCTTGGACGGCCGGCTTGGGCGCGGCTTTGGGTTCGACCTTCGGAGCGGGCATAGGTTGTGGTGCAGGCTGAGGACGTACGGCGGGGCCGGGTCCTGGCGTCGGTCTTGCGGCAGCGGCAGGCTGAGGGGCCACGGCGGACCGCAAGGACTGCTCGTGAGCGACGAGCTGTTTCTCCCTGTCGGCGAGCCGACGAGCCTCCTCGGCGAGTTTGTTGCGGGTGTCTGCGAGGGTCTGTTCCTCCTGCGCCAGTCTCTTCTCCCACTCAAGCTGCTCCCGACCTTTCGCGATCTGCTTCTCCAGGGAGCCCTTATGTTCCTCGAGGAGCTGGAGGAGTTCTTCCTGCCTCGCAGCGATTTCGTTCTTGCGCCGCGCAATCTCCGAGGCATGGGTGGCGGACTCCTCGTGTCGACGCGCGATCTCCTCTTCGCGCATCGCTAGATCCTCGATCCGTTTCGCGAGCTCCTGCTCCCGGTTCACGAGTTCCTGCTCCTTGCCGAGAACCTGGGCCTTCGCAGATTCGAATTCCTGCTCCCGTTGGACAAGGCTCCGGTCCTGCTGCTCGAGCTCCTTCTCTCGCGCCCGCAGGCCTTTCTCGCGGCCTGCAATGGAATCGTGCTCTTCTGCAAGGGCCGCTCTCTCCTGCTCGAGACCCTCCCGCTCCGCTTCGAATTTGCTCATCCGTTCCTGCAGAGCCGCCTCGCGATCCTTGAATTCGGCGTCGCGAGTCTTGATGCTCTCCTCGAGCTTCTTCAACGCATCTAGCGCGTCCAAGATTGATCCATCGGCCATCTACGGCAGCCTCCAGTGGGGTCTTCGCACGTCGCTGACCCTATCCACGGCCAGCGTATAAGCAGGATGCATTACGTGGAACCTCCCGAGTCGAAGATCGGGCCAAGGACCGTGAGGCCCCCATTCCGGACTTCAATCGCGTACCTCTCCATGGAGTGGTCGACGGCTCGCATTTTCTCCACTTGCAGATAGCGGACGAGCTTGCCGCGCGAATGGTCGAGGCCGAGCATGATGATGCCATCGGTGAGAAAGCCCTCGTTCCCCAGGAGGTGGCTTTCGCCGTCGAGGCTCCTCTCCATCACGATCATGGAGATGAGGTTGCTGTCGCGAAGCATCTTGAAGAAGTAGAACATTCGCTTGCGGATGTTGTCCGTGTTCTCCATGAGGGAGTACAAGGCTCCCAAGGAGTCGAGGGCGAAGAGCTTGAAGCGCTGACCGTGGACCTTTCGGAAGTGACCGATCATCTTCTCGATGAAGGCGATGTAGTCCGTCTGGTCCTTCGGGCCCACGACCGCGTCGATCTCCCGGAGATCCGTGAAATCGCTGATCTGCATGTTGAGGGAGACATCGATGCCGATCGACTCCATGTTTCGCAAATGGGACTGGACGGTCTCCTCGAGGGTCGTGTACAAGCCGAACTCACCGGTCTCCTTGAGGTACCGGGACATGAGGGCGTAGCAGAACGACGTCTTCATCGCTCCAGGCGGTCCCGTGACCAGAATGATCTTCGGCGGGGTGATCTCGGTGCGGATTACCTTCTCGAGTCCGTCGATGGAACCGCGGAAACTCATTAACACTCGCACTCGGCGCGCATCGCACGTGCGCCGGGCGGTCTTAACGCTATCGCGCTCGTTATCTGAATTGAGCACTCATTGTTCCCAGAACCTGAAATTCCGACCTGCGGGGTCGTGGACGTGTCGGCGACCCGGTCGGTGCGAAGGCTCGCGCGGGGCGGTCGAGAAACCGGCATCGCGATCCCTCGAAGACGGGAAGAGCGGGCCCGAATCGGGCCCCGAAATCAGCGACGGTCATACGCCACCGAAGTCGGTCAAGAGCGTGGCCGGGTTTATACGGGCACTTATCATTCTCTGTACCGAGACCCGAAACTCTTTTTACCTCGGGTCCGGTCGAAGAATTCGCTTCGAGATTGAGGTGTGGCCGTACGCCTCCTAAGGAGACTAAGGTCTGTCCAGTCTGCGATTCGACGATCGACGCCGATGCCAGGACATGCCCCTCCTGCCTCACGGACTTGAGCCTCTTTGACGTCGGTGGGGAGGTCTCCGAGGAGGCCGTCGATTTTCACACGACCGAGGGCAAGAGCATCGACGAGATCCTCGCCTCGATTATGGAGGGACGTGCCGACCAGCCTGAGATCTTCGAGACCCTCAAGAGCGTGGGCACCTCGCCCCCGAAATCCGACGACGTCGTCGTTGAGACGAAACCCCCCGAGCCGGCGGAACCGGGAGGGGAGACGCCGGAGGCGGAGGAGCAGTTCCTGTGCCCCGTCTGCGATACGGTCGTGCGCCCCGAGGACACGGTGTGCCCTGGGTGTGGCGCGGAGTTCTCGGAGGGGGAGGCGACGGAGTACGAGTGCCCGGTCTGCAAGGCCATCGTGCCCGCGGACGCGTCCCATTGCCCGAACTGCGGCGTGCACTTCGCACCGGGGGCGGGCGAAGCCAGGGAAACCGGCCCGGGAGCTCCGGAGGCTGAGGCCGCAGGTCCCATTACGATTCGGGGGACCCTCCGGAGCCGGATCGATTCCCTGCGCGAGGAGCGAGCTTCGGCGCACCCGGAGCTGCCCACCGGGGATGTGAAGCTCATGGCCCGTGAGCTCCCGCGCCTCGTGAGCGATGTGAAGCCCCTCCTCGTCACCGCGAAGCGGATTGGCCTTGATATCGAAGCGGGGAAGCGCCTCATCAACGAGGCGGTCCAAGCGGGCAAGAAGCGGGATATCGACCGCGCGGTCCGCCTCATCGCCGAGGCGCGGCAGTCCCTCGACGTTTCGTTCCTCAAGTTCATTGGCGGCCGCCTCGAGGCCTTCGTCGCGGAGGTGAATCGGGCTCAGGGCGGCGCGGCCTCCTCCGTGGATGCGCAGCTCGAGGAGGCGTTCGCGAATCTGCGCACGGGGAATTACGATGCGGCCTGGGACACCCTTCAGACGGCCCTGCAGGGCTTCATGTCTCAGGCGAAGGAGTACCACGAGGCTCGAGGCATGCTTGACGGGGATTCGAAGCTCCTCGTCGAGGTCCGCGGCCTCGGCATGGACGTCCAAGAGGTGGAGCGTCTCTCGAAGGAGAGCCGCGAGGCCCTCGATCGTCGCGACGCGGACGGGGCGTCCCACATCGCGAAGCAGGCCCATGAGCGCCTCCTCAAGGACGTCCCCGTCTTTGTTGACGGACAGATGAAGAAGGCGCGGGACATCCTCCTCGACATCAAAGTCCGCGGCGGAGATGTCTCCAAGCCCGTGGGCATGCTGAAAGAGGCCAAGGCTCACGCGGAGAAGGATGAATGGGACGAATCCCTGCGATTCCTGCGCGAGTTCTTCAAGGAGGTCGGCCGGGGCGGGCGCGGCTGAACCGCCGTCGGCGACTAGGCGACGCGGACAACGTCCATCTCGCGTTCCAGCATCTTGAGTTCCTGTTCCTTCAAGGTCGCGGGCCCGAGGGAGATGAGGAAGGCGAAGTGTCCCTCGGAGATCGTGTCCACGAGCCGCCGAACAAACTTCAAGACCGCGTCGAAGGAGTTGTTCGACACGAGGTACTCGATGCCGTCGAGGAGGATGGCACCTCGTGGCCGTGCTTTCATGAACCGTTCGATTTCGTACACGATGCGCTCGAGGGCCGGTGCAATCGTTTCCTCGGCCGAGCTCTCTCGATCGGTGAGCCACAGGATGCGGTCCGGATCGAAGGGGAGCCTCTCACGGATCCGCTTCGGGTTGGTCCGTGTGATCACGAGGCACCCCTTCCCTCCGCTTGGAGTCTTCTCCGCTAGCTGGAACATAGCCTCAGGCCGGTCCTCCTCGACGAGGTAGCTCCCGCCCGGGACGAGGACGTGGGGCGCTCCCTTGGCCGGTCCCTTTTCCTGCTTCGAGGGTTCGCCCATCACATCGCGCAGCACCTCCTTCGCCAGGTCCTGCGTAATGGAGCGGTCCATGAGGGAGGAGAACGCAACGACGCGGTTCAGAGCGCCCTGGAGTTCGCGGACGTTGTCCTCGATGCGATCAGCGATGAGGGCGAGAACCGAGGGATCGATGGGCCGGTTGGCTCCCTTCGCGCGCCGTTCCAGAATGGCGAGGCGCGTTTCCCGCTCCGGCGGCTGGATCGATGCGATGAGGCCTGCCTCCAAGCGGGACACGAGGCGGTCGTCCATGTCCGTGATCGCCTTGGGCGGACGGTCGCTCGCGACGACAAGCTGTCGATTCGCCCCCTGGAACTCGTCGAAGGCACGGAGGAGCTCTTCCTGAACCCCGGGCTTCCCACTCACGAGCTGGAGGTCGTCAAGGAGGAGGACGTCGACCCCCCGGAGCCGGTCGCGGAAGGACTGCAGGTTGCCCTTCGACGTCGTCTCTTCGTGGGAGGCCGCGAGCGCGTCGCAGGCGACATACAGGACTCTCCGCCCGGGGTGTTCGGAGTGGACGCGGTTCCCGATGGCATTCAGGAGGTGCGTCTTCCCCAGGCCGGGGCCCGAGACGATGACGAGGGGATTGTAACCTGCGGAAGGTTTCATCGCGACGGAGACGGCGGCGGTTTCCGCGAAGCGGTTGCTTGCGCCAACGACGAAGGAGTCGAAGGTGTGCGTGAGGATGAGGTTCGTCGCCTCGTCCCGCGAGGGCGCCGGGCTCTCGAGGGCCCTCGCGATCTCCTCCTGTGATGGCGATGGGGCCTCCGGGCGGAGGGCCTGGCGTTGCTTCATCACGAGCTCCACGACCTTCATCGTCCGCTCTTGAGAATCCCGCTCCCTTGCGAGCTCGATCTGACGCCTTGCCTCGATGCGACGGTGGGCCTCGATCGCGTCGCGGAGGCTCTCGACCTCCGTATCGATGTCCGGGTTGCGCAAAGGATCCCTCAGCTTATCGCGGAGGGTTGCCGCGCGAGCCTCGAACCCGGAGACGTCCAGGTAGGAGAGGGTGTCGGCCACGGCCTCGGCCTTCTTGACCGCCTCGAGCATGGCGAGGAAAGAAGCGGTGAGGATGCCGGGGTCGCCATCATAGGCGGCCTCCACGGAACTCACGTCGTACCCGCGCTCCTTCCAGGACCGGAGCTTGCTCTCGATCTCGTCGTGGTCCATCGCCTGGGGAACCTTCGCGCGCTTGACTACCTTCGCGGGTCGCTCGAGGGTTGCGTTCGAGTGCTCTCGTAGGAGGGCGTCCATGTCCACCCGCGCGTGCAGCTCGATTGTGCAGCCCTCATCGTAGGAATCCTGCCAGACTCTCTTGAGCGCGCTCCTGCCGCGCTCACGCATCTCACCCCTCTGGAACAGGCTCGCTTCCGGATTGCCGCCGCGGAGCAGGACGATGCCCTCGGACCGCGTTCCGCCAGTGCTCCGGACGGTGCGGACGTAGCCGGAGAAGGAGTACTTCTTGAGGTCCAAGAGGAGTTGTTTGAGGGCCGTCACCCCGCCCCGCGTCGTGCGGATGAGCTTGCCCTCTGGGAGCAGGAGGTCCTGGGGCGTAGAGGTCCCTCGTTCGCGGCCGACCATGCCGTCCGCCTCCCTAAATACGTTGCAGCATAGTTCCTCCATTTGAGAACATCTGCGGCCGAAGCCTCCGTCCGGGGCTCGACGAAAAGCCTATTATGTCCCGCTAGGTTGCCTCGCTCGCCATGGCTCGGAGCTTCTTCACAATGGATGATTTTGACCTCTCGGGCGCTACGGTCCTCCTCCGGGTCGACATCAACTCGCCGATCGATCCGGCGAGCGGGACGCTCCTCAACGATGCTCGCCTTCGAGAGCACATTGCGACGATCAAGGATCTCCGCGGCTCCCGCGTCGCGATCCTCGCCCACCAATCTCGGCCTGGGAAGGACGACTTCACGTCCCTCGCGGCCCACGCGGAGCGCCTTGGGGCTCTCCTCGGCCACGCCGTGAAGTTCGTGGACAGCGTCTTCGGGAGGGAAGCCCTCGAGGCGATTCGGGACCTCCAGCCCGGGGATGTGCTCCTCCTCGAGAACGTGCGCTTCTATGCGGAAGAAGAGGCGCTCGCCGACCAGAAGATCGAGAAGATGGCGAAGACCCACATCGTTCGCAAGCTTGCGCCCTTGGCCCAGTATTTCGTCCTCGACGCCTTCGCCGCGGCCCACCGGGCCCAGCCCAGCCTCGTTGGATTCTGCGACGCCATGCCGACCCTCGCGGGCCGTGTGATGGAGAAGGAGCTCACGATGCTCGACCGAGCCGTCCGCAGCACGGAGCGGCCAAAGATCGCGATCTTCGGCGGCGTCAAGGCAGACGACTCGATCGCCGTCACGAAGCACATGCTCGACAACGGCATCGTTGACAAGGTCCTGACCACGGGCGGCGTCGCGAACATGTTCCTCCACGCCGCGGGAAAGGATCCCGGAAAGCCGACGACGGACTTCATGCGGAAGGAGGTCGGCGAGTATGACAAGTACGTGGCCGCATGCAAAGAGCTCCTCGCGAAGTACGCGAGCCGGATCCTGCTCCCCACGGATGTCGTCCTGGACGAGGGCGGGAGACGCAGGCCTGTCCAGGCATCCGAGCTTCCGTCGAACCTCCCCGTCCATGACATCGGCCTCGACACGATCGCGCGATACGTCGGGGAGGTCCGTGCGGCGAAGGTCGTGTTCTTCAACGGCCCCGCGGGGGTTTTCGAAAAGGAGGAATTCGCCCTCGGCACGCGGGAGATTCTGCGCGCGATTGCGGAGGCGGATGCCTTCACGGTCGTGGGGGGCGGACACACCGTCGCGGCCGTCGAGGAGTACGGCCTCCAAGACTCCATCAATCATGTCAGCACGGGAGGCGGCGCGCTCATCAACTACCTCGCGGGTCGCGAGCTGCCTCTGGTGACCGCCCTCGAGCGGTCGCACGCGAAGTTCTCGTCCCGAAAGGGTTGAGCCGCGGACGCAGGATTCAAGTAGGCGGCCTGGGCTGGGACCGCCGATGCCGCGGGGGTGGCTCCGGAAGCCCGAGGACTGGGGCATCCACCCCGTGCCACCGACGAAGCGAAACCTCCGCACGATTGACATCGCGGTCCTGTGGTTCAACCTGGGGGTCGGGCTCCTCGTCCTCTACGCGGGGACGTTCATCACGCTCTACGGCTTCGGTCTCTTTCCGCTCCTGGCGATCGTCGTCTCGGGCTCCCTCCTAGGCAGCGTCTTCCTCGCGGGCGCCGGCACGATCGGCACGAAACAAGGTATCCCGACGATGGTGAGTCTTCGGCCCATTTTCGGCCGCCTCGGATCCTTCGCACCGTCGGTCCTCAACATCGCGCAGCTCTTCGGTTGGACAGCCTTCGAGATCTGGGTCATGTCCGTGGCCGCCACGGCCCTGTCCGGTCCCTTCCTCGGCTCGTTCACGGGCTTGTTCTGGGTCCTCGCGTTCGGCGCGTTCTGTGGTCTCCTCGCATGGGGCGGCCCCATGGTTGTAGTCAAGAACTGGCTCGAACGGGTGGGCCTGTGGCTCGTCCTCCTCGGCGCCGGCTGGATCACCTTCCGGCTCGTCGCCATGCACTCCGCTTCCCCCGCCCTCCCCCTCTGGGGCGGAGACTGGACGAAGGCGGGATTGGGCCTCGACCTGGTGATCGCCATGCCAATCTCATGGTGGCCCCTCGTCGCGGACTACAATCGCTTCGCCCAGTCCAACCGCAAGGCCTTCGTCG
Source organism: Thermoplasmata archaeon (assembly GCA_036555455.1). Classification (GTDB taxonomy): domain Archaea; phylum Thermoplasmatota; class Thermoplasmata; order RBG-16-68-12; family RBG-16-68-12; genus RBG-16-68-12. Next base: position 17,682 of record DATBLI010000101.1, read on the forward strand.
GCACGACGCTCGGATATGTCGCCGCGAACTCGTGGTTCTACCTGCTCGGCGCCGCCATGGTCCTCGTCCTGGGGCTCTCGGACACGAGCTCGGTGTTCGCCGAGGCGATCGTGCTCCTCGTGTACGGTCCCCTCGCCCTCATGGCGATTCTCGCGGATGAGACGGACAATGGCTTCGCGAACATCTACTCTACGAGCGTCTCGATTCAGAACGTGCGGCCGAGGGCAGCGCTGCGTCGGCTGGTGCCCCTTGTCACCGTCGCGGGAGTCGCCGTCGCAGCGGCTCTGAGCGCCATCCCGCGGGCGAGCGTCCTCATCTACCAGCCGTTCCTCTACTTCATCGGCGGTGTCTTCGTCCCGATGCTCGGAGTCGTCCTCGCCGATGTCTACGTCGTGCGTCGGGGCGGCTATTCCCCGGCGGC
>DATBLI010000102.1:0-3548 GCA_036555455.1 Thermoplasmata archaeon
GTCCCATCCGCGGGCATCCCATGCGCGTCGCAATCCTCCATGACCATCTCCGCTTCCTCGGCGGCGGGGAGCGACTCGTCCTCACACTCGCCGAGGCCCTCGGGGCGGATCTCTACGTCACGGACTGTGACCCAGCCGTGACAGAGAGTTTTGGCGTGCGGAGCGTGTCGGTGACGGAACTCGCGAAGGTTCCGAAGACGCCAATCCTGAGACAGGAACGCCAGGTGGCCGCGTTTCGTCGCGCCCGGGTCCCCGGGTACGACATCTATGTGTTCAGCGGAAACTGGGCGATCGCCGCCGCGGCCCGCCACCATCCGAACCTGTGGTACTGCCACACTCCGGTGCGGGTGTTCTACGACCTCCGCGAGGCATTCCTTGACGAACTCTCTCCACCCGCACGGCTTGCGGCACAGACCTGGATCCGACGCGCCCTTCCGCGTTACGAGAGACACGTGACCCACGTGCAACGGATCGTTGCGAACAGCCGCAATGTCGAGGGACGAGTGAAGCGATACCTCCATCGGCGGTCGACTGTCGTGTATCCACCCGTCGACACGGAGCGATACCATTTCCGCAGCGTCGGGGAACCATGGCTCTCCGTGAATCGGCTCTCCCATGAGAAACGGCTGGGGTTGCAGGTTGAAGCTTTTCGGCGGCTGCCTGAGGAACGGCTCATCGTCGTGGGCGGACCCCAGGTGGGGGTTGACGCGAGGCGCTTCATCCGTTCCCTGAAACCACCGCGGAACGTCACGTTCCTCGGGGAGATCGGAGATGGGGAACTGCGGGACCTCTTCGCGACGTGTCGCGGCCTCGTGGCAACGTCCCTCGAAGAAGACTTCGGCCTCACACCCGTCGAGGCGATGGCCTCCGGGAAATGCGTGGTCGCCGTGGATGAGGGAGGCTACAGGGAGACAATCGTGCCCGAGGAGACGGGTTGGTTGGTTCCCGCGAATTCGGAGGCATTGGCGGACGCCATCCGCGGCGCCTCGACGGAACGCCTCGCGGGCATGCGCGCCGCGTGCGAGCGACAGGCAGCCCGGTTCGACCGCCGATTCTTTCTGGACCACATGAGGCAGGTGCTCGATGAAGTTCGCTCCACGAAGTGAGAGGGAAGCCAGCCGGAGGCGCACGAGCACGAAGCGGTGAAATAGCCTTGCACCGCTCTCCGAGGAATGGGATGACGCGGCCGACGGAGCCGACGAAGGGGCCCGGGGAGGTCCCGCACTTCGCGTGGCCCGCGCGATTTGACTACACGTATCGGTGGCCGTTCCTCGACTGGCTCCTCGAAGGGCACGCGGTCCTCCGAGAGGCGTTGCTGCGCGCGTTCCCCAAGGCCCTCCGCCGGGATCTCGTCATCACAGAGCGGATTGCGGAAATCCCCTTCGCTCTCCGGGCACTGCGCTTGCCCCCGGGGAGCTGGGTCGTCGACATCGGTTCACAGTGGTCCCCCCTCCCGTTGCACATGGCAACCCTGGGCCTCCGGACCGTGGCCGTCGACGTGGTGAAGTTCCCCGTCGCCGGGCACGGCGTCGATTTCGTCCAGGCGGACATGCGCCGGCCTCCGTTCAAAGGCGGGAGGCTCGACGCCCTCGTGATGGTGAGCACCCTCGAACACGTGGGCCTGGGCTACTACGACCCTCGCCGGGGGCGGGAGGATGACGTGGCGCTGATGCGGGGCCTCCGGGACCTGCTGAAACCGGACGGGTTCCTCGTGCTCACCGTTCCCTACGGTCGGCCCGCGGAGGACCACCACCAAAGGGTGTACGACCGGCCGCGCCTCGCGCGGATCATGGAAGGATGGAGCCTCCAGGAGGCCCGCTACTTCGCACGACGGGAGGGTGGCTGGAGGGAGACGGAGGAGGCGGAAGCAGCCCTCGCGGAATCAGTCCCGGAGACCCGGGCCGTGGCGATGCTTCGGCTGCGGCGTGCCTGACCGGCGTTCCCGCGACGCCAAGGGAAAACTACTACCGACCCTCGAGACTCTCCCCGCCGCGGGCGCGTGGCCCGGTCGAGATGATGCGGCTCGCAGTCTTCTACGACTACCTTGAGACGATTGGCGGGGGCGAGCGCGTCGCCCTCACGCTGGCACAGGGCCTCGGCGCGGAGATCATCACGACGAACCTAGACCCCAACCTCCCGGCCCGTGCGGGATTCCCCGGCGTACGGACGCGCGATCTTGGCCCCCTGCTGAAGGGTCCACCGATCAAGCAGATTCACGCGTCCTGGAGGTTCCTGCGCTCTCGGCTCGAGGGCTACGACGCCTATGCCCTCGTCGGCAATTGGGCCCACTTCGCGGGGAAGCGACACCACCCGAACCTTTACTACTGCCTCACGCCCACGCGGATGTTCTACGACCAGCGGGAGGCCGTGCTCGCGCGCCTTCCCTTCATTCGCAGGACGATCGCGCGGATGTGGACCGCGGGCCACAGCGCCTTCGACCGTTGGTCCGTACGGGGATGCGACCGCGTCGTCGCGATCAGCGAGAATGTGAGGGACCGCATCCGACGGTACTACGGCCTCGATGCGGAGGTGATCTACCCGCCCGTGGCCACGAGCCGTCTCCGCTACAAGGAGGTCGGCGACTTCTGGCTCTCCGTGAGCCGCCTATATCCGGAGAAGCGCGTCGAACTCCAGCTCGACATCTTCAGACGATTGCCGCAGGAACGGCTCGTCCTTGTCGGCGGCTACTCGAAGGGGGACCGCGCAGAGCAGTACGTGGCCTCCCTGAAGCCTCCCTCGAACGTCACGGTCCTCGGGGAGATCTCGGAGGAACATCTCCTCGATCTCTATGCGCGCTGCCGTGGGTTCCTCACGACCGCGGTCGACGAGGACTTTGGAATCACTCCGGTCGAAGCGGGCGCGGCCGGCAAGTGCGTCCTCGCGACGGACGAGGGCGGATACCGCGAAACGATTCTGGACGGGAAAACGGGATTCCTCTTGCCTCCGAATCCGAAGGCGTTCTCGGACAGAATCCGTGAGCTGGACGAAGGAGCCCTTCGTTCCATGAGGGACGCCTGTGAGGCGCGGGCGAGAACCTTCGACGAGTCCGTCTTTCTCGAGAAGATGCAGGAGAGGCTCGTGGCCCTCATCGAGCGCGGCTGACGCCGCTCACGGCTTCGGCGGTGCGGGGAAGCACGCGTTGCACGTCGGGTCCACATCCCCGAGAGCCTTGTGGTACTCGCAGAAGCGCATCGTCTGCATGAGGCCCGAGCAGAAGGCGTTGATTTGGGAGATCTGGTCGGACATGGAGATGCCCTTCGCGATCCTGCCGGCCATCTCGCCGACGAATTCGCGGATCTCGGGGAACCGGCGCAGAATCTCTTGGTCGACGCCGCGGCTCTGCGTGTAGTAATGGCTCACCGCCGCCTGGGTGATCCCCATCGCCTTCGCGACGTCAATCTGCTTCATATGATACGCACGGATGAGCTCCCGCGCGAGCCGAGCGCGAATCGTCGGCAGGAGCTTCGCGACGACGACTTCCTGAGGCTGAATCACCGAGAATGCCCCGCCCTGGCTCTCCTCGCGAACTATCACATAACACCGTATTT
>DATBLI010000103.1:0-45388 GCA_036555455.1 Thermoplasmata archaeon
GAGGAGGGCGTGAACTACCTCTCCCCGATCGAGCCCGAGGGGCGGCTGATCCCCGCGGAGTACAACTTCTCGTACGACCCGGCGAGAGCGGCCGCGCTGTTCGCCGAGGCCGGCTTCACGAAGCAAGGCCAGTGGCTATCCAATGGGACGAGCGAGCTCACGCTGAACCTCTGGACGACGAACAAGGGCGAGGACGTCGCCATGTCCGAGATCCTCCAGCAGCAGTTCCAGGCCGCCGGCGTGCATGTGAGCCTGAGGCAGTTCGCCGAGACCCAGCTGCGGGACGAGGCCGCCGCCGGGCACCAGGACGCGATCCTGTTCTGGTACTCCTGGCCGCGGGCGGAGATTCTGGACTGGCACTTCGGCACCTGGGCAGCGGGAGGGTCCAACACGGGCTGGTACGAAGACCCCATCTTCGACGCCTACGTGACGAACTGGACCTACGCGGAGACGGAGAAGCAGTTCACGGACAACGCGACGGCGGCTCACATCCGGCTGCTCACGCAGGCCCCCTGGGCGCCCATCCTGTTCTGGCACCAGATCGTCGCGGTCCACAACTACGTGCACGGCTGGCAGGTGAACCCGCTCGGCCAGGAGCAGGTCATCGACATCACGGACGTCACCATCACGAAGTGAGGCGGACACGAGCACCCCCTCGCCCTCCCATCCGCGCGAAGCGGAGCCGGGACCGAGGGGGCGGAAGCCAACCGAGAGGCCCTGAGGGGAACCCATGGCGGACCTCGTCTCGTACGTGATCCGGAAGGTCCTGCTGGCCATCCCGGTCGTGTTCCTCGCCACGCTCATCGTGTTCCTCCTCGTCTACCTGACCGGCGACCCGATCGTCGCCCTGGCGCCGCCGCACGCCGGTCCGGCGGAGTACGCCGCGCTCCGTGCGAAGTACGGCTTCGACCGGCCCGTGGTCGTCCAGTACGGGATCTTCCTCTGGAACCTGGTTCACGGGGACCTGGGGATCTCCGTGGGCCGTAACTCGCTGAACCTCGACGTGGGCGCCCTGATCCTGCAGAAACTCCCGAACACGCTCGAGCTCATGGCCATCGGCCTGACGATCTCGTACGCGATCGGAATCCCGCTGGGCGTCCTCTCCGCGCTCCGGCAGAACTCGCTCCTGGACCGCGCGGTGATGGTCTTCACGCTCATCGCGTACTCCATGCCGTCCTTCTGGCTGGGCATCCTGTTCATGATGCTGTTCGCTGTGCAGCTGCGTTGGCTGCCGGCCGAGGGGACCGTGGGCGGCTTCGGGAGCATCATCCTTCCCGCGATGACCCTGGGGATCGGCAACGCCGCGCTCACGACGAGGATGATGCGGTCGAGCATGCTCGAGGTGATTCGGCAGGACTACATCACCCAGCTGCGCTCCCGCGGACTGCCGGAGCGCGAGGTCATTTTCAAGCACGCGCTGAAGAACGCGATCCTGCCGGTGATCACGGTCATCGGCCTGGACATCGGCTGGTTCGTCGCCGGCGCGGTGGTCGTGGAGACCGTCTTCTCGTGGCCGGGCATCGGCATGCTCATCACCGGGGCCATCGCGAACCACGACTTCCCTCTCGTGCGGGGGTGTGTGCTCGTCCTCGCAATCTTCGTGATCTTGGGGAGCCTGATGGCCGACCTGGCGTACGCGTACGTGGACCCGAGGGTGAGGCTGGGATGAGCGTACGCTCGGCGACGAACCGCCGGCTTGCGGCATGGCAGCGGTCCGGCGGGTTCCGTCAGACCCTTGCGGACATCGTCGACCGCGGCTCGCGGAACCGGATGGTCGTCCTCGGCTTCGCGATCATCCTGATCATGGTCGCGCTCGCGCTCCTCGCCCCGTTCCTCCCTCTTCCGGATCCGACGCAGCAGGACCTCGATCCAACGAAGATTCTGTTGCCCCCGTCTTCCCAGCATCTTTTCGGAACGGATAATCTGGGCCGGGACGTCCTCAGCCGTGTGATCTGGGGTGCCCGCGTCTCCCTCCTGGTGGGCACGCTGGCGGTCCTCGTCTCCCTGACGATCGGCGTCCTGCTCGGGCTCACAGCGGGCTACTTCGGCGGCAAGGTGGACTATCTCATCGCGGGGACGATCGACCTGTTCTGGACCTTCCCTGCGTTCCTGCTCGCGCTCGCCCTGGCCGCTGCGATGGGGGCGAGCCTGACGAACGTGATCCTGGCCATCTCCATTTCGTACTGGGCCGGGTTTGCGCGGCTCATCCGCGGGCAGACGCTGACCGTGCGCGAGCGGTCCTTCGTCGAGGCGAGCCGCGCGCTCGGTGCGAAGAACCGGAGGATCATGTTCCGGCATGTCCTCCCGAACTGCCTCGCGCCCCTGATCGTCTGGGCCTCCATCGGCGTGGCGGACGCGATCACGATCGAGAGCAGCCTGAGCTTCCTCGGGGTGGGCACGCAGCCGCCGACGCCGAGCTGGGGCTACATGCTCCAGAGTGGCATCCCGTACATTGGGGAAGCGCCGTGGATCGCCACGTTCGCCGGCATCACGATGGTCTTCACGATCCTGGGCTTCAACCTCCTGGGGGACGGCCTCCGGGACGTCCTCGACCCGCGGATGAAGGGGCTGAGACGGTGACGGCCGCGAGGAAGCCCATCCTGCAGATCCGTGGCCTGCGTACGCAGTTCGCCTTGCGCGAGGGGACCGTCACGGCCCTGGACGGCGTCGACCTGACCGTGTACGAGAACGAGTCCATCGGGATCGTCGGGGAGACGGGGTGCGGGAAGAGCATGACCGCCTTCTCGGTCCTGCGGCTCGTCCCGCCGCCGGGCCGGATCACGTCCGGCTCGATCAAGTTCAAGGGCGTCGAGCTCACCGAGCTCCCGGAGGACGACATGCGCGGGGTGCGCGGCGCCCAGATCTCTATGATCTTCCAGGACCCGTCCACGGCCCTCGACCCGGTCTTCAGCATCGGCGACCAGCTCGGCGAGGTCATCTCCCTGCACCAGAACCTGTACGACGAAGACGCCCTGCGGGCAAAGGAGCTCGCGATGCTCAAGCTCGTCCGGATCGCCGCGCCGGAGAGCGTCCTAGATCAGTACCCCCACGAGCTGAGCGGGGGCATGAAGCAACGCGTGATGATCGCCCTCGCGGTCTCGTGCTCGCCCTCCCTGCTCATCGCGGACGAGCCGACGACTGCCTTGGACGTCACGATCCAGGCGCAGGTCCTAAACCTCCTCAAGGACGTCGTCCGGAGGACGGGCAGCTCGCTCATGCTGATCACGCACAACCTGGGCGTCGTCGCGGAGACATGCCACCGGGTGTGCATCATGTACGCGGGGCGGATCATCGAGGAGGCGGAGACCCACGAGCTCTTCGCGAATCCCCTGCACCCGTACACGAAGGGCCTCCTGACCGCGTTCCCGAAGCTGGGCGAGCGGAAGGAGGAGCTCGCCGTGATCCGCGGCACGGTGCCCGACCTGTTGACGCCGTTCCCGGGCTGCGCCTTCGTCGACCGATGCGAGTTTGCCATGCCGCAATGCCGGACCGTGCGGCCTGCGCGCCTGGAGGCGTCGCCGGGGCACTTCGTCGCCTGCCATCTGTACCCGGGCGGAGGACCACCCGCATGATGCAGGAGGGTCCGCCGGACCGCGAATCCCCGCCCATCGTGTCGACGGAGAACCTGGAGAAGCTGTTCCCCGTCAAGAAAGGCGTGCTCGGCCGGACGGTCGCCGACGTCCACGCCGTCGATGGCGTCTCGCTCTCGATTCGGAAAGGGGAGACCCTCGGGTTGGTCGGCGAATCGGGGTGCGGGAAGACGACGTTCGGACGCGCCCTATTGCGCCTCGTCAAGCCGACGGGTGGGAAGATTGTGTTCGACGGGAACGACGTCACGGCGATGCCTCCCGAGGAACTCCGGAACCTGCGGGAGAAGCTGCAGATCGTCTTCCAGGACCCGTACGCGAGCCTGGACCCGAGGCTGTCCGTGGAGCGGATCGTGGGCGAGGGGTTCGCGATCCATGGGCCGCCGGAATCCGCGCCCCAGGATGGGAGCTTCAATCAGCGCCAGCGGATCACGGAGCTGCTCGTCCAGGTGGGGCTGTCCAAGGACCATCTGACGCGGCTGCCGCACGAGTTCAGCGGCGGGCAGAAGCAGCGGATCGCCCTGGCGCGGGCGCTCGCCGTGGAGCCGAAGTTCATCGTCCTGGACGAGCCCACGTCGGCCTTGGACGTCAGCGTGCAGGCCCAGGCACTCAACCTGCTCAAGCGCCTCCAGGCGAAGTACGGGCTCACGTACCTGTTCATCTCCCACGACCTGTCCGTCGTGGCACACATGAGCGACCGGATCGCCGTGATGTATCTGGGCAAGATCATCGAGCTCGCGCCGACGGCGGAGTTCCTGACGAACGCGAAGCACCCGTACACCCAGGCGCTCATCGCCTCGATCCCAATCCCCGATCCCGCGCGGCGGAAGGAGAGGAAGGGCATCGAGGGCGAGGTGCCGAGCCCCGTGCGGCCGCCAAGCGGCTGCCGGTTCCACCCGCGGTGCCCGGTCGCGCGGAAGGATTGCGGCTGGGAAGGACGCGATCTCGTCTCGTTCTTGATGGACCGGGAGAAGATCACCGAGGAGACGCATCCTCTGTCAAGGCACGTCGAGGCCGTGCGGGCGGAGGGCTCGGCCGCCTTCATCGAGACCCGCTCGGGAGGGAAAGGGGATGTCGTCCAGGAGTGGTTGCGCTCCAAGATGTCCGCGCCCGAAGGTCGGCTCCCGATGTTCGAGGCAGTCGCCCGCATCGGTCCGGTCGCGGCGAACCGGGAGATCCTCATCCGGATCGGTGGCCCGCAGCAGGATCGGATGAAGCGGTCCCGGGAGGTCGCTTTGGCCGTAGAGAGGGCTTTCGATCGCGAGCCGAGTTCTCCGTTCCGCGATGGTCTCTTGACGGCTCAGCCAGGTAGGAAGGGCGTAACGGTGCGTGTGTTCGGGCCCAGCGAGACTTGGGACCGTCTCGTGTCCGAGCTGAAGAAATACTTCGACGCGCGGCGGACGAAGGGAGACGCGTGGGCCGAGGCTGTCCGCGAGGTGCGCTTGACGAAGGCGAAGGGGGCAAGGATCGCCTTGGCGGTGAAGTTCGAACGGGCCGAGGAGCCGCAGCTCCGGGACATCGGTGAGGGGCATCTCGTCGCCTGCGTCCTTTTCGCTGACGACACCGTCGGCATGGGAATTCCCTAGTCCGTGGCATCCTCGGGTTCGTGGCTGCAACGGACCTGGTCCGGGGAGGCCCATGTCCTCCTGCATCCGTACATCAGGAGCATGGCCTCAGCCTCCGAGCGGTCTCTGACGCAACCCCGAGGATGACCTACTTCAGCGCCCCGACGACTTTCTCGACGGCATCGAGCACATCTCCGGCTCGCGCGACCTTGGTCATGTTGGTGATGTCGTCGTAGAGAGGCCGGTCCTCATCCAACTTCTTCACGTGTTTCCGAACGACCTCGTATGCCGCCTGGCAGCCGGTGGACGGTCTCGCGGGGGCTCGGAAGTCGAAGGCCTGAGCCGCGGCCATGAGTTCGACCGCGACGATGGACCAGGAGTTCTCGATGATCTGCCTCGATTTGATCGCCGAGGTCATGCCCATGGAGACGAAGTCCTCCTGATCGGCCGCGGCTGGTATGGAACCCGTCGCGGCGGGAGCGGAGAGGATGCGGTTCTCCGAGACCAGAGCCCCGGCCGTGTACTGAGAGAGCATGAGCCCTGAGAACATCCCTGCCCCCTTCGTCAAGAAGGCGGGCAGGCCCATGGAGAGGTGGGGGTTCATGAGGCGGTTCGTCCTCCGCTCGGAAAGGACCCCGACGGTAGTGACCGCCATTCCAAGGACCTCGAGCGCGAAGGCCATGGGCGTGCCCTGGAAATTCGCCCCGGTGAGCACGAGCTCCTCGCCCGGAAAGAATGTGGGGTTGTCGGCCGCATGGTTGAGCTCGATCTCGAGCATGTGCCTCGTCCAGACCAGGGCGTCCTTCGCAGCCCCCACGACCTGGGGGCTCGACCTCAGGGAGTATGCGTCCTGCACTTTCTTTCCGGGGCGCTTCAACAGGTCCGATCCTTCCGTGATCTTCCGGATGTTCTCGGCGCACGCTTGAGCGCCGGGGTAACCTCTCACTTCATGGACCCTGCGGTCGTAGGCCTGCATGTTGGCGTTGAGCGCCTCCAGGGTCATCGCCAATGCGACCTCCTGGGTCCTCAGCCACCGCTCGGCGTCGACGAGCTGGATGCAACCCATGCCCGTGATCACGTTGGAGCCGTTGATCGCTGCGAGCCCGTCTCTCTCCCGGAAGGCGAGGGGGGAAAGCCCGGCCTCCCTCAACGCCTCGGCGCCCGGCCATCTCTTTCCTCTGTAGAAAGCCTCCCCTTCACCCATGAGGACGAGTGCCATCTGGGCCATCGGGGCAAGATCTCCGGATGCGCCGACGGATCCCTTCAGGCACATGACGGGGTTCACACCCCGGTTGAGCATCTCAATCATCAGGTCCACGAGTTCGTGCCTGATGCCAGAATGGCCCCAACAATGAGTGTTCAGGCGCGAGAGCATGGCTGCGCGTGCGTCCTCCTCGGCCATCGGGTCTCCGACCCCCGCTGCGTGGGAATAGACCAGGTATCGTTGGTACTTCGCCACCTGCTCCGGGTTGAGAACGACTTCGGAGAGTTCGCCGATCCCCGTGTTCACCCCGTACATGATTTCCTTCGCCGCGATCTTGCGTTCCAAGAGGGCGCGACACTTGTTGATGCGATCAACTGCGTCCTTGCTTATCGAGACCTGCTCCCCGCCCCTGGCCACGTTGACGACATCCTCCGCCTTCAGAGAGTGCCCGTCCAAGATGACGACCATAGACGAAAACCATCCACTTTTCTGGACTGTCAGGCGGCCATCGCGGCCCGACCGTAAGTACTTTCTCCGGGAGGGCGTGTGGTCGAACAGCATTTCATCGTGGAGGACTCGGGCAAGTCTGACCTCCTGAGATTGGCTGAAATAACGACACAGCGTTCCCCGCCCTGCGAGCGGGGGATTTCGCTTGAAATCTCGGTTCGGCCAGGGTGAGGTGGGTCTGCGATGGGAGTCAAAGCGGTCGTGTTAAGAGAGCCGCACCGTCTCGAGCTGCAAGAGTTTCCCGAGCCGACCGTGGAGGACGGCATGATGCGGGTCAAGATGCTTGCAGCCGGGATCTGCGGTACGGATCGGCACGTTTTGGAGGGAAAGCTCCACGTGGATTTCCCGATCATCCCCGGACACGAGAATCTCGGAGTGGTCGAAGAACTCCGAGGCGAACCCAAAGACGTCGAGGGTCGGCCGTTGGCGATCGGCGACCGAATCACCTGGGACTCCACATACTGGAAATGCGGGGAGTGCTACTACTGCAAGTGGCTCCCGAGTAACTATGGGACGACGTTCTGCGAGCGCGCAAAGTCCTACGGGTTCATGAGTTGCAGCCCTCCACCGCACCTGTTGGGCGGTTGGGCGGAGAGCATCGTGCTCTATCCCAGCACCTGGGTCTACAGCGTGCCTCGCGAGCTGACGAACGAGGAGGCCGTCTTGGTCGATGTCCTCGCATCGGCCAGCGGTGTGGAACGAGCGGTGTTTCATGCCTCATGGCTCAACATGGGCCTGGGGCTGGGCCAGACCGTGGTCGTTCAGGGCGCCGGTCCCGTGGCCGTCTGCTCTGCGATCAAAGCCCAGCTCCTCGGGGCGACCCGGGTCATCATGGTCGGAGCGCCCTCCAACCGCCTGGGACTCGCTCGCGAGTTCGGCGTCGACGAGACGGTCGATATCACGCAGATACGAGACGCGCGCGAGCGGGTGAAAGCGGTTCATGAACTCACCGGAGGCATCGGCGCGGACGTCGTGGTGGAGTGTGCGGGCGTGCCTGCCGCGGTGCCGGAAGGACTTGAGATGCTTCGCCACGGTGGGGTATTCGTGGAGACGGGTCACTTCACCGACACGGGCACAACGGTGATCAACCCGCACAAGCACCTCTGCTACAAGGACGTCACCCTCCTTGGACAGTGGGCGTACAGCTCGGCCCAATATCGGAAGGATCTGGCTCTCCTCCTACGCCATCGGGCTCGCTTCCCGTTCCGGAAACTCGTGACTCATCGGTTCGCGCTGCCGGAGTACGACAAGGCGATGGAGACGGTGAGGCAGGAGCAGTGCCTGAAGGCCATCTTCGCACCCTGAGTGGATCTCCGAGTCTGCCCAAGGGAATTGCAGGCGGGAGCGGCGGTTGATTCGTTCCGGGGCGTCGTCACCGAGAGACAGTCGCGCCGGACGCTAGCCCACGTTGTGCTGTGGCCGCCATCGGCGACAGGTCGGGGCCGATTCCCTTAAGTCGCCGGAGGGTCTGCCCGCGTTCGGAAGAAACCATGCCCGTCGCACGCATCGGCGTATCCCTGGAAGGCCCCCTCCTCGCAGAGTTCGACCGCCTTCGCAAGGGGGAAGGGTTTGCGAGTCGCTCGGAGGCGCTGCGGGAGCTCATCCGGAGGTCCCTCGCGCGGGAGCGCGTTCAAGCGGGCGGAAAGGCCGTCGGCACGGTGACGGTCCTGTACCGCCACGACATCGGGATGGTCACCCACCGAATCCTCCACAGACAGCACGACTTCCTCGACATCATCCGTGGAACGGCCCATATCCATCTCGGCGAGGAGAGCTGTCTCGAGGTGCTCCTCGTGGACGGTCGTTCGGAGAAGATCGCGGCCCTCGCGGACCGCATCCGGACCGTGAAGGGTGTCATGTTCTGCGAGACCGTGATGACCTCGCCGGCGCTCCGCTGATCGGACGCCCCGTTTCACGGCCCTCCCGGTGGCCGTTTTGCCTCGGGGCGCAACGGGGGCCGCGAAACGTTATATACGGTGGTCGCGATGGGTGATACTGGTATTACAGGAGTAACACTCTCTTCCGGAGGTCGGTTCTCGTGCACATCCCGGATGGAATGGTGGCCCCTGCGGTCCTCGCGGCGGGCGGGGCCCTCGCCCTCCTCGGGGTCGGACTCGCGGTCCGCCGTGTCGGCCGATTCGTTGACGAGGAGCAGATGCCCCTCATCGCCCTCCTCGCCGCAGGCATCTTCGCGTCCCAACTGCTCAACTTCCCGATCATCGGTGGGACCACAGGGCACCTCGTCGGCGCGGCCTTGGCGGTCATCCTCCTCGGTCCGGCGACTTCCGTCGTGATCTTCACGGTGATTCTGGTCATCCAAGGATTCCTCTTCGGGGACGGCGGGGTACTTGCCCTCGGCCTGAACATCCTGAACATGGGCATCGTCGGATCGCTCGTCGCGTGGGTCTCGTACCGGGCGCTCCGGCGGCGGAACGAGACGGTCGCGATCCTCGTCGCCTCCTGGGCCTCTGTGTTCCTCGCCGCGATTCTCGCCGGTGTGGAGCTCGGGGCGAGCTACGTCCTGAGCGACGGCTCGTACGGCATCCCACCGCTCGTCGCGATTCCGTCGATGGCTCTGTACCACGCCTTCATCGGCGTCGGGGAGGCGATCATCACGGTCGGGGTCCTCACGTACCTCCACCGGGTCGCCCCCGACGTGCTGGCGACGAAGAAGATCCGATTCCTGGGGGCGCCGGAATGAACGGGCGGTACGTGAAGGCCGTCGTCGGGCTCGTCGTGGTCTTCGCCGTGTTCATCCCCGTGTTCTACTTCTTATCCTACGGAAAGAACGACGGACTGCAGCAGGCTGTGTCCGAGGGCGGAGGGAATCCCGAGCCGGACCCGGTGTGGACGTCCCCGTTCTCCTACGGGTCGAGTCCCCTGGAGACCTTCCTCTTCGGACTCCTCGGGTTCGCGCTCATCTTTCTCCTCGTCTACGGCCTCGTGCGCCTCGCTCGCGTTCGACGGGTCAAGCATGAAACCGCTACTCCTGACGAGCCTCATCGGCCATGAGCTCTCGCCAGTCGACCCTGACGAAGTCGCCGTGAGTGCCCGGGGCCACGCCCTCCACCCCACGCTGAAGATCCTCGCGGCGATCACCTTCGCGGTTGCGGTCTCCCTCCTCAGCGACCTCTCGCTCCTCCTGATCGCCCTGGGTGTCGCCGTCGTCGGGCTGCTTGTGAGCGGGCTGCGGTGGGCGCACCTGCGGCGGCCGATCCTGTCCGTCGCCCTCCTCGCAACCTTCGCCGCCGTGTCTGTCGCCGTGTTCCGCGGCCCGCCCGCCGCCCTCCTCCTCTTCCTCAGGATCCTCGCCGCGACGACGTTCTTCCTTGCGATGGCCCTGACGTCGACCTCGATGGAGCTGGCATATGCGCTCCGGCGGCTCGGCCTGCCGAAGCTCCTCTCGAACACGCTCCTCCTGACCTACCGCTACCTCTTCCTCTTCCGCGAGGAAGCGGAGACGATGGGGCGGGCCCGGGCCGCGCGCGGCTTCGAGAAGACGCGCGGTTTCCTCCCCCGCGAGGTCCTGCGCGTGTTCTCCTACAACGCTGGGATGCTCCTCGTGCGGGCCCATGGCCGCTCCCAGGCCTTGTATCGGGCGATGGTCAGCCGCCACTTCTCCGGGGACCTCCCCGTCGAGGGCGAACATCCCATCCGGGCGCGGGATGTTGCCTTCTTCCTCCCTGTCTTCCTCGTGTCCGCGTGGCTCATCGCCGCTGCGTTGGGGGTGGTCCCACGAGTGCCCTAGAGACCCGCGGCCTGTCGTACGCCTATCCCGACGGGGTGAGGGCCTTGGACGGCCTCGATTTCGCCGTTGACGTGGGCGAGAAGATCGCGGTGATCGGGAGCAACGGCGCGGGCAAGTCCACCCTCCTGGAGCTCCTGGCGGGGTTTCACTTCCCCTTCGAGGGGGAGGTGCGGATTCTGGACGAAGCGCTGACGAAGGAGAATGCGGCTCGCGTCCGGAGGCACCTCGGCCTCGTCTTCCAGGATCCGGACGACCAGGTCTTCATGCCAAGGGTGTGGGACGACGTCGCCTTCGGCCCGAAGAACCTCGGCTGGCCGGCGGAGCGGGTGGCGGAGGCCGTGAAGCGCACCCTGCGGGAGTTGGAGATCGAGGATCTCCAGGATCGAGCCCCCCATCGGCTCAGCCATGGGCAGAAGAAGCGGGTGGCGATCGCAGGGGTGCTGGCGATGGAGCCCGAGGTCCTCCTCCTCGACGAGCCGCTGTCGGGCCTCGACAACCGTTCCCGGCGGGACCTCGTCGCGCGCCTCGCGGCGTTCGACCGGACGATGGTCCTGACGACCCACAGCGTGGAGGAGGTCGCGTGGTTCGTAGACCGCCTCGTCGTGCTGGGAGGTCGAAAGCTCGCGGAGGGCCCGCCGCGGGAGATCCTCGCCCAAGAGGACATGCTCGCCTCCGCGGGGCTCGAGATCCCGCCCGTCACCCGCCTTCTGCGCGCCCTCGGCGGCCTCGGCCTATCCATCGATCCCCTGCCCCTCTCCGTGGAAGATGCGTTCGAGCGGCTCGCGGCGATCCTTGACTCCCGCAGGCCCTCCCTGTCCGAGCCCGCAGCGCTCGTTCCTCGAGGACGGACGCGTGGCGGGCCCAAGCAAGGGGACCCGGGTTCCTAGAAGCCCATCGCGCATCCGTCGGCGCGTGGATCGCTCCCGCCACAGAGGACGCCCGTTTTGGGATCCCGCAGGATGATCTGGCCGCGGCCGAGGACGACGCGCTCGTGTCCCCGGACCGTTTCGACCCGATGCCCCATTCCGGCGAGTTCCTCTGCGATGCTCGGAGGGAGCCCGTCCTCCAGGAAGACGGCTCCCCCGGGCTTCCCCTCGGCCAGACAGATCCGTGGCCGATCGAGGGCCGCTTGGGGGTCGAGGCCATCCGCGACAAGGGCGAGGAGCACCTGAACGTGCCCCTGCGGTTGCATGAACCCACCCATGACGCCGAAGGATGCGTACAGGGTGCCGTCCTCGCGCGTCGCCATCGCGGGGATGATCGTATGGTAGGGCCGCTTCCCGGGAGCGAGGGCGTTGGGATGGCTCGGATCCAGGGCGAAATTGTGCCCGCGGTTCTGGAGGGAGAAGCCGGTTCCTTCCGGCACGATCCCGGTCCCGAAGCCCATGCAGTTGCTGTTGATGAACGAGCACGCATTGCCGTCGCCGTCGACGACGCTGAAGTAGACGGTGTCGGAGTCCGTCGGCGGCACACCGCGCGTCGGGCCAAGATTCGCTCGGCTCGGATGAATGAGGGCCGCGCGCTCCTTCGCGTACTCGCCGGAGAGGAGTCCGTCGACCGGGACCTTGGCGAAGGCGGGATCCGCGATGTACCATCCACCGTCCGCGAAGGCGAGCCGGAGAGATTCGATGAGGAGATGTAGGCGCACGGCCGAGAACGGGTCCTCTGGCAGATCGAGGTTCGAGAGGATGTTCAAGGCGAGCAGGGCAACGAGTCCCTGTCCGTTCGGTGGACATTCGTGCACACGAATTCCCTTGTACACCGTCGAGATCGGCGTGTCCCATGTGGAGAAGTGGGACTCAAGGTCCTCCACCGTCAAGACGCCACCTGCGCCCTGGATGGCGGCAGCGATCTTCCTCGCAATCTCTCCCTTGTAAAACGCTTCCTTTCCTCCTTGGACGACTGCCTCCATGGTCCGCGCGAGTCCACGGTTGCGGAAAACCTCCCCCGCACGGGGCGCGCGGCCATCGATGAGCAGTTCCATTCCGCCGCGAGCATGGAGGAGCTGTCGCCTCGCCCCGTTCTCCCAGTGATGCGCAGTGATCGGTGCCACAGGGAAACCGTCCTTCGCGAGGCGAATCGCGGGGGCGAGGATGCGTCCCAGCGCAAACGTGCCATGTCGCTCGACGAGGTCGCACCAGCCCGCACACGCCCCTGGCACGGTGATTGTGTGCGGGTGCAATGGAGGAAGTTCACGCACGAACCCCTGCTCGCGGAGCAGGTCCAGGGTGAGCGTCGCTGGAGCACGTCCAGACCCGTTGAGGGCGGTGATCTTCTCCGTGGCGCCGTCGTAGAAGAGGGCGAAGCAGTCCCCGCCGAGCCCCGTGGAAGTGGGCTCCGTGACGTTGAGCGCGGCCGCTGTGGCGACGGCCGCGTCCGCGGCGTTGCCTCCTTGCATGAGAATCTCAAGGCCCACGTGTGTGGCCAAGGGTTGGCTCGAGGCCACCATGCCCCGGCGTGCGTAGACCGCCGAGCGCCGGGATTGGAAGGGTAGCAGGGGATCGGCCATGAGGCATCTCGCCAGGTGCGAATCGGTCTTCGGATATATCCGGCCTTCTCGATTCGCCCGAACCGTTCGGCGGAAGGCACACATACGGGAGGTTTATATCGCCGTCCTCCCCAATATCCGTCCCTTCATGGCGATGAAGAAGTGCCCGGTCTGCGGGGCCTCCGTGAAGGTCGAGAACCTCGAGCGGCACGTCAAGAACCAGCATCCCCGGGCGAACGTGGACATGGAGAACCTCCTCACCGCCGACGAGCATCGCACGGTTCGCGAGACGAAGTCGGTATCCCGGCCGACGCTCACTCGATCCGGGAGGCGGACGATTGCGATCGTGGCGGTAATCCTCGCTGGGATCCTCATCGTCGCGGTCCTCGCCACTCAATTGAAGCCCCCCGGCACGGGCGTTGGGAAAGAGGCGCCGGACTTCACTCTCACGACTTCCCTGCAAACGACGGTGACCTTGTCCTCATACCGGGGAACCCCGGTCTTCCTCGAGTTCATGAACACCTTGTGCCACTTCTGCGTGAACGAAGCTCCCGTCCTCGCCTCCTTGCACGACGCCTACTCG
Organism: Thermoplasmata archaeon; assembly: GCA_036555455.1. Classification (GTDB taxonomy): domain Archaea; phylum Thermoplasmatota; class Thermoplasmata; order RBG-16-68-12; family RBG-16-68-12; genus RBG-16-68-12. Next base: position 13,683 of record DATBLI010000103.1, read on the forward strand.
AGCCGCGTCCACTTCCTCAGCATCGACATCGCGGTCCCGGGCCTGTACGCGGTGGACAACGCGCTCGAGGTCAACGCGTTCCGGACGACCTACGGCACGTTCTGGGACTACGCGATTGATACGAATGATGTGGTCCGGACGGCCTATGGGGTCACCGGGACGCCGACGATGTTCGTCCTCGACGCGACAGGAGTGATCGTGACCGTCATTCCCGGCTACACCACGTACAGCGCCCTCGCCGCGGCCTTCAACCAGACGCTGGTATGACATGCCCCGCGAGCGCATGTCGAGGGGAGACCTCTACCTGTTCGTTGCGGTCTTCGCGGTCTTCGGGATCGTCGACGCAGCCTACTTGGCCTGGGAGAAGCTCGCGGCGGCGAACGCGACGTGGTGCGACATCAGCACCTACTTCAACTGCACAGATGTCCGGACGAGCGCATACTCCTCATTCGCGGGGATCCCGACCGCGGCCGTAGGCCTCGTGGGCTTCCTGATCCTCCTGGTCTTCGCAATCATTGCCTTCCGCGGCGTTGAACGGATCGGGCCGTGGCCCGTCGACAGCTGGATCTTGCTCTTCGCGATCCTTGGAGCCTTCGTTGGCTTCGGACTCACGCTGATTGAGGTCTTCGTCATCGAGGCCGTGTGCATCCTGTGCGTGATCGGTTTCGGCCTGGACCTCGGTGTGCTCGTGGCCGCGGTCGCACTCGTCCGCCGCGCGCGCCAACCCGACGCGGGAGTTTAACGAAGCCTTTATGGCGATGGAACCGCTCGGGCCTCGCGGGGAGGGTCCGATACGATGGTGAACCGGCGCCGGGTGTTCCAGATCGTCGCGGCGACAGCGGCCCTCGTAGCGTACGCGACGGTCGTCGTCGGTGGGACCGTGCGTTCCGAGGGAGCGGGCCTGGGATGCGGCTCGGACTGGCCCCTTTGCAACGGCGGCGTCTTTCCCGATCTGTCGAATCCCACCGTGGCCCTGGAGTTCACGCACCGGCTCGTGGCCCTCGCCGCAGGAATCGTCGCCCTGGTCGTGCTCATCCTCGCCTTCCTCTGGTACCGACGGGATCGCCGCATCCTTTTCCTCTCCATGTCCACGTTCCTCCTCGTCGTCGCCCAAGCCCTCCTGGGTGCCGTGACCGTCCAGACGGAGCTGGACCCGACGGTCGTGACGATCCATCTCGCCGTGGGTACCGCGACCTTCGCCGCGGCCCTGAGCCTCGCCCTCGTCACTTTGATGCATCCGCCCGGAAAGCCTTCCGGGGAGGGTGCACCGGGCTAAGCCTCACTCCACGAGGAGATGGAGGAGGAACATTGCCAGGAAAGCGATTCCCGCCCAAGCCGTCCACCGCCGGTCCGTCGCAGCGGCGAGCTTCGGCAGGTAGCCGATGAGGAGCAGCTGGAGGGCGAGTCCTACCTCGAGAGCGACCACGAACAAGTCGAAGCCGCCAAACACGGCCGCGGACAGGGTGCCCGTACCCGACCCAAGGTTCACGGCGACGTATGCCCCGGGAACGCCTGCGAGCCCGGCCAGCAGGAGGGTCAGGGTCTTCGGGATCTTCCAGGAAAGCCCCAAGGCGGGGACGACGACGAGGGCGCCCTCGACGAAGCGGTGCAGGAACGTCGCGGAGACGTTCGCTGCGGTCAAGGTCCAGCCGATGGGGAGCGGACCTGCAAAGGCGGTCCCAAGGACGAACCCATCATCGAAGCTGTGGAGGGCGAGGTACGCGAGGCCTCCCCACGCCAAGGTCGCTACGAGGGACGATGGACCCCCCGTTTGAACGAGGAGGATCCGGCCGACGGCCAGTCCCAAGACGAGACCGGCCCCAAGGATGACCCCGGCGACGACGATGTCCGTCTGTAGCCGCACGACCGGGACGTCGACCAAGGCCGTCGCGGAGGCGTGGGCGATTCCCAGGAACGCGACGGAGCCCGCGAGGATGGCCCACGCCGTGTCTTCCCGCGCGAGGACACGTTCACGGAAGAGGAAGAGGGTCAGGGCCGCGACGGGCATGAGCCCGAAGCCGATGGCAAGGGTCGCGAGATCCGCCACAGCCCTTCACTTCGTGCGGCGGGCCGCCCTCACAGCCCTCACCTGGTAGACAGCCGCTAGGACAAGGACGAGGACGATCGTCACGATCATGATCATCGGGATGAGGCCGAGAGACGGAGCTGCCTGGATCACGACGGCGCCGACGATGACGACGGTCCCGGTCATCTGGATGGGATGGATGCCGCAACGGTACAGGAACGTCCCTGTTCGGTCCGGCGCGAACAGGAAATCGATCGGGGTCGACTGAAACTGCAGGGAGGCGGGCTCCCCGCCTGTCGGGCTCGTTCCGTTGTCGTAGTCGATGAACCATGTGTGCGTCTGGCCGTCCGCCGAGATGAGATGAAGCGTCACGTTCACGCCTGCGAGCAGGTACAGGGTCGGCCCCGGCTCTGTGATCGAGGCATTCGTGAAGCCCCAACCCGCGGGGACGCCTCCCGCCCCGACGCTGCCGTACAACGTCACGTTCTTGGGGCTCAGGATCACGATCTGGCCGGTCATCGTGATCGTGTGGTACTTGCACAAGTACGGCCAGATGCCTGTCGCGTTCAGGGGCGCGATGAAGCTCCAGACGAGCGGGGTCGCCTGGGAGCTGAAGTCCGGGGAGGTCGGCTCTGACCCATCGGGCCGCTTGTCCTTGTTGAAGTCGATGAACCAGTCGTGAACGACTCCCGTCTGCGTGCTGTACAGCGTTAGCGTCACATTGTCCCCGGCATAGACATACAGGGTGGGACCGGGGTTCGTGATCGCGTTCGTCCGGTTCCCCCAGCCCGTCGCAATGTCTCCGTAGAGCGTGTACGCGGTCTCCGCCTGGGCGGCCGAAGGTGCAGGGCTCGTGGCCCTTGCGGGAAGGGGGAGCGCCCCGAGCGCGAGTGCGAGGGCCGCGAGGAGGACCGCGGCCTCAGCTCGGCGTGACGACAAGGGTACCCACCATCTGATAGTGACCGGTCCCGCAGAACTGCGTGCAGACGATGTCGTAGTTCCCCGGCGTCGTGGGCTTGAACCAGAACGTGTTCACGTGCCCGGGGACCGCGTCGATGTGGAGGCCGAAAATCTGCGGCACGAGGAAGGAGTGCATCACATCCGCGGCGACAACGATGAGCTTCACCGTCATGTTCGCGGCCACGGTGAAGGTTCCGTCCAAGGTGTGCACGGACGTCCCGTTCGACGTGAAGTTCGCGTAGAACTCCCACCACCATTGATGGCCGATTACGGTCACGATGACGTCCGGGTTCTGCGGGATCGCGTCCGTGACCTGCAACGTTTGGAAAGCCAGGATCCCGACGAGGAGGAGGATGAGCGCGGGCACAATCGTCCACGCCGCCTCGAGGCGATGGTTGCTCGTCGTCAGCTTGGGGCTCACCGTCTCGTGCCCCTTCCGCTTCCGGAACTTGAGGATCGTGTAGACCATCGCGACGCCGACGAAGACGCCGATCCCTAGTCCGAAGGCAAGGACGAGGTAGAAGAGGGTGTTCAACTCGGGCGCCGTCGAGGTTCCAGGGGCTGCGAGGGCGGATCCCACGCCGCCAAAGAGGAAGAGGAGGACGCCCAACGCGAGGAGGGCGCGTCGGCGCAGGCCAAACATCGCGGCGCTGTACACCGCCGTGCTCTAAAGGGTTTGCGGTCGCCCGAAGTGTGAGGCTTCCCTAACTCGTCGTTTCTCCATGCGCAAGCTACGAAGTCCGTCGCAGGTTGACGATGCACGCAGCCGCCGGTGGAAACCTTTTTCTCCGACGCTGGGGTTCGGGTTTCGGCGAACCGAAGAAGACGACGGTTTCTCCCGGGGTTGCGAATGGCGGGCGAAGTGGTCTCGAAACACGAGGCGGAGTCGAGCCACATCGGGCTCCTGCGCTGGATCTACACGACGAACCACCACGAGATCGGCATCCTGTACATCGTCACGGGGATCCTCTTCTTCATCCTCGGGGGTGCCCTCGCCCTCGTCATCCGCACAGAGCTCGCGTACCCCGGGCCGACGATCGTCAGCCCCGACGTGTACACGGAGCTCTTCACGATGCACGGGACCACGATGATCTTCCTCGTCGCGATCCCGATCCTCGTTGGCTTCGGGAACCTGATGGTCCCGCCCCTCGTCGGCGCGAAGGACATGGCCTTTCCTCGGCTCAACGCCCTGGGCTACTGGCTCATCCCCTTCGCGGGCGTGATCATGTGGTTCGGCGCCGCGAACGTCGGATGGACGGGCTACACCCCCCTCTCCGTCTACGACAAGGGGATCGGCGTCGACATGTGGATCATCGGCCTCCAGCTCCTCGGCATCTCCTCGACGACCGGAGCGATCAACTTCATCGTCACGATCTTGCGGCACCGCGTGCCCGGAATCACATTCAAGAACATGTCCCTCTTCGTCTGGTCCGTCCTCGCGACCGCGGGAATCATCCTCGTGGCCACGCCGGTCCTCGCCGCGGGCCTCTTCGTCCTCCTCCTCGACCGTCATGGCGTCACCGCGTTCCTGTCTCCCGCGGTTGGGGGCGACCCGATCATGTGGCAGAACATCTTCTGGTTCTACTCCCACCCCGCCGTGTACATCATGATCCTGCCTGCGATGGGCGTCATCTCGGAGGTCATCCCGCGCTTCGCTCACCGCCCGATCTTCGGGTACAAGGCGATTGCCCTGTCCACCGTCGCGATCGCGTTCCTTTCCTTCGGCGTTTGGATCCACCACATGTTCACGACGGGGATCAGCCTCTCCGCGCGGCTGCCCTTCATGATCCTGACCCTCGTCATCGCGGTGCCGAGCGGGATCAAGGTCTTCAACTGGATCATGACGATGTGGGGCGGGGTCATCGAGCTCAAGACGCCGATGCTCTTCGCGATCGGCTTCGTGGGGATGTTCGTGATCGGCGGGATCACGGGGGTGTTCCAGGCGCCGATCCCCGTGGACTACGCCGTCCACGACACGTACTGGGTCATCGGCCACATCCACTACGTCCTCTTTGGCGGCACGATCATGGGCGCCTTTGCGGGGCTCTACTACTGGTATCCGCGGATGACGGGGCGGATGTATTCGGAACGGCTCGGCCGCTGGCACTTCGCCTTCACGATGATCGGCTTGAACCTCGTGTTCTTCACGATGTTGTTCCTCGGCCTCGAGGGCATGCCCCGCCGAGTGTACGATTACCCAGTATCTCTGTGGACCCTGAACTGGCTCGCGTCCATCGGCGCGTTCATCCTTGGCGCCGGCCAGGTCATCTTCGTCGTCAATGCGATCAAGTCGTACTTCGCGGGCCCCCGCTCCGATCCCGACCCGTGGGGCGGGATGCCCATGACGGGGATGGAATACGGCGCCCCCGCGCCCCTGGGGCCTCCCTGGGCTCCCGTCGCAGCGGATGGCGGGTCTATCGAGGAAACGGAGCCGTCTCCAGCTCCTTGAGGATCTCATCCGCGAGGCGGACCGCGGTGTCATATTCGCCCGCCTCGAAGGCGGAACGCGCCTGCTTCAGGATCTTCCGAATCTCGCTCACGTTCCTGCCTGCGTCGCGCGCACGCTTCGCGGTCTCCAGGGCCCTCGTCATCCGGTCGAGGGCTTCGGTCCGCGAGACCTTCGGCTTCGCCTGGGCGCCCGCCTCTTCCTCCATGAGCTCATCTCGAGGGAACTCTGGCTTCGGCGACGGGGCGGCAGGCGGCGGTGCCGGTGGGCGCTCCTCCGCGGGCGGAGGCGGCGGTGCCCGTGGCGGGGAGGTCGACTCCACGCCCATCTCGATGCCGCTCGCCTCGAGGGCCGCGGCGAGGTACTTCTCGGCCTCGATGAGGCTCTTCTCCTTGACGGCGAGCTTCTCCCGCTCCGAGGCGAGCTTGTTCAGCTCCCCCTTCAGGTTGTTCTGGAGTTCGACGAAGGACTCGTGCTGGGTCAGGGACTCCTTCTGCCGCGCGTGCATGTCCTCGGTGATCTTGAGGAGCTCTCTCTCCCTCGCCTCGAGGGCCGAGAGCCGCTCGTTCTGGAGCTTGATCAGTTCCTCCTCGCGTTTCGCGAGGCTCCGCTCCCTCTGGGTGATTCCCTGTTCCATCCCGGAGAACCGGTCGATCATCTCCGAGAGGGACCGCTCCCGTTGGGCCATGAGCTCCTCGCGCTCGACGAGGGACTGGAGCTTCGCTTCGGAGTCCCGGATCTGGCCCGTGAGCTCGACCTCGAGACGTCGGATGCGGTCCTCGCTGTCCTTGATCGTCTTCTCGCGATCGTTGAGGGCGCGGGCCCAGTCCTGCAATCGCTTCTCTTCCCCCGCGAGCTTCTCCCGCTCTGCCTTCACGGAGGAGAGGTCCTTGTCCGCCGACGCGCGAGCGTCCGCGACCTCTTCCCTTTCCTTCGCGAAGGCCGAGCGATCCGCCTGGAGCTTCGCAGACTGACGGCTGAGCTCCTCGCGCTCCGCGTCGAGCTGGGCCTTCAGGGCCTCGAGCTCTTTCGCGCGGGCGTCAAGGGCGGACTTGGTTTCCTTGAACTTCGACGCGGATGCCTTGACGGCGTCCAGGATAAGGGGGGACGGCTTTTCGCTGGCCATTCTGGGTCACCACCAGGGTCTGGCGGCTTGGGTTAGCACTGTCGAAACAGGCTATATAAGCCGTCCCCCGAGGGAATCAGGTGTGAGAACATGAGGCTTCCGATGGCGTTTCCTGCGACCTTGGCGGCCGTGAGGGCGCGAGACGGGACCACGGGCCCACGATCGGACCATCGCCCCCGCCGCTCCGAGGTTTGTCAATTGACCGTCAGACAAACGAAAGACATATATCCAAACCATGTCGTACGACCGTCTGCGCCTCTCCATACGGAGAGGCGGCGAAGGGATGGTAGAATGCCAGCGCTCCGAGAGATCTCGTTCGAGGTAGCCCAGCAGATCGCGGCGGAGAAGGGCCTGCAGCCGAGCAAGGTGAAGGGCACGAACACCCTGCGGTTCTCCAAGACGCCGAGCGACAAGCTCGAGGTCATCACCTGGGACGAGTTCATGCAGACCGCCAACAAGCGGAACCTCGCCGTGTATGAGTCCGCTGGTTGGATGAAGCTGATGACGAAACACTAGGCCGCATCCTTCCTCGAGATCCGGGATGGTCATGGTCGACGTCGCGTTCGGTGCGACGGCCATGGCCTCCATCTTCGCCATCGTAGACCCGATTGGCGTGGTCCCTTTCTTCTTCATCCTCACGGAGGACCTGACCCGCGAGGAGAAGCAGCGGGTCATCACGAGGAGCTGCATCGTGGCGACGGCGACCCTCGGGATCTTCGCGATCTTCGGGCAATGGATCTTCGATGCATTCGGCTTCACGATTCCCGCCTTCGAGATCGCAGGGGGCATCGTCCTCTTCGGAATCGCCTTGGAGATGCTCCACGGGGAGCGGCCGCGGGTGAAGCTCACGGAATCGGAGCACGCGGAAACCCTTGAGCGCGAGGACATCGGCATCATCCCTCTGGGAATCCCCCTCCTCGCGGGCCCGGGGGCGATCACGACGGTGATGATCTACATGAGCCATCCCGTCTCAGACCCCTTCGACAAGATGTTCGTCTTCGCAGGAATCCTCGTCGCGATCCTCGTGACCTTCTTCTTCATGTACTACGCCGATCCCATCTTCAAGCGGATCGGCCGCACGGGCACCCATGCCGTCGGCCGCATCATGGGCCTCCTTCTCGCGGCGATCGCCGTGCAGTTCATCATCAACGGCGCGGTCCAGGCGTACCTCAATGCGCGGGCCCTCTCCGGCCTGCCCTGATTCTCGCCCCATGACCTTTTAACCGCCATCCTGCATGCGGCCCTCATGAGCGTCGAGGAATCCGTGCTCGCAAGGATCCGCCCCTCCCGGGATGAGGAGGTCCGCCTCGCCGCGACCGTGAAGGAGCTCCTCGGGAAGATCGAGGGGATCCTCCGGGCCCGCGGATGGGAGGCGAAGCCGTTCCTTGCGGGGTCCGTCGCGAAGGGCACCCACCTCACGGAACCGGAGGTCGACCTCTTCGTGGCCTTCCCCCCGGACCTGCCGCGGCCAGACCTCGAGGCCCGCGGCCTCGCGCTCGGGGAGATCCTCGAGGATCGCGTGCAGCAATACGCGGAGCATCCGTACACCCACGGGTGGTACCGCGGTTTCGAGGTCGAGGTCGTCCCCTGCTACCGAATCACGGACGCGAGCCAGCGGATGAGCGCGGTCGACCGCACGCCCTTCCACGTGGACTTCGTCCTCGGCCGACTGAAGGACGGCCAGGCGAACGAGATCCGCCTCTTGAAGGCCTGGGCGGAGGGGATCGGCGTCTACGGGGCGGAGGCGAAGATCCGCGGGTTCAGCGGCTACCTGTGCGAGCTCCTCGTCCTCAAGCATGGAACGTTCCGCGGCGTCCTCGTCGCGAGCCAGTCGTGGCGGCCGGGCATCGTCCTCGACCTGGATCGGCCCGCAGCGAAGGAGTTCGGCGAGCCCCTCGTCGTCGTGGATCCCGTCGACCCGAACCGGAACGTCGCGAGCGCGGTCTCCGTGGAGCAGATGGCGACATTCACCTACGCCGCCCGGGAGTACCTGCGCGTACCGAGCGAGCGCTTCTTCTTTCCCCGCCCCCCCAAGCCCATGACGGTGGCGAGGCTCCGTGCCCTCGTCCGCCGACGCGGCGCCGGCCTCTTGGCGGTCGCGGCCCGAGCCCCTGGAGTGACGGAGGACGTGCTCTACCCCCAGCTGCGGAAGGCCCACCGGGCCTTCTCGGACCTCTTCGACCGCCACGACTTCGTGGTCCTCGACTCCCGTTTCGACGTCGTGGGGAAGGAGGCCCTCTTCCTCTTCGAGTTCCAAATCGCCTCCTTACCCCGCGTCCAGCGGCACTCGGGGCCGCCGGTCTGGGTGAAGAACACGAAGGACTTCCTCGAGAAATGGCGCGGAAATCGCAAGGCGATCGCGGGCCCGTTCCTCGTGGGCGAACGATGGACCGTGGAGGTGGTTCGGGAGTCGTCCACTCCCGCCGACCTCGTGAAGGCGAACTGGCGGGCGATGAGCCTCGGCAAGGACCTCGATCGTTCGGCGCGCAAGTCCCTCCGAGTTTATGCGGGCTCCGCCGCCCTCCGGGCCGCATATGCGGAAGCGTGGACGAAGCTCCTCGACAAGACGTTCCCTTGGGAACGGTAGACGCCTACGTCTGGATCGGGAGAATGCTAATCGCCGCCGTCGTGGTGAGCCCTGCGCCGTCTCGCGTGCTCACGGTCACGGTGATCTGCGAACCCGATACAGGGACCTTCACGGCGTACGTCCCCGGAAGATTCTCGGTTCCCACGGGGGAGTCACTGCACACGCTGAGCCGACCTTGAATGAGGTCCGGCGTGGGGGTCGTCGTCGTCTGCTGGGTGACCTGGACGGTGACGTTGGAGACGGCCACGTTGTCCGTGGCCCGGAAGATTACGTAAAACGTGTTGTTCGTCGGCACACTCACGGACGCGCCGGTGACGAGGGTGCAGGGGATCGAGTGTGCCGCCGGATCGGACAGGTTCGTCGAGGGATAGGAGCCCACGGCGACGAACTGGATCGTCGGCGGTGTATGGTCCCCGAAAGGCGGGTTCAGGAGGAGGATGAAGAAGGCGAGCCAGCAGAAGAAGTAAATGCTCGCGTGTCCGAACCAGTCCCGGCGCTTGAAGGTCGCCACCGGGAGACGGAGGGCCGGGAGCAAGAAGTAGAGGGGGGCGAAGGCAGCCAGGCCCAGGAGGAAGCCCGCGGCGGGATGCACGAAGATCGAGAGGACGTAGGCGAGCCCCGCGCCGACGGCGGACCACGCGATGATGACGAGGGCCACTTGGGCGCTCTCGATCTCCTTCCGCATGTAGCCGACTTCATCGAACTCGGGGGGCGTCCATTCGGGCTCCTCCTCCTTCCGTTTCCGACGCGCCACGATGGGCCGATACGGGGGTCCTGTAAATAGCTTCGCTCAGCGCGTCTGTGGTGCGCGCGAGGCAGAGCGGGCGCGGAGCATCTGGAGGTCCGCGGAGAACTGCCGCATGGAGACGAGCATCGCGCCGACGAGGAGGCCTCCGACGAAGCCGCCGGGCATCCCGGTGAGGATCCGCGTCAGGTTCGTGGATTCATAGTGCGTGACGCTGGAAAAGAGCTGCGTGAAGCCGTCGATGGCGATGGGCAAGAGGCCGATCACGACGATGAGCGCCCCCGCCTTCTCCGGCCCCAGCTTCGCGAGACGCCGACGCACGGACTCGGGGAGGGCGTTGAGCATGACCTGGCCCGTGGACGTCGACGGAGTTGCGAGAGCCGCGGCAACAAGCCCGAAGTTCGCGAAGATGTACATCGACGTCATGCGCGCGTCGATGGGGAGCTGGTTCCCGTTGAGCCAGAGGGAGCGGCTCCACAGCTGGTGACACTGGAAGTCGCCGAAGGTGTAGACGGCGCGTGGGTACAACGAGAAGGTCTGCCAGATGTCCTCATGATCGATCGTGTTCGCGCCGCCGACTTCGTGGGCGAAGGAGCCCGGTGGAATGGTGAAGGGCGCGATGAACAGGGATGCGGTCCAGAGGAGGTTCAGCGCGAGGAGGAGGAAAAGGGCGCGGCTCCACGTGAGCTTCGCCCAGACCCAGGACGCCACGGAGGAGCCACCTCCCGACTCCCATTAAACGTTTGTGTCGAACCGGACGTAAGGGGAAAGGCCCGCCAGGTCACTTTGCGTACTTGGCGGGGTTCTTCTCGAACGTGCTCTTGCACCCGGGACTGCAGAAGTAGTACGTCTTCCCCTGGTGCACAGAGCTTCCGGCGGCCCTCTTCGGGTCCACCATCATGCCGCAAATGGGGTCCTTTTCCACGCTTCACCTCCTTGGATTCACAACTCGGGCTTGAAATGCCGCAGGGTCATGGAATTCATCACCACGGAAACGGAGCTGAAGCCCATCGCGGCCCCGGCGATGATCGGGTCGAGGACGATCCCGATCCCCGCGAGGATCCCGGCGGCGAGGGGAATGAGGGCCGTGTTGTAGAAGAAGGCCCAGAAGAGGTTCTGCCGGATCTTGCGCACGGTCCGGCGGCTCAGCTGGATCGACGCGACGACGTCGCGGAGGTCGTCCTTAATCAGGACGATGCCCCCCGCCTCCATCGCCACGTCCGTGCCGCTCCCGAGGGCGATGCCTACGTCGCTCTGCGCCAGGGCGGGTGCGTCGTTGATTCCATCGCCGACCATGGCGACGACCTTTCCGCGGGACTGAAGCTCGCGGATCTTCTCCGCCTTCTGTCCAGGCAGGACCTCTGCGAGTACGGAGTCCACACCCGCCTCCCGAGCGATTGCCTCTGCCGTCCGGCGGTTGTCGCCCGTCAGCATGACAACCTCGATGCCCATGGACTTGAGCGCGCGCACAGCTTCGATGGAGTGTTCCTTCAAGGTGTCCGCGACGGCGACGACCCCGGCGAGCTCGCCGTCGACTGCGAGGAGCATGGCCGTCTTCCCTTCGCCTTCCAGCCGGCCGAGGGTATCTTCTGCGAGGTCCATGTCGATCCCTGCTTGGGCCATGAGCGTCCGGTTCCCTAGGAGGACGTGCCATTCGCCGATCGTCGCCCGGATGCCGTGGCCCGGGATGGCCTCGAAGTTCTTGGGGTCCGTGAGCGTGAGGCCGCGTTCCAAGGCCGCATTCACGATCGCCTCGGCGAGGGGATGCTCGGAGCCCTTCTCTGCAGAGGCCGCGAGGCACAGCAGCTCGTCCTCCGGAGGTGAGCCCACGGGCACGATGTCCGTCACCGAGGGCTTGCCCTTCGTCAGCGTTCCCGTCTTGTCGAAGACGACCGTCGTGAGCTTGTGGGCCTTCTCGAGGTACTCGCCGCCCTTGATGAGGAGGCCACTCTCCGCGCCTTTGCCCGTGCCGACCATGATCGCCGCCGGCGTCGCGATGCCGAGGGCGCACGGGCATGCGATGATCAGGACGGCGATGAAGAACACGAGCGAGTGCGCGACGGTCGCGCCAAGGGCGAGGTACCAGAGGAGAAACGTGGCCGTCGCGATGGCGATGACCGAGGGGACGAAGAACGCGGACACGCGGTCCGCGAGTTTCTGGATGGGGGCGCGGGCCACCTGGGCATCCTCAACGAGCTTGATGATCTGGTTCAGCGTCGTGTCTGCGCCGACCCTCGTCGCCCTGACCCTCAGGAGTCCGGTCTTGTTGATCGTCGCGCCGATCGCCGTGTCGCCGACCTTCTTGTCGACGGGAATGGACTCGCCAGTGATCATGGACTCGTCGATCGCAGAGAAGCCCTCCATGATGACGCCGTCCACGGGTAGGCGTTCCCCGGGGCGCACAATCGTGAGGTCGTCCACCTGGACCTGCTCGACCGGAATCTCTTCCTCCCTCCCATCCCGGAGCACGTGGGCCGTGCGCGGAGCGAGGTCCATGAGCTTGCGGATCGCGTCGCCGGCCTTGCCCTTCGCGATCTCCTCGAAGTACTTCCCCAGGAGGATGAGGCCGATGATCACTGCGGCGGTGTCGTAATACGTCGCAGGATTGACGCCCTGTACCCCCAGGTACGGGAGGAAGGTGACGACGGCGCTGTAGCCCCACGCCGCCGTCGTTCCAATGGCGATGAGGACGTCCATGTTCGCGCTGCGGTTCCTAATCGCGTCCCAGGTGCCGCGGTAGAAGCGCCAGCCGGCGACGAACTGGACGACGGTGGCGGGGATGAAGAACACCACGTTCATGGGCTCCATGGCGTCTTGGAGGAACCAGCCGAGGCCCATCCCCAGGGCGATGATGAAGAGTGGGATCCCGACCCCGAGGCTGAAGGCCGCGAGGCGCCCCAGCCGCGTCCTTTCCCTCTCCGGGGCCGTGAACGTCTCCCGGCAGGTCTCCGAGCAGAAGTAGTACTGCCGGCCGCGGACGACCGCGGCCAGAGTCGACCTCGCCTCGTCCACGTACATGCCGCACACGGGATCCGTCGCCATCGTTGCCTCAGGTACCCTTTCGGGGGAGGGTCCCATCGGGGCGGTCCGTCATCCCCCTTATGCCTTACGAATGTAAAGTGGCTTAGGGAACCGTTCGCACGCGTGTCAGCGGTACATGTCCGGGGGGATGGGCTCCTGTTTCACAGCGGGCAGCGCCTGCTGCTTCAGGCGCTGCAGGTATCCCTCGAGGGCCATCGCCTGTTGCTGAAGGGGCTTCAGGTCGATCTCGACGTCCGTGAGGAGCGTGTCAACGGCCCGGACGAGGGACACCGCCGCGTGGGCATCCGGCACATCGGGTCGGGCCTCCGCCAGGAGCGCGATCACGTCCATCTTCCGCCACCGTCCCTCGTTGAGCAGGACGCCCGTCACCCCCGCGATCATCCCCGTCTCCAGCTGCGGGATCTTTCGCGTGTCGAGTTCGGACCTGGCCCGTTCCGTGCTCCCCACGCCGTGTACTGCAGGCTCTCCGGCGAGGGGGCCTTCCGCCTCCACGGGCAGCCCTTCCAGGGAAACGATCTGACGGATGCCCTGGTCCCCGGCCCACTTCAAGAGGGCGTACGCGACGGGCCGATGGACCTTCGCGGGCAGGGACATCTCGCAGATGAAGATGGCGAGCTTGTGGCGCGGGGAGGCGTACACCCTCGCGGGGAACTTCGGCTTCTTCGCGTAGATCATCGAAATCGATGGGAAGTCCTCGGACTCGAGGGCGCACACCTGGTCGACGGGGAGCATCTGGATCATGTACGTGGCCGTGATCGTGCTCACGAGTCCCACGCTGGGGAAAGCGGCGACGATCGTTCCCCCCTTGAGGTTCACTTCCTTCAGGGTGCGAATCTCGACGGTGGACATCTCGGTCGCTCGGAGCGCATGCGAGCGAACGCGTAAGTAGGTTTGGCTATCCGGGCGGCAGACCCGGTGGTTCCCCGGTAGGCGTCAGCGCGAAGGGCATGGGCTCGGCGCGCGTACGGCTTCGAACACCCACCGGCTGCCGTCCGCGTGTGTACGCCCCTGCTTTTACCACCGGTATATGTAGTCATTGCCCAGTTGCCAAATTGCGCGGGCTCCAGATGGGATGCCGCAACGGGACCGAGGGTAAGCGATGTACTCCTCCGGATGGCTTGGGTGGGCCGGCCGCGTCGATTCCAAGTCGCCGCGGGGAGTCGCCCTCGCAGAGTCGTCGAGGCGATGACCGTGGAAGCCGAGTTCGAGCGCCTCTGGGATGCCAAGGCGGGCGAGACGTTGCTCCTCCTCGGGAATGAGGCCATCGCCCGGGCGGCCCTCGAATCCGGAGTGGATTTCGCGTCCACGTACCCCGGGACGCCCTCCTCGGAGATCGCCTTCGTCCTCGAGGACGTCGCGAAGGCCGCGGGACTCCGGTTCGAGTATGCGGTGAACGAGAAGGTCGCGATGGAGGTCGCGGCCGCAGCGGCGATCGCCGGACTCAAGTCCCTCGTCTCCATGAAGCACGTCGGCCTGAACGTGGCTTCTGACGTCCTGATGACCCTCGCCTACGCGGGCGTGCGGGGGGCCATGGTCGTCGTGACCGCGGACGATCCCGGCTGCCACTCGAGCCAGAACGAACAGGACAGCCGCCTCATGGGCCGCCTCGCGAACCTCCCCATCCTCGAGCCGTCCACGGCGCAGGAATGCCTCGACATGACCAAGTTCGCCTTCGAGTTGTCCGCGTTCCTCGAGCTCCCCGTGATCCTGCGAACGACGACGCGGATTTCTCACGCCCGCGGTCCCGTCAAGGTCGGTGAGAGGGGAAAGGCCCAGGGCAAGGCGAAGTTCAAGCGCGAGCCCGCGCGGTTCGTCATGCTTCCCGCGAATGCGAGGGAGGGCCACAAACGCGTCCTCCACAAGATGCGCCTCGCGGAAGGCATCTCCGAGTCAACTCCGTTCAACCGCCTCGAGGAGCTGCACGCTCCGGGAGACACGGGCATCGTGACCTCGGGGCCCGCGTACACCTACGTCGTCGAGTACGACGGCGAGCTGAAGGGCCGCCTCCTGAAGATCGGGCTGTCAAACCCCCTGCCCCGGACCAAGCTGGCCACGTTCCTGCGGAGCGTGAAGCGGGTCGTGGTGGTCGAGGAGCTCGAGCCGTATCTCGAGGACGCGGTCCGGAGCCTCGCGAACGAGTTCGGCATTCCCATCGAAGTCTACGGAAAGGCGCAAGGCCTCCTCCCGCGGACGGGGGAGCTCGATCCGGACGTCATCGCGGAAGCCCTCGTGCGCCTCGGCCTCCTTGAGGCGAAGGCGGTCCAGCGCCTCCGGGAGGTGAAGCCGCCGAAGATCCCCGCGCGGCCGCCGATCCTGTGCCCGGGCTGCGGCCACCGCAGCGCGGCCTACGCGGCCCGTCAGGCCTCCCGTCGGCATGACGTGCTGTTCCCCGTGGACATCGGCTGCTACAGCCTCATCGAGTTCCCTCCGACGAATGCGGGCGACGTCCTCCTGTGCATGGGCTCCTCGATCGGGACGGGCGCGGGCCTGGCCTCGGCCACGGACCAGAAAGTCGTTGCGTTCATCGGCGACTCCACGTTCTACCACGCGGGGATCCCGCCCCTCATCCACGCGGTCCACCAGGGCGTCACAATGACCGTCTGCATCCTCGACAATGGCACGACGGCGATGACGGGCCACCAGCCCCACCCTGGAATTCCCGAGGCCGGCCATCCCGCGGTGGACATGGAGGGCCTCGTCCGCGCGTGCGGGGTCGGGAGCGTGGAAACAATCGACTCCTACGACGTGAAGGCCCTCACGAAGGCCTTCCGCAAGGCCCTCGAGCGCGACGGCGTGAGCGTGATCATCGCTCGCCACCAGTGTCGGCTCCTCGAGCTGCGCGATGCCAGGAAGGCCGGGACGATCCCGGACGTCTACGAGGTCGACCTTCTGAAGTGCACGAAGTGCGGCTTCTGCATCGATGCCTTCGCCTGTCCCGCGTTGGTCCGACTGCCGGACGAGAGCGTCGTGATCGACCCCCTCCTCTGCAACGGCTGCGGCGTCTGCGTCGAGGTCTGCCCGCCGAAGGCGATCCTCAAGGCCGTCGGGGTGAAGTGATGAAGGGTACGAGCGTCGTCATCGGGGGGGTCGGAGGCCAAGGGGTCGTCCTCATCGCCCGCATCCTCGCCGAGGCCGCCCTCTTGGAGGGCGTGAAGGCGCAGATGTCCGAGGTCCATGGGATGTCCCAGCGGTACGGGTCCGTCGTCTCCACGGTCCGGTTCGGGCCCGTCCAGACGCCGA
Source organism: Thermoplasmata archaeon (assembly GCA_036555455.1). Lineage (GTDB taxonomy): Archaea > Thermoplasmatota > Thermoplasmata > RBG-16-68-12 > RBG-16-68-12 > RBG-16-68-12. The sequence goes on from DATBLI010000103.1 coordinate 29,855, forward strand.
TGGTAAAGAAGGGCGAGGCCGACGCGATCGTGGGCCTGGAACCCCTCGAGACCGTGCGGCTGTTGCCGTGGGCCTACCGCAAGACCGTCGTCGTGACCGCGATCACGCCGATCCGTCCCCTCACCGTGGTCCTCGGCCAGGAAGCGTACCCCGCCCTCGATGACCTCCAGCGGCAGCTCCAAGAGCGCGCGGGCCGCGTCCTCGCCATCGATGCGGACCGCATCGCTCGCTCCATCGGGAACGAGATCGTCGCGAACAGCGTGCTCCTCGGAGCAGTCCTCGGGACGAAGGTGATTCCCGTGCCGTTGGATGCCATCCGGAAGGCCGTGGTGGCCCACGTCCCACCGAAGCTCGCGGCGATGAACCTTGAAGCCCTCGACATCGGTTACGGGATTACGATTCAAGACGAGTATTCCATCCAATTCGCCTAGGTGATCAGATGTTCGCGAAGGAAGGGAAGATCGGAAGGGCGGTGGGTCCGGGGGTCCTCCTTGTGCTCCTCACGGCCCTGATCAGCGGCGTGTCGACGTTTGTGAACGCCTACGGAGTCCAGGGGATGAACTCGGACGCCTTCGTCACCGTGCGGAACCTGACCGTGGCGGCGATGCTCGTGCCCCTGGCGGTCCTCGCCCGCGGCTCTCTCCGAAGGAGCATCAGGCGGCGGGATTGGGCCCGGCTCCTTGTGATCGGATTCATCGGCGGCTTCGTCCCGTTCCTCCTGTTCTTCCACGGGCTCCAGATGGCCACCGGGGCGGGCGGTGCCACGACGGCGAGCTTCGGCTACCGAACGCTCTTCCTCATGGCGACCGTCCTCGGCGTGGTATTCCTGCGGGAGCGCCTGTCCGCGCGCACCGCACTCGCCGCCGGCCTCCTCCTCGCGGGGAACTTCCTGCTCCTCGCGGTGACGTCGCCCGTGTGGACGGACGGCACGGCCTTCGTTCTCCTTGCGACGGCGATGTGGGCCGGGGAGTACACCCTGTCCAAGCGGACGCTGCGGGACCTGTCCCCCGGGACGGTCGCCCTGGCCCGGATGGGCATCGGTGGCCTCTTCCTGACCGCCTATCTTGGGCTCACGGGGCAGTTCGGCGCGGTCGCGGCCCTGAGTGGGCCCCAGTGGCAGTGGGTCGCCCTGAGCGCCCTCCTGCTCCTCGCCTTCGTGACGACCTGGTACGCAGGCCTGAAACAAGTCGATGTGTCCGTCGCGACCGCGGTCCTCGTCCTGGGCTTCCCGATCACCTTCGCCCTCGAGGTCCTCGTCCGCAACCGCGCCTTCACGGCCGGCCAGGCCGCCGGCGCCGTTGCGATTGTCTTCGGCGTGGCCTTGGCGATCGGGCTCGCTTCGATGAAGGGGACGTGGATCTACCTCGCGAAGGCGGTGCGGTCCCGGATCCGCAGCGGGACCTGAGCATGCAGGGAGTCCAGCTCGGCGCGCGGTTCAGCCTCGCGACGAACCGCCTCAAGTACTGCGGCCCCGCGGACGCGGAGCCCACGCTGTACCGGGCAATCGTCGAGGGGAAGGATCTCGAGGCCGCGGGACAGGTCCTGCGCCGCTTCGAGGCGCTGGAACCGTATCTGGAGGCGATCGCCTCCAAGCACGGACGGGACGCTTTCGACCATGACGTCGTCGAGGCGTACTGGATCGGGAACGAACTTCTGGATGCTTTCACCCGCGAGGACTTCCGGGCCCTGTTGGACACCCTCGTGGGCCGTGGCCTCCCGCGGACGATGGCGAAGCGGCTCCAGGACCATCTCCCGACCCATCCGATCCCGCACCACGCGTTTCACGTGACCTTCGTCGGCGTCGGGATGGTCACCGGCCACGTGGAGACGACCTTGCCGAACATGGAATCCTGTCGCCCCGGATGGGGCCGCGTGCTCCGGAAGACGAAAGCCTCCCTCGTCGTCGAGAAGCCCACCCTCGCCGCCCGAGATGGCGGGCTCGCCTTGGGCGGGTCAACCCAAGAGACCGTTCGATTCGACCCCAAGATTCTCCCGCGGGTTGTCCGGGATGACTCCGTCGGCTTGCACTGGGGCTGGCCCGCGATGGTCCTTTCCCCCGGCCAACTCGCCAACCTGAAGGAATACACGGCGCGGTCGCTGGACGCGGCGAACGAAGCCCTCGCGGGATTGCGCGGCCTCCCGTGAGGAATGTCGGTCGCCTCACCGACGAATCTCCCTCTCAAGCCACTCGATGGACTCGTGCTCCCGCCGCCAGAAGAGGTCTTCCCACAGGTAGTGGAACGCGAGCTTCTCGAAACCCGGATACCGGCTCCGAAAGAAGCTTCGGATTCGTTCCTCCGGGACGAGCCTCCGCTGGAACAGGAGCCGGGACATGATCTTCCGCTCCCAGGGCGGGATGACCCGGAGGGCGTCCAGGAAATAGAAGTCCTCGAACAGGAGGTATTCCAACGTCGCAGGGCCGACGCCGTAGAGCCTGTCGATCGCCTGCGCGATGGTATCCTTCGGCAGCGTGCGGAGGGTGCGTTCGTCGACCGTCCCTGCGGCGAAAGGCTCCGTGATCCTCAGGAACGTCTTGGCGCGGTAGCCCACCTTGAGTCCCCGCAACGCGTCCTCCGTGATGAGGGCCATTTCCTGCGGCGTCCAGAACGTCGAAAGCGCCTTCCCGGCGAAGAGGACCTCCCGGCCGAAGTGATCGAAGAGGGCCTCGAGCATCTGGATGCTGCGGCGGATGACCGCGTTCTGCAAGACGACGTAGATCATCAGCGTCTCGTAGAGTGAGTTGGCCGCGATCGGCTTCATCCCCCGCCAGCGGGTGATCGCGGGGCCGAGGTACTCGTCGTCCACGTACGCCTCCGTAAACTCAGAGATGTCCTGGTTGAGGTTGAACCGCCACGCGATCTCGGGGAGCAGCCCGCGAAGGTAGCCCTCGGAGAGGCCTGAGGCCGAGAACACCGTGAGCCGGATCTCGGGGGCGTCCTGCGAGCCTACGTTCCTCATTTCGAGGCCGAGTCGCCTCCCGCGCCAGCGCATCGTGATCCAGAACCTGCCCGGCTGCCATGCGTTGTCCGAGGAAGGGAAGTGGGACGGCTTGTGGAGGTTCGCGTCGAAGTGGAAGGGGGCCCGCGGCCTCAGCCGAAACGTTCGCCTCCTCTGTAGCTTCGCCGGGGACGCCATGGAACGATCGAGACGACGGGAGCGGAGGAGAGCCTTAAGGCCTCTTCCGCGGGGGACGGAACGCTAGGGATCTTCGAGGACCATCGTGGCCCTCTGGACCGTGAACCCTCGACCGCCGCGGAGCTCGAGGGGAGACCCACACTCCGGGCATAGGATCTCCAGAGGCTCCCCATGGCCATGGGTTCGTGGAATCTCAAACGGTCGTTCCTCGCTGCACGAGCGGCAGAAGCCCGTCGCGGGAATCAACTTCACCTGGAGGACCGCATCCTCCGCGGGGGTGCCCTTCGCTACGATGTCGAAGGCGGCTTGGAGCTCCTTCGTGCCGAGAGCCTCGAGCTGGCCGATCTCCACGTCGATCGCCTTCACCGCGGTGGCCCCGCGCTGCTCCATCGCCGCAAGGATCGCTCGCAAGACTTGCTGGGCGATGACCGTCTCATGCATCGCCGGCGGCCTCGACTTCGTTCCAGGCCCGGAGGATCTCTTCAGCCTCCCTCGCGTCGAGGATCATCATCGCGACGCCGGCTTGGACGAGCAGGTACTCGCCGACGCGGGCCTGCACGTGGCTCACGTCCACCTCGCGGGTCCACCCTCGGGAGGCGACGATGGCGCGGTCCCCGCGGACCTCGAGGATCTTGGCCGGGATCGTCAGGCACATTTCGGCAACCCCAATTCCCGAGTCCTTTCCCGCACTCGGACGGAAATACCCTCTATATGTACATTACATGGGGGACCTTGAAGTCGCACGGGGCCCGTCGAATGGGTTGGCGGGATCGTGATCGAAGTCCGCTTCCACGGTAGGGGAGGCCAAGGGGCCGTCATCGCTTCGGAACTCCTCGCCCAGGCCGCCTTCCTCGAGGGGAAGAGCCCGCAGAGCTTCCCCTTCTTCGGGGTCGAGCGCCGTGGGGCCCCGGTCACCGCGTTCACGCGGATCGACGACCGCCCGATCCAGATCCGCACGAGCATCACGACGCCGGACATCGTCGTCGTCCTCGATGCAGGCCTCATGCGGACGATCAATGTCCTCGCGGGCCTCAAGCCGACGGGCCTGCTCCTCGTGAACACCGAAAAGGCGCCGGACGCGGTCGCGGGGAAGTACCCTGGCCGCACGGCGACAGTCGATGCGACGGGGATCGCCCTGGCACACGGCCTCGGGACAAAGGCGACGCCGATCGTGAACACGGCGATCCTGGGCGCGCTCGCCCGCGCGGGCGGGATCGTCTCCCTCGACTCCGTGGTCCAGGCCGTCCTCCGCTTCGTCCCCGCGAAGCAGGAGGCCAACCGCTTGGCCGCGGAGGCCGCGTTCCACGACGTCCAGCTCCTGGCGGTGGCCTGATGACGACCCACGAGATCCACCATCCCTACGAGACGGAGGAGGACCTCCCCGAGGCCCCCATCGCGTACGAGCCGAGCGACGTGATCAAGACCGCGAGCTGGCGCACCTTCCGCCCCGTGATCCATCTCGTGAAGTGCACGAAATGCAACGTGTGCTGGAAGTTCTGCCCGGACAACGCGATCGGGTTCGATGGGGACGGCTTCCCCGTGATTCGCTTGGACTACTGCAAGGGCTGCGCGATCTGCGCGGAGGAATGCAAGCCGCGGGCCATTGAGATGGTCAAAGAGGAGGACTGAGCCCATGCCCGAGCTCGTGATCTCCGGGAACTACGCCCAGTCCTATGCCGCGAAGCTCGCCCGGGTGCAGGTCGTCGCCGCCTATCCGATCACGCCGCAGACCCAGATTGTCGAGAAGATCGCGGAGTTCGTCGCCACGGGCGTGCTGCCCGCACAGTACATCAAGGTCGAGTCCGAGCACAGCGCGATGCAGGCGTGCATCAGCGCCGCCACCCTGGGCGCGAGGACCTACACGGCGACGTCGAGCCAGGGCCTCCTCCTCATGCATGAGCTCCTCCACTGGGCCGCGGGTGCGCGCACGCCCGTGATCATGGGCGTCGTGAACCGCGCCGTGGCGCCGCCCTGGTCCATCTGGACGGACCACACGGACACGATCGCCCAGCGGGACACGGGTTGGATCCAGTTCTACGGGGAGAGCAACCAGGAGGTCCTCGACACGACCCTCATGGCGTTCCGCCTCGCCGAGCATCCCGACGTCCGGCTCCCGGCGATGGTCACGGAGGACGCCTTCTACCTGAGCCACACCGTCGAGCCGGTGGATGTGCCCTCCCAGGCCCAGGCGGATGAGTTCCTCCCGCCGCGGGACCTCCAGTTCACCCTGGAGCCGGGGAGCGTCGGCCGCCTCGGATCCTTCACGGGTCCGGACCTCTACATGGAGTTCCGGCACAAGATCGCGCGGGCGATGGAGCGCGCTCCGACCGTCTTCGCGGAGGTCGAGGAAGACTACCGTCGAATCACGGGACGTCACCATGGCGGCCCCATCCCCTCGTACCGCGCCGAGGGGGCCGATGCCGTCCTCCTCACGATGGGCACGGCGACGACGACGGCGCGGTCCGTCGTCGACGAGCTCCGCGAGAAGGGCCTGAAGGTCGGCCTCGTGAAGCTGCGGATGTTCCGACCCTTCCCCGCGCGGGAGCTTCGCGATCTCGCGGCTCGCGTGGACCGCATCGGGGTCCTCGACCGCTCCTTCACCTTCGGCGCGGCGGGCCCCGCGTACACGGAGGTCGCGGGGGCCATCTACGAGTCCGCCCACCGTCCCCTCCTCAAGGATTTCATCGCCGGGATCGGGGGCCGGGACATCACCCCGCAAACCGTGCGCCTGGCCTTCGATCGCCTCCTCACGGGGGAGGGCCCCGAAGTCGAATGGATCGGCCTCAAGCAGCGAAAGGAGGTGCCCCGCTTTGGCTAGGCTCACGATCCCCGCGGAGGAGTACATGCGGTCGGGGCACTCCGCGTGCCCCGGTTGCGGGGCGACCCTCGTCATGCGGTACCTGCTGAAGGGGCTCGGACCGAACACGATCCTGACGGTCCCGGCGTGCTGCTGGACCGTGATCGGCACGCCCTTCCCCACGACCGCCGTCGACGTGCCCATGCTCGACTGCGCCTTCGAGGCCACGGGCGCCTCGATCTCCGGGCTCGTGGCCGCGACGGAGGCCCTCGGGCTCAAGGACGTGACGATCGTGGGCTTCGCCGGGGACGGAGGGACCGCGGACATTGGGCTGCAGGCCCTCAGCGGGATGCTCGAGCGCCGGACGAACGGGATCTACGTGATGTACGACAATGAGGCGTACATGAACACGGGGGTTCAGCGGAGCGGCGCGACGCCGGAGGGGGCGTGGACGACGACGACGCCTGTGGGCTCCGCCTCCCGAGGGAAGGCGGAACCGAAGAAGGACATCATGGCGATCATCGCGGCCCACAAGCCCGCGTATGCGGCGACGGTGAACGTGGCGTTCCCCGAGGACTTCGTGAAGAAGGTCCAGAAGGCGAAAGCGATCCATGGGCCGAGGTTCTTCCACGCCCTCGCCCCGTGCCCGCCCGGATGGCGGTACTCCTCGGAGAAGACGATTGAGATTGGCCGCCTGGCGACGGACACGAACGTCTTCCCCCTCTACGAAGTCGTGGACGGGGTCGTTCACATCAGCCGGAAGCTCGGCACCGCGAAGCCGGTGAAGGAGTACCTGAAAGTCCAAGGACGGTTCGCCCATCTCACCGATGCCGAGATCGAGGAGATCCAGGCCGACGTCGCCGCGCGCTGGAAGCGGCTCCTCGCCCTCGAAGCCATGGGGTAGAGCGCCAGTCCTCGAGTGATAGTCTTGTCGCTCGGGGTGCCGTACGGCCCTGCCACGTTCGAGAGCCTTGACGAAGAGGGGCGGCCGACAAGTCACAGCTCTTCGGAGAGGAACCTTGCCACATTTCCTCCTGCGGCACGCCCTGGGTCAGACGCAGAGTGAAATACCTCGAACCCACGTATTGGGTGAACCTTGCTTTGGGGAAGAACCGCATGATGAACCGGAAAGCGGACAATGCCGAGGACGCGCTCCGAGCAGCCCGCGAGATTCTCACGACAGACAGCCAAGACCTCCGATCCCTCCTTTACCGGGATATCCTGCTCAATGCGTTGAAGTGCCGGCGGGATGCGCTCGATATTCTAGACCTCAAGGTCATCAATCGGGCCGTCGCGGAGTTTCGGCACGCCGCTCGTGTCTTCAAGCCCTACCGAGGCGTCCGCAAGGTCTCCATCTTCGGATCGGCCCGAGAAAAGAAGGGAAGTCCCTCCTACGAACTCGCCGTGAAGCTCGGTCGCTTGCTGGTCGAGAACCGCTTCATGGTCATCACCGGTGCCGCGGAGGGCATCATGAGGGCGGGCATCGAAGGTGCCGGAGCGGAGAACAGCTTCGGCGTGAACATCCTTCTGCCCTTCGAAAAAGGACCCACGAAGGTGATCCAGGACGATCCCAAAGTGGTCCGCTTCAAGTACTTCTTCACGCGCAAGGTGTTCTTCGTCATGGAAGCCGATGCGGTCGCGCTCTTCCCCGGGGGATTCGGCACCCACGATGAAGGATTCGAAGTGCTGACGCTCCTGCAGACGGGGAAGGCGCCTCCCATGCCCGTCGTGCTCATGGAAGTCCCAGGGGAGCAGTACTGGGAGACTTGGGACCAATTCGTGCGCGAGCAGCTGCTGGCGCATGGTTTCATCTCCCCGCAAGACTTGACTCTGTACCGGATCGTGCGCTCCCCTGAGGAAGCGACCCACTGGATCACGTCCTATTACTCAACCTACCACTCCGCGCGCCAGGTCGGAAACCGGCTCGTCCTCCGGCTGGAGAAGGAGCTATCCGAGGACCACGTGGCCGAACTGAATGAGAGCTTCCGGGACCTCGTCGCCTCGGGCAAGATCTCCAAGACGTCGGCGTTGCGCGAGGAGGCGGACGAGCCCGAACTTCGGTCGAAACCGAGAATCGTCTTCTCCTACGATCGGGGAAGTGCCGGGCGCCTCAATGAGATGATACTGGCGATCAACAGGATGGGCACCACGGTCTAGAACCTCCTGGCGTCACGCCGTCCCATCCGTGTAGATCGGCATGACCATCTCGATGTCCTTGAGCTTCCTGAACTCCGTCGCGAACTCACGGATTCGATTCGCCTCGCCCTCCACGATGTAGACGGTGACGCACCGTTCCCTGGCTACGTGGGAGTGCATCACCGAGGTGATGATCGGTCCGTGGTCGTGCGCCACCGCGCTGACCCTCCGTTCGATGGCGGTGGGGTACACGAGCGTCATGGTGGCGGTGCGCCGGCCACCTCGACGGGTCTCCTCCGTGAGCCTGTGGATGAAATCGCGCACGGCGGCTCGCACAAAGTCGGAGCGGCCCGCGTATCCCCGCTCGCCGATCAAGTGATCCATCTGACTCGTCAGGCTGTCCGGGACGGAAACGGAGATGATGCCCATGGGAAACCCTCGACATGATGAGTGGATTTCTTATTAAGAATTCCCTGCAGATTGTAAATATGTGGGCTCTGCCAAGGTTTAATAATCCCGCATCCCTCGGATTCATAATTCCTGTCGTAGGTGAAGTTATGAACGTCACAGAAGAATTTATGAACAGCCGTCGCTTCTTTCGCCGCTATGCTCAGTCAGAAGGCGCGGATCCTTCTCGCATTCGGAATCGTGGTGGTGCTCGTCCTCGCAGGGGTGGCGTACTACGTTGGGAACGCTCCCGTCCCGAGCAGCGGGACGCTCAATGTAGTCGCCAGCTTCTATCCATACTACTACTTCGCGACGCGGGTCGGCGGCAGCCGGGCGGTCGTTAGCAACCTGCTTCCAGCCGGCGTCGAGCCCCACGACTGGGAGCCCACCCCGTCGGCGATCGCCCAGGTGCACGAGGCCGACGTCTTCGTGTTCAACGGCTACGTCGAGTCCTATCTCGAATCGCTGTTCGCGGAATTGCCCGCGGACCCGCCCGTCCGCGTCAACACCTCCGCCGGTCTCCCTGTCCGGACGACGGGGAACGGACAGGTCGACCCCCACGTATGGCTGGATCCCATCCTGGCGGGACGGATCGTGGACGCGATCGAGGCCGCCTTCTCCGCCGCCGACCCGGAAGGGGCCTCCGTGTATCATGCGAACGCTCAGGAGGTGCGAGCGGAACTCGCGGGGACGAATGCCGTCTACGCGTCCGGGCTACGGGTCTGCGGGTTGCGCACCTTCGTGAGCCAGCACGAGGCGTTCGGTTACCTCGCGGCCCGGTACGACCTCACGATGATCGCCATCCAAGGTCTCTCTCCGGATGCGGAGCCGACGCCAGAGCAGCTCGCGGAGATCCGGGACACCATCAACGCGACGGGCGTGCAGTACATCTTCTACGAGGAGCTCGTCGATCCCCGGGTCGCGCAGACCCTGGCGGACGAGACCGGGGTCGCCACAATGGTTCTCAGCCCGGTCGAGGGGCTCACGCCCGACGGGGCACAGGCAGGCGACACGTACTTCAGCCTTTTCAGCCAGAACCTCGTTAACCTTCGCATCGCGCTCGAGTGCTCATGACCGTTCCTCCGACCGCGCCAATCAGCCCTCCGATCGTCTGCATGGAGGGCGTCGCCTTCCTCCGCGACGGCGCTCCGGTCGTCCAGGGCATCGACCTCGTCGTGGAAAAAGGGGATATCCTGGGAATCATCGGCCCCAACGGCGGCGGCAAGACGACCCTCCTCCGGCTGATGCTCGGCATCGAGCGTCCCGACGCGGGCTCCGTCGAGCTCTTCGGCGATCCCCTGTCCCGCTTCCACGGATGGACCCGGATCGCCTACGTGGCGCAGAACGCGACCCACTTCGACCCGAACTTCCCCGCGACGGTCCGCGAGCTCGTCCTGCTCGGCCGCGTGCCGAGCCGTGGGCTCTTGCACTGGTTCACCCAGGAGGATCACGAGATCACCGCATGGGCCATCGAGCACAGCGGCCTGAAAGGGTATGAGAAGCGCCGGGTGAGCGACCTCTCCGGAGGGGAGAAGCAGCGGGCTTTCATCGCGAAGGCCCTCGCGGCCCAGGCGGAACTGCTGATCATGGACGAGCCCACCGCGGGGGTGGACGCGGAGAGCCAGCGTCTGTTCTACGACCTCCTCCACGACCTCAACATCGAGCATGGGGTCACAATCATCCTAGTGTCTCACGACCTCTCGGTGGTCCACGCGCATGTTCGCAAGGTCGCTTGCGTGAACCGGACGCTCGTGTACCACGGGGACCCACGCGCGCTCGAGGATCAGGATGTGATTCGACGGCTCTACGGTGCGGACCGGATCACGGTCGCGCACGGGCAGCACGTGATTACCGATGGCTGACCTCCTCGAGCTGTTCTCGCTGGGTTTCATGCAGCGGGCCCTGATCGCGGGCCTCCTGGCTGCGTCCCTCTGCTCCGTGCTCGGCGTCTTCATCGTCCTCCGTCGGACCGCATTCCTGGGCGACGCGCTGGCGCACACCGCGTTCGGCGGGATGGCGTTGGGCATCTTCCTTGCGGTGTCTCCGACGTACGCCGCCCTCGTCGTCGTCGTCCTTGGGGCCGTGGCAATCGAAATCCTCCGGGAACGGGGGGTGTACGGCGAGCTCTCGGTCGCGCTGATCTACGCGACGGGCCTCGCGAGCGGCATCGTCCTCGTGAGCAAGTCTGGCGGGCTCAACGTGAGCCTCCTCTCCCTGCTCTTCGGAGGCATCCTGACGGTGACGTGGCCGGACGTGTACCTGATTGCCGTCCTGTTCGGGCTATCCGCCTCGGTGATTATCGCCTTCTACAAGGAATTGTTCTTGCTGACGTTCGACCCGGAGGGCGCCCGCGTGAACGGTGTTCCGACGCGCGCGCTCAATCTCTCCTTCACGATCTTGACGGCCGTGACGGTGGTCCTTTCCATCAAGGTCGTCGGGGTCCTCCTGGTCGCCGCCCTCCTCATCGCTCCCCCCGCCGCCGCGTTGCAGCTGCGACTTGGGCTCCGGAGCACGCTCGCCACATCGCTCGCGATTGCCGTGGTCTCGGTCATCGGTGGCATTCTCCTCTCCGTCATCCTCGACACGGCGACCGGCGGCACGATCGTCTTGATCGCGCTCCTCATCTTCTTCGTGACCCTCGTCACAGGCACCGGGCCGTCGCCTCGTGCGAAGCGGACCGGCTAGGGAATCCGACGTCGACCGACGCCGCAGCAGTGCGGCATGGCGATTTCTCTGGCTCGTGTGTCTGACCGGATGGTCCGCGGACGGACTCACATCGCGTGGGAGCCGCGGGCCTCCCCGTGGTGGGCCGTCCTCGACTCCTGGCTGAGGACTCGGTGCACGCTGACGAGGAGGCGCGTGAGCCCGGCTTCCTCCAGCGCCGAGGGATGCCGCCCGTGGGATGCCGTGTCGGGCTGGATGCCGATGAGCGTCACCCCGGCCTTCGTCTCCTTCGCGAGGTATTCCATGACCACGGAGAGGGGCAGGGCGTGCGTGGAGAAGAGCCGCGCCTGGATTTCCTTCGGCTCGACAATCGCCAGGGAGCCGGGCCGGGCCGCCATGTCCGCGGCGTCCAAGAGGACGACGTGGTTCGGCCGGTACTTCCGCACAGGACCCGTCACGGACTCCGGGACGGTGCCCGCGAAGAACACCTTCACGCCCGGCAGGCGAAGCCCGTCGATCTCCCGCGCCGCGAACATCCCGAGGCGATCGTGGGGGTTCAGCTCGTCCCCGATCCCGATGATTGCGAGGCGCTTCGCGCCACGGACCCGTCGCCGCAGGCGTCGCTCGAAGTCGAAGGAGCTCAGGTACGTCATGATACCACGACGTCCTTGTCCGGTCCCGCGCCGCTGAACTCGTTCGACAGGTAGATCGCCTTCGGGTCCGTCGGACAGTATTCCTCGCAGAGGCCGCAGCGGATGCACATGAACAGCTCGACCTGGGGCTTCTTCTTCCTCACGATCGTCTTCCCCTTCACCTCGACTTCCCTCTCGTTTGAGACCATCGAGATGCATTGCGTCGGACAGACGATCGCGCACTTCGAGCATCCGATGCACTTCTCGTCGAGGATGGCGATCTTCCCGCGGAAGGCGGGCGGGATCGGGACCTTGTCCTTCGGATAGAGGATCGTCGCGGGCTTCGACGCCAGGTTCCCGAACATCTCCCTCAGGACGCTGCCCCGATGTCTCATGCGCCCACCCACCAGTAGTTTATCAGGAGGACGATTGCCACCTGGAGGATCGCCGCGCTCGCGAGGTACTTCCAGCCGATGTCGTTGAGCTGGTCGATGCGGATGCGGCCCGTGGCCACCTTGATCGAGGCCAGGACAAGGAGGATCGCCAGGGTCTTCGCGAGGAAGAGGCCGAACCCGACGAGCCCGGAGAGCCAGGCGGGCGTGATCGTCCACGGGACCAGGGGCCCGCCCAGGAACAACGCGGCCACGAGGGCGCTCCCCACGACGAGGTTCACGTCCATCGCGAGGTGCATCAGGGCGAGGCGCCGGCCCGTGAGCTCCGTCCACGGTCCTGCGACAATCTCCGTCTCCGCCTCGGGGATGTCGAAGGGCGTGCGTTCGAGCTTCGCCTGGAGGCCGATGAGGGCAACGACGAAGCCGATGGGCTGGAGGACCGCGAACCACAGGTTCCGCTGCTGCCAGGCGACGATCTCGGAGATCGACCAGGTGCCCGCCATGAGGGCGGGCGCGAGGAGGGCGAGGAAGAACGGCACCTCGTAGATGAAGAGCTGGGTGACCGCGCGCACGCCTCCGACGGTCGCGAACACGTTCCGGCTCAGCCATCCGAGGACGAAGAGGATGACCGTCGGCAGGGTGAGGAGGTACAGGACGACGACGAGGTCGCCTTGGAAGGCGACCGGACTTCCCGCGACAACGGGCACGTACAGGAAGGCGCTCATCACGGCCGCGAGGGCGAGGAGGGGGGCGATGTCGTAGGCCTTCCGGTCCACGCCTTGGACGTCGATGACCTCCTTCCCGAGGAGCTTGATGAAGTCCGCGAACGGTTGAAACAGGGGCGGCCCGACGCGGGCCTGCATCCTCGCCGCGATCTTGCGGTCGAGGAACTCGAGGAAGAAGGCGTAGGCGAGGGCGAAGAGGAATCCCGGGAACAGGAGGACGTAGACGGCCAGGAGGAGTGGATCCATCTCAGAAGCCCTCCTTCTTGCGGTAGAACTCGATCCCATGCACCCGGAGTTCGTCCCAGGTCAGCTCTCCCGTCTTCCGGCCCTTCGGGTCCAGGATCGTGACGCGAGACGTGCAGGACAGGCAGGGGTCGATCGCCGCAACGACGACGGGGATGTCGGCGAGGTTCTGGCCGATGAGGCTCACGGCGACGGATGTCCAGTTCGCGAGGGTCGGCGTGCGGATGTCCAGGCGCTCGACCTTGTCCGTGTTGTTCGTGCGGATGAAGTGGACGAGTTCCCCCCGCGGGGCCTCGTACCGCGACAGGACTTCCCCCCTCGGCGCGGTCCGGGGCGGGGTGGCTCGGATCAGCCCGGCGGGCAGGTTCTCGAGACAGTAGCGGATGATCAGGAGGCTCTCCTGGAGCTCTCCGATGCGGACGAGGGTGCGGCCGAAGACGTCGCCATGGGAGTCCGTGACGACCTTCCACGGGACCTCCGCGTACGCGATGTAGGGGTCGTCCTTGCGGACGTCGTAGTCCACGCCGCTCGCCCGGGCCGTCGGCCCCACGGTTCCGAACCGCAGGGCGTCGTCCTTCGTGAGGGTCCCGACGCCGCGGAAGCGCGCGAGCATCGTGCGCTCCTTGCCGACCATGTCGCGATACCGCGCGATCCGGTCCTCGAGGTGCGGCAGCCGCTTCAGGGCCGCCTGGATGACGTCAGGCGCCAGGTCCCGCCGCACCCCGCCGACCTCGTTCGTGCCGTAGTTCACGCGGTTCCCGGTGATCTCCTCGAGCATGTCCTGGACGGCCTCCCGGTCCCGCCAAGTCCACATGAAGAGGGTGTTGAACCCGATCTCGTGGGCCGCGACGCCGAGCCAGAGAAGGTGGGAGTGCATCCGTTCGAGTTCCGCGACAATCGTGCGGATGTACTGGGCCCGGGGCGGCACCTGGAGCTTCATCGCCTCTTCGATGCCCTTCACGAAGACGGTCGTGTGGGAGTGGCTGCAGATCCCGCACACCCGCTCGAGGAGGGGGACGACGCGGACGAAGTCCCGCTGTTCCGCGGCCTTCTCGATCCCGCGGTGGTTGTAGGACACGTCGAGCTCGAGGCGGACGATCATCTCGCCGTCGGCGATGACCTTGAAGTTCACGGGCTCCTTGAGGGCCGGATGCTGGGGCCCGATGGGGACGAGGACCTCGGCCATTCACTTCACCTCCTCTCTCACGCCGCCGTAGAACTTGCTCGGGTCCGGCTTCCAGTCCTTGCGGAGGGGGTATTCCCCTTGGGGCCAGTCCTCGTTGAGGATGATCCTCCGCAGGTCCGGATGACCTGTGAACACGATCCCCAGGAGGTCGTGGATCTGTCGCTCGTAAATCCCTGCGGGCGGGAGGAGGTCATACATGGAGGGGACCTCGGGCTTGTCCCTGGGCACCTCGACCGCGATCGAGACGATCGTCCGATGCGGCCCCGTGAGGTTGTAGATGAGTTCGAGAGCCTTCCCGTTGTCCACGGCGGCGATCTGGACCACATGGTCGCAGGAAAGATCCTTCAACGCCCGGCTCACCGCCTCCCGTACGTTCGCGACGCTCGAGATGACACGGATTCGGTTCGGCTTCATTGCCTGGCCGTCTCCCAGGCCCTTCATGACCTCCGTGACTCGGGCGATTGCGAGCAGCTCGCTCATGTTGTCACCTCCACTCTCTTCGGTTCCGCAGGACTCGACGTCGGCGCGACCACGCCGGGGGGCACCGCCGCGGCCACGGTCGGCTTCTTCGCCTTCCGCCACTCCTTCCCGCCGTGAGCTAAGTCCCCCTTCATCATGCCGAGGCAGGCCACGACCGCGTCGATGATCTCGTCGGGGCGCGGCGGGCAACCGGCGACGAAGACATCCACGGGGACCACCTTGTCCGCGCCATCGACGACGTGATACAGGCCGCGGAAGACGCCCCCCGCAGCGCCGCAGGCGCCCATCGCGATTACGTACTTGGGCTCGGGCATCTGCTCCCAGATCCGCCGCAGCCGCGGGGCCTGCTTCTTCGTCACGGGCCCCGTGATGATCAGGATGTCCGCATGGCGGGGGGAGCCCTTCGCGAGGATCCCGAATCGCTCGACGTCGAAGCGAGGGGTGAGCGCCGCGATGACCTCGATGTCGCATGCATTGCAGGCGCCGCTGTTGAAGAGCGTCACCCACGGCGACTTCATCCGCGCCCAATCCATCAGACGCTGGCCGAGTTTCATTGCTCCCACCTCAGGATCATCACCGCGACGGCCACGACGCCCAGGTAGCCCACGGCCGCGTAGGGCAGGAGGCCCTGCGGCGCGGTCGCGAGGACGAGGGCCGCGACGTGGACGAGGGTGAAGAAGAGGGCGACGTAGAAGAA
>DATBLI010000104.1:0-2314 GCA_036555455.1 Thermoplasmata archaeon
GGACTTCACGAGGGCGGGACCCATCGTGAGGTTCGGGACGAAATGGCCGTCCATGATGTCGATGTGGAGCATGTCCGCCCCCGCGTCGGCGGCTTCCTTGATCTGCTCGCCGAGGCGGTCAAACCGGGCGGACAGGATCGACGGCGCGATCTTGATCGGCATCGCTCCCGGCGAAGCGTCGCGGGCGAAATAAGGATTCCCTCCCCCCGCGGGACCCGCAGGGGGAGGGAGGGATAGGGGTTCAGCCGGATCCGTAGGCGACGAGGTCCATCTCGAGCCGGAGATCTCCTCTCGGTCCGAGCCACGTGTCCGCCTTCACGACGTTCCTAACCTCAGGGGCGTACCAGAGCGCCGCGAGGGGATGGCAGGGCATCTTCTCGAAGGGCTGGGTCGCGTTGAGGACCTCGTTCGTGAGTCGGTCCGAGGGATACGGGACTTTCGCCGCGGCGATCTTCACGGGAAGGGCCGTGAAGTTGCCCGCGGGGACGCTCACATTCCCAAGGAGGCCCGAGCGCATCACGAGGGCCACGCGGAAGGTCGCGCTCGCGGACCGGTTTGACGTGTATGTCTCGTTTCCGAGCGTCACGGAGAAGGAGGACGACATGCCCATGGACACGTTCGACGTCGCGTTCCAGGTCGCGTTCTCCTCGAGGGGGAACTGCCAGACCTGAAGAGCGGGCGTGAAGGATGCCCAGGTCTTCGTCTCGTGGATCACGGAGACGGAAGCGTTCTTGCATGGATAGGTCCCCTCGAACCGCACCGCGAAAGCTTCCTGGATGAGGGCGAGGTCAGAAGTGCGGTACAGGACATACCCGCTTACCTTCGCGGTGTGGAAGGCCGTGGGTTCGTCCTCGAACTTGGACAGGCCGGCGGACAACCGGTAGGAGGCCGTCACGGTGACGTTGTACGCGGTGCCCTCCGAGGTGTCCTCTGTCCCCGCCACGCTCTTGAGGACCCATCCTTCGAGGGCGGGACCTCGCTCATGCCCGTCCGCGAGGCGTACGCTGTAGTTCCACCAGTCCCCCGCGTGCCATGCCGGCACGGAGGCATTCGTTCCCGCGGCTGGGTTCGGCGAAGGATTGGGATTCGTGTCCCCCGTTGGCGTGTTCGCGTTCGAGTCCTCTGGCGACGTCCGGGCCGTTAAGCGCGGTTCGAGGAGGATCCCCGCGATGAGGATCGCGGCGGCGACGGTGACCGCCGTGATGATGACGTTTCGTCGTATCATTCCCGTTCCTCCGGTCCCTCCGACTTCGCGACGGGTATATCCCGCTTATTGGACGGATGTGGAAGGGAGCCTCCTGTCCGACGGTTCCCGGCCAAAGGCGTTTAACCCCATGTCGGCATCGCAGGCCGAGAAGCTCGATGCCCGCCAAGCGCACGAAGGACGAGACGTATCTGCAGATCCTTGCGGCCTTCCTCGAACGAAGGGACGAGACGGCCCTTCGTGCCTACATCGTCGAGAACAGCCACCTCCCCGGACCTCGGGCGAACCTCGAGCTCGCCTCGGCCTTCGCAGACGTCGCCGCCCAAGCCCGCGCTGCGGACCGCGAGTGGCTGTGGTCCCTCTGCGAATCATGGACGTCAACTCCTGCAGCGCAGGCGTTGCCGAACGATCCGCGGGAGTTCCTCGTCTTCTGCGGGACCCGGGGTCTCGGAGGCATCGGGAGTGCGTCCTCGGACTTCGGCGCTCGGGCCCTGCCTCGGCTCCATGACCTGTCCTCGGACGCCCGGTGGCGGACGCGGGAGGCCGTCGCGATGGCCCTCCAGGATCTGTTGCGCGCTCGGCCCGACCCGATCCTCGCGGTGCTCGAGACGTGGATTCGGCCGGGGACCTGGTTCGAGATGCGCGCGGTCGCCGCGGGACTCGCGGAGCCGCCGCTCTTGAAGGACGCGCGGATCGCGAAGGCCGCCTTGGACGCGCATCGTCGGATCCTCGGGGAAGTAGGGCGGGCCGGGGACCGGTCTGCGGAAGCCTTCAAGGTCCTGCGGCAGGGGCTCGGCTACACGGTGAGCGTCGTCGTCGCCGCGCGGCCTCGGGAAGGCTTCGCGTGGCTGAAGGAACTCGCGCGCTCCGACGATCCGGATATCCAGGGAGTCCTTCGGGAGAACCTGAAGAAGACGCGCCTGGTGGCTGCGTTCCCGCGGGAGGTCGCGCAGCTCGAAACGCGGAGGCGCGACCAAAGCCCTTAAGCCCCTCCGGCCTTTCCTCCGCCCCGTTCCAGGGCCGAGGCGCGGGTGGGAGGCGGCGATGTCCGAGGTTTCCGAGGAGACGATTGCCCATCTCAAGCGCCAGGCGATGATCCTCCGCCGCCAC
>DATBLI010000105.1:0-1702 GCA_036555455.1 Thermoplasmata archaeon
GATCGGCGTCGCCGTTGCGGACATCGCCGGAGGGATGTTCGCCGCGTACGGGATCGCGGCGGCCCTGGCAAGGCGGGAGAGGACGGGACAGGGTGAGCGAATCGACGTCTCCCTCCTCGAATCCCAACTCGCGTGGCTCACGTACATGGCCGGCTACTTCTTCGCGACGAATGTGGACCCGGAGCGGGCGGGCTCTCGCCACCCCACGATTGTCCCCTACCAGGCCTTCGCGACGAAGGACGGCTATCTGAATGTGTCCGTCGGGAACGATGAAATCTTCCGTCGTCTCTGCGAAACGATTCACTGGCCGGAGCTGTCGAGGGACCCGCGCTTTTCGACAAACCCGATGCGGGTCGAACACCGGAGGGAACTGGAACCCCTCCTCGAGCGGATCTTCGCGGCGAGGTCGAGTGCGGAATGGATGGCCCTGCTTAACGAGCACGGGGTCCCCAACGGGCCCGTCTACCGGTTCAGCGAGATTGTCCACGATCCTCAGGTCCTCGCAAGGGGAGCTATTCTCACGCTCCGGCATCCGAAGGCAGGCGCCATCCGTCAGTTTGGTCCTCCGTTCCGCTGCGGCGAGGGGCGAGGCCCGCATGCCCCACCTCCAATGCTCGGCGAACATACCCAGGAAGTCCTGCTCTCCCTCGGGTATTCTGCGGAGAAGATCGACGAGCTTCGACGTGCGGGAGTCATCTGAGCCACGGGGCTGTGACGAGCGCAGCTTTAAGCTTGGGCAAGCGTCCCGCGTCTCTCGGTGCCGGCATGGTCCTCGTTCTCCTCTTCGACATCGACGGGACCTTGTTGGACACCCTCGATGCGATCGTCGCATCGATGAACGCCGCTTTGTCAGAGCTCGGCGCCGGAACCCTGACGAAGGACGAGCTGCGCCCACTGATTGGGATGCCCGTGGAACGCCAGATGGACATTCTCCGAGGGATGCGCGGCCCCATCGTTGGGCAAATCACGGATCGCTACTACACACACTTCATGGAGCTTGTTGAGGGAGGCCTACCCCTCTACGACGGCGTGCGGGAGACCCTTCCCCTCCTTGCGGACCATCCGATCGGCACGATGACGACGCGCCGCAAGAACGGCGCTCAACGCATGCTCGAGGTCGCCGGCATCGATTCCTTCTTCAAGGCGATCGTGGGAGGCGACGAGGTTTCCCGTCCGAAGCCGTTCCCGGACCTTCCGCTGTTCTCCGCGAGGACCCTCGGCGCCGCGCCGGACTCGTGCGTGATCATCGGCGACGCGCCCGTGGACATCCTCGCAGGCCGCGCCGCACGGATGTGGACCATTGCGGCAACCTACGGTTACGGGAGCCGCGGTGCTCTCTCCGATGCGAAACCCCACGCGATGATCGACCGCTTCGCGGACTTGCCCGCCGCAATCCGCGACATTGAACTCCACCCTCGTTGACCCCACTCCGAGTCACGGAACGTTCTTACGCAAACCGTCCTTTCTCGCCCCCATGGCCGAGCCCGAGGTCCACGACAAGATCCTACCCCTCGCGGAGGCCGTGCGAAAGCTGATCCCCGACGGTTGCCGCCTGCGGTCCGGCGGCATCGCCGTGAGGAAGCCTTTCGCGGTCATCTACGAGGTCATGCGACAACGGAAGCGAGACCTCACCTTCCTCATGAGTGGCTGGACGGAGGATGCGGACTGGCTGATCGGAGCGGGCTGCGTCGACAAGCTCGAA
>DATBLI010000106.1:0-11763 GCA_036555455.1 Thermoplasmata archaeon
AAGTCCCTGCGGTACGCGCGATACGCGGCGAGAGCCACGGTCGTCTCCGGGGCGAGCCGGAGGATGTGGACTCCTTCAATCGACGTCTCGCGGTCGCACGACGGGAACGTCGAGCAAAGGTAGTGGACTTCGTGGCCTTCGCGGGCGAGGGCCTTCGCGAACTTCGCGACGACGGTCTCCCCGCCCCCGAGGGCGGGGTTCTCCGGGTCCCGGGAGACCATCGTGAGGATCCGCATCGCGTCACATGCCTTCGGTGCGCCCGATCGACGGTCGATGGAACGGCGGGGGTCGCATGGCCTTTGCGGTCCGCCCCCGAGGGCCATCCCGGGTCGCCCGTGGCCTCACGTCGCCGTGCGGCCGCTCCGGGGGAGAGGGCCCGCGCGCCCCATCCGGCGGCGCAGGCGGAGGAGCCCGACGAGCTGCTCGACGAGGATCTGCGGCAGGCGGCGCGGCTCGTAGATCGTCGTGTTCCCGTGGAGCCGGCTCCGGTGGGACACGGGGATCTCGAGGACGCGGAAGCCGCGGAGGCTCGCGAGGATCGTGAACTCGCCCCAGAAGCTGTAGGGCAGGTCGTGGACGCCGTCGAGGACCGTGCGGACGACCTCCCTCCGGATGAGGCGGAAGCCGCAGTCGATGTCCTTCAGCGGGATGTCGAACAGGAGCTTCACGAGGAGGTGGAAGCCCTTCGACAGGGCGATGCGGTGGAGGGGCTCCTCGCGCTTCGTCTTCTGCCCGATGACCATGTCCCACGAGCCGATCGCCCCGTAGAGGCGCCAGAAGTCCCGGGGGTCGTACTGGCCGTCGGAATCGGAGAAGAAGAGGACGTCTCCGTCGGCGAGGCTGAGGCCCCGCTTCACGCCGCCGGCGTAGCCGAGGCGGGCCTCGTGGGTCACGACCCGGAGGGGAAGTTCGCCGGAGAGGGTCTCGAGCACGTCCCGCGTGTTGTCCGTGCTCCCGTCCTCGCACACGAGGATCTCCGTCCCGAGCTTGGCGGCGACCTCTTCCGTGTACGTCCGCAGGACGGACGCGATCGTCGCGCCCTCGTTGTGGGCCGGCACGATGATCGAGAACTTCGGCGGTGCGTCGTCGACGGTTCGGCCGAGGGACGGGCTAGCCATCTCGCTTCACGTCAGCGGGTCCGCCCCATTTGTGCCTTCGCCTCGCTCCCGGCTCACCCATGCCGCCGAAGGGTCTCCCTCGCCGGGACGACCAGGTCCGGGGCGATGGCCTCGACCTTCGGGGCCGGCTCCCTCGCGCGGCCCGCTTGGCTGAGCTCCTGCCAGATCCACGGGTACGTGAGGGCGAGCCCCTGTTCCAGGCTCGTCCGGGGCTCCCAATGGAGTTGCTTCCGGAGCAGGCGGTTGTCGCTGTTCCGGCCCCGCACCCCTTGCGGCTTCGAAGGGTCGTGGGCCTTCTCCAGGCGTTTCCCCGCAATCCGACACACGAGGTCGACGAGCTCGTTGACCGTCACCAGCTCGGACGTCCCGAGGTTCAGGGGGTGCACGTAGCCGGAGTCCATGATCCGGACGATGCCTTCGACGCAGTCCTGGACGTAGCAGAAGGTCCGGGTCTGCTCGCCGTCCCCCCAGATCTCGATCGCCGAGCCGTCCTCCGCCTCCGCGACCTTGCGGCAGATGGCCGCGGGGGCCTTCTCCTGGCCGCCCTCGTACGTCCCGAGGGGGCCGTAGATGTTGTGGAACCGCACGATCCGCGTGTCCAGGCCGTAATCCTTTCGATAGTACGTCGTGAGCTGCTCCGAGAAGAGCTTCTCCCAGCCGTACCCCTCCTCGGGGTCCGCCGGGATCGCGTCGCTCTCCCGAAGGGGCTGCGCGCTCTCCTCGTCCTGGAGGAAGCTCGGATAGACGCAGGCGGAGGAGGTGAAGAGGTACCGGTCGACGTCCTCGCGGTGGGCCGCCTCAAGCATGTTCGCGTTGATGAGCACGTTGTTCCGGCTCAGGCTCGCGTGGTCCGCGCTGATGTAGCCGATCCCGCCCATGTCCGCGGCGAGCTGGTAGACGTCGTCCATGCCTCGAACCGCCTTGGCCGCGTTCACGAACTCCCGCAGGTCCGCGAGCACGAATTCGTCCGCCAGGCTCGGCTCGTACGCAGGCCGATGGAGGTCGACCCCCCGGACCCAGTAGCCGCGGGCCTTCAGGTGCTTCACCAGGTGATGGCCAATGAACCCGCCCGCGCCCGCTACGAGGGCCTTCCGCTTCCCCGTCTGTCCGCTCACGTCGGTCACCGCTCTTCGAGCCGTGGCTCGGGCCTTGGGACACGATCGCGGCCGCCGAAGGGTTGAACTGCACCACCGGCCGGCCGGGTCCCAAGCATCCAATCGGACCCGACAACCTCCCTGGATTTGAATGCTTTGGTACAGCTAGCGACCGGGCTAACATTGGTGCCGTCTCCGCGAAGCCGCCCGAGGGGGCGGGGCCGAAGGAACCGATGGGGCAGCGTTCCTGGAGGCTGGCCTGACCGCCGAACGTCGGGAAGCCTTAATCGTGGGGTCGCGTTCGCTGGCACGTGGACGCGTTCTCCGCGTTCCCGGGCCGCCTCTGGCGGGCGACGGCCGGCCGGACGGTAGCCTGGTGGAGGGCCTCCGTCTGGAATCGGGCCGTCTTCGTCCTCATCCTCGTCTACGGGATCGGGTTCTCCGTCCTCACCTGCCTTCGGGTCCTCGCCCTCTCCGCGTACGCCTTCGACCTGGGCCTCTACAATCAGGCGATGTACACGACGGTCACGGGGCATGGGATCTTCGACATCGTCGGCCCGGGGCGGACCGCGAGCCAGTCCCTGTTCGCCACCCACTTCAGCCCGTTCCTGTTCCTCCTCCTCGTCCCCTACGCCCTCGCCCCGTCGCCCCTGACCCTCGTCGTCCTGCAGACCTGGGCGATCGCGTTCGCGGCGCTGCCTGTGTACCTCCTGGGCAGGCACCTCTTGCGGTCGGAAGGATTTGCCTTCGCCATCGCCCTCGTCTTCCTCCTCCACCCTGCGACCCAGGGTGTGAACTGGTTCGACTTCCACCTTGAGGCGTTCCTGCCCCTCACGATGGGGACGACCCTCTACCTGTACGAGCGACGATCCTGGCGTGCGTTCTTCGTCGCGGTCGTCGTGACCCTCTCGACCCTCGAGGTCGCGGCGATCCTCCTCCTCGTCGTCGCCTTGGGGGCCCTTGCCGCGGAGGCCTGGGCGCGAGGCGTCGAACGCAGGCCATGGGATCGGGAGCGGCTCCGCGTCCTCCTGGCGGTTGCGGTCCTGTCTATCGCCTGGTTCGCCCTCGCCTACGTCATAATGAGCAACGCCGCGGTGTCGGGAGGATTCATCGAGACGGCACCGTCCGCGTGGGCCCTGCTGGGGTCGTCCTCCCTTCTCGGAGTGCCCGGTACGGCTCTCATGCATCCGGACCGCGCCTTCACCGCCCTGGCGTACGACGCGGCGGCGAAGGCCTGGTACCTCCTCGTCCTCTTCCTGCCCCTCCAGCTCCTCACCCTGCGCTCGCCGCGGGCGACCCTGTACTGCCTCCCGTGGCTCGGACCCGCCCTCCTGAGCGGCTACCGGCCGTTCTACGAGATCGGGGACCAGTACCCCGCCCTCGTCCTACCTTTCCTCTTCTACGGCGCGATTATCGGCCTGGCACGCCCGTTCTCGTGGCCGAAGCGCCTTCCTGCCTTCCTTGCTCGGCTCCGCGCGGTCCTACGGTGGGAGCCCAGCCTCCGAGGTGTCGCCCGGGCGGTGCTCGCGACGACCCTCGTCTTCCTCGTCGTGACCTCGCCCCTGGGCCCATGGGCTCTCGGCTCGTACACGCCGCCCCAGACGTGGATCGTGACGGACCACGATCGGGCCGTCCTCGAGCTCCTCGGGGAGATCCCGGCGGACGCCTCCGTCGTGACGCAGAACGAGCTCTATCCCCTCCTCTCCGGACGGACGGGGATCCGGATGATCCCCGTGAACCTCCGGTTCGCTGCGGGCGCATCCTTCAACGCCACGCTGGCGTCATGGCTTGGAACCGCAGACTACGTGCTCGTCGACCTGACGTCGGGCTTCGTCGAAGCCGCCGTCATCCTATCCTCGCCGGACGTCGCGTCGAATTACTCCCTCGTGGGTGCCGCGGACGGCGCCATCCTCTTCGAGCGCGGGGTCCATCCCCTCCGCCATTTCCTTCCCTGGAACCGGACCGCGGACTACGCGGACGTCGTCGTGCAGAACGCGACGATTGTTCCGGACGCGGCGACGGTCTCCGGGTATGCGCTGGAGCATCCGAACCTCACGACGTCCCACGTCTGGTTCGGACCCTTCTGGATCCTGCCCCCCGGGCGGTACAACGTCTCCTACCGGATCTCCGTGGACCGAGAGGCGTTCGGACCGCTCCTCGGCCTGCCCGTTGTCTTCCATCCAATCCGGATCGACGCCCTCACGGCCTCCTACCCGGACGGCGGGAGCCAGACCTTCTTCACGGTCATCCAGGAGACGAACCAGCGCGTCCTGGCCCTGCACTCGGTCAACGGATCCGACGTGCCGACGCCGGTCGCCTACTTCTGGGTCACGGAGACTTTCGAGGTTCGGGCCCTGGGCGTCTACGAGTTTCCCGGGCATGCGGCGTCGGGCGCGGTCGTCGTGCGCTTCGACGAGCTCGTGGTCAGGCAGGTCGCCGCATCTCATGCGGCCGCCGTTTCAATCCATTGGTCCTGAGAGCGGGCTCCAGGCGCTGAATCCCCGCAGGTTGTTGCTCTTCGCAACATGCCCCCGTAATGCCCTGGGTTGCGAGGCCGAGTTTCCGCTTTCTCAGGAATACGGCTTCGGCCGCAACATTGCCCAGATGATGGCGCCCCCGACGAATGCCACAACGCCCACGAACATCCCGAGAAAGGCAATGCATTCGCCATAGCTTCCAGGAATCGTGCCTATCCAGAGGCGAAAGCTGAGCAGTCCTATGAGCAGACCCGACGCCATGAGACCGACGCCGGAGGCAAAGCCTCCACGTGGCCGACTAGGCCGAGGTTGTTGGACATCGTCACTTCCTTGCGCACTCTGAGCCATTCTCCCCATCGCTCCTCATGCAACACGTTTGGCCACTGCAGGGGCAGGGCCTGCCGACTCCAGACGACCGCGCTGGCCGATCGCTTGCTTCACCCGCTCGAATGCCCTGCCTTTGGCCACTGAATCTCGTCGACGAGGAAAAAGGTAGCTCCGGGATCAGTAGGTGACTTGAGTCCTCGATTCTCTTTCGACTCCGTCGAGGAAAGGTTAATTAGAGTCTCGGAAATCCCTCGCGACCTCCCTCGGCACGGTTGGCGTCCGATGCAGATTGTTGACTGTCATGTCCATATCGGTCGATGGCCGAAGTGGGACCTTCACCTCACCCTCGACGAGCTCCGCCAGACGATGCAGGAGTATCACTATTCCGCGGCGGTCGTCATCCCGCCCCTAGACAACGGGGACGACCCGGTGCGGATGAACCTCAAGCTGCAGCATCAGGTCGAGAAGTCCCCCGACTTGTTCTTCTTTCCCTGGATCCACGTCGAACCCTCGGGGTCCAACGAGGATTCGCTGATAGAGTACCTCGAGGAGAACCGGAAGGCGATCCACGGGGTGAAGTTCCATGCGAGCATCTCCCAGATGGGCATCGCGGACCAACGGCTCCATGGCACCCTGGCGCACCTCGACAAGGAGGGGCTTCCCCTCCTCTACCACTGTGGCCGCCACCCCATCAGTGCCTCGGGTCCGATCAAGGAGATCGCCCCGAGCTACCCCCACGTCCCCTTCATCGTCGCCCATTTGGGGGGCAACGCCTACGACATCGTCGTCGACACGCTGCATCTCTTCCGCGGCGATCTCCCGCCGAACGTGTACTTCGACACGTCGACGGCCCGGCATCCGAAGCTCCTTCGCCAGGCGATCGAAACGTACGGGGAGGACCGCATCCTGTTCGGGACGGATCTCCCCTTCACGGAGATGACCATGAACTGGGCGTGCCTCGAGTTCGCGGGCGCCGACAAGAACGAGAAAATCCTCGGAGGGAATCTCCTACGGATCCTGGGAAAGTCGTCCTGATCGGGGAAGGCATCCGCATCGGCGAGGGCGTCACCTTCTCCCCGTTCGTCGTCATTCGCGGCCCGGCGGTCCTCGGGAAGCGCGTCTTCATCGGGGAGTTCACCCAGATCCGGGAGCGCTCCGAGATCGGCGACGACACGCGCATCGGCTCGCACAATCAGATCCAGGGCGACTGCGTGATCGGGAAGGAATGCCGATTCCACTCCAACGTGCACATCAGCAAGGACACGCGCGTCGGCAATCGCGTGTTCATCGCCCCCGGCTTCGTGTGCGCGAACGTCCGGTTCCCTCGGGCGAAGCACCCCGAGCTGCTCAAGGCGGAAGGCTGCGTCATCGAAGACGACGTGAAGATCGGCACGAACGTGACCCTCCTCCCCGGCGTCCGAATCGGAGAGAACGCCCTCGTCGGCGCGGGCGCGGTGGTCACGAAGGACGTGCCCGCGCACAGCATCGTCGTCGGGAATCCCGCGAAGGTCGTCGGGGACGTCCGGAAGCTGGACGCATATCGCTGAGACCACGGACTTGGAGGCTTGGGCGGCCTTCGCTCCTTCCACGCTGCGCAACGACGTGTCGTGGCCCATCAAGCGGGTCGTTGGGGAGTCCGTGGCGATTGGCGAGCCATCTCCACGATCGCATGGAGAATCGCACAGATGAGCAGGGCGAACGTGAACACGGCGAAACCTGAGGCGACGGAAGAGGCCTTGAGGGCGGAGCTCACCGCGGTCGCCGCGAGGGTTGCCGTGACGGCAAGGAATCCGAACCGGGCGGGGAAACGCACGAGCCAGAACGCGATGAGGTATCCCGCAACGGCGGAGACGGCCAAGAGATCAAGGAACTCAACCATCGGGACCGCCCCTCGGCGGGGACTCGGATCGCGCTCCGCTCACGACCCGTCCGTAGGCCTCGAGGACCGCGGGCACGACCGCCGCTCGGGAGTGATGCTTCAGGGCGTATTCGCGGCACAGCGGGCGTAGACGTGCGAGCTCTCCCGGGTCCGCGGACAGCCTCGCGAGAAGCGCGGAGAGGACCTCGGCGTCGGGCCGGACGAGGAAGCTGACGCCGGGAGGGATCATCTCCCTCCGGATCCGCACCCCCGCGCGGGCCCTCTCCGTCACGGCGGGGACATCGGGAAGGACGATCGGCGTGCCGCAGGCGAGGGCCTCGACGGCCGGACGGGCGAGGTAGGTCTCCTCGGCATGGGTCCACACGAGGTCGCAGGCGGCATACAGGTCTCGAATCCGGGAGCGGTCTTCGACGTATCCGAGCCAGCGGATCCGGGAATCCTGACGGGCGGCCTCCTCGACCTCCCGTTCGAGTTCCCCGCGGCCGGCGAAGAGGAATCGGGCCTCCGGATCCTGCATCCGGCGTGCGGCCTCGAGGAGGACGTCGCTGTGCTTCTCGCGGTCGATTCGACCGACGAACCCGAGGACGAAGCCACCGTCGACCCCGAGGCGTTGCCGGGCCTCGAGGCGCGGCGGCGGATCGAAGAAGAAGTCCTCGACCCAGTGCATGACGACCAGGATCTTGCGTGGGTCGGAAACGCGGGACAGGTCTTCCGCGCTGCCTTGGGAATTCGCGAGGAAGAGGTCCACGCTCCTCAGGAGGCGCTTGCTGAGCCTTCCGAAGCGAGGTGTCACGTATCCCTCCACCGTGCCGTGATAGGAGAGGACGATGCGTGCGCCCACGAGCTTCGCAGCAAGGAGGCACCCGGCCGTCGCGACGATCCCGTTTCCGATGATGACCCGGGGACGCACCGCGAGGGTGACGAGGGTCGCGAGGGCGAGGAGGGGCGTCTCGTAGAGCGCTGAGAGGATCGAATGTCCGGCGATCCGTCCGCCGACGACCTCGTAGGAGAGATAGGGCAGGGCGAGCACCCCGGCGATGTGCCGCGGGAGGCGTCCTCCCAGTCCGAGTCCTACGACGGTATACGCCGTCGTCCCCCACGTCTCCTCCATGAGCTGGCGCAGGGAAACCCAACTGCCGCCCCGCAGGCTCGGCGTGACGACCAAGACGCGAGGTTTCGAACGGCGATCCTGAGTCCGTCGGGACCGAACGTCCGAATCCACGAACCCGCCACGAGGAGTCGCTAGAAAAACCTGGCGACGCGACCCCTCAGGGGAGTGTCCTCGACCGCCGAGGGCGTCGGTTCCTGCGGGCGACCGTCGTCCAGACGAGATATCCTGCGGCAGCCAGCATCGCCGACCCAGAGAAAGCGAGCCCGCCGACGAGGACGGCCTGGGGTGCGAAGTGGATCCGCGCGGGTCCGCCGCCCACGTTGCCGACATCCCATCCGTTGAGCACGCCCAAGGCGGCGAATTGCGTGGCGTCCGCCGAATCGGAGCCGCTCAACTCCAGGTCCCATCCGGCGTCGAAGCCGCGGACCCAGACGAGCGCGCCGGTCGACGCGGTGTCGAGATCGAACGAAACGTCCGTGTCGGCCACATTGCGTGCCGTGATGTCGACGGCGACGGCGCGCAGGTCGAGGCTCGAGCCCGCAGAGGGCAGGGGGACGGTGGCCGTCGGCCCGTTGATGAATCGGACGGCGTCCGCCCACATCGCCCCCTGGGAGCCCGCCTCCGCGTTGGCCAGCTCGAGGGACGTGATTCGGCTCGCGGGTTGGCCCGTGGCATTGGCGGCGGGCAGACCTTGAGGGGTCAGGAGCTGGCCGTCCACGGTCGCCCAGAAGAGCCCACGGGGCAAGTCGAACTCGAGGCGGAGCTGAACCCACATGGTCGGCGCATACGTCCGGACGATGGGATAGGGTCGGTACGCCGTTCCGTCGTGGTATCCCCATCTGCCGTCCGCTAACGCGACGACCCACTCGTCGATTCCGCCATCCGCTTCCGTGAGCCGGAATGGGAAGTGCGCCGTGGTCGTCTCGTCGAAACGGAACCATCCTTCGAGGACGCCGGATACGCCGTCGATGGGCGCGGCGAGGACGCTCGGCGCGGGGCCTGCCGCGACCGCATGGGCTCCGTCGACGCCGCCCTCACGCGTGGACCAGTTTTCCCGGCCCACGGACCACTGGGACAGGGTCGGGTCCTCAAACGAGTCGAAGAACGTGAAGATGTCATCGGGCTGAGTGGCCTCGAGCGATGTGTCGCTCGCGAAAAGGCTCGACGGGCCCGCTCCCGGGCCTGCGGCGAGGAGCGTCCAGACGGTCGATGGATTCGCTCCTCCGTCGTGCTCGACCCATGTCGGCGCGGCGAGGGCTGCCCCCGTTGGATCCACTTGGCCGACACCGTATCCGACGAGGGAAGGGTCGCCCGCGCTCGTGCCTGCAATCGGGATGGCCGTCGGGACAAGGGCGGTCTCCGTCGCGGGGACCGCGGGCAGATCCCATCGCTGGACCTCATGGTACAGGCCGTTCCATAGGAAGGACGGCCCGGGCTCCCGGAGCGGGTCCGCGGAAGGGAAGGCGAGGAGCAGGGTGGGCGTCCAACGCAGGTTCTCGAAGACGAGGATCGGTCCGAAGGCGCGGACGAATCGGAAGCCCGGAGTCGAGTTGAGGGTCCGCTCGAGATCCTCGGGAGGCGCCATGACCCAACCCGGGTTATCGGTGAGGTATCCCAGGTTCGCGTCTTCATGGACGAGGACGTAGCGCACGTTGAGTCCGTTCAAGGTGATCGCGTCCGTCAGTTCCCCGGAGGCGAGCAGGTGCGCGAGGTCCGCGCCGGGCCCGGGTCCGTACGCCACGGGACGGGAGCTCGAGAGCAGGAGGGGGTACAGGCCGATGAATCCGGTGGACCCATTGTCGATGGCGAGCACCGTCCGGGCGGTGGTCACGGGGTACGGGAAGGGCAGGATCGCGAAGTCCTCCGGCTGCGCATCCAGCCACGAGGCGACTTCCGCCCATCCGCTGGGCAACGTGACGCGGTAGTCCGGGATGACGCCGGTGTTCTCGAAGATGTCGCCGGTCACGGCAGGCAGGGTGTAGGCGAGGCCCAGGACGGCGACGAGGCCGCATGCGGCGATGGGACCCGTTCCCCGCGGCAAGCCGATGTGTTTCCCTCGCCACGCAGCCTTCGGCCAGCTCTCCGCGACCACCTCAGCGATCCGCAATGCGCCGAAGGGCGCGAGGATTGCGAGGGGCACGGCCACGTACGCCATGAAGCGCTGGTAGATCGAGCGGTACGCGATCCCCACGCCGTCGAGGTTCCACAGCGCCTCGTTCACGCCGCCGAAGGGAGGATTGCCACCCTTCACGAAGAACAGGGCGCCCACGAGGAGCGTCGCGAGGCCCATCATCGTGGCTGTGCGTCGACGGCTCGTGAGGGCCAAGACCGTGAGGAGCGCCGGAAGGAAGCCGATCAGGACGACCCAGCCGTTCCCATACAGGACGGCCCAAGGGAAGAGCGGGCTGTCGTGGTACGTCCCCGTGAGCCTCGAGTATCCGGCAAGCCGGAATGCTTCCGAGAGCGGGGCTGCATTGCTGACGAAGAACGAGGTGCCGGATGGATAGCGAGCGAGCTGGGCTCCACCCGCGGCGACGAGGTTCACGAGCCAATATGCATTGAACAGGACCCAGAATCCGAAGACGATTCCGAGGAATCGGAGGCCGGGTACCATGGAACGGAGGCCCTTGCCCGAGGTGTAGAGGGAGACGATCGCCACGGTCCCGACCGCGGCCCAGTCCGTGACGACGACCGGGCCGATCGTGTAGGCCAAGGAAAGAAGGAGGGTCCAGACGAGGGCGATCCCCAGGGCGAACCGCGCTGTCCGGCGAGTGCGAAGGCCCACGAGGACGAGGCCGAGGACGAAGGGCAGGAACGCATAGGAGAACATCAGGTAAGAGACGGCCGACCAGATCGTGAGCATGCTGTAGAAGTTGAAGGCGTAGAGGACGCCGGCGCAGAGCCCGCCGACCCTCTGCTGGAGGTGGGAAAAGGCGGTCTCCGCTGCGACGACGCGGAAGAGGAAGCAACCGCTGAGGCCGCTCCCCCAGACGAGACCCAGGAGGAGGAGCCGTTGGAAGACTTCCGGACGGAAGGGGAGGCCGAGGAGTTTCCAGCCTTCGAGGAGGAAGCCCCAGGGCACGAGGAACGGGAGCTTCGCGACATTCATGGTCCCGGGAATCGTCCGATACTCCCACAGCTCGAAGTACCGGTCCGTGTACGCAGGAAGGGTCAAGGGGAAGTTCGCGTCGGGCGTCCACAGGAGCGCTGCAGATCGGAACCACGTCAGGCTGATGAGCGCGAGGGCGAAGAGGAGGAGCGCGTCGAGGACGGCCCTGCGCGAGAGGATCCGCTTCATCATGTCGACGGCGTCACGCCACGCGGATCGAAGGCGCCCGCGCGTCCACGAGACAGCGGCCAATCAAGCCCTCCCGTTTCCAACCCGCGCCCATCCGTTGGGTTCGACGGACACGAGCGGCGTCTCCGATTCCATCCGAATCCTCTACGCGGCGACGATCCTCATCATCGCCTCGGCGGTCCGGTCCCAGCTGAACTGCCGCGACCCCTCGAGGGCTTGGGAGGCCATCGCCCGATATTCGGCGGGATGACCGAGGAGCCAGATGGCCCTATCGGCCATCGCGGCGACGTCCGCGAAGGGGACTCGAAACCCCGTCTGCCCGTCGACGATCGAGTCCCGGAGGCCCGGGACATCGTAGCCGATGGCGGGCGTCCCGCAGGCGTTCGCTTCGATGACGGTGAGACCCCATCCCTCGCGCACCGCAGGGAAGAGGAGGAGATGCGCTTGCCGCAGGAGTTC
>DATBLI010000107.1:0-64759 GCA_036555455.1 Thermoplasmata archaeon
GGCCTGCGGACGAACTCCTTCCTCTTTGACCCCGGCGTGCTCGCTCGGTTCACCGTGATGTCCATGCTCCCCGACCTCGGCTTGACGATCCTCTCGTTCACGATCGACAAGGATCTGGGCCTCGCGGTTGCGGGCATCCTCCTGGTCCTCATCCTCCTCGGCGCAACAACCTATATCTTGCTTCAGGGCATCGAGTCGAAGTGGCGGAGCACCGAGTTCGGCGAGTAGGCTCCCCCGGGGCGAGACCATGGACGGTGCCGCGGCCTTCCGTCGTGCCTTCCACTTGGCCTCCCCCGCGTTCCTCGCGTACTACGTGCTGCCGGACCCCCTGGGGAAGGACATCCCGCGGCTGGCCCTCGCCCTGCTCTTCGTCGGAGTCGCGATGTGCATCGAGATTGCTCGGATCGCTCTTCGGGTGAGGCTCATCGGCCTCCGGCCCTACGAGGGCAATCGGGTGTCCGCCTATGCCCAGGGGATGGCGGGCCTTGCCTTCGGGATCTTCGTCATCCAGGACCCCCGGATCGTCGTGCCCGTCTTCCTGGGGATGGCGTGGATCGATCCCCTTGCCGCCTTCTCACGGGGGAAGAATTGGCCGCGGGCGCTCCCCGCTCTCGCCTACTTCGCGCTCTTCCTGACGACAGAACTCCTGATGAAATCCTTCTACTACCCTCACGCGGTCTTCTATGCTCTCGCGGTCACCGGGACCGCCGTCATCGTAGAGGGGCCCAAGGTCCCGCAGGTGGACGACGACCTCCTCATGCAGATCGTGCCCTACGTCGTCCTGTACATCCTCGTGACCGGCATCGGCACGGGCTGGCCGGTGGCTCCGTCACTTTAGAACTTCCAGCTTCCCGAAACGGCCCGCGGTCACTTGGAGGTTCCCGCGCCACTCCCGCGCCCAGCCGTTCGTGATCCGGATCCGGTCGCTGGCTTGGACCCGCTCAATCTCCTCGTTCCAAAGGCTCACGGACACCTCCTGGCCCTCGTCGTCCACGGCCTTCGCGTCGCAGACTTTGCCCGACGACCCCATCCGGCTCGTGAAATCCCGGGAAGGCCCCTTTTCCCGAACGATGAGCTCCAGGACGTCGACCTTGCTCTCTGCGCGGAGGTCCCTTACCTTCATCGGATCGGTCCTGCGAAGGGGTCGGTCCTGAAAAAGGCTTTCGTTCTCACCACGGGCGGGCGGTCCGGACCCTCGCCTCCCTCCAGGAGTGGAGTCGAAGGAGAGGTGATTCGTGTGCCCTCCAAGCCCGTCCGGATATTCTTCTGCGGGTGGAAATAAAACTTATAGTGTCTGGGGCCAATTCCGCGGGAGTAGGTACATTGAACCGCATCAAGGTTGTGAGCGAAGTCGCGGAACTCGTTCCTATCCTTCGCGCCGTCGATTCAGAGATCAAGGCGGCCGTGTTCAAGGAGGTCTCCGCGAACTGGCAAACCGCGAAGCAGGTCGAGGACAAGTTCGGGAAGGAAGGCCTCGCCGCCCTGAGATTCTTCGAGAAGATGAAGCTCGTGGAGACGAAGTGGCAGACGAGCGCGACGATGACGCCGGAGAAAGCGTACCACGCGTTCTACTCCTCTTTCCACATCAACGCGACCGCGCCCGTCCAAGAAATCTCGGACGTCCTCCACGCCGCGACGATGCCCGACGGGGAGTACGAGAAGATTGAGTCGACGATCTACGACATGGTTGGGTCCGAGGGCAGATTCTCCGGGGACGTCGCGGATGTCCTCAAGGTGACCCAGACGATGCTGAAAGCCCTCGTCAAGCGCTCTCCGCGTCTGGATTTCCGAGGCCATCGAATCATGCGGTTCGAGGACTGACCCGTGATCACGGTCCTTCGACTCGGGCACCGACCCGCCCGTGACAAGCGCGTGACGACCCATGTGGCCTTGACGGCTCGTGCCTTCGGCGCGGACCGGATCCTCGTGAGCGCGAAGGACCGCGGGCTCGAACGCGCCGTGGCCGGCGTTGTCCACCGATTTGGGGGTCCCTTCTCGATCGAGACCGGCGTCCAATGGAAACGGGTATTGAGGGACTGGGAGGGGACGCGGGTCCACTTGACGATGTATGGCCTTCCTCTCGACGAGGTGCTGCCGACGATTCCGGCGGAGAACCTGCTCGTTGTCGTCGGCGCAGAGAAGGTGCCCGCCGAGGTCTATCGGCTCGTCGATCTGAACGTGGCCGTCGGCAACCAGCCCCACTCGGAGGTCGCGGCCCTTGCCGTGTTCCTCGATCGCCTGCTCGAAGGCCGTGGCCTGCGACGCAAGTTCGGCGGGCGCCTCCAGATCCGGCCGAGTGCCCACGGGAAGGATGTCGTAGACCTCGAAGCGTGATCCGCGACCTTTATGGCGAGGCGGGAGGTTGGGAAGCGTGTGCGCTCCCGCGCCCCCATCGCATGGCTAGTCGTCGCAACCCTCCTCATGACGGCCGGGGCAGCCCATGCAGCGACCGTGGATCGACCCGCGTTCACTCCGGGGGATTTCTGGACCTATCGCACGAACTCGACGCTGGACCTGGGTTTCTCCCTCGAAGGGAGCCTCACCTACTCGGTCCGCAATCGAGAGTCCGTGGCCCTCGAGGGGGATCTCCTCGACGTGTACCGTGTGGACTTGACCGGGGAAGGCGAGGCCCAAGGGACGGTGCGTCCTCCCTATGGCAGCGGCGTGGTGGCCGGACAGTGGAGCCTGACGGGGCAGGAGCTCGTCGAGACGCAAGGGATGAAGGTCGTCCACAGCGTCTTCGACATTCGCGTCAACGGGACGTACGAAGGGCTCATTGCCTTCCGCTTCCGCGTCGTGAATACGACGAGCTTCCGCGTCCTCCTTGACGGTTGGACGTTCCCCCTCGCGGAGGGAGACAGCGGGGATGTCGCGTTCGGGTTGAACTACAGCCAGGACGCCTCGCTGAGCTACGGTCTCGCGACGAACACGACGCATTCGAACGGTACGGCATCGTGGACCATTGGGTACTCGATGACCCCCGCGGCGTCCATCGTGACCCCCGCGGGAACCTTCCTTGCCTATCGGATCACGGAGAGTCTCCCGGATGGGTCTGTAGACCTTGCGTACTACTCGCCCACGGTCGGGGCGAACGGGCGGACCGAAACATACAACGGAAGCGGCGATCTCGTCGGGACCACGGAACTCCTCGCCTACCGCTACCAGGCCGGGGAACCCGCGACGTTCCTTGGCGTCCCTCTCGCCGTTTGGGGAATCGCGGCGACGGTGGCTGCGGTGGCGATGGTCACGATCCTCTATGCTCGGCATCGGCGCGGGAGAAAGCGACGGCCCGCGCCGCCTTGCTTGCAAGAGCCCAAGGGCGGGGCGTGATCACATGAGGTCTTCGAGGTCCGTGAAGACATCGGGCAACTTCAGGCGGAGGACGTGTCGCGTGGTCTTCGGGGTGAAGAGCTCGCCGGACTGGCCACGGCGGAGGACCTCCTGCTTCGTGACCTGCCGCACCTTCGCCGTGGGCCAGAGGGTGAGGTCAACGGCCTCGGAGAAGTAGTCGATGACGTAGCAGGGGATGCGCCGACAACCGAGGGCCCGAAGAGCGGCGAAGCGGTGGTGTCCGTCAAGGATCACGTAGGCCCCATCGGCGACGAGGATCGGTTTCTTGACATAGCCGTCCTCCCTGATCTCCTCCATCACACGTTCGAGGAGATCGGGTTGAATCTCCTCGTGGCAACAGAGGAGCCCCACATCGAGAAGCTCGAACCGCACTGCGGGTTTCTCGCGGCTGGAAACCTCCGCGCGGGCCATGCCCTACCATTCGGGCCTGCGGGGATAAAGGTGACGTCGATGCTTAACACGACTATCTTGTCGACGCGGCCGCCGGAGCGACCGGCCCCGAACCGCGTTTGATCGAAACGCGCTTCGGGAAGTATCGGAGCACGACGATGTCCCCGACGCTCTGCACCCACCGGTACGGCACGCTTACGGCGCGGCTGCCCTCCACCAAGAGCGGGTTCGTCTCTCCAACGAAGATGCCATCGACGCTGCCGTTGTCCACATCGACGACCAAGTTGTTCACATTTCCCAGGAACACGCCATTGTTGGTGTAGACCTGGAGACCGATGATCTCAGAGATTTCTCCGAGCAACCGCTCACCATCCCTTCTGGTGTGGATGTATTCCAGGTTTTCCTCTTAAACGCTTCGGTGACGAGGTTTTCGCGGTGACAAACCGAGCCGACCCGAATCGATCGACCGTCGGGGGGCCTCCGTGACGAGTCCAGGCTAGACGATGTGCGCCGCAACTTCCTCGAGTTCCCGGTCGCAATACTTGCAGAACACCCGCAGCGGATTCTTCGAACGGACGACGAATTCGGACTCCACAGGCTCCTTGGCGTTCGAGATGCAATTCGGGTTAGCGCACTGGAGGATGCCCACGGCCCGGTCCGGGAGGGACACACGATGTTTCTCGGCGACGTTGTAGTTTCGGATGACGTTAACCGTGGCCATGGGAGCGACGAGCGCGATCTTGTCGATCTCCCGTGCCGCAAGCTCCCGGTCCTCGACCTTCACGATGTCCTTCCAGCCCATGGCCCGGCTTGGCACATGCATTGCCACCGTGACCGTGGACGTGACATTGTCGCCGATTCCGAGGATCTTCAGGACCTTAAGGGCCATCCCCGCGGGGATGTGGTCAATCACCGTCCCATTCTTGATTGGCGTGACGCGGAGCTCCCTCATGCCGGACCCCCCAGGATCAATTCGAGGAGGGCCATGCGGACCGGCACCCCGTTGAAGGCTTGTTTGAAGTAGATGGAGTGCTTCGTGCGGTCCACGTCCAACGCGATCTCGGAGACGCGGGGCAGCGGGTGCATGACGATGAGGTCCCGCTTCGCCTCCCGGAGGAGATCCGCGTCAATGCGATACGTGCCTGCGACCTTCTCGTACTCCTGGGGATCGGGGAACCGCTCCTTCTGGATCCGGGTGACGTAGAGGACGTCTGCGTCGGGGATCACATCCTTCAGGCGATGGGTCACCCGGAGGTTCACGCCGCTCTCCTTCACGTGCTCTACGATCTCCCGGGGCATCTCCAGGGTCGGAGGGCTCACGAAGGTGAGGTTCGCGCCGAACTCAGCCAGGGCGTACGTGAGCGAGTGGACCGTCCGTCCATATTTCAGGTCCCCCACGAGGGCGATGTTCTCGCCTGCGATGGCTCCCTTCTCGTCCCAAATCGTGTACAGGTCCAGGAGGGTCTGCGTGGGATGTTGACCGGCGCCGTCGCCCGCATTGATCACCGGCTTCTCCGTGAACTCCGCGGCGAGGCGGGCTGCGCCCTCCTGCGGATGGCGGAGGACGATGGCGTCACTGTAGGCTTCGACCATGCGGACCGTGTCGGCAAGGGTTTCTCCCTTCTGAATGGACGTGCCTTCGGCGCTGGTGAAGCCGATGACGCGGCCGCCGAGGCGGTTCATCGCGCTCTCGAAGGACAGCCGGGTCCGCGTGGAAGGTTCGTAGAACAGGGTGCCGAGGATCTTGCCCGCAAGGACCCGCGACGTCCGCCGGCCCAGGGCAACGGGCACCATCCGTCGGGCCGTCTTGAGAATGAGCTGGATGTCCCCCCGCGAAAGATCGCGGATGGACAGGATGTCCCTCCCCCGGAAACTCGACATCAGGCCCCATATTCCGAGGTCCGATTTAAAAGGTACCCGACGCAACCCGATGGCGAGAAAGTGGGTCCGCCGCGCGCACGCTACCTTGGAACGGCGGACGCCTTACCGCTTCGGTCCTTTCCGCCCCAACTGGATGACGTTGGACGGCAGGATGATCAGCCCGCCCTCCGAATCCATGTACCTCTTCCAATCCTTGCTGTTCTCTTGGGCCTGTTTCGCCCGCTCGACGGCGATCGTGGCGACGACCTTCTTCACGACCTCGTCGACGTCGACGCCGAGGATCTCCCGCATGAGGTACTTCATCCGTTCTCGGTCCATAGGGATGTATGCCAACGAGGGCCGCGGTATAAGACGAAATTGTCAACGGTCTCATTCTTGAGAGCGGGCAGAATGGCGTCGGACATTGGCGCGATGGAGACCTTTGTCAAACCCCAGACGCTCTCCAGCGGCATCGGGCGGGACATGCCGGGGTTTTTCTAGACACTCCCAGAAGGCTTGTCCCTCGGGCGAGGTACGTAGCTTGTTGTTCTTGGGGATTATGACATAGGCGCGATGCCCCTCGAAGTCCCCCTCTTTTGGCCCGGCGAGTCTTGAAGGAGACCCAAAACCTCGCCATCGGTGAATTCCTCCTCGATTCCGAGTATCCCCGTCGGAGGACGGTGGCTCGCTGGTGTCAAGATGCAGGCCTCATCTGGCTTCAGGAACATCGAGGGCTCTTGCACTACGTGATGACCTTCGGTCATCTACGAGTTGGGTAAAGAAAGAGGCAGGACGAGGGGTTCTCGGTCCTGCCTGTGGGTTGTGGAGGAGGGGTTATTGGTACACGTTGGGTTCCATGACGTCGACGGCCTTCCAGTCGCCGCCGAAGTCCTTGGTAATGCCCGTCGCGAGCTGGAACCGCACGCGCAGGCGCCCATTCTCGAAGAAGATGTACGCGTTCTTGAGCTGGGACATGTAGAGGGAGATGCGCTTGCCCTTCTGGGTGAGGGCTCGCTCCGTGCAGCGGATGAGTCCGGCGCGCTCGAGAGCGTGAATCCGGCGGTAGCACGCGGCGATGGGAATCCCGTACTCGCGGCTCAGGTCGATCGCGGATTTTGCCTTCTTGAACGTCGCCACGAGGATCTTCGCCGAGTACTCATCGGTCACAAGCCTCGATGCCTCAAGGGGATCCGTATGCACTTCCTCCTCGGTTCCTACGGAATCGAGGGGACCGATGGTATATGAATCGCGGAGAGGCCGTTATCCCCACTGATTCTCAATTCCGAGAACGCCTGAAGTCTCCCGGCGCTAGACCTAGCTGCTGCAGCAGCCGCCTGCTTCGTCGCCGCATCCGCACCCTTCCCCGCAGCCGCCCTCGTGCTCCTTCGCGAGGACCGGGAGGAGGGTCACTTCCGGGGGCATGGCCGCCGGCCTCTTCTTGTTCGCGAGCATCTCGATGACAGAACTCATCGACGACCCTCCAAGAGAACGCGATTTAGGTACTTCTAAATGTTGTCACGCGAGGTGCCTTTTGACACGTTCCTCGAAAACATTCCGGGGCATCGCGCCGACAACCTGGTCCACGAGTTTCCCACTCTTGAAGAAAAGGATCGTGGGGATTCCCATAATCAGGAACTCCTGGACCTTTCGCGGGTTCTCGTCGCTATTCATCTTCGCGAAGGTGACCTTCCCCGCGAAGCGTTTCGCGAGATCCTCGACGATGGGGGCAATCGCACGACAGGGAGCGCACCATTCCGCCCAGAAGTCCACGACGACGTAGGGATGGTCCTTGATCACCCGGTCGAAATCTGCGTCGGTAACATGGATCGGCACGTCTCCCATGGGGGCACCGCTCTACGCGGCTACTGGCCCGTCCGATATAAACCTCAGGGCGGGTCGAGCGAACCTGTGCGGATTGGAGGAGAGTTCCGGCTGCCTCGCGGGAGGCTGGGACGGGGCGACTCGGGCTTGCTCAGGCGGGATGTCGCTCTCGAAATACTCATATAGAAGTACAAGCTTAGGCGGCCCGGGAATTCTCATGATGGCCGGACAGCCGGTGATCATCCTCAAGGAGGGGACGGAGAGGGAGAAGGGCAAGGGCGCCGCGTCCAACAACATCGCCGCGGCCCGCGCGGTCGCCGACGCAGTGAAGTCGACCCTCGGACCCAAGGGCATGGACAAGATGCTCGTGGACTCCCTCGGCGACGTGACGATCACGAACGACGGTGTGACAATTCTGAAGGAAATCGATGTCGAGCATCCTGCGGCGAAGATGATCGTCGAGGTGGCGAAGACTCAAGACGATGAAGTGGGCGACGGAACAACGAGTGCCGTCGTCCTCGCGGGGGAGCTCCTCAAGGAGGCAGAGAGCCTCATCGACCAAGAGGTCCATCCGACGATCATCGTGAACGGCTACCGCATGGCGTCCGGGGAAGCCATTCGGAAGCTCAATGATCTCGCCTTCACCGTGAAGCGGGACGACGAAAAGACCCTCAAGTCGATCGCCGCCACGGCGATGTCTGGCCGCAGCGTCGGGGACAGCGCGGAGTTCCTCGCAGACATCGCGGTCAAGGCGGTGCGGGCCATCGTCGAGGAAGTCGGCGGCAAGCTTCGGGCGGACGTGGACAACATCCTCGTCCAGAAGAAGCACGGCGGGAACACCCGGGACACGCAGCTCATCGAGGGGATCGTCCTCGACAAGGAGCGCGTCCACCCGCGAATGCCCAAGTTCGTTCGGGACGCGAAAATCGCCCTCATCAACCGCGCCCTCGAGGTCAAGAAGACCGAGGTGAGCGAGGAGATCAAGATCCGTGACCCGAAGGGGCTCCAGCGTTTCCTCGAGGAGGAAGAGCGGGGCCTCAAGTCCCTCGTCGACAAGATCAAGGCCTCCGGAGCCAACGTCGTTCTGGCCCAGAAAGGGATTGACGACCTCGTCCAGCACTACCTTGCTCAAGGAGGGATCTACGCGGTTCGCCGGGTGAAGGAGAGCGACATGAAGAAGCTCGCGAAGGCGACGGGGGGAAGCATCGTCACAAACCTCGATGACCTGACTCCGAAGGAACTCGGCCATTCGGACCTCGTAGAGGAGCGGAAGGTCGGGAGCGATGACATGACTTTCGTCACAGGCTGCAAGCACGCCCGGGCGGTTTCGATCCTCATCCGAGGCGGCACGGAGCACGTCGTCGATGAAGTCGAGCGGATCGTCCATGATGCCCTCCGCGTTGTGGCCACGGCAACCGAGGACGGCAAGGCAATCGCCGGCGGCGGGGCCGCGGACATCGAGCTCACCCTGTCCCTCAAGGACTACGCGGCAAGCGTCGGCGGCCGGGAGCAGCTCGCCATTGAGGCGTTTGCGAAGGCCCTCGAGGTCATCCCGCGAACCCTTGGCGAAAACGCGGGCCTCGACCCGATCGACGTCCTCATCAAGCTCAAGGCGGAACACGGAAAGAAGGGCGGAAAGAGCACGGGCGTGAACATCAAGACGGGCGAGCCCCAGGACATGCTGCGGGCGAACATCGTCGAGCCGCTCCGCGTGAAGACTCAGGCCGTCGAGAGCGCCACGGAGGTCGCGAACATGATCCTGCGGATCGACGACGTGATCGCTTCGAAGAAAACCCCGATGCCCAAGGGCGGCGAGGGCCACGAGCACGGCGGGATGGGCGGAATGGGCGGCATGCCCGGCATGGGGATGTAGCGTCCTTCAGTCGTTCGCCATCGGCGGTGCCGCGAGACGGGCCGCAATCCGTTCCCGCAGCGCCCTCGCCTCTTCATCCCTTTCCACGTCTTTGCCGAAGGCAACAATCTCCGTCCACGGCAGGGAGTCACGGCCCTGCTCGCGTTCACTGGCGGCCCGGAGGAGGAATCTCTCATAGATGCCGTCGACGGCAATCGTTCGTGGGGGGCGACGATACCGTGAGCGGGCGACTTGGACCTGAAAGCTCCGCCCATATCCCTGCAACGCGGCTTTCACCGC
Source organism: Thermoplasmata archaeon (assembly GCA_036555455.1). Classification (GTDB taxonomy): domain Archaea; phylum Thermoplasmatota; class Thermoplasmata; order RBG-16-68-12; family RBG-16-68-12; genus RBG-16-68-12. Next base: position 9,575 of record DATBLI010000107.1, read on the forward strand.
ACTCTCCGCCTCGTCCATGGAGCATTCGACGAGAAGGCTGAAGCTTCGCGGGCCGCGGCTGCGAATCCGAGGCGTCACAAGGAGTGCCGTGAAGAGGAGGACGAAGATGCCGATGCCGAGGAACACGTCCGCCGTAGGTGCCCCGTCGATGCCGATGAGGAGGACGAAGAGGAGGCCGATTCCGAAGAGGACCATCGCGACACCCGACAGGAAGGACACGATGCGCAGGTCATCGGAGTACGACCACGCCGGTTCGGTCATCCTAGGCCTCCTGGACGATCAGGCTCCCGAACTTCCCCTTCCCCACCTCGAGGCCGAAGTTCGTGCGCTTCACGTAGCAGTCGATCGCACGCACGGTCTTCCCGACGGCGATCTTCCCCTTCTCGACGGACGCCACATCCTCGTCCCATAGGGAGAAGCGGCAGAAGCCGCTTCCATCGTTGAGCTCGAGGTTCACGACCCGGCCCGCGGTCCCGTCTTGGCGGGTGAACTTCCTGACGGGGGAGAGGCCCGCGACCCGTGCGCGGAGGTTCACTTCCATGCCCTCCTGGATGTCCGCGATCCGCTGGAATTGGGCCACGCTGCCCCCAAGCCGTTCCACGACAACCATGGCGGCGGTGTCACGGTCCAGCAGCCCGCCCCACTCCTGGATGATCCGGTCGACCTCCTCCTCAAAGGTTTCGCGGGGGACCTTGTCCTTAACTTGCTCGTACCGCCGCGAGGCCACGCCGGCTCCAACGCGGCGACGGGGAAAAGGTTTGCCTCGCCGAGGCAGGGCGAACAGTCGTTACGAAGCCTACTTGGAGGGGAATCGCGCTCGGTTCCGCGATGACGGCCGAGACGGTCTCGGCGTCCTATGCAGGGTTCCAGCGAGGCCTCTGTCGACTCCGCGGCTATTGCGTCCAGGAGGAGGGGGAACGGCTCACTCTCGCCTTCGAGCCGTGGTTCGCCGAATCGGACGATCCTTTCAGCGGGCCGTGCTTGAGGCTCACGTTCCATCGCCTCGAGGACCGCGTCGTCCTCGAGCGGTTCGTCGTCTGTGACAGCCGGCAGGAGTCGATCGTGAGTCTCGAGGCCGCCCATGACGCCCTTCAAGCCTGGATGGATTTCGTGTCCGACTAGGCGGCCCTCTGCGGGACGAGAGCTTCTGCGATCGCGGCTCGGAAGGCCTCCAGGGCTTCTCGGTCCTTCGTGCCACCCGCGAGGAAGATCATGGACCGCGTAGACCCCGGCGCTCCCTTCGGCCGCCACCAGCCCACGATGCACCTTGGCTCGGACACCCGAAGGACGGTCGTGCAGAAGTGGAAGACGCCCTTCCGTCCCCGGACCATCTCAACGTTCCGAGGGCCGATGGCCTTGCGGATCGCATCCTCGACGGCAGTCTCGTCCGCCTCAGACTGGAGGGCCCAGACGGGTCGGGCGACGTAGTATGTGAGGAGGAGTGCGAGAGGGGCGACGGACGCGAGCGCCGTGAACACGCCCGCGAGTTCCATGAGGTAGCTGTTCCAGAAGATCACTGCGAGGAGCGTGAGCCCGATTAGGCTCAGGAAGAAGGCGAGGAGGGCGACCCCGGAGACCCGTCTCGTCCACCCAAAGGAGGAGGTGCGCCCGGGCATCGCGGGACCTCACTTCAACCGGATCGTCTCGAGGTTCATCGGAGCGCGGGTCTCGATGCCGAACTTCTTGTAGAGCCCGGAAGCGAGGTCCGCGCACTTGAACTCCTCCCCATGGTTCACGATGATCCGCTCGGGACGAGGTTCCATCGTGCCCACGAAGTTGAGGAGCTGAAGGCGGTCGGAGTGGCCGGAGAAACCGTCGATCGTCTCCAGGTCCATCTTGATCTGCAGGGTAAGGGGCTGCCCGCGGTCGCTGAGGGTGATCTCCCGCGCGTCCCGCTGGATGCGTCGGCCGAGGGAACCCTCCGACTGGAAGCCGACGAAGATGAGCGCATGGAGGGGGTTGTCCGCCCAACCCTTGAAGTACTCCAGGACCGGCCCCCCGGACATCATCCCGCTCGTCGCAAGGACGATGCACGGCTCCACGTCGTCGATGATGTTCGCCCGCATGTCGGCGGTCTCGACGCGCTTGAAGATCGGCGAGAGGAAAGGATTCTCCCCCGTCTGGAAGATTTCCGTCCGGAGCTGGCTGTTCAGGTACTCGGGATAGGCCGTGTGGATCGCCGTGGCCTCCCAGATCATGCCGTCCAAGTACACGGGGACTTCCGGAATCTGGTGGTTCCTCATCGCTTCCTCGATGACGAGCATGACCTCCTGGCTGCGGCCGACCGCGAAGACCGGGACGAGCATCTTGCCGCCGCGGTTCAGGACACGACGGGCGATCTCCTTGATCTGCTGCGCGGCCTCGTGCCGGGACGGCTGGATGTCGTGGTAGCCTCCGTACGTGGACTCGAGGACCAGGGTCTCGAGCCGCGGAAACTTGTTTACCGCGGGGTTGAAGAGCCAGGTCTTCTCGAACTTGATGTCCCCCGACATCGCGACGTTGTACAGGCCGTCGCCGATGTGGAAGTGGGCGAGCGCGGACCCGAGGATGTGGCCCGCGTTCTGGAACGTGAGGCGGACGTCCGGTGCGATGTCCGTGGTCTCCCCGTAGCGGAGGGGGATCGTGTTCGCGACGGCCTGCCGGACGTGGGCCGACTCGTACGCGGACTTCCGGGCCTCGCCCATGGCCACCTTGATGAAGTCGAGCTGCAGGAGGGACATGAGGTCTCGGGTGGGTGGAGTTGTGTAGATCGGCCCGGCGTAGCCGTACTTGTACAGGGCGGGCACGAGGCCGCTGTGGTCCAAGTGGGCGTGGGTAATCACGACGGCGTCGATCGAATCCAGGGGCATGACCTCGGGTGCGTTGAGGTAGGGGGAGCCGTTGTCCTCGGAGATGAGGACCCCGCAGTCGATGAGGATCTTCGACTCCCGCGTGCTCAGGAGGGCCGCGGATCGGCCGACCTGGCGGAACCCACCGAGGGCGGTGATCCGGACGTAGTTCTCCCCCGCGGGGGTCTCTCGCGCGAGGCGGCGCCCGACCTGCTTGAGGAACGCGTTTCGCTCCTCAGAGATGGAGCGTAGGTATTGCCGGATCTCGTCCACGGTCTTCGACGGGATAGGCGGGGTGCGCACGACCTTCGGGGCCCAGCCGATCTTCTTCTTGAGTTCGTTGAGGACCTGCCCGTGCTTCCCGATCACCATGCCCGGGGACAGGGCCTCAATCTGAACCTCCCCCGTCTCCGCGTCGAAGTAGACGCCGGTGATCTGGGCCTCTGCGGGGATAATCTCGCGGATGACCTTCTCCGCGTCTTCCGGCTTCATGAGGAGGGACGGATCCGGCCGGACGATGATCCGGCGTCGCAACTGCTGGGCGATCTGGCGCACGAGCTCGTTGGACTCCGCGAAGGCCTCCATATTCTTCGTGTAGATGACGATGGTCGGCCCTTCGAAGTCGACCTGGGTGATCTCCACATGGTCGGGGACCACCTTCTTGACGACGCTCTTCGCGTCGCTCAGAATGTCCTCAATGCTCATCGTGTATCACTCGGACCCAAGCCCACGGCGGGCGCTCAGGTCAGTTTCATGGTAGCTTTGCGCTTCTCGACTTCCTTGTCGTCCAACTGCCGGTACCCTTCTTTGGTGATGATGGCGACATCGATCCCCTCGCCGGACGCGGAGTCCCGCTTCATGCTTGCCGTAATCGCCCGAATCGCAAGGTCGCTGCCCTGGTCCACGGTGATGTCCTCCTTGTAGTGGTCCTCGAGGACCCCGTAGACGAAAGGACTCCCAGAACCCGTCGACACGAACTTGTCGGGCAAGCTGCCGCCCGCTGCGTCGAGGGAGTAGATGTGGCCCCCGCTGCGGTCCACCCCGCCGATGAGGAGCTGGACCCAGTACGGGAAATAGCGCTGGCCCGCTAGGATGTTCGCGGTCAGGGTCGCGCAGGCGTCCACGGGCATCGATGCATTCCGGCGGAGCTTGTACAGCTCGACCTCCGCGGTGATGTACCGGGCGAGCGTCTGGAGGTCCCCCACGAGGCCGGCCGTCGTGAGGCCGAGGTTGTCATCGAGCTTGTAGACCTTCTGCGTCCGCTTGTGGGCGATCATGTATCCCGCGGTGGCCCTGCGGTCGGCGGCGAGGACGACTCCGTCCTTGCAGACGAGGCCGAGGGTCGTCGTTCCAGTCTCAACTTCCTTGGGCGGGGTTACCATGCTAGAACACTTCCGCGAAAACTGTCGAAAACGACAGCGAGACGAAAGAGGCGGCGGTATATAAGTCTTGTCCTTTCTATATGGAGAATGAGATAAAACAGGACGCGGCGAGGGTCGGCGCGACCTCAGACTTCGACGACGATCTCCTCCTCGGACTCGTCCACCGGGAGGACGGCCTCAAAGTAGCGGCGCAGCCTTCCCGCGCTGTCCACGAAGCAGAGGACCTCGCGCACGAGTCCGAGATCCTGGAGGCGATTCACCTTCTGCCACACGAGGACGACGGGGATGCCGTAGATGTGGCTGACCTCCTGCGGGGTCTTCGGGCTCGCGAGCATCGCGAAGAGGATGCGCTTGGAGGCAGGATCGAGCTGGACCTTCACCGGCGAGACCCAGGGAACGCCTCACCTCGGCTGGGATTGAGGCTTGCGCCGCGTCTATCGTCGATGATTCCCATGTCCGAGAGCGGCCCTGCGGCGAGCCCCATCCGCGGCGCGGTAGTCCTATGTAGTCCCTCTACGATGACGGGGCCGGTGGGTTCATGGGACGCGCGGAAGCACTCATCGCATTGGGAATCTCCCTGCAACTCGTGGTCATTGCGATTCTCCTCCAGCTCCTGTTCAACGAGAGCATCGGGGCACTGCAGCCGCCCACCGGCGCGAGCACCTGGTGGCTCTCCGTGCTCGGCCTCGGCCTCGTCATCGTCGGGGCATGGATGAAGGCCTGGGAGAAGAAGCTCGCGGCCTGATCGCGAACCCGCCCGGATCACCAGTAGTTGAGGAGCTTCGTCGCGACGACGATGATCACGATGACGACCACGGCAATTGTCACGTAGAGCCAGGTCCGTTTCTTCTCGCCGCTCCTCAGACCGAGATTTCCAATGTCGTACGACATGGCGTTCTCCCGCAGCAAGTCGCGGTCGCGTAGTAATCACTTTTGTCACGGAGGCGGAGACATCCCCAAACCGTTGACCAGCTTTCCCACGCGGGCTCCTGGGGCGAACTCGAGGGCGTAGGCGATCTTCTCCGTTGGAAGGGCGATGCTCGCCGCGCTCACGTAGACTGTCGCCCGATCCTTCTCGCGCCGCACTCGAAGGATTTCGTCCTGGGGGACGGACAGCATCTCCCGGCCTCCCTGCTCCTCGAAGAAGAATCGCACGGCTCCGAGCATCGCCTGCGTCTTCACGAGGTAGAATCCCGGATCCGCAGGATCGCGGGATCGCGGCTCCGCGGTGAAGAGCAAGCCCCCCTCGTGCCGATAGAGGTGACCCTCGACGGGTCGGAGGAGGGGCACTTGGGAACCGTCATGGTCCATTGCCATGGAGGCCGTCGCGTCCGTCTCGCCGAGGACCCGGTAGGCGACCTCCCCCGCGCCGGTCGGTTGAGAGAAGAGGACCCGTTCCGTCCCGCCCTCGGACTCGATCCGCATCTTCAGCTTCAGGGTGGCGAAGCCCATGTCGTAGACCCGGTCCTGCGCGTCCACGTAGCCGAGGATCATGGGACCCCGAAGCCCTGGCGGAATTGCTCCGCGATCTCGGCGAGCTCCCCCTGGGAGAAGCCGTCGAAGTCCGAGACCGCCGCGTACGTCGCGAGCTGTTCCTCCCGGTAGATGTTGGGAAGCACGCAGGCGACCGTCTCCTCGGAGAGGACGAACTTCAAGGCGGCCTGCTCCACCGTCATCCCCTTTCCCTCGGAGATCCACCGCAGGTTCTCGGCCCGCCGCAGGGCCTTCGCGACCCAATCCGCGTCCTTCGTCGAGAGGTCTCCATCCGCGGGAAGGCGCGTCGCCGCGACGGGATCTGCCTCGAGGACGCCCCCCGCGTGGGGCGCGCGGATCGTCATGCCTTGCTGGATTTCCAGGGCCACCGGAAAGAACTTCCGACCCGGTTCTTCCTCGAGGAGGTTGTAGTACACTTGGACGCACGCAAGGTCCTGCCTCCGCATCGCGGTCCGCCCCTCCTCGAGACCACCGGGGCCCGGGCCTAGGGCGATCCCATAGTAGCGGATTCGCCCCTCCGCCCTTAACTCTTCGAGGGTCTGCCAGACCGCTGGGTCGTTGACCGTGGCAGCGTCGGGGTAGTGGAGCTGAAGGATGTCGATGTAAGTCGTCGCGAGGCGCGCGAGGCTTTCGTCGACACACCGACGAATGGCTGCGGGAGAGAAGTCCCTCCGCCCATCCGCCAGGCCCACTTTCGTGGAGAGAACGACGAGCTCGCGTTTGTCCGCGAAGGCCCGGCCCAGGAGGCGCTCCCCACGGCCTGCCCCATCCGTCGGCGCGACATCGAAGTAGTTCACCCCGGAGTCGTAGGCGAGGCGAAGGAGGCGCACGGCCTCGTCGTCTGCGAAATGGCTCCAGGCGTCGGAGGCAAGGGTCCAGACGCCGAAGCCAATTTCCGAGACCTCGAGCTCCGTCTTCCCCATCGGACGGTAGTTCAGCAACCGCGGGCCTCCGGAGAACCGCTATGCGCGCTTCCCTTATTACCGCGTCGTTATCGAACAGCTAGCGCCACGTCACGAAGAACAGGATGGCGAAGCCGACGAGCTCGACGAGGTCGAGGCCGAACATGGGGATCGCGACGCTGGGCCCTTCCCCCGCGTCGGCCATCAGGAGATAGAAGTAGATCGACCCGAGGTTCTGGACGAGCAGGAGGGCGGCGAAGAAGACGAGGCCCAGGCTGAACGGCGACCGCAGATGCCGGTGATTGCTCACGTAGACGTAGAGGAGCGCGACGAGAAGGCCCGCACTGACGGCGGCGACACCGATGCACGAGAGCCAGAACACGCCGAGGCCCAGGCTATCCCTGCGCCGCGTCCATCCTCGGAAGGCTATATCGCCCTTTTCCCAACTGCCCTCGCGCTTCCATGCGACGCCAGATCTCGAGGAAGTCCACGAAGTGGAATTGGAGTCGCGGGGAGAGGGCATAGAGCATCCCATAGGCCTCGGTGCCCAGGGTCATCACGCAGTCGTTCTCCCTCAGGATCTCGAGGTGGTGCCGTACCGTCTTGTAGTCGAGGTCGAGGTGCCCCGCCAAGTCGTTCGCATTGAACGGACGCTCGTGGAGGGCCCACAGGATCCGGGCGCGGTTGATGCCGCCGCGCGTCCCGGCGATGAGGTACCAGAGGCGACGGTCGGTCATCGGTGCTCCCCAACTCCTCGGCAACGCGTGGCCTTGCGGCGCGAGCATCGGGACCCCGTATCGCGGAACTTACTAATATTACTATCGCGATAGTCATTCGGTTGTCCGAAATCGCGCATCGACTCGCCGGGACCACGAAAGGCTGGTTTCTCGAGTTCCGCCTCATCCCCGTCCTCCTCTGGTCGTACACCTCGGTGGCCTTGGGGACCGCGATGGCGTTCGCGGAGCGCAGGGTCTTCGATCCCGGGTTCCTCGCCGTCGCGATGGGCCTAGCCGCCCTCATCCAGGGCTGGGTGACCCACGCAGTCAACGAGATCTACGACTGGCGGAGCGGCACGGACCGCCACGGGAGGCTAAGGGCCCTTTCCGGCGGGAGCAAAGTGCGGAACCTCGGGCTCCTGGACGAACGAGGCCTCTGGATCGTCTTCGCCGCGTCGACGGCTTCCGTCGTCGTCCTCGCAGGATACGTCGCGACGGCCCGCGCCGCGTGGCTCGTCCTCCTCATCGGCGCAGGCTATTTCCTGGGCGTCGCCTACACCGCGCCGCCGTTCGCCACCGCATACCGGCCGTTCGTCGGGGAGGGACTCGGCGCCTTCCCGGGGGTCCTCCTGGCCGGGCTGGGCGCCTACGCGATTCAGACCCTGGATCTGTCCTGGACCGCGCTCGCCGTCCTTTCCGCCCACGCCTTCATTTGCACCGCGATGCTCGTGATGCATCACTATGTCGACGCGCCTTCGGACGCGGAGGCGATCCCGCCGAAGAAGACCACGGTCGTCTTCCTCGGCACGCGGCGGGCCCGCGGCTATGCCACGGCCCTCGCGGCCGCCGGAGCCTTCGTCTACGGAGGCCTCGCCTTGTTCCTCGATCCTGTCTTTGCCCTCGGGACCTTCTTCACCCTTCCCGCGATCGCGGCCCACGCTCGCGTAATGCCGGAGAACCTGCTCTCCGTCACCCGGCAGGAACTCCGCGTGATCCAGTTGGGGATTGCCGCCGGCCTGTCCGTCTCCGTCGCCCTGGCTCCTGCCCTATGGCTCCTCCTGCCCCTCGCCGCCGCCGGCTACTTCGCCCACCTCGTCGTCGCGGCTCCCCCGGCGAGTCTCGCCCGAGCCTGGCGGTCGGTCCCCCGCTCCCCGCCCTCGGAGAACGGGCCACCTCCTTGAATCGGCCGACAATGCGGGCCCCGGTTTCCCGGGGGTCGATCCTCATCCGAGGAGGGTGACCGTGCGTCGCGGAAGGGCGAAATAGCCCGACCCCATGTTCGGACTGCGTGAGGCGAATCGGCTTCCTCGTGAATCCCATCGCCGGGATGGGCGGTCGCGTGGGGCTCAAGGGAACGGATGGGGTGTCGGAGGAGGCAGAAGCCGCAGGAGCCACCCCCGTCGCGCCGGGGAGGGCGGTCCAATTCCTGCGAGCGTACGAGCACATCCCCCCGACGTCAGCCCTCGAGCCGATCGAGTGGCTGACCGCTTCGTCCGCCATGGGCGAGGAGGAACTCGTCGAGGCGGGGGTCCCGAGAGCGCGCGTCCGCGTCGTCCTTGCCACGTCCGGGCGGACGACCGCAGAGGACACGAAGGCCTGTGTGCGAAGGGCGCTGGAGGCGGGGGCTCAGCTCCTCCTCTTCTGCGGAGGGGATGGCACCGCGAGGGATGTGGCCGATGCCGCGCAAGGCCGCGCGCCGATCCTGGGCATTCCTTCAGGGGTCAAGATGCATTCCGCCGTGTTCGCGGTCGACCCGGCCGCCGCGGCCGCGCTGCTGCGGGCGTACGTTCTCGGAGAGCTCCGCGCCGGAGACGCTGAGATCCTCGACGTCGACGAAGAGGCCTACCGCCGGGGCGAGTGGAAGGTGCGCATCTGCGCGACCGCAAGGACCCTCGTCGAGCCTCACCTCGTCGCCGCGGGCAAGACCATGTCCGCGGAAGTCAGCGATGCGGATGTCCGAAGCGAGCTCATCGAACACTTCCGGGAGCTCTTTCAGGAGGAACCAGTTCGACTGTTCCTCCTGGGGCCCGGCTCGACAATCGAATCCATCGCGAAGGGCCTCGGCCTGAAGAAGACCCTCCTGGGAATCGACGCGGTCATCGGTGGCAACGTCATCGCGAGGGATCTCGACGAACGGCGAATCCTCGAGCTCCTTGAGAAGCATCCGAACGCCACCCTCGCCGTGAGCCCGATCGGGGCCCAAGGCTTCGTGCTCGGCCGCGGGAACCTCCAGGTGAGCCCGCAGGTCATGCGGCGGATCGGGCTTCACAATCTGCTTGTGGTCGCCACGCCCTCGAAGCTCGCCGCCACGCCCGCGTTGCGGGTGGATAGTGGGGACGAGGCCCTCGATCGAGAACTCCGCGCGAGGGAATACCTCTTCGTCCTCGTCGGATACCGGACGACGAGGCTGCATTCCATCCAGGGCTGAACGATCCGCCTGGGATGACGTCCTCCGTGCCGCCCCCGGAGGCGCCGGGCCTCAGGATCGAGGATGCAAGGTTGAAGTAATCAGACCCGTTTCGCGAGCCGTCCGCGAGGAGGCGGCGCACATGGCCACGATGAAAGCCGCGGTGAAACTACGGCCATCGACTGAGAGCACGGAGATCCAGTCCGTGCCGATCCCCGGCATTGCGCGCGACGAAGCCCTCGTCCGCGTGAAGGTGTCCTCGATCTGCGGGACGGACCTCCATATCTTCGACTGGGACGAATGGGCGCAGCACCGGATCCACCCCCCGCTCATCCAGGGGCACGAGATGGCGGGCTTCGTGGAGGGCGTGGGCGACGAGGTCACGTCGGTGGTCGCGGGGGACTACGTCAGCTTCGAGGGGCACTTGGCCTGCGGCCACTGCTATGAATGCCGCACGGGCCAAGCCCACGTGTGCCGGAACCTCCGGATCATGGGGATCGACCGGGACGGGGCCTTCGCCGAGTACGTGAGCGTGCCCGCATCGAACCTCGTCCGGAACGATGCCGCTCTGCCGCCGGAGATCGCGACGATCCAGGATCCCCTGGGCAATGCGGTCCAAGTCGTGATGAATGCGAACGTTCCGGGGAAGTCCATCGCGATCTTCGGCCTCGGCCCGATCGGGCTCATGGCCGTGGCCCTCTCGAAGGCTCTCTCCGCGTCCCAGGTCATCGCCGTGGAGTACCGCAACGAGTACCGCAAAGATCTGGCGAGGAGGCTCGGGGCGAGCGCGGTCCTGGAGTCCGACTCCGAGACCGTCGACGCGATCCTAGGCCTGACGGACCGCGACGGAGTTCACGAGGTCCTTGAGTTCAGCGGCGCACCCACCGCCCTGCAACAGGCCGTGAAGATCGTCCGCCCAGGCGGGGGGGTTCATCTCCTTGGTCTTTACTCGAACGCCGTGACGTTGGACCTCAGCAATGACGTGATTCTGCAGGGCGTGACTCTGTTCGGTATCACAGGCCGCCGAATGTTCCGCACGTGGTACGAGATGGGCGGCATCCTCAAGTCGGGCAACGTCGACCTCCGGCCCCTCATCACCCATCGCTTCCCCCTCGATGAATACGAGAAGGCCCTCGAAGTCGTGCGATCGCGGCAGTGCGGTAAGGTCGTGTTCGAGGTCGGTGAGTAACGATGCAGCGGGACCCGACGGGATTCCTGCGACAGGAGTATGAGGCCCTCGTGGCGCAGTCCTTGGATTGGAAGATCCGCATCGTGGCGGGACCCTCCGCCCCGCGGAGCAACGTGGACGGCAAGGACGTGATCATGCTCTGCTCGAACAACTACCTCAACCTCTCCAACCACCCGAAGCTCAAACGGGCCGCGGCCCAGGCCGCCCGAACGCACGGCGCGGGGAGCGGCTCCGTTCGCCCGATCGCGGGGAGCATGGACCTCCACGAGGAACTCGAACGCCGGATCGCGCGGTTCAAGCGCCGCGAGGCGGCCTTGTACTACATGAGTGGCTTCGCGACGAACGCAGGCCTCATCCCGCAGCTCGCACAGGAGGGCGACGCGATCATCACGGACGAGCTCAACCACGGAAGCATCATCGACGGCTGCCGCCTGACGAAGGCGCAGCGCCTCATCTACCGCCACCGCGACATGGGCGAGCTGGAGAAGTGCCTCGCCCAAGCCGACAAGGAGGCGAGGCGGATCCTCATCATCTCCGATGGTGTGTTCTCGATGGACGGCGACATCGCGCCCGTGGGCGAGATTGTGAAGGTCGCGAGACCCTACGGGGCGATGGTCTACATTGACGACAGCCACGGGGAGGGGGTTCTCGGCGAAGGCGGGAGGGGCGTTGCCAACCACTTCCATGTCGAAGAGGAAGTCCACGTGGAGATGGGGACGTTCTCGAAGGCGCTCGGCGTTGTTGGCGGCTACGCCGCAGGCTCCCAGGACCTCCGGCTATTCGCGCTCAACAAGTCGCGCACGTGGCTCCTGAGCGCCTCCCATCCGCCTGCAGTCGCCGCGGCCTGCATCGCGGCAATCGACGTCCTGGAGACGGAGCCCAAGTGGGTGGACAGGCTCTGGAAGAACACGCGATACTTCAAGAAGGAACTCGTCTCCATGGGTTTCGACATCGGAAGGAGCGAGACGCCCATCACCCCCGTCATGCTCGGAGAGTCCGCGGTCGCCAAGCAGTTCAGCGACCGCCTTTTCGAGGAGGGCGTGTTCGCCCTGCCCATCGTCTTTCCCATGGTCGCGAGGGACAAGGCGCGCATCCGCAACATCGTCAACGCCGGCTTGACGCGGAAGGACCTCGATGCCGCCCTCGCCGCCTATGAGAAGATCGGCAAGGAGCTGAAGGTCCTCCCTTAGACCTCGTCGCGGAGCCGTCGACGGAAGTACCGGATATCGGTGGTTTCGTAGCCGAGCCTCGTGAAGAGCCTCTGAGAGGCATCGTTGTTCGCCTCGACGAGGGCCGCGAAGATTTCCAGGCCTCCCGTGCGCAGCCCCCTCTCGCAAGCGCGAACGAGCTTCGCCGCAATGCCATGACGCCGGTATGCTGGGAGGACGGCGAGCCGGTTGATCCAGCCCTTCCGGGTGTCGTGGGTCCCGAAGACCGTGCCGACGAGACGACTCCCGTCGAAGGCGCCGAGGTACAACGTGCGATTGGAACGAAGCTGCTTGACGAACTCTCGCCGGCTGTCCCTCCCCCGCACCCGGGGTTCGAGGCCGGCGGCCATGAGGACGCCGAGAACGGGATCGTAGTCAGAGATCCGCAACGGCCGAATCCGGATGGCCATCGTCACTCCTCGCGGGTCAAGAGGAGCCGTGTCGGGTGAACGAAGAACTCGCGGGCGTCTCGGGGCAAGAGTTCCCGGAGGAATTCGGGCATCATCGGGAGCTCTCTCAGGCGGTCGAGGGGGAGGAGTCGCATTCGCGTGTGGGTCTCGCGGTTCGGGATGTATCCCTCGGGATCGGGCTCGGGAAACTCCGAGGGTGAGTCGACGAGGAAATAGAACCCAATCTCGTGGGTCACGACTCCCTTGTGCGTGTAGAAGTTCTCGTGGACGTAGACGAGCTTCTCCGCCCCGACGTTGAGGCCTGTCTCTTCGTAGAATTCCCGCGTGAGGCAGATCGCGAGGGGCTCCCCGAACTCTACATGGCCGCCCGGGAGGGCGTACTGTCTCCCGCCTCGGCCGTCATCGCCCTCCTCGGCAAGCACGCGACCGTTGTGCACGAGGATGCCGCAGCTGCGGACCAAGAACTCGCGGTTTCCCTCACGCGATGGGAGCACCGAGCTCTCCCTCCTCATCCGGATGGAGCATGATCACGCGGCCATCGCTCTGCACAGCGCCAAGGCAGAGGACCTCCGAGGAGAACGACGCGATCTGTCGTGGAGGGAAGTTCGTGACGGCGACGATGTGGCGCCCGAGGAGCTGCTCCTTCGTATACCAAGGGCGAATTGCCGCGGAAGAACGCTTTACGCCCAGCGGCCCGAAATCGATCGTGAGCTTGTAGGAGGGGTTCCGCGCTTCCGGGAACTCCTGGACATCGAGGACTCTTCCGACACGGATATCGATCTTGAGGAAGTCGTCCATCGTGACCGGTTTCGCGGACTCGGCCATGGCCATTCGGAACACGTCTCGCGACTTGACTTTTTTCTCACGTTCAGAGGCCCGACGGAAGCCGGCCCTCGAACACACGCTGGGCAGGGCCCGTCATGAAGGCCCGGCCGTCTGACTCGACATCGATTCGGAGGGTCCCCCCGGGCATCGCCACACTCACGGTTCCCGGTCTAACCCATCCAAGGGCCATGGCGACTCCCGCACTCGCCGTCGCCCCCGTCCCGCACGCCAGGGTCTCGTAGAACGCGCCGCTCTCGTAGGTCCGGACGCGGATCGAATGAGGACCGCTGACCTGCACGAAGTTGATGCAGATTCCCTTGGGAAACCGGTTCCGATCCTTGTTCGCGCTGTCTCCAATGCGCTGCACATCCTCCGAGTCGATGTCCTCTGTCCTCACGACGAAATGAGCCTCGCCGGAGCTGACGAGAGACCCCTTGAGTTCTCGGCCTTCGATCCGAATCGCGAGGTCCATCATGGAGTCTTCCAGTTCACCCTCATCCGTAATGAACTGCATGAGGTCTGCTCGCCTCGTCCGGATTCTCCCCATGTCCACCCGGTACTCGGAGCCAACACGGATGACGCGCTTCACCCCGTCTCGCGCGCGGATGTCCACAGATGGTTTGCCGAGTTTCTCCGACAGATACGCAGCGACGCACCTCACACCATTCCCACACATCTCGGATTCAGTTCCATCGGGTTGGAAATGCCGCATGAATGCGTCCACGTCCTTTCCGGGCTCGAGGAACAAGATGCCGTCGGCGCCGACTTGGAAGTGGCGGTCGCATAGCCTCATCGCGAGCTTGGATCTCTCCGCGTCCGCGGTCCTCGGCCCCTCGAGCTCATCCTTCAGGATGAAGTCATTCCCGCAGCCGTGGTACTTCAGGAATCGGAACCCCGTCGTCACGATGTCCGCGAGTCACCTGGACCGGATATAACCGTATCGCAGCGGCCCTATATTCGCGAGGTCACTGACCGACGGAGGCCTCCGGGCTCTCTTCTAGGCCAAAATCGCGTCAATGCGCGCGGGACTCTGGACTGCGCACTCCAAGCCGTCGGCAGAGCCGCTCGTGCTGCTCCCGACTCGTCCACTCCACCCGGAGGTAGTCCGCAATCTCTCGGTCCGTAAGGCCGAGCCGTCGAGCCTCTTTCACCGCGACCTCGTAGGCCTCGACCTCGGTCGGCCGGTCCACGTAGCTGTACCGTCGATCCCAGAGTTCCCGGCCCTCATGCCACTGGCGGATGTGGGTGAGTTCATGAAGGATGTCCAGGTAGAGCGTCTTCGCGTCGCCGGACTTGAGATACCCGAGGCCCGCGACGACGTGGCCGCGGTCATCGTCGATGTACATGTACATGTCCTCGGGCACGACGTCGACCTTGCAGTCCCTCAAGACTTCCTCCCGCAGACCGTCGGAGAAAATCGAACGGAATGCCGCGGAACGGTCGAGTCCAGGGAACACGTCAAGGAGCCCATGGCGACCCGGCCGGACCTTCCGGTTGATGCGGACTCCTTCCATCGCCTGCCGACGATACGGCCGGCAAAATAAAAACGTATGCCGTCCGCCGGTCTACCTCCGGCGCTTCCCCAGGGCCTCGACCTTCGCCTCGAGGCTCCCGATCCGCTGCTTCAGCTCCTTGTTCTCGTCCTTGAGCTTGTCGAGCTCCTCTTGCTGCTCGAGGCGCTTCGAGTCCTCCTTGTGCTTCCCACGGATCTCTGCGATCGCGATGCGGGCGTTCCGACGCATGCTCCCGAGGATCGACGTGTCCGCGAGCATCTCGAGCGTCCCGATGGCCTTCGTGTAACCCAGGGCGGAGAGGCCGGCGATCGCGCCAAGGCGGGTCCGGTAGTTCGCATCCTTCGTCAAGGCAGCAAGGTCGTCCATGACTTCATCCCGCCTCCGCTCATGGTACGAGCCGAGCTTCCCGAGGGCAACCGCGGCGCCGTACCGGCGCATCTCCGGAAGCCCGTACGCCGTCCGCTCCAGGAGCGCCGGCAGGCCCCGTTCCTCCCGGAGGTTCCCGAGGGCCGTTGCGGCGCCTCGAGCGATGACTTCCCCCTGGGACGGCCGGTCCATTCCCTTCACGATGGCGTTGAAGGCGTCCGGATGGTGGGTCTCCGCGAGGGCGAGGGCCGCCGTGGCCATGGGGAGGTAGATCCCATCGTCCATGTAGCCTCCTACAAGGGCCTTGAACGCGGCATCGTCCTTGCGGAATTTTCCAAGGGCGCGGTAGATGCCGCGACGCACGCGGCTTTCTTGCCCATGGACGGACCGCAGGAGAGCGTCCCGCGCCTCCGCGGTGCCGATGTCGCCCAAGGCATGGGCTGCGGCGCGACGGACCCCCCAGTGCTTGTCCCGGGTCAACGCCTTCTCGAGGGCCGGGACGACCCCTTTCACGGACACGAACTTCCCGAGGCCCTGGCATGCCTGCATGCGTCCCCAGATTCCCTTCGAATGGACGAGCTCCCAGAGGAGCTCCTCCTTCTCCTTCTTGAACTTCAAGGTCTTGAGGAGCGAGCCGTCGGGGTCGAACAGGACCGAATGAGGGCGCCTCGGAGCATCGAACCGAAAGATGTGCTCCGCCTTCTCGACCTGGGCGGTCTCCCGCCACACGCGGTCGTCGGTCGCGAGCTCGATGATCACGGGCATCCGGAAAACCGGGACCGCCTCCTTCGTCTCCTGATTCTGCTTCACCTTCAGCTCGACCTGCTTATTCCCGGCGTCGTACGACCAGGATACCTCGAACTCGGGATGGCCCGCCTTGTAGAGCCACTCGTCGAAGAACCAGTCCAGGCTTCGGCCCGTGGCCTCTTCGATCGCGACCTTGAGATCGTTCGTCTCCACATTCTGGAGAGCGTGCTTCTTCACGTAGTGCCGGATGGCCTTCCACCAGAGATCGTCCCCGAGGACGGCTCGCAGCATGTGGAGGACGCCGCAGCCCTTGTTGTACGTATGGGCGTCAAGCATGTCCTCCGCGTCGACGAACTTGTGGGTGACGATGGGGCGCCGATAGTGCTCCCCTGCCTCCTCGTAGTATCCTTCCCGGACCTCTTCGAGGTGGAGGAGGAAGTCGTCCTTCCCATAGTAGTCCTCCCACCACAAGCATTCGAAGTAGTCCGCGAAGGACTCATTGAGCCACAGATGGCCCCAGGACTTGCACGTCAGGTAGTCCCCGAACCACTGGTGTGCGAGTTCGTGGCTCAGGAGGGAGTCTGGGGTGTAATCCGGGTACGCCTTCTCATCGGTGAGGCAGTACTCATAGAGGATCGTGATCGACGTGTTCTCCATCCCGCCGAAGGTGAACTCCGGGACGCAGACTTGGGCGTACTTGACCCACGGATATCCCAGGCCGGTGACGCGGCCGAAGTACTTCACCATGTGTGGAACGCGGGAGAAGCACAGGTCGATGTACTTCCCCATGCCCTTCGGCACGTACGCCTGGACGGGCACTCCGTCCACGTCCCACTCCTTGGAATCCCACTCGCCGACGACGAGGGCGATGAGGTAGTTCGTGTGGGGCTTGTCCTGGAGCCAGTGGAAGGTCCGCGTCTTCCGCCTCGGATCATGCTTCTCCTTCACGAGCCGCCCGTTCGCCACGGCCTTGTACTTCTCGCCCACGGTGACGACGACCTCGGAGGTGAACTTCTGATTCGGGTAGTCGTAGGAAGGGAACCAAGCCCGGTTGTCCATCTCTTCGCCTTGCGTCCACACGATTCGCGCGCGTTTCGGGTACTCCTTGTCCGGCGCGACGAAGAAGAGGCCTTTCTGCGGGTGGCAGTCGTAGCGGATGCGAAGCTCGAAGACTTCAGCGGCCTTGCGAGCTCGTGCGAGGTGAACGGTGAGGGCTTCTCCGTGGACCTCGTATTCGAGGGACCGGCCTCCCTCGTCGGAAACGCGGTGAATGTTCAGGTCGAGCTGGTCCAGGACCACCTCTTTCAGGCCCTCATTGATCGGTGACATGCGCAGGGCCGCCGTGCCCTGGACGCTCCTCTCTTCGTCGTCGACGGTGATGTCGAGCCGGAGATGGTGAAGCTGGAACGTGCGATCCCTCGGCCCCTTCTCCGTCGTCTCCGGCGGGGCGAAGACGATTTCCGCGGCGCCGATCTGATACGCTCGACAGGAATCCAGAGAATCCCCCATGCAACTCCTCCCGGTGAGCCTTGACGGCGGGTAACGCCGAAGGGTACTTAGGGCTTATCGAGACGGCGGAGCTTCGACAGCTTCCACAGGATGAGTCCGCCCTCCGCGAGGAGGAAGAAAGCGATCGGGAGGGCCACGAGTTCGACGGACTCCACGTTCTCGTGGCCCACGGAAGGCTCGAGGAGGATCTGCGCTCCGACGGTAACCGCGGCGACGAGGAGGCCGGCACCGACCATGACGAGGGCCGCTCGGCGTTCCACGGACGGCCGGAGGGGGGCGGACGTAGATAAGGCCCATCCCGCGGCCGGAGGGCTTATGGGTCCCAGTCCCCTGTCGAACGCGATGGCGGAGGATCGCACCGAGGAAATCCGAGCAACGTTCCAGAGGGTCCGGCGCCCCCTCCAATGGCCCATGGAGTTCTACCGGCGGAAACGGATCGCGAACGCCGCCTTCGCCGGCTACCGCTTCTCCCGGAACCGTGGCAAGGCGATCGCAGGCTTCTCGTTCGGCTTCGCCCTGAGGACGGGCACCCTCCCGGGAGTCACCGAGCCGCCGGAGGTCGTCGCCTACGCCTTCGTGGGGCCTGTGGGCTCCGCGCTTCACCGAGATCTCGTCGCTCGCCGGGGAAGCGCGGTTCGGAGACTCGTGGCCGCCAGCGGGGACATGGGCTTCCCTTACGACTTCCACGCAGAGGGAGACGTCGCGGCGATCCGCCACCGGTCCCTCGCCCGGTTGCCCCCCGAGCTCTTTGTCCTTGTGGCCTCCGACTTCTACATGAATGCGTCCGAGCCGATGCGCGCGAGCGGCTTCCTGGAGGCCGTGCGGAAGGCCACGTCGCGGGCGGGACCCTGAGGCGCTAGGCCCCCATTTCGGTGGCGAGGGAGCCCGGGACCGCGGGGCGGTCCACGACCTCGAAGACCCTCGTCCAGTGGTCCGCAAGGTCTCGGGAGGACCGCAGGACGCCGAGGTCCACGAGGGTTTCGAGACGACGGCGGGTGCGGGTCGGGGCCCAGCGAAAGCGGACGGCCATGAACTCGACGACGGATCGTTCTTTCACAGGGGGAGAGGGAAAGTGCACTTGGATCGCGGTCGTGAGGAGAGTCAGCTCCTGCCGCAGCTCCGGATCCTCGATCTCCATGAGCACGGCCCACAGCCCCCGGAAGCGTCCCATGCCAGGAGGAGGGAGGACCCCTCTCCTCTCCCTTCGCCGTGCAGGTAGCGTACCTCCAAGACCTCCGCGGGAACTGTTTTATCGTCGTCGCAAGATGCATCCCCGATGCCCCTGGAGCTCGAGGTCGTTCCGATCGAAAACCCCGAGGGGGTGAACGTCATCCTGGGCCAGACCCATTTCATCAAGACCGCGGAGGACGTCCACGAGGCCCTCGTGAACGCGGTCCCAGGAGTCAAGTTCGGCGTGGCTTTCTGTGAGGCCTCCGGCCCCTGCCTTGTGCGCGTGGAGGGCAACGAGGAGAGGCTGAAGGAGCTCGCCGCCAGGAACGCGCTCGCGGTCGGCGCGGGCCACTTCTTCATCGTCCTGGTCAAGGACGCCTACCCCGTGAACTTGCTGCGTGCGCTCCGCGAGGTCCCCGAGGTCGTGAGCCTCTTCGCCGCCACGTCGAACCCCGTGGGGGTGATCGTCGTCGATTCTGGGCAGGGGCGCGGCGTCCTCGGTGTCATCGACGGCGAGCGAGCGAAGGGCATCGAGACCGCGACGGACCGGAAGGAGCGGATGGAGTTCCTCCGGAAGATCGGGTACAAGTTGGGCTGACATGTGCCGCCTCCTTGCGGTCGCCAGCCGGAAAGCCCTCCCGGAACAGATCCTGACGTCGTTCCGCACGTTGGCGGACACAGGGAAGGGCTTCCGGGATTTCGGCTGCCCCGAGCCGAATCCGAAGACGGGCCACCCGGACGGTTGGGGCATCGCGTGCATCGGGGAAGAGGGAGAGTTCTATGCGCGGAGCCCGCTGAAGGCCTCTTCGGACCCGAAGTACGAGGACGCCGTCCGGCGGGTCAACCGGACGTGCAGCCCCCCGATCCTGCTGCTGGCCCATGTGCGCTGGGCCTCCTTCCGGGATAGCATCCAGGAGAAGTATTGCCACCCCTTCCGACGCGAGCTGGACGGTCACGTGATCTTCTTCGCCCATAACGGGGAGATCGACGGGCTCCGCTTCGTGGACGGCAAGACCGACAGCCAGCTCATCCTCGATCGGTTCGCAGAGGCGCTCGGCCACGATGTCCGCCCCCTCCCCGAGGTCAAACAGGCCCTCGCGAAAGCGAAGGAATCCCTCGATGCGGAGTACCCTCGGAAGGTCGAATCCTACACCTTCGTGATGATTGAAGGCAGGCGTCTCCTGGCCCATCGCGACGCCCGGACCTGCGTGCCCTACTACACCCTGCACGAGACACAGACGGAGGACATGCAAGTCGTTTGCTCGGAAGTCCTGCCGGGGCTACCGGGCCGGTGGCGCATGCTGCGAAACGGCGAGTTTCTCGAGATCCATCCGTAGGATTCGGCGGGATTCCCCGGACGGGCGGGGCTCGCACCGCCCCCTGGCTGCGGCGCCGGGTGCGCGCGAGCCGCCGGTGGCCGCCGCCGAAGGTGACGCATTCCCGCGGCCGGCTCGGGACGCCTGCCTCCTTCAAGGGCACCGACCGTACGAGGAGCTTGCGGAGAAAGGCCTATATATACGCTGACTCGTGACGTGCCTGTCATTTCTCACGCCGGGGGAGGATGTGGGACACTGCGTGAAGTGGAAGTCGTAACTACCTGTCCGGAATGCCGGGGGGAGCACCTCATCAAAGACTACGAGCGAGCGGAGCTCGTGTGCGAGGACTGCGGCCTCGTCCTCGACGACATGATCATCGATGAGGGGCCCGAATGGCGCGCCTTCGATTCTGAGCAGCGGGAGTCCCGCGAGCGCGCGGGCCCGCCAACCACGATCATGGCCCACGACAAGGGCCTCTCCACGTCCATCGGATGGAGGAACAAGGACGCCTACGGGCGTCAGATCCCGCACAAGTCTCGGGCGCAGATTTACCGGCTCCGGAAGTGGCAGCACCGCATCCGGACATCGAAGAGCGGTGAGCGATCCCTTGCCCAAGGCCTCACCGAGATCAATACGATGGCCTCGAAGATGGGACTGCCACGCCACGTGCGTGAATCGGCCGCAGTCCTGTATCGCCGCGCGAGCACGAAGAACCTCGTCCGCGGGCGTTCCATCGACGAAGTCGTGGCCGCAACTCTGTACGCCTCCTGCCGACAGTGCGGCGTCCCCCGGACCCTCGACGAGATCGCATCGAAGTCCTCTGTCGACCGGAAGTCCATCGGGAGGACGTACCGCACCCTCGTCAGGGAACTCGGCCTCAAGCTCCTGCCGCAGAGCCCTCGGGACTACATCGCGCGGTTTTGCAACCGATTGGACTTGGACATGGAGGTCCAGCGGAAGGCGAAGGAGATCCTCGACAAGGTGGAGAAGGACGAGCTCGCTTCCGGCGTAGCGCCGAGCGGCGTGGCGGCGGCGACGATCTACATCTCGGCGATCCTCTGCAACAAGCCCGTGACGCAGAAGGAGGTCGCGGAGGTCGCGGGAGTGACGGAGGTCACGATCCGAAATCGATACAAGCGGATCTCCGTGGCCATCGGGATGAACAAGTAGCTCGTCCCGCCCGGCGGCCTCATCCGCAACCTTTAAGGAGATGCGACTCTTCCGAACACTGCGCGCGGTGAGGCCGTGGGTTCCGACATCGTTGAGAAAGGGGACATCGTCTGGCTCGACTACGATGCCTATATGGTGAGCCCGAACGGCACCCAAACCCTCTTCGATACGACCCACCAGGAGGTCGCCAAGAAGGAGAACAAGCTCGAGGAGAAGAAGGTCTACGCGGAGCAACCCGCGATCGTCGGAAAAGACCGACTCTTCAAGGGCCTCGAGGAAGCCCTCGTCGGCGCGAAACTCGGCGAGCCGAAGGAAGTCGTGATCCCCGCGGAGAGGGGCGCGGGCGCGAGGGATCCACGCCTCGTGGAACTTCGCACCGAAAGGGAGTTCCTCCGCCAGGAGATAGAGCCGGAGGTCGGCATGGAGGTCTCCGTGGGCGGACGGCGCGGGACGATTACGTCCGTGGCTGCGGGCCGCGTCCGCGTGGACTTCAACAACCCCCTCGCGGGAAAGACTCTGAAGTACGTCGTCAAGCCGACGAAGAAGGCCGAGTCCACGGAGGACAAGATCCGCGCGGTCCTCGAAATGGACTACGGCCTTGGGGACCAGTTCGGAATCCAGCTCCACGGAGAGGAGGCCGAGATCCGCGTCCCGGACCTCTGCAAGACGGATGAGAAGTGGTTCGTCTCGAAGTTCCGGGTCGTCGCGGATCTGCGCGATGTAACGGACAGGAAGCTCATCCGGTTCATCGAGGAGTACGAAAAGAAGGCCGAGCCGATGAAGGAGGAGAAGCCCGCCGCAGAGGCGAAGGAAGCGGTTCCCGCGGAAGCCCAAGAGGGGGCACCGACCCCCGCGAAGAAGGGCGGCGGCAAGAAAGCGCGGCAGCCGAAGCCTAAGCCCGTCCCGGCCGAGAAGCCGCGGGCGGAAGAGGAACTCCCGCCCGGGGAAAAGGCCCCCGAGGAACTCTAGGTCACGATCCCCACCGGCCCCTCGTGCAATACGTGTCAAACGTATGTTAGGTTCAAAGGCCCTGAACGCCCTGTCACCTCCCCGATGGAGTACCGACGGGGCGACGACGATCCGCGCAGGATGGGCCTGCGGAGGGTGCGATGAAGATCCTCCTCGCCACGCCGCCCGGGAAGACGACGGAACGATGGCCACCGCTGGGGCTCCTCTACATCGCATCCTGTGTCCGGGAGCTCCGCGGGGATGAAATCAAGGTCATCGACGCGTTCTGCGAGAACCTCGCCCCGCAGGAACTCGCCGCGCGCGTCTTGAGGGAGAAACCCGACGTCTTCGGGATCAACTGCTCGACCCACACGTTCCTCGCGGCAATCGACGCCCTCCAGCGAATCCATCGGACGTGTCCCGAAACGGTCCTCGTGATGGGCGGGTTCCACGCAACCTTCGCGGCGGAGCAGATCCTGCGAGACTACCCCTTCGTGGACTACGTCATCAAAGGAGAGGCGGAGCGAACGTTCCCCAAGTTCCTCGAATGCCTCGAGAACGGGAGCGCGCCTTCGGCGGTCCCCGGGACAAGCTACCTCGAGGACGGTCATCTCGTGAGCATGCCAGCCGCCGTGACGGAGGATCTCGACGCCCTTCCCCTCCCGGCCCGAGAGCTCGTCTCCCACATCGACTACGGATACCACCACCAGAACATCCGACTGACCTTCGGCAAGTTCACGACTCTCTGCTCGTCCCGCGGGTGCCCTTTCGAGTGCACGTACTGCTCCTGCGCGGCCTTCTCCCGTCGGAAGTGGCGACCCCGGAGCGCCGCGAGCGTCGTCGACGAACTCGAGACCCTCCAAGGGGAGGGCTACAAGTCCGCGGTCTTCGTCGACGACAACTTCACCCTGAAAAAGAGCCGCGTCATCGAGATCTGCGACCGCATCCGGGATCGCGGGATTCGAATGCGGCTCTATTGCGAGGGCCGCGTGGACAATGCGCCGTATCCTCTCCTCAAGGCGATGAAGCGCGCCGGATTCGAGGTCATCTACTTCGGCGTGGAAAGTGCATCCCAGCACGTCCTTGACTATTACAAGAAGGGGATCACTCCCGCGGAATCCTCGAAGGCCGTCGCCGACGCGAAGCGCGCGGGGATGCTCGTCGTCGCGTCCTTCATCGTCGGCGCTCCCGTAGAATCCGAGGAGGACATGCAGCGGACCGTGGACTTCATCCGGGACAACCGCCCCCATGGGGTCCAGATGAACATCCTCGACTGCCTCATCGGCACACCGATCTGGGACGGGCTCGTGGAGAAGGGGATCGTTGGTCAGGACGACTGGAAGCGGAACCACCGAATCTACGAATACCATGGGGACGGGCTCAGCCAGGAGGCACTCGAAGCCGTCACGGCCCGCGGCTACGATGCCCACCTCCAAGGGTGGAAGAACCTGAGCGGCCTCCGCGAGCTCCTGAAGATCCTTTGGTCGAATCGATCCGCTCGCAAGGTCGTCTTTGGGAACATCTTGAATGAAGATGTCCGGACGCGTCTCCGCGAGGGCTACCATCCCCGGAGCACGTAGGAAGAATCCTGTTGAACCCGTGGATTCGTGGCTTCCGAGAAGCGCGGGTATGAAGTCGATACAGAGAGCCTCCTCATGCGCGGGCCGATGCGGCGGTGGGAGGGTGCACGCATGGGTCGGCTTGCGACAGGTTGGCAGCTGATGAAGACGAGCCTCGGAGTCCTGCGGAAGGACAAGGAACTCCTCGTATTCCCGCTCATCTCCGGGATCGCGACACTCCTCGTCCGCAGGGCTCTGAAGGGAGGCATCTCTTTCACCGTGGGCTTCGACGCCATTGCGGTTGGGAACGGGTTCTTCCGGATCCTTGGGCAGCCGTGCTCTCCGCCGTGAGGTGTCTGGCGCCCCTCGCGAGACATTCCTTATATCTGGCGGGTCGACTACCTGCACTGCGCTCGGGTCGCCTAGCATGGAAAGGGCACCCGCCTCCTAAGCGGGATGTCTGGGGTTCAAATCCCCACCCGAGCGTCCGTTTGTCCCTCACCGGGGTGCGAGTCCATGGGAACCGCCCGACGGAAGACTGCAGTCCATCCGAAGCCGTCGAGGGCCGCTTCCCAACTTCCGCCTCGGTCTGCGACGAAGCCACCGCTATGGACTTGTCCGAGGTGCGGCAAGAAGTTCGTCACCCGCAACATCTACCACAGCTGCGGCCCCTACACGGTCGCGGACTTCCTTCGCGGCAAGGGACCGAAAGGCAGAGCTCTGTTTCGACGGTTCGAGTCCCTCCTCCGCGCATGCGGTCCCGTGACCGTTGCGCCAAACAAGACCGGAATCGCCTTCATGGTCCGCGTGCGCTTCGCCGGCGTTCGCCGAGTGAGCGACCGCGGAATGACCTTCGCCTTTGCGCTCCTGCGGAGGATCGAGAGTCCGAGAATCGCCAAGGTCGAGCAATACGGAAAGTGGTACGGGCACATTGTCCGCGTGACAGAGCCCGGGCAGCTCGATGACGAGGTCCTCCGTTGGCTTCGCGAGTCGTACCGGGTCGGGGAACAGAGGCATCTCTACGGCTAGCGGCTCCTCCGCCTAGCGTTCGCGGGTCAAGAGGATCAGCGAGAGGCCGAGCAACGCTGTGGCGGCAATCATCGCAAAGGCGGCGACGAACGTGCCGGTGACATCCGCAAGGTAGCCTGCGAGGCCCGGCGAAATCGCCCCGCCGATGAGGCTGATCGTGTTCATCAACGCGTACGCGCTTCCGGTGAACTTCTCGGGCATGATCTGAGCGGAGAGGACATAGTACACGCTGAACGGGAACTGGGCCAGGAAACCGCCGGCGATCAGGAGGGGGATCGCACCGATCCCCAGGAAGGGGACCGCGACGCTGGACGCGGCCAAGATGGCAAACGCGATCACGGGGACCCGGCGCTTGTCCCTCCGGAGTCGCGTCTCCGCGAGGTACCCGCCCACCGGACGGGAGAGGATCCCCGCGGCAGGAATCGCTGCCGACAGGATGCCCAAGAGGGCCGCAGAGACGATTCCGGTGCCCGCCATGTAGGTGGGCGACCAGCTCGAGTAGAAAATGTACGCCGCGTAGCTGCATGCGAAAACGGCTCCGACCTTCCAGAGCTCGCGGTTCCGGAACGCGGTCACGTAGTCGGACATCGCGAAGGTTTCCCGCTTCTGAAGGGGCAACGACCGCGCGAAGTAGACGAAGAGAGGCAGGAGGACGAGCCAGGGAAGTGTGAAGGCGATGAATACGGCAGGCCAACCGAACGACTCCGCGATGAGAGGGCCGAGGAGGTTGCCGAGGGCCACCCCCGCGGGAGGACCCGAAAGGAACAGGCCGACGGCGCGCCCCGGCGTTGCCTCGAAGGCCCGTGAGACGAGGAATGCCGAGGGAACGAAGAGGAACGCAACCGGAATGCCTGCGAAGAAACGGAGCGCGAGCATCGTCTCGTAGTGAGGGACGAGGTAGAGGACGAGGCTCAGGCCCAGAACGCTGAGGACCGAGATGACGATGATCGCCCGTGGATCGCGGCGGTCGATCAGGTAGCCCGCGGGGAGCTGGAAAATGAAGATGGCGACGAGGTACGCGGAAATGAGAGCGCCCGCTTGGGCCTTCGTGATCGCGAGGTCGCCGATCATTTCCGGAAACACGGGCGCAGGGGCGATGTAGAAGGCGTTGCTGGAAACAGTCACGGCCCAGGTCGCGAGGAGGAACGCGTAGGGGTGGAAGCGGGGAGACACGCTGTCCATCAGGCTCCCGCGAGAGAGCCGCGGGATTTAAGGTCACGCGGAAAACCGCGGCGTCACTCGAGCGAACCTCGGACGGGCTATCGACGCCTGGAGCGAGCAGGGGTTGCATCGCCGAACAGCCGGGCCGCGGCGGCCAATGGATCGATTCGACGGTCCACGACAGACGTCGCGAGGCCCTCGAACGTGGTCCCCAGAGCATCGGCGTCCTTAACTCGCTGGGCCATCATGCGCCGGGCGTTCTCGAGGATTTCCTGCCGAGCCCGCGCCAGCTCACGGACCCGCCACCGACTCGTCGTCTCAAGGAAGACCCGGTGTTTCGCAATCGCATCCGCGAGCTCGTCGATCCCGCGCTCCTCGGAGGCGGAGGTGCGGACGATCGGCGGCGTCCAGTCGTCCCGAGCCTCGATCTGGAATCTCAGGTTGGCGACGAGGCCGTCCGCATCGGCGAGATCCACCTTGTTCACGACGTAGACGTCGCCGATCTCGAGGATCCCTGCTTTCATTGTCTGGACGACGTCCCCAGTGAGGGGCATCTCAACGACCACGGTCGTGTGAGCGCGGCTCGCGATCTCGACCTCGCTCTGCCCCGCCCCGACCGTTTCCACGAAGACGATGTCCATGCCCAGCGCATCGAGGATTCGGACCGCATCGAACGTCGCAAGGGCCAAGCCGCCTGCGTGCCCCCGTGTGGCCATCGAACGGATGAAGACCCCTTTGTCGATCCCCGTGTCCGCCATTCGGATCCGGTCGCCGAGGACCGCGCCTCCGCTGTAGGGAGAGGTTGGATCCACGGCAACGACGCCGACCTTCCTCCCGCGGGAACGGAAGAGACGGACGAGGCGGTTGATCAGGGAGCTCTTGCCGACCCCTGGCGCGCCCGTGAAGCCTACGTAGTGAGCCCGGCCCGTGTGGGGATACACAAGGGCCACGGCCTCCGCGGCCTCCGGTTCATCGTCCTCGATGAGGGAGATCAGCTTCGCGGCGGCGCGCTTGTCCCCCTCGAGGAGACCATCCACGAGGCCTTTCACGGACCCGGATTCGGCGCGCCGCGACGTCGGCACGAATTCACGCGCCCTTCGAAGCCTTCTCGAAAAACGCGACGACTTCCCGAAGGGATGTGCCCGGTCCGAAGACGTCCTTGATCCCGGCTCTCTTCAGCTTCGGCACGTCTTCCTCGGGGATGATTCCGCCGCCCGCGACAACGATGTCCCCCGCCTTGCGCTTCTTCAGGAGACGGACCACCTCGGGGAAAAGGGCCATGTGGGCGCCGCTGAGGCAGGAGAGGCCGATCGCGTCGACGTCCTCTTGAATCGCAGCTTCCACGATGTCCTCCGGCGACTGGCGGAGGCCCGTGTAAATGACCTCCATGCCCGCGTCCCGGAGCGCGCGGGCGATCACCTTCGCGCCCCGGTCGTGGCCGTCGAGTCCCGGTTTGGCGATGAGCACGCGGATCTTCTTCGCCATTGGTGTCACCTCAGTAGAGCAGCGGCTCCTCCCAGACCCCGAACACGTCGCGCATCACGTCGCAGATCTCTCCGAGGGTGGCGCGGGCCCGGACGGCGTCGAGGATGCGGGGCATCGTGTTCTCGTCCGCCTCGCAGGCCTTGCGAAGTCCATCGAGGGTTCTCTCGTGCTTCTTCGCGTCCCGCGTGCGGCGAATCCGCCTGAGGCGCTCGAACTGAGCCTTCAGGGCTGCTTCCGTCACGCGCAGCGGCTCGACCTCGGCCTGCTCCTCCACGATGAAATCGTTCACGCCGACGATGATGCGTTCCTTGTCCTCAATCTCACGCTGGTAGCGGTACGCGGAGTTCGCGATCTCCTGCTGGAAGAACCCTTTGCGGATCGCGGCGATGACGCCTCCGAGTTCCTGGATCCGGTCGAAGTAGCGGTACGCCTCCTCCTCGAGCTGGTCCGTCATCCACTCCAGATAGTAGGAACCGCCGAGGGGGTCGACCGTGTTCGCAACCCCGCTCTCGTGGGCGAGGATCTGCTGGGTCCGCAGGGCGATCCGCACGGCCTTCTCGTTCGGGACCTGGTACGCCTCGTCGTAGGAGTTCGTGTGCAACGACTGCGTGCCCCCGAGGACCGCCGCGAGGGCTTGAATCGTCGTCCGGACGATGTTCATCTCGGGCTGCTGGGCGGTCAAGCTCACCCCGGCGGTCTGGGCATGGGTCCGGAGGAGCCAGGACCGTGGGCTCCGGGCGCCGAACGTGTCCTTCATCTCCCGCGCCCAGATCCGCCGCGCGGCGCGGTACTTCGCTATCTCCTCGAAGAGGTCGTTGTGTGCGTTGAAGAAGAAACTCAGCCGGGGAGCGAAGTCATCGACTTTGAGGCCGCGGTCGATTCCCCACCGCACGTACTCCATTCCGTTGGCGAGGGTGAAGGCGAGTTCCTGACCCGCAGTCGCGCCGGCCTCGCGGATGTGGTAGCCGCTGATCGAGATCGTGTTCCACTGGGGGACGTGCTTCGAGCCGTATTCGAACGTATCCACGACGAGGCGCATCGAGGGCTCGGGTGGGAAGATCCACTCCTTCTGCGCCTCGTATTCCTTCAGGATGTCGTTCTGGATCGTCCCGCGGAGCCTCGGCCAAGGAACGCCGTTGGCTTCCGCCATGCCCAAGTACATCCCCCAGACGACGGCAGCGGGTGCGTTGATTGTCATCGAGGTGCTGATCGAACCGGCATCGATCCCATGGAAGAGGAGTTCCATGTCCTCGAGGGACGACACCGCGACGCCACAGGTGCCGAACTCGCCCTTCGCCTCCGGCGCGTCCGTATCATACCCATACAGGGTGGGCATGTCGAAGGCCACGCTCAGCCCCGTCTCCCCGTGCTCGATGAGGTACTTGAACCGGCGATTCGTGTCCTCCGCGCTGCCGTAGCCGGCGAACATCCGCATCGTCCAGAGGCGGCCGCGGTACATCGTCGGGTGGATTCCGCGGGTGAAAGGGAACTCCCCGGGTCGTCCAAGGCGCTCCTCGGGGGACTTGCCCTTCATGTTGAAGGGCGTGTAGAGCCGCTTCACAGGGCGGCTCGAGGTCGTCACGAACTCCTTGCGCCGCTCGGGCAGAGCCTTCAGGGAGTCCCGGAGGGTGGCCTCTTCCCATTTCCTCAGGCGGACTTCGAACTCCTTCGAGTCCTCCATGCCGGCCATGACCCTCGGATTGGTTTGAAGGACCCCTCGCTATAAGACAGTTGCGACCTCACTCGAGGCCCGTTTCCACAATCGTCTTCGCGAGTCCCTGGAAGGACTGCTCGACGTTCACACCCGTCTTCGCCGACGTGTAGAGGATCGGACACTCGTAGGGCTCGAGAGCCTGGATGGCTTCTTCCTCGGTCGTCTCGCGGCGGTCCTTGAGGTCCACCTTGTTGCCCAGAGCATAGACGGGGATCGGGCCCACGGATTCGCGGACGCCGTCGATCCACATCGCGAGGTCCCGCAAAGATGCCTTGCGGGTGACGTCGAATACGGCGAGGATGCCCTTGGCCCCGTGGAAATAGGCCTCTTTGAAGAGCTGGAGGAACGTCCGCTTGCCCATGATGTCGAGGATCATCATGTCGACCTGAACGGGCCGGCCTTCCATCGTGCCCAGGTTGACAGTCTTCTTGGACACCACGGCCCCCAGGGTGCGGATGTAGGACTCGTCGAACGCTCCACTCACGAACCGGTGGATGAGACTCGTCTTGCCGACGGCCTCTTCCCCAACGAGGCAGATCTTGAACTTGTACGTCCGCGACTCCGTGTCCAAGGAAAACCTCCCGTACGTTCTCGGGCGTGATACCAGGGCTGAGAATATCAAGGCTTGGTTGAAATTCTCAGACTTGCGAAGCGGCGGGCACAAAACCCTCGATGTCGAGGATCGTGCCTGTGCGGGCCTCCCGGGGCTTGACGCGTACCCGGACGGCCAGGCCGGGCTTCGCCCGGTCGGCCGGGACCAAGAGCCTGTGGAGGAGACCCCCATGGATGCCCTTGAAGGACACGAGGGCCCACACCTGCGGCGCCTCCAGCGGCTTCCCACGGCGGTCCACGTAGGCCACGGTCACCGCGGCGACCGCGCCCTCTCCCGGGACCTCGACGTTCACCGCCGTCTCCGCGAAACACTTCTCGCAGAACATCCGCGGCGGCAGGTAGTTGAGATCGCAGGTCGCACAGTGAGCGGCGAGGAGTCGGCCTTCCTCCCGAAGCGTGCGGAAGAATGTCTCCCCGGCGTGCCCGCTCGTGTAGATGTAGTCTACGGACATGTCCACGTCCCAGTGCCGCAGCCTACGGGCGTCCGTGGTCCGCTCGAGGAAGGTCACGCCTCTCCCTCCCTAAGCGGACGGAAGTAGCGGATGTCGAGGACGCTCCCGCGCCGCTCCTCGGGGGGCTTCCACACGGCCTTCACGCGCATCCCGATGTGGATCTCCTCCTTCGTCATCTCCCCGAAGTAGTGCATCATTCCCATTTTGGGCGACGCGCCGTCAAGGCTCACGACGCCGACGAGGATCGGCTCCGTGATCCGCTTCGCATCCTTGTCCAGGTACGAAACCGAGAAGGTTTCGATCGTTCCCGTGTCCCTGATGAAGGTCCACTCGTCCGTGGGGCGGTAGCATTCCTCGCAGAACATCCTCGGCGGGAAGAGGATGCGGTCGCAGCCTCGGCACGTGCGGGCGATGAGCCGCCCTTTCTGGAGTTCCTCGAGGAACCGGCTCATCGCCTCCCCCGCCGAGAATGCGTACTTCGCGTCCGGCCGGTACTTCACCGCGGTGACACGGCCTCCGTAGAATTCCTCGGAACTCAGCTCCTTCCCAGGGAACTTCGAGATGCGAGCTGTCATGCTTTCATCACCACCACTGCACCGTACTGCATGAGATCTCCCCACGCCTGGGCCACCCCGGTGTGGACCTCGTGGGGAATCTGCCTTTTCCCCGCCTGGCCGGTGAGCTGCCAGAAGAGCTCGCCGATTTTGATGCCCATCGTCGCTGCGATGGGGTTGCCGACGCCGAGGAGACCGCCCGAAGGACATGTCGGGAGATCGCCGTCCCGTTCGGTGACTCCCTCGCGGGTGAGCTTCGGCGCCTCACCCTTCTTCGCGAGGAGAAGGCCCTCCATGTGATGGAGCTCCTTGTAGTCGAAAGGATCGTACGGTTCCGCGAAGTCGATCTGCTTCGGCGGGTTGTCGATCCGCGCCTGCTTGTAGGCCATCTTCGCGGCCCGGGCGACGTACTCGGGGAAATAGAGATCGCGATCTGTCCACATCGTCGAGTCGATGCACCAGCCCATACCGCTCACCCAGGCGCGATCGCGGATCTTCCGCTTCTTGATGAAATCCTCGGAGCCAAGGACGACCGCCGCGGCGCCATCGCTCGGGGGGCTGATGTCGAGCCTCTGCACGGGCCAGGCCATGACCTCGCTGTTGAGGACGTCCTCCACGGTGATGTTCGCGTCCGCGAGCTGGGCGCACGGATGGCCGACGGCATTCCGCTTGTTCTTCACCGCGACCCGGGCGATGTCTTCCTTCTTGATTCCATGCACCGTCATGTAGCGGTTCATCTCCATCGCGAAAATCCACACGAGGTTCGGCTGGAGGGGACGATCGAGGATCGGGTCCCAGATGTGCGCGAAGACGCTCTGGGCGTGGGGCTGGCACGGCGACATCTTCTCCTCGTTCACGACGAGGACGCAATCGGCGAGGCCCGAAGCGATGTGCCAGTACCCCGCAATCGTGCTGAAGACGCCTGTGCCTCCACCGGTGAACACGCGCATGTACGGACGACCGACGGCCCCGCAGCCGTCGGAGTAGTATTCGCCCTTCATGTGCAGCCCGTCAAAGGCGTCCGGCGCGGAGCCGCTGACGACCATGTCCACATCCGCGAGTTCGATCCCGGCGTTCTCGAGGGCCATCCTCGAGGCTTCGTAGCAGAGCTCCTTCGGCGTCTCCTGGAGGCGCCGCCGGAAGAGAGTCATCCCTGCGCCAATCGCCGCGACCTTTCTCACTTCCCCACCCCCAGAACCGCGACCGCGCCCGAGGTCGTGGGCACGAACCTCCAGGATTGTGCCACGCCGAGCCTGGCCCCATCGACCTGGTGCTGGCCCGCCTCGCCCCGTAACTGCAGGACGACTTCCGCAGCCCGGTGGAGGCCCGTGGCCTCGAACACGTTGCCGCAGCCGAGGGACCCCCCCGACGGGTTCACGGGGAGACGGCCCTCGATCGCATAGTCTCCGCGTAGCTCCGCCTTGCCCGCGGCGCCTGGCTTGGCGAGCCCGATCGCCTCCACGTGTTGGAGTTCCTTGTACGAGAACCGATCGTCCAGTTCCGCCACGTCGACGTTGGTCGCGGGCCGGCGGATCTTTGCCATGTCGAACGCCCGCTGGGCCGCGGCGTGGGCATACGAGGCGGACCCAAGATCCCTCGTCTCGATCGTCGGCGTGTCGCTGTTCCATCCAATTCCGCGAATCCACACAGGGTCTGCGTGAAGGCTCTTCGCGGAACGCTCCGATGCGACAACGAGGACGACACACGCGTCCGCGGGCTCGCTGAAGTCGAGCGCCCGTAGGGGCGCGAATCGAGTGGGAGACCGCGCCGCCTGACTCGCATCGACCCGAGCGCCATACGCGGCGAGCGGGTTGAGGAGTGCGTTACAGCGGTTCTTTGCCGCGACGACCGCAAGGGCCTTCTCGGGCGTCCGCGAGGCACGGAGGTACGCCTGCGCCTCCAGGCCCGCGAGAACGTACGGATGCATGCCCAGGGGCTTTGTCCACAGCGGGTCAAGGCCGTGCTCGACGATTCCCTCAAGGCTCACGATATCGGAGGCCTTACTGTGGGCCTCCACGGCCGCGACGTCCACGAGGCCCGCCTGGATCTGCATGAAGGCCGTTGCGAGCCCATGGAGCCCGTCCCCGCTGACCGTGCAGGTCGGCCTCAGCGCCGCGCCGAGCTGGTCCGGGACGAACTCGTCGAAGATCCCGAAGCCCTCGTAGTAGTCCTCCGCACAGGTGATGAACGAACCGATGTCCGTGCGCGGGTCGATGCCTGCGTCCGCATAGGCGCGGCTCGCGCCCTCGTACATCAGTTCCTTCCAGCTGTATTCCGGCGTCGAGGGCCGGAAGGCCGTCATCCCTACGCCGATGATTCCGACACGCATGCCATCCCCGCTCCGCGTTTCCGCTCGGGCGGTGAAACACAGTAGGCTTCTAAAGGATGTCGTAACGGTGGCTAAGTCCCGCGAATCGCTCGCCTCAAGGCGGCGCGCTTCAGCAACTGCACGCCCATCGCGGGATCCACGCCTTTCGGGCACACCGCACTGCAGGAGCCCGCGAGCTCGCAGCGGTAGCAGCCGTGGGGAGAGTCGACGATCTCCCGTCGCTCCGGCCAACCCTGGTCCCGCGAATCCGCCGTGAAACGGTAGGCCTGCGCGAGGGCCTGCGGCCCGAGGAATTCCTGGTCGATCCCGACGATCGGGCACGCGGCGTCGCAGAGGGCACACATGATGCACATGGTGAACTGGTAGTATTCGAGCTTCTCCCCCTCGGTCTGGAGGAGCTCCTTCTCCACGGTCGCATCCGCACCGTTCTCCGTGCGGATCAGGTATGGCTTCACCCGGTTGTGGTGTCGGAAGAAGTCATCGAGGTCCGTGGCGATGTCCCGGACCACGGGGTAGTTCGTGAGGGGGCCGACCTCCACGGTTTCCGTGCCCAGGTCCGCGATCTGCGTCTCGCAGCCGAGCATCGGCTTGCCGTTGATGAGCATCCCGCAGGATCCGCAGATCCCCATGCGGCACGAGTACCGGAAGGCGAGGCCGTTGTCCACGTGCTCCTTGACCCACAGGAGCGCGTCGAGGACGGTCAGGCCTTCCCGGCAGGGCACGCGGTACGCCACCATCCGCGCCTCTTTCCCGGGGTGGTTGGGGTTGTGGCGATAGACCTTCAGGAGGACCGTTCGCGTCGGCTCCGCCGTCGTATCCTGAGGCAGCTCGATGCGGAGGACCGTCGCTTCCGGGCGGTCCTTGCGGAGTTCGACGACCACGGCTCACAGCCCCCCGAAGGCCAGGACGATGGTTCGGAGGCCCCAACCGAGCATGACCACCGCGAGGCTCAGGGTCGCCGCGGATACGAAGGTGTCCCACCGAGGCCCGGCCCGAATCTCCAGGAGGATGTTCCTCAGGCCGAACAGCCCATGATACGTCGCGGCGACGAGGAGGATGGTGAGGAGGCTCACGGACAACGGTTCCCGGTACCGCGCGAGGGCCGTCGGGTAACTGAGGGCCTGGCCGTACCCGGACACGCCGATGAAGAGCTGCATCGCGATGTGCAGCCCGAGGGTCGCGAGCAACGCGAGGATCATGACATAGTTGATGAGCACCAAGGTGGACTCCTTCATGCACCCGCCCCCAGGAACAGGAAGAAGATCCCCGCGATCGTCGACAGGCCGGCCATGATCATCGCCGTGTAGAGGATCGACTGCTCGCCCTTGCCCAGGCTCTGAGTCTTGTACGGATAGTCGGGCCGGATCGGATGACCGACGAGGGCCGTGAGCTCGAGGAGCATCACGCGGATGCCGTTGATCCCATGGAAGGTCGCGCCCACGATGACGAGGAGCTCGCCAACATGCGCCGCAGGGTTGAACAGGATACCCATGAGGCCGTCCCAGGCCTCCTTCCCGCCCGTGATCGAACCCGTCACGAAGATGTGGAAGAACAGGTAGACGAGGAGGCCCACGCCGGAGACGCGCTGGGCGAGGAGGGCGACCTTCTCCAAGTTGTGGGGCGGCCGGAAGAACCAGCGGTACTGCTTCGTAGCGAGGTTCTCGCCGCGGGGCTTCGTCCGCTCGACCGAAACGATTCCTTCGGCCATGTCAATACCTCCTCTCCACGGGCTGGTGCTTCGTGATCGTGACGGGGATGTACGTGAGGCGCAGGCCGTCCGCGGTCCGCAGGGCGAGGGTGTGCTTGAGCCAGTTCGCGTCGTCCCGCTTCGGGAAGTCCAATCGGGTGTGGGCCCCGCGGCTCTCCTGCCGCGCGAGGGCGCTCGAGAGGAGGACCTCCGCCGAGTTGAGGAGGGAGTCGAGCTCGAGGACGTGGAGGAGGTTCGTGTTGTACTCCTTCTCCTTGTCACCGACGTTCCGGTAAGCCTCTCGCTTCAGGCTCTGGATCTCCTGGAAGGCACGCTTCAGGCCCTCCGCAGTGCGGAAGACGTAGGCGTCGCGGTCCATGGCCTTCTGCATGCGGTCTCGCACCTCGTATGGGCTCACACTCCCCCCGCCGCGAAGGGTCTCGTCGAAGAGCCGCCGCTCCTCGGCAATCACCTGTTCCTTCGGGATCCCGTTCCCCTGCCAGGCGTTCACGTAGGACGCGGCCTCCGTCCCCGTGATGCGCCCATACACGAGGCAAATCGAGGTCGAGTTCGAGCCGAGGCGGTTCGCTCCGTGGATGCTCACGCACGCGGCCTCCCCGGCGGCCCAGAGGCCCTGAAGCTCCGTGGCTCCGCGGATGTCCGTGTGGACGCCGCCCATCGTGAAGTGTGCCGCGGGCTTGATCGGGATGAACTCGTCGACGGGATCGATCCCGAGGAACTTCATCGTGACCTCGCGGATCTGCGGCAACCGCTCGAGGATCTTCTCCTTCCCCAGGTGCCGGAGGTCCACGCCGACGCACGGGATGCCCTCCGGCCCCTCGATCCCGCGGCCCTCATTGATCTCGGTCATCTCGCTCCGGGAGACGACGTCTCGGGGCGCAAGTTCCATCTTCTTCTCAGCGTAGCGCTTCATGAAGCGCTCGCCGTCCTTGTTCACGAGGTACCCGCCCTCGCCCCGAGCCGCCTCCGTGATGAGGATCCCGCTGGGCACGAGGCCGGTCGGGTGGAATTGCACGAACTCCATGTCCTTCAGGGACAAGCCCGCGCGATACGCCATGTAGAGCCCGTCCGCGGTCGAGTGGTGCCCGTTCGTCGTGAAGCCGTACAGGCGGCCCGCGCCCCCCGTCGCGAGGATCCCCGCTTTCGCCTCAATCACGACGAAGTTCCCCGTCTTCAGATCGATCGCGGTAATCCCGCGGAAGCGATTGGAGCATCGCAGGATCGAGGTCGCGAAGAACTCGTGGTGGATGTGGATGTTCGGGAACGCCTGGACTGCGCCGTACAGGGTCTGCATTTCGAGGAAGCCGACCTTGTCCGCGGCGAACGTCGCCCGCGGAAACTCGTGTCCGCCGAATGGACGCTGCGCAATGCGGCCGTCGGGCCTGCGGGACCAGGGCATGCCCCAGCGTTCGAGGAGACGCAGCTCCTCCGGCGCCGCGTGCACGTAGAGCTCGACGGCATCCTGGTCCGCGAGGAAGTCGGATCCCTTGACCGTGTCGTGCATGTGGGAGTCGAAGGAGTCGCCTTCGTCCGGGTACAGGACCGCCGCGGTGCCGCCTTCCGCCGCCACACTGTGGGAGCGCATCGCCTGGGTCTTCGTCACGATCCCGACGTCAAGGCGGCCGTGGCTCACGCGGGAGGCTTCAAGGGCCGCCCGGAGACCCGAGAGTCCGGAGCCTATGACGACGATGTCGTGCTGGATGCGTTCCATCGGCTCCCTTGGAGTGGTTCATGGGTCCGCTCCCCTAAGCCCCGCCGTCTATGGAGTCGTTGCCCTTACGGAATAGAATATACATCACAGGTGAACGCCCCGACCTTCGGTCCGCCGAAGACTGGGGGCAAGGGCTTATCTTCGAACCGGCCCTTGACTCCGGCGGACGGGGTGGACTCTGACCCTCTTCTACTTCGACTTGGAAACGACAGGGGACGATCCCCAGGCGGACCGCATCATCACCGTCCAATTCCAGCCCCTCGGCGACGACTTGGCCCCCGCGGGGAACTTCCAGATCATGGCGGAATGGGAGTGGGGCGAGAAACAGATCATTCAGATGATCCTCGACCGGGGAATCCTCCAAGCGAATTGGGACTTCGTTCCCGTGGGCAACCGCCTCCGTTTCGACCTCTCGTTCCTCATCGACCGTGCGACGACGTGGAGGCTCATCGACTGGGACATGGGCACCCTGAAGTACTTCTGGTTCACGAAGCCCGTCCTCGATCTCCAGCCGGTCCTCGTCCTGATGAACGAGGGCAAGTTTGCCGGGTCGAGCCTCCATGCGTTCGCGGACAAGGAGCCGGGGATTCGCGTCCCCCTCCTGTACCGAAAGGGCGCGTACGAGGAAATCATCACGTACGTCGCGCGAGAGCACGAGGCCGCGATCCAACTCCTGCGGGAGGCGAGGGACCTCCTCACGGAATTCGGGGTCCGACGGCATCGCTCCCCGGCACCGTGAGACGAAGCCCTTAGAAGCCGGGACGCCTTCCCGGCGCCAGGCGGGATCCATGGATTTCGACTTCAGCGAAGAGCACGAGATGATCCGCCAGACAGTGCGGGACTTCGCGGAGAAGGAGATTCGCCCCATCGCGGCCGATATCGACCGAACGGGCGAGTTTCCCGCGGCGACGATCGCCAAGATGGGTTCGTTGGGCCTCATGGGTGTCGCCATCCCGTCCGCGTACGAGGGCGCGGGCCTCGACACGGTCTCCCTCGCCGTCGCGATCGAGGAAGTCTCGCGGGTCTGTGGATCCCATGCCCTCATCATGGCGGCTCACAATTCCCTGTGCACGGGGAACATCTACCTGGCAGGCAACGAGGCGCAGAAAGGGCGCTACCTGCCCGACTTGGCGAGCGGGCGGAAGCTCGGCGCCTGGGCCCTGACGGAGCCGAAGAGCGGATCCGACGCAGCGGCGATGGAGACGACCGCGAAGCGGACGAGCGACGGGTGGGTGATCAACGGAACGAAGAGCCTCTGCACGAACGCTCCCGTGGCGGGGACCTTCGTCATCATGGCGAAGACGGACCCCGCACGCGGAAACCGCGGAATTAGCGGGTTCATCGTCGAACGCGGGAATCCGGGCCTTCAGGTCGGGAAGGAGGAGGACAAGTTCGGGGTCCGTGCAAGCCCGACCTCTCAAGTGATGCTCACGGACTGCCGAGTCGGCCACGACGCTCTCCTGGGGAAGGAGAACGATGGCTTTGCAAACGCGCTCAGGGTCCTTGACGGCGGCCGGATTGGCATTGGGGCCATGGCCGTAGGGCTCTCGCGAGGCGCCTTCGAAGAGGCCCTGAAGTACGCGAAGGAGCGCGTGCAATTCGGCCGCCCGATCGCAGAACACCAGGCGGTTCAATTCATGCTCGCGGACATGGCGATGCGAATCGAGGCCGCCCGGATCCTCGTCCTTCGAGCTGCCTGGCTCCGAGATCGCGGCCGACCCTTCAAGAAAGAGGCTGCGATGGCGAAGCTGTACGCGAGCGAGATGTCCTCCTTCGTCACGAACAAGGCCGTGCAGATCCACGGGGGATACGGCTACATCAAAGACTATCCCGTGGAGCGGTTCCTCCGGGACGCGAAGCTCACGGAGCTCGGCGAGGGGACGAGCGAGGTCCAGCGTCTCGTCATCGCGAGAGAGCTGTACCGTTCCGCGTGATCCTCACCGGGGCGGCGTCGGCGGCGTTCCGCCGACCGAAGGGCCGACGACCGGTGCGGGCGCTCCGCAGAATGGGCAGAACGCGAAGCCGTATGGCGACATGCGACCGCACGTGAGGCACACTCGATACGACGCGGCAGGTCCACCCATGGCAGGCGCGGCGCCTCCGGGCTGCCAGGAGATCGCCAGGGCTCCACCAATGATTCCGAGAACCATCCCGAGAATCCCAAGGCCGAACCCACCATAACCGACGAACACGGAGGTGAAGCTCCCCACCGCGAACACGAGCACGACCACACCCCACGCGACGTGCAGGTCTGGACGGACGTAGAGCATCAGGCTCGCGATGAGCATCATGAGGGCGATCACGATGGAGACACCGGTGAAGGCCACCGTGAGGGTCCCAGCATACCCGTAGTAGACGCTCTGTCCGTAGAGCACAAATCCCATCAGAATCCCCATGATCACAAACAGACTTCCTATCAGAGACAGAATGAAAGCCGTGACCGGTCGCCCTTGCATGCAGCAACCCCGAAACCCTCATCGTTCCGCGGCTACTTATTCGCATGTGACGATCCGGAGCACACCCGGGGCTCTCGCGGAACTCAATCGGCGGCCTCCGAGAACCTTTAAGGCCCGCGGCCTGTTCGGAGGCCGAAATGCCCGAGAGTGAATACGAGGTCGAGCTGTTCCGCGCACAGGGCTTCACCCGGCAGACGTGCTCGAAGTGCGGGAAGGCTTTCTGGTCCCTCGGCCAGCACGAGACGTGCGGCGAGGCACCTTGCCAGGAATACGATTTCATCGGGGCCTCCCCCTTCAAGAAACGCCTGACGTACCGGGCGATGCGAGAGGACTTCCTTTCGTTCCTCGAGCAGAACGGACACGCGAGGGTGAAGCGCTACCCGATCGTCGCGCGCTGGCGGGACGACGTGTTCTTCACCCAGGCCAGCGTCTATCCGTTCCAGCCATGGGTGATCAGCGGCCAGGCGACTCCGCCGGCGAATCCTCTGGCCATCTCCCAGCCGTGCGTGCGCTTCAACGACGTGGACAACGTCGGGAAGACGGGCCAGCATTTCACGATGTTCGAGATGATGGCCCACCATGCCTTCAACTTCCCCGGGAAGTTCGTGTACTTCAAGGATCGCACGGTGGAGCTGTGCCATGGCTTCCTCACGGAGCGCCTCGGCTTGGAACCGGCCGTCGCGAGGTACAAGGAATCCTGGTGGCAAGGGGGCGGGAACAGCGGCCCCTGCTTCGAGGTCGTCTTCGGGGGGGCGGAGGCAGCGACCCTCGTGTTCATGATGAACCGCGAGTCGAACGGCCAGCGCGTGCCCATGGAGACCCAGGTCGTGGACACGGGATACGGCCTCGAGCGGTTCACGTGGCTCTCCCAAGGTTCGACCTCCGCGTATGAGGCGGTCTTCGGCGACGCCCTTGCATACATGAAACGGGCCACGGGAGCGAAGCGCGTGGACGAGCGGATCCTCCGCGAGTACTCGAAGGTCGCTGGGATGCTCAAGGTGGAGAACCTCGCGGACATCCGCGAGATCCGGCGACAGACCGCGAGTCGAGTAGGCATCACGGTCGAGGAACTCGCAGAACAGATCGCGCCTCTGGAGGCCCTCTACGTTGTCTGCGACCACGCTCGAGCCCTCATCTTCCTCCTTGGGGACGGCGTCGTCCCGTCGAACAGCCGCGAGGGCTACTTCGCGCGCCTCCTCATTCGGCGGGGCCTGCGGGCCATGAGGGACCTGAACATCACCTACACCCTCGCGGACACGGTCAGTTTCATGGTCGACCAAATGCGGGAGGACTACCCGGAGTTCTTCCTGAACAAGGGAGACATCCTCAAGCTTCTGAAGGTGGAGGAGCAACGATACAAGGAGACGGTCGAGCGCGGACGGACAATCGTCGGTCGCGTCGAGTCCGACCTTCGTGCCGCGGACAGGCCCTTCGACGTGGAGACGCTGCTGCAGCTATATGACAGCCATGGCCTCAACCCGGACCTCGTCCGCGGGTTCACCTCGTTGCCCGTGGACATCCCCGACGACTTCTACGCACGCGTGGCGGCGCGCCACGAACAGCCCGTGCGGGAAATCGAGCGGGGATTCCAAGTGCCCGAAGACGCCCCGGCCACGAGGCTCCGCGTCTACGAGAACCGGAGGAAGCGCACCTTCATGGCGAAAGTCCTGGCCGTTTACGGCGAAGCGATCGTCCTCGACCAGACTTACTTCTACCCGGAGGGCGGAGGTCAGGAAGCGGACCGGGGGACGATCGGTGGCTACGAGGTCCACGACGTCCAGAAGACGGGGGCCAGCGTCCTCCATTTCATCCGCGGCGACGCGAGCCGCCTCGCTGGGAAGCGCGTGAAGTGCGAGATCGACGGGGCGCGCCGAGATGCGCTCATGCGTAACCACTCGGCAACGCACATCGTCCTCGGCGCTTGCCGCAAGGTCCTCGGGAACCATGTGTGGCAGGCAGGGGCTCACAAGGCACAGGATGTGGCACGCCTCGACATCACCCATTACGACGCCCTCTCCGAGGAAGAGGTCGCGAGGATCGAGGATCTCGCGAACGGACGCGTGCTCCAGGACGGCCTCGTGCGCTCCCAGTTCATGCCCCGAGACCTCGCGGAGAAGAAACATGGGTTCCGGCTCTACCAGGGTGGCTCCGTCCCGGGAGGCGAACTCCGTGTGGTCGAGTTCCCGGAATGGGACGTAGAGGCGTGCGGCGGAACCCACGTGTCCAATGCAAGCGACGTTGGACTCATCAAGATCCTCCGAACCACGCGGATCCAGGACGGCGTGGTGCGCATCGAATATGCGGCGGGGAAGGCCGCTCTCGAGGCCGTGCGGGCCCAGGAGAGCGTGCTCAAGAAAGCCGCGGAGACGCTCGGTGTCGCACCCGCACAGCTCCCGTCGGCGACGGAGCGCCTCGCCGCGGAGTGGCGGGAACAGCGCCATGAGCTGGAGAAGGTTCGCGCGGAACTCGCGGGGGCCGCCGCGAAGAATCTCCTCGAGGGTGCAACGACGATCGGAGGATGGAAGGTCGTCGTCCGCCGGATCGAAGGCGAGATGAAGGACCTCATGGCACTCTCCAAACAGATTTGCGAGGATCCGAAGGCTGTGGCGATCCTCGCTGCGACCTCCGGGTCGGAAGTGAGCCTCATCGTCTCCCACGGACCGGACGTCCCGCTGGACGGTCGGGAAGCCCTCGACGAGGCCGCCCGCGCGGTCGGGGGGAAAGGGGGCGGCCGGGCCGACTTCGCGCAAGGGGCCGGACCCCGTACCGAGGCGGTCGAGGCAGCCCTCAACGTGGCCCTCGAGAAGGTCCGCGACAGGCTCGCCGTCGAACCGAGCGGGTGACATGGCGTCCGTGTCCTGGCGCCAGCGCATTCGGGAGTACAACGAGATCACGAACCTAGGCCCCATCGCGCGGCGGTACTTCGTGATCGGTGCCTTCGACGGAGCCCTCACGATCCTCGGAATCGTCGTGGGCGCCTACGCGGCGGGCGCCCGAGAGGCCGAGCGCGCGATCGTCCTCACAGCATCGATCAGCGCCGCCATCGCCCTCGCGGTGAGCAGCGCCGTTGGTGCGTACGAGGCGGAGCGGGTGGAGAAGAAGCTCGACATGGGCACGATCGAGCGGGCGATGCTCGCGAAGCTGAGCGAGGAGCACAAGGACGCCTTTCGCTTCGCCGCAATCGTGAGCGCCCTCATCCACGGGGTCGCGCCCCTCGTCGCGGCGCTTCCCCCCGTCTTGCCCTTCCTGTTCATGGAACCGGGCCAAGCGACGTTCGTCGGAATCACCGCCACGATGGCGATCCTGTTCGCAATGGGAGCGTACCTCGGCAACCTCATCCGCGAGCGTGCGCTCATCACGGGGCTGCGTTTCGTCGCCGCAGGGCTCGGCACATCGCTCCTGCTCTGGCTCCTCCGGGGCGGAGCTCCCTGAAGGCCCGCGCAGCTTCAAATAGAATGGAAGGTTGGGCCGCATCAGTGACGACCGCTTCCGAGGAGATCGAGAAGCTCCGCTCGGTGGTCTCCGAGCACTTCAAGGTGTACGGCGTCGTCGTCACGCCCCTATCCCTCGCGTTCCAGGTCGCCCCACCCGACGGCCCGATCGATGCACCCTTCGACGCCCTCCGGCTGAAACTCGTGCCCAAGGACTATATCCCGTTCATCGCCCGGGACCACGGGGAGCTCCTCATCCATGTCCAACGTCGACCGCTCCAGCGCTTCGCGAGCATCCGCGTGAATGTGACTCTCCTCCTCTTCACCGTCCTTTCAACGGTTCTGTTCGGCGGCGCCTGGAACTGGTCGGAGTATGCGGGGGTCCCCCTCCTCTCCGCGG
This sequence comes from Thermoplasmata archaeon, assembly GCA_036555455.1. Taxonomy (GTDB): domain Archaea; phylum Thermoplasmatota; class Thermoplasmata; order RBG-16-68-12; family RBG-16-68-12; genus RBG-16-68-12. Next base: position 52,277 of record DATBLI010000107.1, read on the forward strand.
AGGCGCTCCTCTATGGGACGGTCTTCTTCACGATTCCGCTCCTGGCGATTCTAGGCTTCCATGAGATGGGGCACTTCGTCGTCGCGAGGCGGTATCATGTGAAGGCTTCCTTGCCGTTCCTGCTGCCCTCCGCACCGCCCCTTGGCACCTTCGGGGCGTTCATCAGCATGCGCGATCCCCTCCCGAGCCGACGCGCCCTCCTCGACATCGGGGCCTCCGGGCCCCTCGTGGGCTTCGCAATCGCAATCCCAGTGACGATCGCCGGGCTGTTCCTCACCTCAATCTCGCCTCACGCGGGACCGCTCGCGGGTGGCGAACTCGGGCTTCCCCAGCCCTCCTTGTTCTACTGGTTCCTGAGCCTTTTCTTTCCCCTCCCCGCGAACACGACTCTTCATCCCCTGGCCTTCGCGGGATGGGTCGGCCTCTTCGTCACGGCCATCAACCTCCTCCCCGCGGGGCAGCTTGACGGCGGGCACATCGCGCGCGCCCTCCTCGGAAGCAGGCAACACTACGTCTCTTGGGCGGCCGTCCTTCTCCTCTTCTTCCTCGGCTTCGGCCTTGGCTATCTCGGCTGGGTCCTCTTTGGGGTCCTCATCCTCATGCTTGGGTTCCGGCATCCGCCTCCCCTCAATGACCTCACCCGGCTGAGCGGGAGCCGCACGCTCATCGGCTTCGCGGCGGTCGCGGTGCTCATCGCCACGTTCATCCCGCAGCCCTTCGCCTTCGTGTCCGTCCCCCATGGGATTCAGTTCGAGAATGCCGCGGGCGTGCCCATTACGAACCTCTCCGTGACCGCGCTCGACGCCTCGACCACGGAGTTCATCTTCTACCTGAATGAGAGCACGGTGACACCGGAGACCGTCACCTTGTCGATCGATCCCAAGAACCTTGACACGGCAGGGTTCAACCTCACCTTCACAGAGATCATCATCGACGGCAACACAACGGCCGTCAACGCGACGACCGCGACGCTCGTGTTCGAAGCGAGTGCACGCGCGGAGGTCCGTCTCGCCGTGGCGGTGCCTCCGACGCTCCCGCAGGTCCCGAGCACATGGACCTTCGATGTCATCGCGAACGTCGCGGCCACGGATGAGTCGCTCACGCTCTCGATATCTGTGTTGGTCACCTGACGAACGCGCAGAAGTTCCGCGTCAGGGACCGGTGGACACGGAGGGTGTGCTGCTCGACGAGCTCCATGTGCCTGCGTCCCACGTCGATCGCATCCTCGGATGGGAGCACGACCGCCGCGTACGAACCCGGTCGCAGAATTTCGCGGAACGCGGCGAAGGACCGTTCGTAGAGCCGAAGGATCGGCTCGCCGCGGGTCGAGGCGGCACGACCGTAGGGCGGATCGGTGGCAATCCCGTGAATCCGGGAGGGACGCCAGGGTTCGCAACCTGCATCAGCGACCACGAAGTCCGCGTCGAGCCGAAGGTGACGCAAGGACCTCCTCGCGCCCTCCGCCATCCCTCGACGCAGATCGCCGCCCAGAGGCCGGATGCCCATCGACGACGCTTCGATGAGCACGCCGCCGGTCCCGGAGAAAGGGTCGAGGACCGTCCCTTCGGACGGAACTCGAGACAGGTTCACGAGGGCCCGACAGAACTTCGGGTGAAGGGAGATGGGGCGGATGAAGGAGCGACGGTCAACCTTCCGGGCTTCGAAGGATGAACGCGGGACCTTCTCGAGGACCCGGCCCAGGTAGAACTCCTCCCCAAGCAGGAGCCGGAACTCGTCGACCGGGGCGGTGAGGTCGACCTGGCCCGTCCGTCCAAGCTCCGCCCCGAGCGCCCCCTCCGCGGCCTTCGCGTCCACCTCCGGGTCGAAGGCATGCGCACGAACCCGGAAGCGACGGCCCGCCAAATCCATCGAGCGCGCAGCCTCACGGACGTGATCGAGGGTCCCGCGCGCGAGCTCCTCACACACGAGATGGGCGAGCCCGATCCGCCGCGCCGCTCGCAGGACGAGACCCGAGGCGTCGAGCCAGAGGACCTGGTTGTTCCAGGAGGCACGCCCGATGCGGACGCCCTCCGCCTCCATCGCCGCGAAAGCCTCGGCGCGCGGGAGGGTAGGGTGTTCCCCGGAGAGCTCGATCCAGATGCGCACGCCTGCCGATGCGAGCCTGGGTTCATGAGGATGCCGACGACCGTCACGTTGAAAAGCAGCATCCGCTTCGCGGAGCCATCTTGCGGATCCGACCATTCATCCCGAACGACATCCCCGCCATCGCATCCATCGTCAGGGAAGCGCTGCGGGAGAACTACCCGACGGCCCTGTACTTCGACATCCACCGCTGGTGGCGGGAAGGCTTCCTCGTCGCAGAACTCGATGGACACCCCATCGGCTTCCTCGCGGCCGTGAACTCCGCGGAGAACCAGGTGCGCATCCTCATGTTCGCGGTGGCCACAGGCTTCCGCCGTCGCGGCATCGGTTCGATGCTCATGGAGAACTTCATCCAGCAATGCGGGAACCGCGACGTTCGGCGGGTCGAACTCGAAGTCCGGAAGTCCAACCTGGACGGGATCCGCTTCTACCAACGATACGGATACGAAATCGCCTCGATCCTTCCGGGCTTCTACACGGATGGCGAGGATGGCATCAAGATGATCAAGACGTTGGGCCATGGGCCGCTGACGTAGCGAGCTCACTGGTACCCTTGGACGTCGTCGCCCTCGTGCACGTTCCAGTAGTGGTAGGGCGACGCCTCCTTCTGCGCCGCGGACATGTCCGTGCCGATACCCGCGGAGTACGAACCGTAGCGCTCTCGGATTTGCTCCTCGATCGTCCGGGCGATCTTGATCGCGCGCTTCACGTGGGCCGCGTCGATGAGATCCGACTCCTCCGTGACGGCGATGTCCCCCGCGGAGCGGACGAGCCCACCGAGCTCCCGCAGGCGGAGGGTCAGGGCCTTCTCCTGATTGTCGAGGGCCTTCGCACGGCGTCGAGCCTCTTCGATGACGATGTGAATGGCATCCCGGTTCGCCGGCGGAATCCGCTTGTCCACGGCGATCTCCTGGGCGATGAATTGGGCGAGCTTCGCTCGGTTCGATTCGTTGTCGGGCATCGTGGTCTCGACAAGGACTTCGTACCCACCTCCCGTGATCCGGGATCGCAGGGGCGAGAGGATGTGGGGGAGGTCTTGGATGTTGCAGGCGCCGACGAAGATGAAGTCGCAGGGGACGCTGTCGACCTTCACGCTCGCGCCCGCGCTCTGGGGGTTTCGGCCGGAGATCGGGAAGCGCTTCTCCTGCATCGCGGTCAGGATGTACCGTTGCAGGTGGCCGAGCTGGGGCAACTCATCGATGAATAGGACCCCTTGATGGGCCTCGTGAATCGAGCCTGCGACCACCCGGTCGTAAGGCTGCGTCCCGAGCTGCGGATGCCCGCCGTAGGGATCGTGGCGGACGTCGCCCAAGAGCTCCGTCTCGCTCGCACCGGTGGCGAGTATGAAGGGATTCCGGGTCAAGGGCACGAGGACCTTCCTCGGGCTCTCCTTCTCCATCTCGCGACGCTTCTCGAGGGCCTTCTGGTCGAGGATGCGGACCATGTCCCCCGCCCGCTCGTAGACGACGACTTCCTCCTTCCCGAACTGCTGCCGGGTCGTCGTCACGCGGTCGCGGCCACCGAGCTGCTCGAGGGTCACCTGGAAGATGCCGAAGAGGTCCCCGAACGGGTTGCCGGCGGAGGCTTGCGCCGCGGCCTTGGGCCGGCCGCACTTGGGACACATCCGGTCCGACGGCGAGCTGTACGTGCCGCAGTTCACGCACTTGTAACCGAGGCGCTCCGCCACGTTGATCGGCGCTTCCTTCGCATCGATGAGGTCGCCCTCCGCTCCCGCCATGCGGCTCTGGAGGGCGAGGACATCCTCGCGGTTCTTCACCTCGACGAGGGGCCGCTCCGGGTTCTCCGGATTGTGGACGATCCGGATTTCCTCGGAAACGCCCGGCAGGTGGAGGGCGAGGGCCTGCGCAATCATCGACTTGCCCGTTCCCGGTGGGCCGACGAGGAGGAGATGTCGCCGCTGTTTCGCGGCGACCCGGGCAAGTTGGACGGCCTCGTCCTGCCCGACGACCCGCTTCAAGGGATCGTCGGGAATCCGGATGTCCGCGGTCGTCTCGATCTTCTCGAGGGAGAATCCCTCGTCCGCGGAGACCAGTTTGGCCCTCGCCATCGTCGTCACCTCAGGCTAGGGGGCAAGGTCGCTCCGGGTCCAAATCTCAACACCCGCGGGCTGCTTCGTGATCGTCCCCATCTTCGTCCCGACGATGTAGGGCATGTTCATCTGGGAGGCGATGTCGAGAATCCGCTGGGTGATGATGCCGTCGAAGATGATGGCCTTCGTCTGCTTCGTGACCTTGAGCGTGTCCACGAGCTCCCGGACGGGGACCTCCGCGAGGACGTTGTCCGCCTCGTCGAGGAGCCGTGCCTTGGACGAGCCGCCCATGTGGAACAGCATGTCGCGATACTTCTCGAGCTTCGGGGTCAGGGCCTTCGTCGTGGGGGTCAGCGGCGCCTGGGTCGGGCTACCTGGAGACTCCCGAAACCCGGATGCCTCCGCGGGACGGGGTTCTCCTCGAGGCTCACGGGCCTCGGGGGGCTGCGGGGGCCGCGGCATCGGCGGGCGGCCCTCGGGTCCGACGGGCGCACCCTCCTCGGCCTCGGGCTTGTACACCTGGGCCGAGAGGCCATACATCTCGATGTACTGGTCCGCAGGAACCTTGTTCCGCAGGGCCTTCATGATCTGCTTCTGCGTCAGCTCTTCGACCTCCTTGCCGCGAGGTGCGCGGGCGATGAAGTCGACCTCGCCGACCTGCAAGAGCTCGCGGAGGATGAGGTCGCCGCCACGGTCCCCGTCCACGAAAGCGGTCACCGCGCGCTCCTTGCAGAGCTCTGCAATCGTCCGAGGAACGTTCGTCCCTTCAACCGCGATTGCGTTCTTGATGCCCGAGCGGAGGAGGTTCAACACGTCTTGCCGGCCTTCCACGACGATGATCGCGTCGCTGTCTGCGACGTTGGGTCCCGCCGGCAATCGTTCGGGGCCGTAGGAAACGATTTCAGAGACCTGGACGGACTGCTTCACCTCGTCGAGGAGGTCCGTGCCAGAGGTCTTCGACTCCTCGACCATCTTGGCGAGGAGCTGCCTCGCGCGCTCGATGATCTTGTTGCGCTTCGAAACGCGGACATCCTCGACCTTGTCGACGCGGATCGAGGCTTTGCACGGCCCGACGCGGTCGATCGTTTCCAGGGCCGCCGCGAGAATCGAAGTCTCAACTTGGTCGAGGGACGAAGGGATGAGAACGTTCCCCTCGCTGTGTCCTTTCTTGCTCTGAACGTCCACCTCGATGCGGCCGATGCGGCCGCTCTTCTGCAGGTCTCGGAGGTCGAGTTCGTCCCCAAGCAGGCCCTCCGTCTGGCCGAAGACCGCCCCGACGACATCGGGCTTCTCGACGATCCCCTCGGCTTCGAGGCGGGCCTGAATCAGGTACTTAGTCGTAGTCGGATCGATGTTCACCGTATCACTTGTCCGGGACCGTCCGTCCGCAGACTTCGTCCCGCCAATCCGTTGGGCTCACGCGCCCCGCAGGGCGGCACTCGCATCTCCCCGAAAGGGAGGGATGAAAGGAAGATTCGGATGAGTGGGATCGAAGGGCCACGGTAGGACCGTTATCCCGGGTCCTCAGTGGAGCCGGCCGTATTTAAATATTGTTGGGCAGTGATTCTCAGTGGCGAGAACGCCGTCGGGTATCGCGACGGGCGACGCGGTCCGAGTAGAAACGCTTCGATGGCCGTTGCTGTTTCCCCTGGGCCGCCATGTCCCCGATCCGTTCGACGAACGCGTGAAGGGACTCGACGTCCTTAATCTCCTTACGGCAGAGAATGGCGAGCCGCGCACGGACCGCGTCATCATATCGGAGGCCGCAGGCCTCCAAAGACTCCCGCAGCTGCCGCGCAATCCGCCCGCCGCGGACGTCCCAGTCCGTGAGGATCACCGCCTCCCGAAGTCGACCGGCGGCAATCGACTCGCAGACGGCGAGGAGGCTCGTTCCCTGGTTGATCACGCGGATGTCCCCGCCGACGCCGAGGGACCGCAAGGCCCTCCGGTCCCACTCGCCCTCGACGATGATCGGCGCCGTGCGGTTCTTCTCAATGAGGTCGTCGAGGACGCGCTCGAGATCCTCGTGGAGCTCCTCGTAGTCCATCGGCGCGGAGCGAAGAACGGGGGTGGACCATAAGCGTTGCGCGTTCGGGCGCCTCCATCGACGCCATCAAATAGCCTCCGCAGGATACTCGCCCCGTGGCCCGGGAGGATGAGGTCAACTTCGAGCGGGTCACGAAGGTCTACCGGGAGGAGACCGGGAAGAAGACCCTCGCGGACCTGGAAGCAGACTTCTACGACAAGCTCGCCGCCTACGTCGCGCGCCTCGAGGCGGATGCCCAGAGGGAGTCCTCGAGGGACCCGAACTCCCCCAAGGCGATCATGTTCCAGGACGAACTCCGGAAAGTGCGGAAGAAGAGGGATCAAATCTTCACGTACCGCGAGAGGAAGCTCGCTCTCCTGGCCTCGAGCCGGGCCAGCGGCGCGGATATCGGGATGCTGACCCTGCCTCGGCAGGAGCGGGAGCTCTTCGAGGGCCTTGTCGGCCTCCTACAGAAAACGCGGGCAGACGCATTCGGTGGCTCGCCGTTCGGATCTGAACAGGGGCTCCCGCACCTCGCCGCTCCGGCGGCGACCCCTCCCGCCGCGCCGATGAAGACGGCCGCGGACTCGATGAAGGTCCTTCGGAGTGCGGAGACCAAGAAGCCGAAGGTCGCCCCGAGCCTGAAGGACCACGTCCTCGTCCATGTCCTCGAGGATCTGCCCCCTTTCGCGGGGATCGACACGACCTATCACTTGAGGAAAGAGGACGTGGTCACCCTGCCGAAGACGATCGCCCAAATCCTCGTGGATCGCGGGAAGGCTCGCATCGTCCAGATGCCCGAGGCCGGATCCTAGTCCTCGAAGATGCCGCGGCCCGGGAGACCTACGCGCCCTCGATGTCGCCACGAAGATGCTTGCGAAAGTCGAGGAGGATCGCCGTCCCGGGGACGGCCATGAGCCAGAGTGCCGCGAGCCAAGAGAAGTCCGGGGCGAGGGCGCACACCTCGCTGAGGGACAGCTCCGGGATCACGAACGTGATGCACAAAGTCTGCAAGACCCCCCAGACGGGGAGGCCTGCGAAGCCGATTGCGGCCGCGAGGTAGCGCGCGTCACGGTCCTCGGCCCACAGTCTGCGCCCAAGGATCCAGGCGAGGACCGCAACGAACGCCATGCCAAAGTCCACGAGGACGAGGCTCAGGAGGTAGCCGGAGATCCCTTCGAGGGGGTTCGCGAAGTTGAAGACGAGGGCGATGCCTGTGACGGTGACGAAAGATAACAGAATCGCGTAGGGGAACCAGCGAAGGCGCGGATGACGGCCGTCGAAGTGAAAACGCTGTGTGTCGCGGTACCAAGCGTAGTCGGACCACTTCTTGCGGAGCGTCCGGCGACGGGCCAAGGGGATCGGCACACGAAACACGCCGGCGGTTTTTCCCATTGTCGGCCTTACCGGAAACGCTCCCACCCAGACGACGGGGACCCCGGTCGATGTGTCTCCCTGCGGCGTTCTTCCGCGAGCCGACGAGGAGCCGCGAGACAAGGGTTAAATAGCTCCAAGCCCTAAGGAAGGGAGGTCTCCAAGATCCTTGGGCTATGCATCCATTGGCATCCCATTTTCGACTTGGAGACGGCGTGCACCCGAGACGCTCGCGGGACGTCGCCGGGGAAGGGGTAGAGGTCGCTGGAGGGCCGTCGAGGCCCGCTTGCACAGCCTCCGCTGATACCGATCATATGCATCCTGGACGTGTGCTAAGCCGATAGGTCAGTGGCTAACATGCTGTCTGGGGAATGGCTCGGCTCGGGCGCCGACGAAGGACGTGCCAAGCTGCGAAATGCGTCGGGTAGGCGCAAGGAACCTGTGATCCGACGATCTCCGAATGGGACCTCCTGACCGCGAGGTCGTTCTGTGAAGAACGGGAACCCCCGGAATCGAAGCATCCTAGTACGGGGAGGAAAAGAAACCAAACGGGATGCCCTCAGTAAAGGCGATCGAAGAGGGTGAAGAGCAAACCGAAGCCTCTCTCGAAAGAGAGCGGCGATGTGGTGTTCGGACCGCGGCACGCCTTCCCCCGTCAACCCGAACTCCGGTGGAAAGCCGTAGGCCAGAGAGGGTGACAGCCCCGTAGGGGTACGCGGGAAAGGCGATTCGCGGGATCCAGAGTAGCGTGCGTCGGAAATCGCGCGCGAATGTGGGTGGCATGAACATCCAACTCTAAACACGACCCGAGACCGATAGTGCACTAGTAGCGTGAGTGAAAGCTGAAAAGTGCCCTTGACGGGAGGTGAAAAGAGCCTGAAACCAGACAGTAACAGACATACACGGCGCGAAAGCGACGAAGCCCGAAAGGGTGGAGCGGCGTCGTGTTATCCGTTGTGAATAACGGGCCAGGGAGTTCTGATCCATGGCGAGGTTAACCGCTTCACGCGGGAAGCCGAAGCGAAAGCGACATGCGCGCAACGCCGCAAGGCGCGAGGCGCGTCGTGGGCTCGCGAGGAGTCATGGGTGCGATGCCCGAAGCCGGTCGATCTATGCCTGGCTAGGTTGAAGCCCGCCGAAAGGCGGGTGGAGGACCCAACCGATGTTGATGTGCAAATCACTCGGATGAGCTGGGCATAGGGGTGAAAGGCCAATCTAGGCCGGGAATGGCTGGTTCCCCTCGAAATCAGTCGCAGCTGGACCTCGGTGGAGGTTAGGCCGTGGGGTAGAGCGACCGATTGGGTGCTAAGGCGGAGAAATCCGTCGGTGCCCTGTCGAACTCCAAATCCGCGGCCGCCGTAGAAGCCGGGAGTCGGGTGCCTGGGGTAATCTTGGCATCCGTAAGGGAAACCGCCCAACCTGCAGTTAAGGTCCCCAAGTGCGGACTCAGTGCGAATACCAAAGGGAGTCCGTGGTCTCAGACAGCTGGGATGTGGGCTTAGAAGCAGCCATCATTCAAAGATAGCGTAACAGCTCACCAGCCGAGATCATGGGCCCCGAAAAGGGACGGGGCTCAAGTCCGTCACCGATACTGCAGAGCACCGAAAGGTGATCTTGTAGAGGGGCGTCGTGCGCGGGTCGAAGCCGGGCCGTGAGGTCCGGTGGACCGCGTTCGAATGAGGATCCTGGGAGGAGTAGCAGCAAAGAGCGGTGAGAATCCGCTCCGCCGAAGGGGCCAGGGTTCCTCGGCAACGCTCGTCAGCCGAGGGTTAGTCGGTCCTAAGTGTTCCCCTAACCGAGGAACGCGAAAGGGAAGCAGGTTAATATTCCTGCACCGTGCGGGTCCCTGTCCAACATCGGACGCATCGCGGTAGGTGGAGTCGTCTTGCCTGGCGATCCAACCGCTGAAGTCCCTGGAGTGCCGTAATGGCGAGAAGGGGATGAACGCGGGAGTGCGGGGGCAACTCCGTCCGCTCATCCGCGGTGCCCGTGAAAAGGACGTTGGAGTCAACCCGTGCGTCCGTACCTAGAACTGACACAGGTGCCCCTGGGTGAGAAGCCCAAGGCGTGTCGGCGAAAATCCACGCGAGGGAATTCGGCAAATTGGCCCCGTACCTTCGGTACAAGGGGTGCCAGCCACGCGAGTGGCTGGTCGCAGTGACAAGGGAGCCCCGACTGTTTACCCAAAACACAGGTGGCCGCCAGATCGAAAGGTTGTGTACGGCCGCTGAAGCCTGCCCAGTGCTGGTATCTGAAAGCTCGTTTCAACGGGACGAAGGACCAGTAAACGGCGGGGGTAACTATGACCCTCTTAAGGTTCCATTCGCGAGCCTTAATAAAAATCGGCCATATGCGGGGAACTCCGTGAATCCTCGAGTACCGCAACCGCGGTAACAACCTCGAGGTGCGGACAATCCGCAGGGAAGGCCGACCTCGCAAGAGGTCGGAACCCTCAGAGACTTTACGCCGATCGTCGCGACTGCGCGATGAAGATAAAGTCCGACCCCCATGGCGACATGGGGAGGCCGCGAGAAATCGCGACCCGCCTTTTCCCTCGTTTCGGAAGAGGTCTCGAAAGCAACAGATGTGAGCGTAATACCTTGTCGCTTAATTGGCGACTTGCATGAAGGCCCAACGAGAGCTCTACTGTCCCCGCGTGGAGGCCGGTGAAACTGACTTAATGGCGCACAGTCCATTACCTTCCACCTGAAAGCGAAGACCCCGTGGAGCTTTACTGCAGTCTGCCGCTGCCGTATGAGTCTGAATGTGTAGTGTAGGCGGGACCCGTTACAAAGGGCCGGCCGCTAGGTCGGTACCGAGGGGACGATGAAACACCGCCCTCTTGGGCTCGTACGGCTAACCCCTTCGGGGAGACAACGGTAGGTGGGCAGTTTGGGTGGGGCGCCACGCCCTCAAAAAGATAACAAGGGCGCCCAAAGGTTGGCTTAGGAGGGTCAGAAATCCTCCGTTAACTGTAAGGGGAAAAGCCAGCCTGACGTGGACTTGCCCAACGAGAGTCCACGAGAGGAAACTCGGGCCTAGCGAACCCATGAGCCTCATTTATGGGGGCCATGGATGTCAGAAAAGTTACCCCGGGGATAACTGAGTCGTCTCCGGCTAGAGTTCCTATCGACCCGGAGGCTTGCTACTTCGACGTCGGCTCTTCCTATCCTGGTGGTGCATGAGCTGCCAAGGGTGGGGTTGTTCGCCCATTAAAAGGGATCGTGAGCTGGGTTCAGACCGTCGTGAGACAGGTTTGTTGCTTTTTGGTGGAAGCGCTTTGATGCCTGAGGGGAAGGTCCCTTAAGTACGAGAGGAACGGGGGATCGGCGCCTCTAGTGTATCGGTTGTCTGGCAAGGCATTGCCGAGCAGCCACGCGCCATACGGATAACGGCTGAAAGCATCTAAGCCGGAAGCCGCCCTCAAGACGAGGCATCTTACGGCCGTCGTAGTCGACGACGTTGATAGAGCGGGGGTGTACGCACGAAGTCCGCAAGGGCGACGTGTTCAGCCCGCCGCTACTAACCGCTGTAGCCACATTAGCACCCGTCGGTGGTGCGTTGGCGGCTTAGCCGTCAAACAGGATGCGTGTGATCGGTACCCGTGATTTTCCCGCGAACGATTCTCCGGTGAGCCCGGGCCCTCGCTTGCGGCATGTTTATTCCAACCTCCGGGTTCGACCGTCCGATGGCCGTCGTTCCTTGGGAGCAGCTCGCGGAGTGGTACGACGCGAAGCAGGGCGAGACGGGGGACCTGTGGCACCGGGCGCTCATCGATCCGACGTTTCTCCGGGTCGTCGGCGACGTTCGCGGCCTCCGCGTGCTCGATCTGGGCTGTGGCAACGGCTACCTCGCGAGGCACTACGCGCGGGCGGGGGCGAAGGTTATGGGCGTCGACGCATCCGCTCCCATCATCGAGCGAGCCCGGGCCCGCGAGGCAGAGGAACCCCTCGGCATCACCTATCACGTCGCCGATGCCTCGCACCTCCCGATGTTCGACGAGGGCAGCCTTGATCTCGTCGCGTCGAACATGGCTCTCATGGACATGGAGAATGCGGAAGGCGCAATCCGGGAGGTCGGCCGAGTCCTGAAGGACCGCGGCCGGTTCGTCGCGAGCTTTTGCCATCCCTGCTTTGACCAGGGCCCGAGCTCGACGTGGCTCATCGAGCGTTTCTTCCGTTCGACGAAAGTGTGGCGGAAGATCGCACGCTACCGGAAGCCCTTCGCGGATGACATGCCCTGGGGCATCGAGGAGCGGACCGTCAGCACGATCGGGTACCACCGCCCTCTATCTTGGTACGCTCGCGTGCTCCGCGACGCGGGATTCCTCATCCGCTCGCTCGAAGAGCCTGAGCCGACGAAGGAGTTCATTGAGGGGAGCCCGCAAGGCCCGTACGTCGTGGAGATCCCGCTCCACCTCGTCCTCGAGGCCATCAAGACTCGGGCATGAGCTGCGCCGCATCATGCCGTCACCGACCGGCCTCAATGGGGGGTCCAGCATGGGACGAACCCGCTTCCGCCCCATCCGTCCTGTCAAACCGGGCGCCCATGCTCGGTACCCGTGATTGTCCCTTACGTGTCCGCACGAAGCGAGTGCCCTTCCCATTCCCCGCTGCCGACTCCAAGCGAAGAGATAGCCCCGTCCTCCGCCTGAACGCCCACTACCCTGCGGATGTCCTTCTGGAGATGGCCGCTGCCCTTAGAGCAAAGACGAGGCCGGCGATTGCGGCGAGGGATGCGACCAGTATCCCCGTTCCGTACGAAGAGAGGGAGGCTACGGCGGCCGTCACAGGAGCCCCGACGGCAACGCCAATCGTCAGGACGGAATAGAAGGCGCCCGTCACGATTCCGAGCTGGTCCGGGTCCGCGCGTCGCGCGACGAGGGTCGAGGTCGCCGGAAACACGAGGCCGTGGCCGAGGCCGAAGAGGC
>DATBLI010000108.1:0-15452 GCA_036555455.1 Thermoplasmata archaeon
GCATTGAAAGATTTCGGTTGTCAGGAGAGGTGTGCAGCATGTATCTTGTGCTCGTCGTCGGACTCCTGGAGCTTAGGGGGCAATCCGACGACCGAATAGGCCCCAGGGAGCTCCTTCTCCGGGAGCATCTTGAACACCTCACGGCCGCGCCTGTAGTCGATGAGGTAGAGGTTGAGATCCGGCCCGCCGGGATTCTCGAACTCCTGGAGACGCGACCGGACGAGCTTGCGGCGGCACGGGTCCGTGTTGACGTGTGGAATCTGGACGCAGAGGGCATTCGCCGTGTTCCGTTGCTTCCAGATTACCAGCCGCTCGTAACTTGGGCACGTAGGGGACGGTCCGCCCTCTGAGAGATACCACACGTCCTCGTACCCGACGTACACACTTCCCACGGCCACGCCTTCATCGACCTCCAGGATTTCCTCGTACCACTCTTTCCATCGTCCCAAGCTGAATCCCTCCCGGCGGTCAATAGCCCCTCCGGGGCCTTTTAGCTTTCTGACATCATGCATCCCGTACCTCCGTACCCAGGCTTGTCCGGGCGCATCGAACTATGCAAATTCCTGCTTGCACCATTCACACACGTCTCCCCAGACTTTGTCTTGCAGGAGGCTCGTCACATGTGCACGATTCCGACGCTGGAGTCGATGGCGAGCCGCCTAGGAATTATGCCACTGTCATAGCCCCATGGAGAGACCCTGGGTAGCGAACACCAGGTGCCCTCCTCCCCGCCGGGAGCATGCTCCTCCCGTTGAACGCCTCAAGATGGCGCGCGCATGCCACTGCACGGGACTGCGGGACCGCAGGGCGGCGGCTACACTCAGGACTCCCTCGCGTCCTGGAGCCCGTCGCTGCCGCTCCTACAACCTCGTTTCAGCTACTTCTTCGGAGGGACCAGATTATGTAGATGATCCCGGGAATGCCCGCGAGCAGCAAGACCACGAGACCTGCAGCCACCCACGAGTACACCCAATCGTTGAACGTCCAGTCCTGAAAGGCAAGGTTCCACTTGCCGTCCATCCACACGATGACAAACCACACCAATCCAACGATGAATGAAAAGCCACCGTTTTCCCCCGCCGATCGACTGCGTCGGGGCCCACCCTCGTACTCTCTCCGTTCTTCGACGGGCAGTCTCTTGTACCAGAGGAAATACGCTGCCACTACGATCGGAACCACCCAGGTCGCCACAAGGATGAGTTCCCAAAGAATCGCACGCAGGATGAAAGTGAGAACATAGCCTACGGTCCAGTCGCCAAGCCCTGAGGGCACGAGTCCGATTGCCTGTGCATCGGCAACCACCCAAAGGAAGACGAGAAGCGCTGCAGCAGCAGCTGCGGCAATCCCCCCGACCATTAACAATGTCATCTTCCAGTGTCTTCTTGCAAATCTCTTCCAGGTTTTGCCGCCTGGCTCTTTACTGGTTTCCATCGTTCCAAACCCCCCTCATCGGACATGTGTCAAAGTCATCATGGCACTTCCCCTTTGTGCCCGGTTTCTCTATACCCGTCGGCCTGGGCGACTCGTTCCAACGGTTGTTGAGGGAGGCGATCCAACGTGCGCCCGCTCCCCGTCGGGAGCACTCCCTCTTCGTCGGCGGAGAGAACAGTGTTTTCTTCGGGCCGAGGTCTCCCCTTCTGGCATTCGCCTCGAAAGAACTAAGCCTCCGCGAAGCCCGTTCGCGTCGTCATGCGCGTGGCGATCCTGGGCATCGGGGGCCTCGGGCGTACGCTCGCGTCGGAGCTCCGCGGAGACCCGCGAGTCTCCTCCCTGCTCCTTGTCGATCGCCTGGGGGACCGCGCCCGCGTCCTGTCCGGGATCAAGGGGCGCGTGCCCATCGATGCCGTCCAGATGAACGTGGAGAACACGACCGCCCTCGTCCAGATCCTGCGGGGCGCGGACCTCGTCGTGAACGCGATCCTGCCGAGGTACAATCTCGGGATCATGCAGGCGTGCCTTGAGGCACGGGCGGACTACGTCGACGTGGCTGCCGCGGGGCCGTCCCGTCCCGGGGGCGAACTCGGCATCTTCGAGCAGCTCCACCTGGACGATGCCTTCCGCGCGGCGGGTCGCACGGCCCTCTTGGACATGGGCCTCGACCCAGGCATGTCGAACGTCCTCGCCAGGGAGGCCGCGGATCGCCTCGACGGGATCGATGCGATTCGCATCCGGTCCGGGGACACCGCGAGGGTCGCGGGGTTCACGAACTTCCCCCTCTACTCCCGGGAGGCCTTCCTCGACGACCTGCTCGTCCGGCCCACGGTCTGGGCCGACGGTGCCCTCGTGGAGAGGGAGCCGATCAGCGAGGAGGAGGTCTTCACGTTCCCGGATCCCGTCGGCCTGCAACGGATGTTCCTCCAATCCCATGAGGAGATCAAGACCCTCCCCAGATTCCTCGGCAGGCCCGTGGGCCGCGTGGACTACAAGGCCGCGATGGACCCAAACCTCGCCCAGGCGATCCTCTCGCTCCACCGCCTCGGCCTCCTCGCGGAGAGCCGCACCGTGCATGGGGGCGGGGTCGTCGTGCCCTTCCGGAGAGTCCTGCTGTCCGTGCTCCCGGAGCCGTCCGCCCTCCTCATCCCCGTCGAAGGGGCGGAGGCGATGAGCGTGGAGGTCGAGGGCTCCCATGGCGGGGAACGTTGGCTCTTCCGCCGGGACATTGTGATGACGCACCAGGAGGCGAACCGACGAAGGAGCACGAACGCGGTGTATTGCCTGACCGCGGCCTCCCTTGGCGTCGCCTTCGCGCTCTTCGCGGAGAAGGCCCTGCCCCGGACCGGCGTGATTGTGCCCGAACTCCTGGATCCCGTCCGGGTGATGCGGGACTGGGAGTCCCGCGGGATGCCCGTGGCTCGGTCGGAGAGTCGGATCGGAAGCTAGCCGGTGTGGGTCCTCAACTCGGTTCTCCGAACGTCAGGTAGTGCCACGGCTTCCTCACGGCGTCCGTCAGGTCCACGAAGATGTGTTTGACCTGCGTGTACTCCTCCAAGGAGTAGACGGAGAGGTCCTTGCCGAAGCCGCTCTGCTTGTACCCGCCGTGGGGCATCTCGCTCACGATGGGCAGGTGCTCGTTGATCTCCGCGGCTCCGAAGCGCATCGCGTTCGCGACGCGGAACGCCTTGTGGACATCCTTCGTCCAGACGCTCGAGTAGAGCCCGTAGATCACGTCGTTCGCGATCTCGATGGCCTCCTGCTCCGTCCCGAAGGAGGTCGCGGTCACCATTGGCCCGAAGACCTCTTCGCAGGCGATCCTCATGTCCCGCGTGGCGCCGGAGAACAAGGTTGGCTCGTAGTACCAGCCCTTCTCGAAGAGCTTGCCCGCCGGGCGGCGGCCTCCCGTCTCGAGCTTGCAGCCCTCCTCCTTCGCCAGGGCAGCGTACTTCTCCACCTTCTCCCGCTGTCGGTCGCTCACGAGGGGCCCGAGGTCCGTGGAACGCTCGAGGGGATCGCCGATGCGCACGTCCTTGAGGCGCTTCGTGAACTTCTGGACGAATCTCCCGTACACCTTCTCCTGGACGAGGAAGCGCGCGGCCTGGGTGCAGTCCTGCCCGCCGTTGACCATCGACGCGGCGACGGCGCCTTCCACCGCGGCGTCGAGGTTTGCATCGTCGAAGACGACGAAGGGCGCCTTTCCGCCGAGCTCGAGGTGCAGCCTTTTCACGTTGCTCGCGCCCGCCTTCATGATCTCCTTGCCCGTGACCGTGTCCCCGGTGAGGGACACCATGTCGACCTTCTCGCTCGCCGCGATCGCGTTCCCGATGACGCTCCCCGGTCCCGTGATCACGTTCACCGCACCCTTGGGCAGGCCCGCTTTCTCGATGTACCTGGCCAGCTCGATCGACGTGATCGGCGTCAGCGAAGCGGGCTTGAGGACGCACGTGTTCCCCGCCGCGAGGGCGGGCGCCAGCTTCCAGATCGCCATCATCCACGGGTAATTCCAGGGCGTGATCGATCCGACGACCCCGACGGGTTCGCGGCGGAGGATGCTCGTCGCGCCGTAGGCGTACTCCATGGAGGCGCTGCCGTTCAACGTGCGCGCGGCGCCAGCCATGAACTTCAGGTTGTCGAGGCTGAAGGGGATGTCCGCGTCGCGGGCCTGCTTGATCGTCTTGCCCTGGTTCTTCGTCTCCAGGACGGCGAGGCGGTCCATGTCCGCCTCGATGATCGCCGCGAGCTTGTACAACGCTGCGGTCCGGTCCGACGGCGTCATCTGGGGCCACTTGCCCTTGTCGAACGCGTCGCGCGCGGCGTCGATTGCGGCCTTCGCGTCTCCCTCGCCGCCCTTGGGCACGTCCGCAAGTTTCAGTCCGTTCGCGGGGTTGATCACCGCGTACGTCTCGCCCTTCTCCGCCTGAACCCACTCGCCATCGATGTAGTTGAGATACTCGGGCTTCGCCACTCTATCCTCCCCAGGGAGAAAGCTTGATGCCCGGGGAAGGCGGCGGCGGCTAAGTACGTTTGGTCGGGGGAGGGGGAATTCCCCGGGGCCCACGGTGCGGCGGATTCACGCTTGGAGCTTCGTCATGACCGCGGGGAACGCCTCCGCGAAGCGCTTCGCGTCCTTCTCCGGGACGGTGAAGGAGACGCGGAAGAACTTCCTGCCGTTGAGCCTCGATAGATACGGACCCGCTCGGCCATGCACGAGGTAGTCATGGAGGAGGCGCTCCTCCAGGGCCTCCGGGCTCACGCCCGTCGCGCTCACGTCGATCACGAACATGTTCGCTCTCGAGGGGAAGACGGGGAGGGATGTGCCGTCGACCCGGTCCACGGCCGCCTGGATGATTCTCTGATTCCGTTCGCACGCGGCGCGGACCCCGGGCAGCCACTCCTTCTTCGTCCGGAGGGCCGCGAGGGCCGCCCGCTGCGACACGATGTTCACACCTAGCGGGTTCGTGTCGAACCGCTTCACCTGCTTCATGATCTCGGGCGGTCCAAGGAGCGCGCCGACCCGCATCCCCGCGAGGCCGGGGGCCTTGCTGAAGGAGTACGCGAGGAGGGCCTTCTCCGGGTAGAAGTCCGTCGCGAGGATGTGGTCCGCGTTGAAGTCGCGGTACGTGATGTCGTCGATGAGGAGGAGGTCCTGGTCCTTGGCGACCTCCGCGAGGCCTTTCACCTGGGACCGGGTGTAGCCGCTGCCCATGGGATTGTCGGGGTCGATGAGGAACATCGCCTTCGTCGCGGGGGTGACCGCGTCCGCGGCCCACTCCGGCGTCAGGACGTAGGGCTTTCGGTAGATGTCCACCGCGATCGGCTTCGCCCCGGCCATGGCGATCTGATCGTGGATGGGCAGAAACGCCGGGTCCGTGGACACGACCTCGTCCCCCGGCTTCAGGAGCGCGCGGCTTGCGATGTATTCGCCCTCGATGCCGCCGTTCGTCAGGAGGACCTCGAGGCCGTCGAGGCGAAGATCCTCGAGGATCGCCTCCGGGAGGCCGAAGAGGCCGCGCTTGAACGGATAGTTGTTGAACTCGCGGTCCTCCACGCTCCTCCGGATCGCGTCCATCACCGCGGGATGCATGGGGAGGGTGTTCGTGTTCTGGGACATCCACGCGACCTCGGTGCGGTGCTGGTGGGCGAACTCGAAATTGTCGATCGACGCCATGGTGGCCACCTGATGATGGGCACCGACCCTCGAACCGCCTCATATCGATTGCGGTGGCCCCGCTTCCGGTCGGGAGGACGCCCCGGATTAGCGTACGTACGGAAGCTTCATCGCGGTTCCTGCGGCTGAAGCGCCGGGAGAGCCCATGAGCTGTTGCGAGGAGTACCACAAGGCCTTCGACACCTTGGCGAACCGGGAGATTCAGCTGGGCGAGCTCCCCTCCTTTCTTCCCGTGCGCGGTCGTTTGGCCTGGTACGTCTACCGAGGTCCTTATCGCGACCTGTCCGGGGCGTGGGACCTCTTCTGGCGGAAGTTCACGACGAAGGACGTGAAGATGGAGGGGGTCCCCGGGGACGTGTACGTCTGCAATCCCGGGTGCCACAAGGAGGACCGCCAGGAGAACATGCTGACGATCCTATACGCTCAGGTGGCGTGAGAACCCCGGAAAACCTTAAGGGGAATCAGCCCTTAGCTCGCGGGGCCGGGCTCGTGGTCTAGTGGTTATGACATCGCCTTGACATGGCGAAGGTCACCGGTTCGAATCCGGTCGAGCCCACTTACTTTCCGGTTCGAAATCTATATCTCTTGCGTCGTGAATCTCGAAGGCATGGTTCGAGTCCAACCCAAGGGAGGACGCGGGGCGAAGTACCGCGCGCTGCTCGACGACCCCTCCGTCGACCGCTGGCACCGGAACGTGGCCCGCGGATCCCAGATCACCGCGGACGTGTACCTACGTCGTCTCGGCCACGTCTGCGCGACCCACGCCACATCTCCCGCCGCGCTCGTCGCGATGGAGCCGAAGGACCGCCGGGACTTCGTCGCGGACCTCGTGTCCGAGATGGAGGACGCAGGCCGAGCGGGGAGCTACGTCCTCTCGACCGTGCGGTCGATCAAATCGTGGCTCGCGTTCAACGGCGTCGTGTTCGGCCAGCCAATCAAGGTCCGCGGCGCCCAGGCCACGCCGACGCTCGAGAAGGAGCGCGTGCCGACCCCGGACGAGCTGCGGCGGATCCTGCTCGCGGCCTCGCCGCGGGAGCGGACCGCGGCCGTCCTCCTCGCCCACGCGGGCTTGCGTCCCGAGAGCCTCGGCAACTACCGCGGCAAGGACGGCCTCCGTCTTAGGGACCTCCCGGACCTCCGGCTGAAGGGCAAGACCGTCATCTTCGACACGCTGCCCGCCCAAGTCGTCGTCCGTCCCGAACTGTCCAAGTCGGGTCGGAGGTACTTCTCCTTCCTCGGCCCCGAGGCCGCGGAGCACCTCAAGGCGTACCTCGAGGAGCGGATGCGGGACGGGGAACGCCTGGACGGGGACAGCGACGTGATCGCGCCCGCGTGGTCCAAGAAAGCGTTCCTGACGTCGATTAACGTGAGCGACGCCATCCGCAAGGCCATCCGCGCCTCGGGCTTCC
Organism: Thermoplasmata archaeon; assembly: GCA_036555455.1. GTDB lineage: Archaea > Thermoplasmatota > Thermoplasmata > RBG-16-68-12 > RBG-16-68-12 > RBG-16-68-12. The sequence goes on from DATBLI010000108.1 coordinate 7,012, forward strand.
GCTCCCGCCCGTACGTCCTTCGGGCGTACTTCGACACCCAGCTCCTCCTCGCCGAGAGCAAGGGCAAGATGACCCACGCCTACCGGGCGTTCTTCATGGGCCATGTCGGGGACATCGAGGCCCGCTACACGACGAACAAGGGCCGCCTGCCCCCCGACCTGATCGAGGACATGCGGGACGCCTACCGTCGGAGCTTGCCCTTCCTCGAGACGACGAAACCCACCGACCGCGACGCGGAGCTGAAGTCCTCGTTCCGGCGGCAGATGCTCCTCGTCGCCGGCTTGGACGAGAAGGAGATCGGGAAGATGGACCTCGACGCGATGAGCGACGCGGACCTCCAGCGAATCGTACGCGACCGGCTCGTGGGTGCGTCCGGTGGGAGCGGCAACGGGAACGGCCACATCGTCGGGAACGGTTCTCGACAGACCGTCGTGCCCCTCACCGCCGTGGAGACGTACCTTGAGCAGGGCTGGGAGTGGGTTACCCAGCTGGCGGGAGCGGCTTCGACGGGAATCTATATTGCGGGGTCGGTCGCAACCGGCCAGGAGGTGTCATTGAGCGGGCTCGCTGCGAGCTTCACTACAGGGCCTTTCTTCGGTGCCGTAGGTTCAGCTGCGGGGATGGTCGGGGGGTCGGTGGCCAAGGCCTTCGGACAGGCCGCTAGTTCAGGACTAGCTAGGGGCGTCTCCGCGGCAGTTGTGATGGGCACGAGCGTCGCTACTGACGTGATTCGCGGCGAGAGAGACTTTGGAGCCGTTGTGTTCCACGCCGCGCTTTCAGGATTGGCGGCCGGAAGTGCTCGCGGCATCTTCTCGACCCGTGGAATGACAACGTTCCGGCAAGGCCAGTATTTCGCTCCCCGAACCCTTGGGGCATTCACTCGAGCCTTGTTCGATCCTGCGAATGCAGGGAGAAACGCCAAAGCCTTGCTCTATGGTGGCGCTCTTGAGACAGGCATGATCGAATTCGGCGGGAGGCTCTGGAGTTGGTATGAAGGGGGGGGAGGATAGGAGCATGCCAATTCGTGAGCTGCCTCCATGGCTGAAGAGGGTCGGGCCGTGGGTAGTTGCTGTTGTCCTGGGATTCATTTCCGTCTACCTTGTGTCCATTACGCCTTCGAATGTTCTCGACGAGCCTATTTATGTCGCTGGTCTAATCGCTTGGGCGATCGCAGGTAGGCTGTTCCTTCCCACTAGACAGGGCATCCCAAGACGCCGACCGGGCCGGGGCCCTTTGCTGGGATGGACCCTTCTGTCGGTGCTGATGCTGGCGACGGTGGCAATCTCCCGGTTCTGGCAACCTTTCGTGCCCATGCTGTATGGTTTCACGGGATTTCCTCTGGGTATTGCCGCTTTCCTTGCCTATGATCTTTCTCGGAATTCGAAGCTGCGACCCTGCCAGAAGTGCGGTACGTTCAGGTACTTCTTCCGTGAGGGATCCGGATGGTTCTGCGCCGTCTGCGGCCAGAGATTGCTCCCACGACCTCCTGAACCTGCGGAAGGTGTTCGAGCGGGGGATTTCGACCGATAGGACCGGGAGCGTAGAGGGACCTGTTGCATGACGTTTAGGTTCTAGAGAAACCCGACGTAGTGTCCGATGCAAGGACGCATCGTCTGTCGGTTCCGTCCCGGTTTCTGTTGTCGCCCGAGGGGAGTTCGTGGACGCGTCCCTTGACCCTACCTCGAAACGCGGGACGAGGATGAACTGCGCGATTTGTCTACAGGCCAATCCGTTCTGGAGGAACACGGTTTGGATCACGCGGACTAAGCGGGATGCGGCGCCAGATGGTATGTGAGACCGGCGACGCTGCGATGGCCTCGGAAGGCGGATGAAGGTCGAGGGCACGTCCTTGTCTAGGGGGAACGTGTCGAGCTTCTAGGACATGGGAGCGATCCGGGAGAGAGACAACGCCGGCGTGATCGCGAAGTACGTCGGGAACAGGATGCGAATCCCCCGGATCACGTCGACAGGCGAGGTCCACCAGTGCCGCTTCTTCGGGCAATGAGAACCTCACACGGAGAAATGGCGAATCTCCTCGGATGTGAGGCCGTGGTGCAACAAAGACCTCTATTTGGACTGACTCGGTTTGCCTCTCCGAGTCTCCAAACAACCTCCCGCGAAGTCCTAGAGGGTATTCGGTACACCACCTAGCGCAGAAACAGGTATGTGTGGGTTCCGCGGATTCCGACGGAGCCGAAGCGGTGCCCCGGATGCAAAAGCCCATACTGGAACCGGCCAAGGCGAAGCCAGGTGAGACGCGAGCACTAACCCGATTCGAGAAGAGGGGGTTCTAGGCGTCAAGCACCAGAAGAGTCAAAGCCCCTCGCGGGGCTCCAACAGGAAGATGATGATTCCGAGCCCGATGAAGATGAACGCGAGGATGAAGGAGAGAGCGAAAGAAGCCCAACAGTCGAGTGGGATGAATTGCGCGATGAGGCCGCATGTGGAGTATAGCGTGATGGTCGGGATAAGGATAATCGCACCGACGGCGATCAGCGTCACGGCCACTCCAGCACCGCTCGGTAGTTCCATCTCAATCCCCCACCGGCAGCAAGAAATCCTTGAGAGTGGCCGCCAGGGCGCCGAGGGCGGTTCCGAAGACGAAGGCGACCGTCGCGTCGAAGTGTCCTGTCCAGGACAGTGCAGCCGCGAGGGCCACAACGACAAGCAGCGCGACCACCAGTAGGGCTGACAAATACCATTCGTGTCGACGATCCTGCTGCATCGCGGACTTCCATTCCCGCGCTCCGACCCTGATTACGGACTCAATTTCCTGGTGACGGTCTGCGATTTGGTCGATCACCGTCGATGGCACTGATGCCTTGGTGCGACTGGAGGCACCGGGCGTTCGGGGCTCCTGTGTCTCATCTGTCAGCGGCACATTAGACCCCCCCTTTTGCCGGTTTCGTCCCCATCGCCCTCCGGTGCTAGTTCTTTCGCATCCCAGAGGGCTTGGACATAGACGCGCGCTTCGTCGGTCGAAGTGAACATGAGGTTGCTCTTGATGCCGTTGCAGATCTGGCATGCCGCGACGAAGTTGTACGGGTAGTTGTTCTGACTGTAAGAGTAGGGTATCCAGTGGTCCCAGTTGACCTTGAGCCAAATGAGTCTATCTTTCCGCACCACTGGAGTGTTGAATAGCCGCTGGCAATACAGGCATCTACCCCCTTGGATTTCGAGGATTTGCCGCTTCTCGTCTGCCGACGGAGTACGCCGCACGTCCTCGGCCAGGCTCATACGCTTCATCTGATGCGAGTCGAAGGCTGTCGGGGCGCCGCAGCATGCAAGCTTCCCATCGGAAACGAAGGCGTGCTGATGGCAATGCGGGCAGTACTCACGTTGAATCACCACGTTTCCGTAGATTGCGAAATGCTGCCCCTTCATGCAGTCGCCCCCGTCGAGGAGATCTGCACCTCATGGCATATTGCGACCGACCCGCTGTTGCCCGGCGCAGTGAATCTTGCCCATAGGTTCAACTCCTCCCCGCAACTCATGGGCTGATCGTACCATGCGGTGAGGCACTCTTCATGAGCGGATTTGCTTGCAGGCAAGGCTCGCTCGGCCGGGCTCCCACCTGAGGCATGACAATAGAGCCGAGGGAGGAAGGTAATGCCCAGGAGACGCGACCCGAGCTGCTTGAGGACGAATCGGCCGATTCCGTCGACATCGAGGTACAGTCCGGATTCGCGATGTCGCCTGCCATCCACGACGAGAACCCCTTCTAGTCGAACGACTCTCCCAACCTGCAAATCAGGAGACAGGTCGCCCAGGCGCTCCTTACATCGCTCTACGAGGTGCGCGGACGGAAGGACGCTCACGATTGCCCGTCCGATTTCCTGTTCGGTCATGCAGAGCTAAAGGTCGGCCGGGGTGAAGTAGACGGAAAGAGTCCTGCTCCCACCCCTTAGAATGGGATTCTAAACTCTGTCTTATCCATGGCCGTGCATGCCAAGGGAGATGGAAGCCGAGCAGGATGCGGGCGAGACGAGCCCGTTCGCCTTTGCCGACGAGATTCTCGGGTACTCGAACCGTCTCTGGAAGACGCTCCTCTACTTCAGCGCCCTGTCGGCTTTCCTTGTACTCCTCGTAATCTGGCTCTTCCTGGGCCTACCCACGGAGGGCAGTTGGTCCCTCCCCCTCTATGGCTACGCGGCTCTACTCATAATCTACTTCCCAGTTTCCGTTTGGAACAGTTTCCGTCTTGTGCTTCCCCTCAAGCGCTGGATGGACGACTACTTCGACTTCGCCTTCGTGGTAAAGTTTGAGTTGTTCCCTGCGAAGGGAGACACCCCCACCGAGAGGTTTCTCAACAAACTTTCGGAGATCTATCCACGAGTCTCGAGGGTCCGGACCCGGAAGCCGAAGGCCGTCCGCCAGGCTACAGGTTTCCGAAAGAATCCGAAAGTCATCTGGGACTTGGTAATCGACTTCAATTACCCTGGGATTTTCCATTCCAGGTTTTTCCATCAGTATCTGGGTAGACCATGGTACTTGGTGATGAAACGCTTCGACACAGGAACTCCCGTTTCGGTGAACGCGCTGAAGGAACTGGGAGAGAGCCTCAAGCAGGATCTGCGCTGGCAGAACTATGAGATTTCCCATGTCTTCGTGGTGTCGACCGCAGGCTTCACCCCCGAAGCCGTGACCTCGGTTCGGGATGACGATGTTGCCCCACTCACCTATCATCCGGTCGAACTTGTCGTCGAGACCGCAAGAGGCTACGAACTGCCGATCAAGGAGTAGCATCAGATTGGTGTAGGGAACGGAATAGGCCCAGCACTGGCTGGTGGAGAATCCACCAGCGCTCGCCCTCCTGGTTCAGTTCGTAGCCGGTGAGTTCGCCAATCGTGACTTTCGAAACGAGACCCTTGTCGCAAAGGTATTCGACGATTCGACGAATCCGTTGATCCCTCTGGGTCGGCATTCCTGGAAGCGTGCTGAGATGGTGAACCGTTGACGCACCTTTCCCCTCCTGCCGCATCTCGAAGAGCTCTCGCATCACGATGAGGATCACGAACTCGTCGGGCCACAACCCTCGTCTTCGCGGTCTGCTCCTGCGTTCGCTCTCAACCTCGGACAAACGCCCCCCGAATCCCAGTGGCAGATAGATAATGCTGGCGCGAGGTGGATTCGTCTGAGGCAAATCGACAACATACAAACATCGTCGAATCTGCGCACCGGGCCACAAGTCACTGAGAAGGAATCCGCAGCTCCTGAGGAGAAGCGGATATACCCGCAAGTCGTTGACTCAACGTCGGATGGCTCCCGACACATCATGCCCGACAAGGTCAGAATCCAGCACTACGTGCCCAGGTTCTACCTGCGGCATTTCTCCCACAAAAAAGGGCAGGAGTACATTACTAACTGCTTCGACAAGAGCTCGCAGAAGATCTTCCGGGTGAACATTGAGAACGTTGCCGCCGAGAGCTACTTCTACGATACGAACAAAGACACGAACCAGGTCATCGAGAAGTCTCTCGGCAAGCACGAATCCGAGTTTAACGCTGCCCACGAAAAGCTCCTGAAGACCAAGAACTTCCGCGCCCTCAAGAAGCAGGAAAGGGAGTCGCTCCTCTTCTTCCTCGCGTCGCAGGAGGTGAGAACTCGGGAGATGAGGGAGAGCATCAGGGACATGACAGACCAGCTCTATGAGGAGCTGTCGAAGAGGAACATGACCGACCAGCTCCGGAGGCAGTTGGAGGAGGCGAGGACGGAGGAGTCCATCAAGCATGTGCAGGCGAGAGTGCTCATCGAAGATGTGCCCAAGTTCGTCGCCATCATGGCCAAGATGAAGTGGGTCCTCATGTTGAACAGGACGAACATGCCGTTCTGGACATCCGACCATCCAGTCAACCGTTTCAATCCGATCGACCACAAGCCGTATGGCAGCTTGGGGTTGGTCAAGCGGGGCATCAACGTCTACTTCCCTCTGAGGCCAAGCCTTGTGCTCTGCCTGCTGGACCCCACCACATACCGCATGCTCCCGGACAAGGTCGATGTCACGGACACCGAAGAGGTCGTCTTCCAAAACCATCTGCAGGTAAACTTCTCGACGCGGCATGTCTTCTCGATGGCTGACGACTTCTCGTTGGCCACGAAAATGATCATCGACAACCCCGAGCTGGGCAATGTCAAGCGACAGAGGCATGACCTCCACTAGGGTCGGCTGGCATCGGAAGCATGGGGTTGTTGGCATCTGCCGTAGCTGCTCCCCTTGTCACGAGCCCCGATTCTGAGGCCGTCCTCCGCCGCGAATCCAACCGAAAGTTACCTGAGCCAGCAGGTCAATCGAACTCGAGGGGTGCTACGACGGAACCCAAACCGCCAACGTCTTCCGCAGAGGAAAGACTGGCCGTGGTTGAGCGGGCGACCATGCCCGGTGATATCGAGGTCAGAGAGTACCACATGATTATCACAACTCACCGGACGATCTTCGCCCCCATCTCTGCCGATGTGGATGTTGAAGAGGAAGCGCTGGCACGCAATCCGCGGAGTATCGTAATCCCCCACTCCGCGTTGAAACGGCTCAAGTTCAAGAACGAGTTCTTGGGATGCTATTTCCTCATCGACTACGTTCGAGAGGACGGGAGAAGGAAGAAAGTCGAGGGCGTTTTCCAGCCTCTTCAGAGGCAGGTCCGGCAAGGGAGAAGGACCGGCAGACGTTGGAGAGATATGGTTGCGGAATACGCGCGCCCTGTCCAAAGTGCCTTACAGCGGACGTTGTCTCCGGATGTGGTTGCCAGGTCGCAGTGGGATCTCTGAGTCATTGTCGAGCCGGTGGTATCGGCTGGGGACGAATTGCATGTACCCCCCAGCAGAAGTGGGTCCGCCCAGAATTGAACCGACCAGGCGGTGGTATGGCTGGCCCTAACTGGTGGTACCTCCCGGATGGTTCGAATCCGGTCGGCGGCGAACCGTGGTCTATGTTTCTTCACCGCCATGAACACCCCGATGTTCGCCCCGATCCACGAGTCCTCGAGCGTCTCTTAGATCTTCGGTCGCTTGCGGTTCCCGTGGGGCGCACGGAACTATATATGGCGCCATGGGCGTCCCGCACCACCCGACCGCGCCGGATTCCGCAGCTCCGGCGCCCAGAGGTTCCGTCTTGCCCCAGTTCCGGATCGAGAACGTCGTCGCATCAACCTCCCTAGGGCAGGAGCTCGACCTCAAAGCGATCGCCCTCGCCCTGGGCGGCTCTGAGTACGAGCCGGAGCAGTTCCCGGGCCTCATCTACCGCATCAAGGAACCAAAGACGGCGATCCTCCTCTTCCGGAGCGGGAAGGTCGTCTGCACGGGCGCGAAGAGCCTCGAGCACGTGAAGATGGCGATCGACCTCGTCTCGAAGCAGATCGCGGCCGCGGGCATCCCCGTAACGACGAACCCCGAGATCGAGGTCCAGAACATCGTCGCCACGTCGGACCTCGGCGCCCAGATCGACCTGAACGCGGTCGCGATCACCCTCGGCCTCGGTTCCGTCGAGTACGAGCCGGAGCAGTTCCCCGGCCTCGTGTACCGCATCGACGAGCCCAAGGTCGTCCTCCTCATGTTCGGCAGCGGCAAGGTCGTCTGCACGGGCGCGCGCAAACCCGATGACGTGGAGAAGGCCGTGGAGAAAATCACGGCCGAGCTCAAGGCGAACGGGCTCCTGCACTGACTCGCTTAGTGGGCGTGGCGAAGGCGGGGTCGGATCCCACGGATCTATGCGAAGTCCTTATACGGGACGGGACCGTGGCGCGGCGGGAATGGCGAAGGCTGACGTGACCGGGATCGTGACCGCGTTCCGGCGAAGCAAGGTCAAGCAGGATAGCTACGTGACGATCGTGGACCTCGCCAAGCCCGAGGATGCGGGGAAGCTCCCCGGAGCCCGGGTGATCTGGCAGCGCGAGGACGGCCTCAAGATCCTGGGACGCGTCGTGGGCCTGCACGGTTCGAGGGGCGCGGTCCGCGTCCGGTGGGACCGCGGTTTCCCGCCGCAGGGCCTCGGCACGAAGGTTAAGATCGTTCCTTGACGTCGCACCCGACGCACGATCCGATCCCCGGTGGGCGGGCGTGTGTCGAATCGAAGCCCTGCGTCTTGTTGTACGGCTTGATTGTCTCGCCCTGCGCAGCGTACGCTGGCCGACTTGAGGCAATCCCCGTCCTAGGCGACCCAGATCGCGGGAACGAACCCAAACCGGAACTGGTTCGGGTCCGGTCGAGCCCATTTCATTTCTGCAACGGAAGTCGAGTTTCCGGCGCGTGCACGGCGACCGGCTGGCCTCTAGAGGCTTGCGCCCGCGGCGCTGCAGGCCCTCCCTGCGGCGCAGCTATATATCGCTCGACGTCGTAGAGGCGCACCCCTTGGGGGCAAGATCCATGGCCCGTGCCTTATGGAGTGGAGCGATTGCCTTCGGCCTCGTGAACATCCCCGTGAAGCTATCTGCGGCCACGGAGAGCAAGGA
>DATBLI010000109.1:0-2144 GCA_036555455.1 Thermoplasmata archaeon
CAGGCCCCCGCGGCGGGCCACGACCCTCGCGAGTTCGACGACCTCCTCCGTGGCCGCAAAGCAGCCGGGCGGATACACGAGGCCCGTGCTCATGCCGAAGGCCCCCGCGCGCATCGCCTCGCCGACGTAGGACTTCATGCGCCCCAGCTCGTCCTTCGTCGGGGGACGCGCCTCGAAGCCCATCGTCGCCAGACGGACGGACCCGTGGCCGACGAGGCCGGCGATGTTGATCCCGACCCCCTGCCGCTCGACGAACCCTAGGTAGTCCGCGTACGTGGACCACGTCCACTCCGATGCCTGGGCATAGTAGGCGAAGCGGCGCACCGCGAGCTCGCGGTACTTCTCGCTGATCGGCGCGGGGGAGTCCCCGCAATTGCCGATCACGTGGGTCGTCACACCCTGCCGGACGGCGGCTTCGCAGATGGGCTCGACAAGGATCCCCACGTCGCTGTGGGTGTGGATGTCGATGAAGCCGGGAGCCACGTACGTGCCCGCGGCGTCGATGTTGAGCTTCGCCTTCGCGCGGCCGAGGCGACCGACGCGCGCGATCGAATCTCCCCGGATGCCGACGTCTCGGAGAGCCCACGGGGCACCCGTGCCGTCGAGGACGCGGCCGTTGCGAATCATGATGTCGAAGGGCATCGTCCGCGGGGAACGGCCCGCGGGAATTAAACTCCGCGGGACGCCAGGAGGGACCTTCGCGCGATCCGCCTTCGGCGTTAACCTTGTTTAAGGTTGATGCCGTGAACCCGCGACGGTTCGCGCGGTCTCCCCCACGATGTCTCCTCGGTTTCTCCCTTCTCGAACATAGCGTCTGCACGGATTCGTTTTATAGTCCGCCGCCCTTCGCTCGTTCAATCGATACCATGGTCAACGTGGAGGACGAACTTCAGGCATTTCGGGTGCGCACGAGGAAGTCGGGAAAGACGTTCGAGGCCGCGAGGAAGTACATCCCGTTCGGCGTGAACAGCAACTACCGCCTCCTGGACCCGTATCCCGTCTACGTCGATCGCGCAAAGGGAAGCCGTCTCTGGGACGTCGACGGAAACGAGTACATCGACTTCGGCATGGCCTTCGGCGCCCTCGTCGCCGGGCACAGCCATCCCATCCTTGCGCGGGCGATGCGGGAGCGCGCGTCGAACGGCACGATCTTCGGCTTCGAGAGCGGCGAGGCCGTTGAGCTCGCGGCCCACATGGCCACGCGCTTCTCGATCGACCGGATCAAGTTCTCGAACACGGGCCTCGATGCGACCCTCTTCTCCGTCCGGCTCGCCCGCGGCGTCACGGGCCGCACGAAGATCCTGAAGTTCGAGGGCTGCTACCACGGCAGTCACGACACCCTCATGGTCTCCATCAAGCCGACGAGGGATCGTCAGGGCCCCGCGAACCGCCCGAACCCCGTGCCCTCGTCGAGGGGTCTCCTCCCGCAGATCACGGAACACACCGTTATCGCACCCTTCAATGACCTCGGGGTCACGGAGGAGCTCGTCCAGGAGAACGCGGACGATCTCGCCGGGATCATCCTCGAGCCCGTGCCGATGAACATGGGCTTCGTCCTTCCCGAGCCAGGATTCCTGGAGGGCCTGAGGAAGCTCGCGGACGAGAGCGGCGCCGTCCTCATCTTCGACGAGGTGAAGACCTGCGGGAAGTGGTACGGCGGGGCCGAGGAGGCCTTCGGGGTGCGGCCGGACCTGAAAATCTTCGGGAAGGCGATCGGAGGCGGTTATCCGCTCAGCGGGGTCGGCGGCAAGGCGGACATCATGGACCAGACGGTCCCCGGACAGATCGCCCACGCCGGCACCTTCAACGCGAACCCCGTGAGCATGACCGCGGGCCTCGTCACCCTGACGAAGATCCTCACGCCCGCGAAGATGCGATACGCCCAGCGGATCGGCGACCTGCTTGGCAAAGGCTATGCGGACCTCGTCGAGGACCACCGCCTCTTCATGAGAGTCCAGCACCGCGGAATCAGCGGGACGGTCCACTTCACCCATGCGCCCGTGACGGACTGGCGGTCCTTCCAGGGCGTCGACGTGGGCCGGTGGTGGGGCTACAACACGGCGATGTACAACCGCGGGATCATCCCCTCCGCCACAGGGCCCGACGAGCAGTGGACGGCGTCCGTCGCCCACACAAAGGAGGAC
>DATBLI010000110.1:0-2462 GCA_036555455.1 Thermoplasmata archaeon
CGGCGCGGACACGACGGCGCCGGCGGGGAGCAAGCCGTGCATCAAGTGCGGGAAGCCCGTGGCCCCCGGCCTCAAGTTCTGCGGAGAATGCGGGGCGCCCCAGGTCCTCAAGTGCCCGGACGGGCACGAGGTCCCCGGCGGGATGAAGTTCTGCCCCGAATGCGGCAAGCCCGTGGCGCAGGGGTGAGACCGTGGAACCTTCTCCGGCTCCCGCGGCGGGGGGATCCCTCCCCATGCCGAAACTGTCCTCCGTCGTGCTCCTCGCGATCGCGGCGATCGCGGTGATCGTGATTGCGGCAATCTTCGGCTACATCCTCTTCTTCTCCGGGCAACCGCTCACCTCCCAGCTCTGGTGGATGGGCTTCTCCGGCCTCATCTTCGCCCTCGTCTTCTACTTCGTGTACGCCGCGACGAACGACCGCCGGATCTCCCGGCCCCTCGCAGGTGCGTTCTTCGTGATCGGCGTTGGGAGCTACTACGGCTCCCTCTTCACGAACGGGGACACGTCGATCGGCAAGCTACTCTGGATGGTCCTCCTCTCGATCCTCGTCGTGATTGTCCTGGCTACGATCTTCTGGATGTCCCGCCAGACCGAGCGCGACGCGATCCGGAAGAGCCAGCGGCGCCTGACGCCGTAGACGACTCGAGGTAGGCCTTCAACGGGGTCCAGTAGAAGTCGATCCAGCCCTGCCGAAGCTCCTCCGCGAGACGGTCCGGGACGTTGCTCTGGACGAAGATGAGCCGCGTCCCTCCCTCCTTCTTCGACAGATGGAACATGACCTTGGAGTCAGGCTCGTCCGACCTGAAATCCGTCGTCCGCCAGGTCTGGGCGATGACCTTGTCCTTCTCGACCCGCTCGTTCTTCCCCGTCGCGTAGCCGCCGAAGACGGAGAATCTGCCACCCACCGTCCGGTCAATCTTGGCCGTGTCCCCCGTGAACGCGGAGTGCTTCTTCGCGTCCAAGAGGGCCTCGAACACCGCGTGGGGCGTCGCGTCAAAGTAGGCCGTCTGCCGGATCGTCGTGACCATGCGGCACGGATACGACCGGAGGGGCCTGAAGCTTCCCCCGAATCCCGGTCCCTGGGCTCACACGAACTTGTAGATGTTGTCCGGCAGCCGCCCGCCGCTCTGCTGGATCTCCTGTTCCATCTCCTCGAGCAGGAGGATCCGCTTGTACGCAGGCGGATGCGTGGAGAAGAGATCGTTCGCGCGCCGCCAATGGCTCTTGCGCTCTTCCTCGACCGCCTTCATGAGCTCGTAGCGATCGATCTGTCCGTCCCGGTTCAAGTCGTACTGGGCCATCTTCTCGCGAAGGGTGTCGTACTCGTTCGCGGCTTTCACGGGGTCGGAGATGTAGAAGGCCCGCAAGCCCGACGGCTCCTTCTCCTCCCGCGCGAGGCTCATTCCGTACGTGATCTTGGTGAGGGCGGATGCGAGGGAGTGCGGGTCCTTCGTCGCGGCGCCGCTGTACGCGTCCGCATACGATTCCCGGGTCCGGGACAAGTAGAGGACAAGGAGCTGGGTGATGAAGTAGACGAGATAGGATAGGATTGCCACGACAACCGCGACGGCAATCGCCTTGCCCGCGTCCTTCCCCCGGACGTTGCCGGTACCGCGGAGGAGCTCGAAGCCGCCGCGGGCGAGAACATAAGCGAGGAGGGGCACCGCAGAGGCCCAGGTCATGATCGTGACGTCCCGATGCCGCACGTGGCCGATCTCGTGGGCGAGGACCGCGCGGATCTCGTCCTGGTTGAGCTGCTGGAGCAGTGGCTCCGTGACGACGAGCTCTGTGCTGCGGACCGTCCGCCCGAACACGAACGCATTCGGTTCCCCCGAGCCGCTCACCCAGACGTGCCGCGGCATCGGGACCCCCGCGCCGGAGGCGAGTTCCTGAACGGTGCGGTAGAGCCACGGATTCGATTGAGGGGTGACCTCGCCGCGGATCCTCGCGGCCCAACGCACGATCGCGGGCGAGATGGCCCATTGGAGGAGGAGAAAGAGGAGTGCGAGGCCGAGGACGAGGTAGAAGCCCCACGGAAAGACGCTCACGAAGAAGTCCACGATGACGAGGACGAGGAGGAGCAGGAAGGCAAGGGCCGCGAACACGAGGAAGATCGTGACCCCGCTGCTCCTGCGGAGGACGCCGAGGGAACCCACGGCAACCGCTATATGGGGGTAGGTCATGAGTCTTGCGAAGGCATGCCCGAGCTCGTTGAGTCCCTGAGTTGTCCCCGATGCGGCGGGCCGCTGAAGTTGACCACCGGGGAGGTCATCGTCACGTGTCCCTACTGCGGCTCGATGGTCCGCCTGCGGAGCGACAAACCCTTCCTGCTCCGGCACTCGATGCTTCCCGCCCGGGTGGACCGCGAGGAAGCCGCGCAGATCATCCAGGGCTGGATGGAGGGCGGCGTGATGAAGCCGGACGACCTTCGGCGCGGATCGCGGATCACGTCCCTCGATTC
>DATBLI010000111.1:0-2519 GCA_036555455.1 Thermoplasmata archaeon
CTCCTCCGTCGCGGGGCCGTGGAGGAGCGGGCGTATCAAGTGAACATCGCGAAGGCCTGCCTCTCCCGGTCCACGCTCGTCGTCCTGCCCACGGGCATGGGCAAGACGGTCATCGCGGCGATGGTCATCGCGGAGGTGCTCCGGCGGAAAGGCGGGAGGATCCTTTTCCTCGCGCCTACGAAACCCCTCGTGGAGCAGCACGCCGTGTCCCTTCGGGAGATGCTCCTCGTGGACCCGGTGGCGGTCTTCACGGGCGAGGTCGCCTCCCCCGAGGACCGTGAACTCCTGTGGCGGGAGTCGAAGATCGTCGTTTCCACCCCCCAGGTCATCCGCAACGACCTGCGCTCCGGTCGCTATGACCTCCAAGACGTCAGCCTGGTCGTCTTCGACGAAGGCCACCGCGCCGTCGGCGACTACGCCTACGTCGACGTCGCCGCGGCGTACAAGGAGGTGCCGGACCGCATCGTCCTCGGGATGACCGCCTCCCCCGGTTCGTCCGCGGAGAAGATCCTCGAGGTGTGCGCCAACCTCGGCATCACCGCCGTGGAAATCCGCACGGAGTACGACGCCGACGTCCTCCCCTACGTCCAGGGCCTCACGATCGACCGGATCCCCGTGGAAGCACCGGATGTCGCGAAGGACATCCGAGCTCTTCTCGAGAAAGTCTTCGAGGAGCAAGTGGGGCACCTGAAGAAGATGGGGTTCCTCGGGGGCAAGCCGAAGCCGAGCACGAAGGACATCCTGGCCGCGGGGGATGAGATCCGCCGGCGGTTGGATCATGGGGAGAAGGATGGACGGCTCTTCGGTGCGATGACCGCGACGGCGATTGCGATGAAGACGAACCACGCGATGACCCTCGCGGAGACCCAGGGACTCCAGGCCCTGCGTTCCTACTTCGAGCGCCTCGAGAAGGACGCCCGATCCCGCGCGGACGTGCGATTCCTGAAGCACGAGAAGGTCCAGGAGGCGATCCGGCTCGCCCGCGGCACGACCGAGGAACATCCGAAGCTCAAGAAGACCGGGTGGATCGTGCGGGACCAGTTCCTCCGGAAGGCCGATTCGAGGATCATCGTCTTCGCCCACTACCGCGAGACCGCGGAACTCGTGACGAAGGAGCTCACGAAGCTGCCCGGCATCCGCCCGGTCCGGTTCGTCGGCCAACAGAGCCGCGGGGAGGACGCCGGCCTGACGCAGAAGGACCAAGTGGAGATCCTGGGGAAGTTCCGAGACGGCGAGGTCAACGTGCTCGTCGCCACGTCAATCGGCGAGGAGGGCTTGGACATTCCCCAGGTGGACCTCGTCGTCTTCTACGAGCCCGTGCCCTCGGAGATCCGGACGATTCAGCGGCGCGGTCGGACGGGACGCAGTGCCAGTGGCCGCGTCATCATGCTCGTCACGAAGGACACGCGTGACGAGGCATTCCTGTACAGCGCGAAGCGGAAGGAGCGTCGGATGCACGAAGAGCTCGACCGGCTGCGGCGGGAACTCAAGCAGCGGATTTTCGTGGGCGAGCCCACGGGGGAGACGTTCCTCGCCGTGGCTCCCGAGAGGATACTGGAGGCGAAACGGGAGCAGATCGCCGCGAAGTCCGCGGAGGAGGTGCTCGCCCAACGGAGGCCCCGGGCCGCGAAGAAGGGCCCGATGACCCTCGACGATTTCTGACCCGGGGGACCGTCCGGCGAGCTTATAGATAAGCCCGAAGCCTATGCGGGGATGAGGTGCACGGATGGACCGCTGTCCGGAGTGCGGCTGGGAAATCGACCCGGACGCAGAGAGCTGCCCCAACTGCGGGGCGTACCTCGCCGACTACGAGGACGCGGAAGAGGGTTTCGAATCCTAGAGGGGGTCAAGGACGCAGGAGTCCGCCGCCTGCGTCATGCAGGAATTCTCGGAGGCCACCCGCGGAGGCGGGGATGTCCCCGCGGACGACGTCGCCAGACGCCGCGTCCAGGATGAGCTTGTACGTTCGCTCGCGGTAGACGTAGGAGGCGAACCAGAGAGGCGCGTGGAGGAACTCGGAGTCCTTCACCGTGACGTCCGTCGAGGCGGTCTCGACAACGTCGACGAGGTCCTTGAGGAGCTCGCGCTGATGGGCTTCGACGTCCTCCTTCACGAGGCGAGCGGCCTCCTCTTCATCCATCTCCGCGTTGAGCAGCCGGGCATTGCGGAGCATCGCCGTCGTGTCGTAGGGCACCTTCAGGGCGAGGGGAATGTGGTAGTCCTCCACCTCGATCTCGCCGGAACGCCGGCCGAGGATCTTCCAGTAGTAGTTCCGCACGAGGTCCCCGCTGCGGCGCTCGTTCGTCCCCGTTCGCGTGAGGACGCCCGCGTAGTGGGTCGTCGCGTCGACCTCGAACACGTAGAACGGAAGGTATAGGGAATCGAGGGACGTGATCCGCGATCCGCGCCGAAGGTCGTCCGGCTTCATCACGCCGCCCTCCATCCAGCCCTGGATGATCTGCGCGGCTTCCTCGCGGTCCACCCGGGCGGGAAGCATCGAGTGCCGGAGCAGGAAGGGT
>DATBLI010000112.1:0-18418 GCA_036555455.1 Thermoplasmata archaeon
GTTCACAGGCGACTGCCTCTTCGTCGGCGACTGCGGCCGCGTTGACCTCCCCGGGTCCGATGTCGAGGAGATGTACGATTCCCTGTTCCACAAGGTGATCCGGATGGACGACGCTCTCATCGTTTGCCCAGGCCATCACTATGGTCCCACGCCCACGTCGACGATCGCCCACGAAAAGAAGACGAACTACGTGCTGAAGCCGCGATCCCTCGACGAGTTCAAGGAGTTCATGCGGACTCCCTAACCGGCGGCGATGTCCGCGGCCACGGGCTCCGCCTTCTTCTTCCGGGGCACCCTCTTCCCCGGTTTCTTCGCCTTCGCCCCGGCGGCCCTCTTCCGCTTTCCGTTCTTCGCCGGACACTCCATGTTCAGGCAGAGGACCCAAGGCGCGCGACCTCGCATGATGACCTTGATCACGGGATGGCCGCAGGCGTTGCATCGTTCGTCCGTCGGCACGATGAGTCCGCGCTGGGGCAGCGGGTAGGAGTTGTTGCACTGCGGGTAGTTCGAGCAGCCGACGAACCGCTTCCCGTAGTTCCCGTGACGGATGCTCAACTCCCCGGTCTCGCACTTGCCGCAGCGGGCGATGAAGTTCTTCGCGCGGACCGTCGGACAGTCCGAAGCGATGCAGAACGTCGTCGTCCGGCCACGGTCCGTGTGCTTGATCATCGGTGAGCCGCACTCGGGGCAGTTCTCGTTCGCGGCCTCGATGATCCCCATCTGCGGGAGCGTGTGAGTGTTCCTGCAAGCGGGGTACCGGTCGCATCCGAGGAAGCGATTTCCTCGGCGGGAGCGGATGACGACGAGGTTGCCCTCCCCGCAGACGTTGCACTTACCGATGTAGTTCTGCTCCCGCAGGGCCGCCTCGATCTCCTGGCCGATCGCCTCGCGGTTCTTCTCGAGGGTCTCGAGGGCCTCCGAGAGCATCTGCTGGCTCTCCCGAATCGCGTCGTCGGGCCTGCGGACCCCGCGGGCGATTTCGTCCATGTCCCCCTCGAGGTGCGCCGTCATCTCGGGCTTCGTGATCACGTCCGCGTGATCCTCGAGGGCCTGGATCACCGCGCGACCCGAGGTCGTGGGATGGATGTACTTCCCCTCGACGAACTTGCGGTCGAAGAGCTTCTTGAGGATCTCATGCCGCGTCGACTTCGTGCCGAGGTTCAGCTTCTCCATCTCTTGGATCAGCGTGCCTTCGGAGTACCGCCCGGGGGGCTTCGTCTTGTCTCCCTGGACCTCGACGGGCCCGACACGCTCGAGACTCTCATCCGTTGACAAGGGAGGCAGGATGGCCTCTCGGACCGTCCAGTAGGGGTAGTACTTCCTCCAGCCCATCTCCTTGATGCGGTAGCCCTGCGCGAGGAACATCTGCCCTCGGAGGTCGATTTTCGCGTCGGAGGTGACGGCGACCGCGTTCGGCGCGACCGTCGCGAAGAAGCGGCGGACGACGAGCTCGTAAATCCGCCAATGGTCCTCTCGCTTGACTTCCTTGCGGGTCGCCCCGGAGACGGGATAGATGGGCGGGTGGTCCGTGGCCTCCGTGCGGCCGCGGCTCGGGACGATGCGCTCCTGGGCCGCGAGCTCCCGGGCCTCCTGGGCGAATGCCGAGTCTGCAAGCTTCTCGAGGACGGACCGGAGGGAGATCGTGCCCGGGTACACGGTGTTGTCCGTCCGCGGGTACGAGATGAAGCCGCTCTGGTAGAGATCCTCCGCGATCTTCATCGCGTGGGCCGCGCCGAAGCCGAGGCGGTTCGCCTCGGAGACGAACATCGTCGTGTTGAAGGGCGGCGGAGGCCGCTCCTCCCGCTCGCCCTGGGTGTACTCCCGCACGGCGCCTCTCTCCGCGCCCTCCGCGACCCTCCGCGCGGCCTCGGCCTCCTTCCGAGCCCAGAACGGACCGTGCTCATGGTCCGCCTCGAACTCGACCCGAGTGCCCTCGGCCTCCTTCGCGAACTTCGCATGGAGGGTCCAGTACTCCTGTGGGACGAAGTTCTCGATTTCCCGCTCGCGGTCCACGATCAGCGCGAGCGTGGGACTCTGGACCCGGCCGACAGACAGGTAGTCTCGGCCGACCTGTTTCGAGGCGATGGAGAGGAAGCGCGTGAGGACGGCACCCCAGGCGAGGTCGATCGACTGGCGCGACTCCGCGGACTGCGCGAGGGGGAAGTCCACATCCGCGAGTTCCTGGAAGGCGCGTTCGATGTCCCACTTCGTGAGGGCCGAGAAGCGGGCCCGCTTCGCGGGGATGTCGGGCCGGACCGCCCGGACGATCCCGAGGGCCTCCACGCCGATGAGCTCGCCCTCGCGGTCGAAATCCGTCGCAATGACGACCTCGTCCACGTGCTGGGCCAGGTGCTTGAGGGCCGCGGCGATTTTCCCCGCGGTCACGACTTTCTGGGGCTCCGCCCAGACGAGTTCCTTGAGGTCGACCCGGGCCCAGTCGTTGAGCGCCTCTGGGTAGTCAATGTTCAGGATGTGGCCTCGCAGGCCGATGACCTGAACCCGGTCGTCGCCGCGGGCCCACTCGAAGACGGGCGTGCCTTCCACGTATGCCCGTTTCGCCTTCCCGTCACTCAGGATGGTCGCGATGCGCACCGCGGCGTTGAACTTCTCCGTGACGATGAGTCGCCGCACGACCTCCGTCGCACGCGAGGGGGGCTATTTATGACTTTGCGGGTGCGTTGCAAAGGTGGACTCTGATGTCTCGCGCGCGCGGCAATGCCGCGCGCGGGCGCGAGATCATGCGACAGGCTGCGACTTCCTCGTCATCATGAAGGCGTCCATCGCCAGCGCGGCTCGCTTCCCGGCGGCCATCGCGTGGACGACGCTCGCGCCTCCGCCTGCATAGACGCCAGCCCGTGCGGTCGCGCCCGTCTTCGGGTCCGCCTCCAGGGTGCCGTCCTTCCCAAGCTTGACGTTCAGGTCCACCGGCAGGGCCTCGAGGTCGGCCTCCTGGCTCACGGCGACGAGGGCCGCGTCGCACCGCATCACGATCGGAGCTGCGTCCGTGGGCACGGGCCTGCGTCGTCCGCTCTCGTCCGGCGGGCCGAGGATCATCGGCTGCAGCTCGATCCCCTCGAGTCGCTTCGTCCCCAGGAACCGCTTCGGGGCGACGAGGAACTGGAACGTCACGCCCTCGTCCATGGCCTCGCGGATCTCCTCGTCCGCGGCGGGCATTTCCTCGCGGCTTCGCCGGTACAGGACGGTGGCCTCCTCGGCGCCGAGGCGTAACGCGGTGCGGGCGGAGTCCATGGCCACATCGCCGCCGCCGATCACGACGACCTTCGGGCGAACGGAACGCTTCTCACCGCGCTTCGTTTCCTTGAGGAACTGGAGGGCGGAGTACACGCCGTCGAGGCTCTCTCCCGGCACCCCGAGGAGCCTCGACTTGTGCGTGCCGATGCTGATGAACACCGCGTCGAACTCCTTCTGGAGGGAGTCGAGATCCACGTTCTTCGGGAACTCCACGTTGAAGATGAAGTGGACGGGAAGGTTCGCGAAGCGGGACATGTCCGTCTCGAAGACCTCGTCCGTGAGCCGGTACGCGGGGATGGTGCCCGTCATGAGGCCCCCGAGGCGGTCGGTGCCTTCGAACACCGTCACGTCGTAGCCCCGCTGCCCGAGGACCCATGCGTTCATGAGGCCTGCAGGGCCGCCGCCGATGACCGCGACTCGCATGCCGTTCGTGGGCACGACGGGTTCGTACGGCCTCGCGGAGTCCGCATACATCAGGGCGGCGCGCTTCAGGTGCCGGACCGCGATGGGGTCGCCCTTCTTGGCGACGGGACAGGGCGTCTCGCAGTAGTGGTAGCAGACGACGCCGAGGCAGGAGGCGAAGGGGTTGTCCCGGAGGATGAGGTCCCGGGCCCCGTTGAAGTCGCCCGCGGCCAGGAGCTTGATGTAGCCGCGCGCGTCTTGGCCGATCGGACAGGCCTCGATGCAGTAGGGCTTGCCGCACTGGATGCACCGCTGCGCCTCGAGGAGCGCTTCCTCCCGCGTGTAGGGCACGAGGGCTTCGATGAAGACGCCGCGGCGTTCCTCGGGAGGGTTCTCGTGGATGGGCGTTCGCTTCGGGTTGAGTTTCTTCTTGGGAGCGGGGGGCGCCTCGGTCATGGAGATCGAACCCAGGTTCGGGGCGCGAAGCCAAAGAAGCCTCCGAATGAATAGTAATGACAATGTGAGTCGTACCCGAGCGCTCCGTGCTCACGCGGACGCAAGGAGGCTCGCGACATCCGCAGGGTAGTCCGCGACGGGCACCCCGGCCTCGTTGAAGGCTTTCACCTTGGAATCCGCCGTGCCGCGGTTCCCCTCGATGATCGCGCCCGCATGTCCCATCCGTTTCCCCGGAGGGGCTGTCCGTCCCGCTACGTAAGCGACGACCGGCTTCGTCACATGCCTCCGGATGTATTCGGCGGCTTCCTCCTCCGCGGTGCCGCCGATCTCGCCCACGACGACGATGCGCTTCGTCTTGCGGTCCCTCTGGAAGAGCTCGAGGGCCTCGAGGGTGTTCGTGCCGATGATCGGGTCGCCGCCGATGCCGATGCATGTGCTCTGGCCGACGCCCGCCTGGGTCATCGCGTTCACGATCTCGTACGTGAGGGTGCCGCTGCGGCTGATCACGCCGCAGTCCCCGGGCTGGAAGATGTGGCTGGGCATGATCCCCGCCTTCGACTCGGCGGGCGTGATGATCCCCGGGCAGTTCGGCCCGATGATCGTGACGCCCTTCGTGCGGGCGTAAGGGATGAACTCGAGGCTGTCATGGAACGGGATGCGCTCCGTGATCACGACGACGAGCCGGAGGCCGCCCTCGATCGCCTCGATGATCGCATCCTTCGTGTTCGGCGCGGGCACGAAGACGATGGAGGCATTCGCCTTCCTCTTCGCCACGGCCTCGTCGACGCTGTCGAACACGGGCACGCCCTCGACCTTCGTGCCCCCCTTGCCGGGGGACGTGCCCGCGACGAGCCTCGTGCCGAAGTCGAGCATGGACCGCGTGTGGAACTGGCCCTGATGGCCCGTGATCCCCTGGACGAGGAGCCGGGTCGTCTTCGAGAGGAGGACGGCCATCTCAGGCGCCCCCGCCGAGCTTCACCTTGACCGCGAGTTCCGCGGCCTCCTCCATCGTCTCCGCGGGAAACATGCCCACGTCCCGGAGGATCTGCTTCGCCCGGTCCTCGTTGACGCCCTTGATGCGGGCGACGACGGGCACCCGCGAGCCCATCTCCTCGAGGGCCTTCTTGACCCCGAGGGCCACCGTGTCCGCCTTCGTGATCCCGCCGAAGATGTTGAGGAGGATCACCGACGGATGGGCCTTGAGGAGGATCTCGAAGGCTTGGGCGACCTTGTCCGGATCGTCCGTCCCGCCGAGGTCCAGGAACGTGCCGCCCTTCCCGCCCTTCAGATTGAGGACGTCCAGCGTGGCCATCGTCAAGCCCGCGCCGTTCGCGATCACGCCGATGTCCCCATCGAGCTGGATGAACGTGATGCCTTTCGCATGGGCTTCCTCCTCGAGGGCCGTGCGGTCCTGGTCGAGCTTCGCGTACTCCAGATGTCGATACTCCGCGTTGTCATCCACGATGAGCTTCGCATCCCCGGCGACGACCCTGCCTCCCTTCGTGATCACGAGGGGGTTGACTTCCACGAGCTCCGCGTCCTCCTTGCGGAAGAGGTCGAAGGCCCTGCGGGCGATGTCCGCGACCTGGTCGGCGACATGTCCTTGAAGGCCGAGGAACGCGACGAGCGTGCGGAGCACGTAGGGCTGTAGGCCGACGAGGGCGGACACGTGCTCCATGAAGATCTCCTCGCGCGGGAGGGATTCGATTTCCACGCCCCCGGAGGCACTCGCCATGAGGAGCGCTTCCCTCGCGGATCGGTCGATCGTGAACGACAGGTAGAGCTCCTTCTCGATCTCGAGCCGCGCCTCGATGTACACCTGTTTCACCGTGTACCCGCCGATCTGCATCCCGAGGATCTGCCGGGAGACCGCGCGGGCCTCCTCCAGGCTTCCCGCGGGCCGGATCCCGCCGGCCTTCCCCCGGCCCCCCACGAGGACCTGGGCCTTCACCATGCCCGGGAGGGGCGGGTCCCGGATCTCCTCGGGGCGGGCCGCGACGACCCCATGGGGGATCGGAATCCCATAGCGGGCGAAGATGGACTTCGCCTTGTACTCCAGGAACTTCATGGGGACCGGCCCGCCCATGCACACCGGGCGATTAAGCTTTGGCTCGCCCGCGCGGCCCGGTCAGATGGGTGTGCCCGTCGACGTGACGAGGTCCCGGAAGGCCTTCATGATTCGCTTCGTCACGGCCCCCGGCTTGCCGTCGCCGATCTGCCGTCCGTCGACCTCGACGACCGGGCCGATCTCCGCCGCGGTGCCCGTGATGAACGCCTCGTCCGCGGCCCAGACGTCGTAGAGGGTGAAGAGCCGTTCCTCCGGCTTGAGGGCGAGCGCCGTGGTGAGCTCCAGGACCGTTTCCCGCGTCACTCCGGGGAGGTTCGTCGAGGACCACGGCGTCGTCACGGTCGAGTTGCGGACGATGAAGAAGTTGTCCGCCGTGGCCTCCGACACGTAGCCGTGGATGTCGAGCATGAGGGCCTCGTCGGCCCCGTACTGGTTCGCCTCGACGCGGGCCATGATGTTGTTGAGGTAGTTCAGGGACTTGATCGAGGGGCTGAGGCTTTGGGGCGGGACCCGTCGGTAGGAGGACGTCACGACCCGGAGGCCGCGGTCGTAGACCTTGCCGTAGAGGTTGATCGAGGGCTGGGCGATGACGACCACGCTGGCGCCCCTCTTGCACTTCCTCGGATCGAGGCCAAGGTCCCCCGGGCCTCTCGTCACGACGGGGCGGATGTAGCCGTCCTTGATCTCGTTCCTGCGGCAGGTCTCCAGGATGAGGTTTGCCATCTCCTCCTTGGTGTGGGGGATCTTCAGGTCGATGGCCCGCGCGGAGTGGAAGAGGCGGTCGACATGCCGGTCGAGCTTGAACACGCGGCCGTTGTAGGCGCGGATGCCTTCGAAGACGCCGTCTCCATAGAGCAGGCCATGGTCGAAGACACTGATTCTCGCCTCGGACTGAGGGTAGTACTTGCCGTCGACGTAGACCACCATTTCCAACGCTGGAGCCCCCAACGACATCGATATGAGCGGCTGCGGTAAAAGCGTTTTTCCACGTGCCGGAGGCCTCAGCGGAACTTCTCGCCCGTGAGCCGTTCGAAGAGGCCGACGTACAGGTCGCTCACTTCCTTCACGACGTCCGGGGGCAGCGCGGGGATGTCCGGCTCCGGGCGCTTCGAGGCGCGGGCGTCCATGAGGGCCTGGTGGTATCCCGTGGTCCGATAGTACTGACGGACGAACTCCTTGCTCAGCTCCACATGGTCGCCCCTCTCGTAGGCGGCCGCGTCCCACCAGCGATCCTCGTCCGCCGTCCCGAACGTATCCACGAGCATGAGCTCCCGGTCCGCATCCATCGCGAACTCCTTCTTGCCGTCGACGTGGATGAGGCCCCGCTGCTTCACGTCCGCGTTGATCTTCGAATCGATCCGCAGCACGGCATCGACGAGGCCGTCGTACTCGCCCTGTGAGAGCTTGCTGATTTCCAGGGCCTCGTTCCGCGTGAGCTCGCGGTCCACCTTCTCCAGTTTTGTGGTGACCTCCACGAGGGGCTCGGGAAGGGGCTCGCCATAGGCCGGGAGATGCCCTTTGGGGAAGCCGAGCTGATCGGGGCGGACCTTGCCCGCCTTGAGGCGATCGTGCATCGATCCCGCGACGTAGTATCGGGCGATGACCTCGAGGGGGATGAGGAAGTTCCTCGTCGTGGGGGTGATCTTCGCGTAGTCCGGGATCACCTGGACCCGCTTCACCCGCATCCGGTTCCCTCCATTCCGGCGGAGGAAGTGGGTGCGGATGCCCAGGCCTTTGACGACATCGAACCAATGGGCCGAGGTCCGGCACAAGGTCTCGCCTTTGTTCGGGATGAGGCTGGGGATGATCTTGTCGAAGACGCTGATCTGGTCCGTGAAGACGAACTCAAGTTCGTCCTTGGAGACCTCGTAGACCTCCTTGACCTTGCCCTTGCGAAGGAATTTCATCGGCCCGTCCCCGCCGCGGCAGATGGAGCCGGCCTTCTTAGGGGTTATGGTTCCCGGTGTACTCGATGCGGTCGGCGACCTCCCTCGCGAGCTCGCCGTCGAAATACTTCTCGAGGAGATGGAGGCCCAGGTCGATCGACGCGGTGACGCCGCCCGCGGTCGTGATGAGGCCGTCCTCCACGATTCGCTCCTCGAGGACGGTCGCCACGTCGCGGAGTTCGTGGAAGGCGTTACGATGAGTCGTCGCCCTCCGGCCGGCGAGGAGGCCCGCCTCCTTGAGGATGACGGCTCCCGTGCACACACTCGCCACGGGCTTTTCCGTCCCGAATTCGAGGAGGTCCGCGAGGAGATGGCGATCCCGGACCACCTCCTTCCGGCCGGGGCCGCCCGGGACGATGAGGACGTCCAGATCGCCGAAGTCTGGCCGCACGTCATGGGCGAGGATCTTGAGGCCCAGAGCGCCCGTCACGGTCTCTTTCTTCGCCCGCGTCCGCACGGTCAGGTCGAGCTGCGGATGGAGCTGCTTCGCCTTCGCGAGGACCTCGTAGACGCCGACGGCATCGAGTTCCTCCACCCCGTCGTAGAGGAGGATCGCGAAGCGCACGGAGCCGACGTTGAGTAGGCGGCTACTTAATCGTTCCGTGCCGACTTCGTTCCGCGAAATGTCTCCTTCTCCTGGAGCCAGCGGCGGGCCTCGTGATAATCGCTCGCCTCGAGGTCCACATGGTCCTTCAGCTTGCCTTGGGTGTTGATCCCGAGCTTCGTGCCCGCCTCCGAGAGGAGGGGAACGTCCATGAGGCCGTCCCCAAAGGCGAGGATGTCCGCCTTCGGGACGCTCCATTTCGCCGCGATCCGGCGGACGATGTCCGCTTTCGTCCGCGGGCCCACACGGACGACGACGTCTCCCGTGAAGATGCCGTCCTCGTAGACGAACTCGTTGCTGAAGGCCGCGTCGGCCTCGAAGTGGGCCATCGAGCTCTCCGCGACCTCCCGGGGGCCGCCCGTGACGAGGACGACTTTGTCACCCTGGGTCCGGAGCCAGTGGACGAACTCCTGTGCGCCGGGGACGGGCCGCAGGTGCCGTGCCGCCCGCAGGATCTGGGCTTGGGTGAGGCCCTGGAGGAGCCGGGCTCTCAGGCGGAACCCCTCCTCCCAATCGATCCGCCCGTCGATCCCTGCCCGGGTGATGTCCGCGACCTCCCGTTCCTTCCCGACGAGGGCCGCGAGCTCGGGCAAGAACTCGTTGAAAATCAGGGTGTTCTCGAGATCGAAGACGACGAGCTTCAGCGGGACTGCCCTCGCTCGCCACGGACCCCGTTGTATTAATCATCTTCTACGGAGGGAACGCGTTTGCGGTTGCCCGGAGATGAACCCGGAATATTCTGCGGAACGGGCCTCAGAAGACCTCCATGTCTCCATGGACCTCGATGCCCTGGTCCGTGATGCTGTATGGCTTTATCGCCCGCGGGTGCTTCAGCCGCCGCATCTTGATCACTTGGATCACGAGCTGGACATCCCCGTTCTCCCGCTCGTTGAACCGCAGGCCGATGACGCCGTCGGAGACGTACTCGACGAGGCCGTCGCGGGAGCTGCGGGGGTTGTCGTCCTTCACTTCCGCGGTGAAGAGGCACGTCGCGCCCGTGGATCGGAGCTGCTTGCATAGGGCGAACAACCTCGCCCGGCGTTCGCCATCGTCCGTGAAGAGCATGTTCAGCAGGCTGATGGAGTCGATCGCCAGACGCGTCGCCCCGCTCCGTTTGATGAAATCAGGCAGCTCAGACCTCAACCGTGTCACGGTCGACTTCGCATCGGCGGGCTCAAGCTTCACGATGTGCAGCTTCTTGTCTTTGAGATAGGGCCGCAGGTCCCATCCGTACGAGGCAGCGCTCGCGACGACGGATTCGACGTCCTCCTCGAGGGAGATGAAGATCCCCTTCTCGCCGTTGATTAGCCCCTGCATCAGGAACTGCAATGCGAAGGTCGTCTTCCCCGTGCCGAAGGAACCCATGACCGTGAGGATGTGCCCCGCCGGCACTCCGCGGCCGAGCATCTGATCCAAGCCGTCGATCCCCGTCAGCACGTACTGCTCGTCAGGAACCGCGGCCGATGCCGCCTCCTGCCCTGCGTCCAGCGCTTCCGCCTCGGCCATTCATTCACCTCATGAGATCCGTTCCATGTAGACGACGACGAGCCCGTTGTACGAGGAGACCATCGTCGGGAACCGGGCGATCTTGTCCCGCGGCAGGTGGGGCAGGACCCCGGTGAACTTTTCGAGGTACATGTACCGCTGCCGAGTGCTTGATCGCGCGGAAGTCCGCCATTCGAAGACGAGGCACCCGTCCACGCTGTCCATCAGGAGCTGCTCGTGGCGCCGCTCGAGGATGCCGCGCGTGAGCATGAGATACACGACGCCACCCCATCGCTTCGCCGCCCGCTGAAGGCCCTTGATCGTCGTCACGAGGTCCTTCATGTCCACGAGGTCCGAGATTGCTAGATCTGTGAGCGAGTCGATGACGACCATCGAGTCTTCCGCGTTTTCGTCGAGGAATGTCACGAGCTCCTCGAGGATGCTCGTGGACGGCAGGTCGAACCAGTCCTCTTCCTGGGTCCAGGACGATGGGACGACGCTGTGACGGAAGTAGAGGCTTGAGAAGTCCTTGAACAGGGTTCGTTCGCGGAAGGCTCGGTAGAAATCGTCGTTGAACGACGTCGCGAGCTCCTGGAGGATGATCTCCTTCGACCGGGAGAAGGTGACGTAGCACACCCGCGTCGGGAGATCCGAGTCGTCGCAGTGGTCACCGAGGTAGTAGTGGCGGGCCTCCGGTCGGTCGTTCACAAGGGCGATCTTTGAGGATGCCGTGTACACGTATTCCGTCATGCCCGCGCCGATGTCCCCCAGGAGGAGAACCGTCGACCCGCTCGGGAAGCCGCCGTCGACGATGCTGTCCAAGTCGGCGATGCCCGTCGGGACTTTCCGGACGGTTGACCGATCGAGCGTCGCGTGCTCAAGATGGAGATGAACGCCTTCGCTGCCCAGGGCGTCGTCCTCCGTTAGAGTCATCCCGTTCGGTGGACGAACCGGCGTGGCGGAGATATAGCCCTTTTGTAAACACGCTCGGCTTGCGCGGCCCGGAAGGAGGTGTCTCCGCGTTACGGGCATTGTCAAGCGATGCCGCCGTTTAGGCGATGGGCCTCGCTCGGGCAACTCGACCGGCGGGCGTCTTCCGCGGTTCGCGGAGCCGCCACGCTGATTCGCGAGTGGATTCCTAGGCCGCGCGCCCGGCGACACGACAATTCCTCATTATCACCCGCGAACCGCCAAGCCGTCATCTTGATACGACGAGACGCGACGTGCCCCGAGGAGGCACGAGCGTGGCGGCGGCGCGGAATCCTCTGCTCAGCTTCCTGATCACGACCGTCGCCGCCGCAGGCCTGTCCGGCGGGGCATCCCTCGGGGCCCTCCTCCTTCCGTATGCGGAGTTCCGGCTGTTCTACCTCGGCCTCGTGCTCTTCGCCATGGGCTTCCTTGCGGGTCGCGCCTCCTACATCGGCTTCATGAGCTTCGCGGGCGGCTACGTCGGTGGCTTCTTGGGCGTCTACGTGTTCCTGCAGCTCTTCTGGTACCTGGAATGGTACTGGTTCTGGCCGATCGCCGCAGGCATGGCGTTCTCCTGCGGCCTGGGCTGCTTCCTCTCCTCGAAGCTGATGGGCCAGCGGCTGGACCGGGAGATCCAGGCGGCCCCGAGGACCCGCCGATGCCAGCGCTGCGGGGCGAAGGTCGGTATCGGGGCGCGGAAGTGCTGGGACTGCAACGCCCCCCTGTCGATCTGAGCGTCGGGCTTATCTCCGACGTCCGTGTGGGACGGCCAGATGAGACTCGAGAGGGGCGTGACGATCGCTGCTTCGCCGGAGACCGTCTGGTCCCTCGTCGCCGACTTCGACCGCGAGCTTGAGTTCTGGCGAGGCACGAAAGCCGTCCTGTCGATGCGGCGCGATGGGAACGTGATCGAGCGCGAGGTCCGAATCGCCTTCCGCGGCCGCGTCCAGCGGGAGCGGGTAATCCTGGCCCCTCCCTCCCGAATCGTCCACGAGATCCTCAGCGGGCCCATGCGGGGCACGAAGACCGTCACCGTGCGGCCCTCGGGCGCGGGGACGATCCTCACCGCGGCGTGGGACGTGACCCTCGTCGGCCTCCTCAAGCTCGGCTCGCGAGTGACGGCGAAGCACGTGGCCGAGGGCACCGAGCATGCCCTCCGGCGGATCAAAGATGCGGCGGAGGGTGGAGCGCCCTCCGCCTGACGTTCAGATCTTCTTCATCCGTCCGAGGACGGGTTCGTAGAGGAGGCCTTTGTCCAGCAGGGAGTTGATCGACTCTTCCAGGCGCTCCCGCGTGACACCGGCCTTGCCTGCGGCGTCGAGGATCCCCTCCCACGGGGCGCCCTTGCCATCCTTGTCCAGGGACGCGACGATGCCGAGGACCTTCTCCTCGTCCGCGTCGGGCTCCTCGGGGTTCTTCGCGGGGGCCGGCGGGGCCGCGTGCGCCTCCTCGGACGGCTGCGGCTCCGGGATCGCTTCCGGCGGCGCGTACTCCCGATGCTCCGGCAGCAGGTACCGCAGGGCCTCCGCGAGCATGGCCATGTACTGGGACAGGTTCGCCTTCCCGTAGTGGGCCGAGGCGGCGACGATGCCGTCCGCGATCGCGGCCTTGACGCCGACCTGGACGAGCCCCTCCTTCGTGAGGGGGTCCATCTTCTGGGCTTCCGCCATCGCGTCGAGGCGCCGCCGCAGGGAGCGGCACGCCTCGAGGATCCAGAAGTCCCGGACGCCTTCGTCGACGACCTTGACGACCTCCGGCCGGATCGACGTGTACGTCGTCCCGGGTTCCGGGGAGTACACGCGGCTCTTGCCCACGACCGCGCCGAAGACGGGCGGCTTGAGCTTGGAGAGGGCGGCCGCCGCCTCGGGCTGGTACTGGCCCGCGTACACGTGGAACGTGCCCGTCGGGTCGGACACGCGGGCGCGCCACATCGGCTGCATGTCCGTGCCGACGTTCTCCACGTCGGTGATCACGCCGACGACGAAGATCCGATTCACCTTCGCGCCCAAGGGCGTGACGACGTAGGAGGGCGCGCGCTCGCCTTCCCCGGTCAGCTCCAAGGTCGCGTCGTTGTATTCCCCCGCGAAGAGGCGCCACGCCGGCTCGCGGATCATGCGGGTCCCTCCAGGCCTTCGAGCATCTCCCGCGCTTCCGCCTGGACGTCCACCTTGAGCATCTTCGCGCCCGCCACGATCATCATGAGGCCGTAGTCGTCCGAGGTCACATTCCCGCGAGCCTCCATCGGCTGCGCGACGAGGAGGTCCGCGAGCTGGTCTCGGACGACGTCCGTGGACATCGCCTCCTTGGCCTCCGCGACGCATTCGTCCATCGTCTTGTCGAGGAGCGCCTCCGTGAGCTCGCGGTCGAAGACCACGGTGAGCGCCCCGCTGCCGTCGTCGAGGACGGCCTTCACGCGCAGGTCGGGCTCGCCCTTGACCTCTCCGTGGATGCGGCACGCCCCTTTCCGGAGGACGCGCCGGCATTCGGGGCAGCGGTAGACGAGGCCGCTTCCTTCGCGAAGGTCGATTAGGATGCCGCGGACGGTGACGTCCACGCCGCCCCCGCGCTCCGCGAGGTCCTCGATCCACATCCGCGGGCTCTCGGCGAGCTTGTCCCGCGGCGGCAGGATGTCGGGCTTGAGCTTCGTGACCGCCGCACGGTCGTCGAAGCTGACCTGCGGGATGCCCCGCCACGACTTGACGTAGGCCCCTTCGATGCGGACGATTTCGTCCTCCTTGAGGCCGAAGTCCTTCCAGGCGCTGAACTGCGACTTGCCCGTCTCGTCCGCGAGGACGCCGCTGAAGACGGCCTTCTTCGCCCCGTCCACCTCGACCTCGCGGGCCTCGATGGACAGGATCCTCGCCGTGACCGCGATGTTCGACGCACCCTCTCGGAGGTCCACGACGTGGAAGGTCGTCGGCCGGCCGGCGTAGGGCTGCCCGACGCCGGACGTGGGCTTGTACTCCGGCAGGGCGTTCGGCTTCTCTTTGATCACGACGGTCCGCACGCCGAAGTTCACATGGACCTGGCCGCGGTACTCCTTCGTGTACGCGTTCTGGATGCGGACGACGTCGCCTTTCGCCAAGACGAGGTTCAGGGGCTCCCACGCGGTGAAGGGCACCGTCGCCGTGGGGTCGCCCAGGATCCCGTAGAGGATGTGCTTCGTCCCCGCCTCCACGGTCACGTCTCGCTCGTTCACGCTCACGATCCGAGCGAGGAGGTTCACGCTCTGCTCGCCCGGGATAAGCTCCCGGATCGTCTTGCTCACGCCCACCGCGAGCTGCGCCGGATTCCCTCCGTGCTTCTTCACGATGGACCGCTTCGCCGTGTCCAGGGACACGCGGTAGACGTTCAGGTAGCTCGAGAGCTCCTTCTCCACATCTTGCTCACTCACTTTTCCGCCGAGCGCCTTCGCGATATCATGCACGTGAGGCGCCAATTCCTCCTTCACAGAAGTCCCGTTCCTGAGGCATGTCTGTTTCCTGCCTCGATCTTCTGGCAATCATCCGCGGTATATAGGGAGCGCGATGGGGTGCGCGAAAGTACCTGCCGCGATACGCCTGCGGCACAACGTTCATCCCGTCCGGCCCCTTGGTGCCCGCGTGGAACTTGCGGAACTGCTCCACGCGGCCCTCGATTTCGAACGGACGTGGGTCGCGACCGGGACTGAGGTCATCCCAACCCCATACGGCTCGATCCACCGTGCCCGTCGGTACCCTCTTGTGTTCATGGGGAACCTCGCCTGGGTCCGCCGGCTCCCGCGTGGCGGCGTCGAGGAGGTCCTCGCGGACCTGGATGGGGCCTTCGAGGGGACCGAGGTCGCCCACCGCTACCTCCTCTTCAATGACGCCCAGGAGGCCTACTCTCAGCAGGAGGGGGTCGCCCGCCAGGGCTTCGCCCCCGAAGCGTCCATCGTGATGGCCCGGCTCGGCTTGCCCGTGTGCATCACAAACCCGGAGGTCCGGCTGCGCCGGGTCGGCGAAGAGGCGCCGGAGGAGGAATTCCGGAGGATTGCGATGGCCATCGCCGCGGAATCCGGGTGGGGGTCCGAGGAATCCCGCCAGGTGTACGAGCTCGAGCGGGAGCGGGCGGCCGCGGTGGGGATGGAATCCTTCGTGGCCTACCTGGGCGACGAACCCGCGGGGACGATTGCCCTATGGTCCCGAGGCCCCTTTGCCCTCATCGAGAGCGTGGCCACCCTCCCCATCCATCGCATGAAGGGCGTCGGCCGCACGATGCTCTTCCTCGCGGGGAAGCAGGCCGTCGAAGAAGGAAAGGAGTGGACGCTGCTCTTCACGCCCCTCCAGGGGACGCCCGAGTTGATGTACAAGACCCTGGGCTTCCAGCCCGTCGGGGAAATCCGCGGGTTCCTCAAACCAAGGACGGTCTAGCGCTCGTTTTTCCTCCACGCGCGTCCCGCGACAAGCCAGATTACGGCCGCCCCGGCAGGCGCCGCAAGGATGAAGAGCAGGCCGATTAGGAGCGTATTTGGGGGCTGGGAGGTGGGAATCGGTCCGATGCCCAGCCGGTACGCCCAGGTGTCAGCATAGGCGTAGCCGCCGAACAGCACGGCCTCATCCTCCAAGGGGTCGTATGCCATCGCGCCCTGTCGCCTCCCGGGTGGGCTCGGCGACGGGCTCTCGTTCGTCCATCGATTCGCAGTGAGGCTATAGGTCCAGGTCTCGTTGAGATTCGCACTCCGATCGTAGATCCCCCGCTCGTCTGCACCGCCGAAGAGGATCATCGCGCGATCCCTCGAGTCGTAAGTGACCGCGGCAAGATGGCGCGGAGACGGGCTGGCGGGCGGACTGAGGTTGGTCCAATTGCCCCATCGGTAGCTGTAGGCCCACGTGTCATTGACGAGGTTGCACTCGATGTCGAGGCCGTTGGCGCAGCCTCCAAAGAGGACGACTTGGTCTTCCACGGGATCGTACGTCATTGCGGCGCCGAACCTGCGGTCCGGGGAGACCACCGGGTGCAATAGCGTCCATGTGTTCGCGTTGTAGTCGTATGCCCACGTATCGTCGTAGGCGGAGTAGTAATGCTGCCCACCGAGGACCCCGCCGCCGAAGAGGAGGATGAGATCCTCGGCGGCGTCATACACGATTCCAGGGTCGTGGCGTGGAAAGGGCGACTCGGGGGGATTCAGGTTCATCCAGGCGTTCGCAACCGGGTCGTACGCCCACGTCTCGTTCGGCCACACGCCGACGCCGTAGACGATGAATCGATCGGCGTGGACATCGTAGACCATCGCGGCGGTGCCCATCCAGCCCATTCGAGGCGGGTTTCTTGGATCGAGGTTCGTCCAGCGATTCGCACCGGGATCGTAGGACCAAGTGTCATTCGCGCTGACGCCCCCTCCGAAGAGGAGGACGCGGTGGCGGACGGAATCATAGGCCATTGAAGGTGTGAGACGCGAGGATGGCGAGGCCGGCGGCGTCACGTTTTCCCAGACGCCCGGATTCGCCAGGGACGCCCTCAGCTCCCTGAGGGCGGTCACCCCCCCGGGCTGCCCTGCGAACGCAACGACAACGAGGAGTCCAGAGACGATGATCGTAACCGTTCTGTCGCGGGTCCGCCACGATCCGCCAGCCATTCACGGAGCCTCGAGACCGCATCCCTCGCAGTCCCCATATCATGCGCGAATCCGTGCTTAAGGGTTCCGGGACCCCGGGCGATCGTGGCTGGAGTGTCATGCCATCCGCAGCGTCGAGACACGGAGTAGGTCTCCATGGCGGGTGGGCCGTGGAGGTGCTCTATGCCAGTCCCTTCGGCCGCTTCGTAGGCGCATTCGCGCAGGACCAGCAGGACTTTCGCGCGGTTCCGTTCCATGCGCCGCAGCGGCGGCACCGCCAGGTGTCCCGGGCCGTGGCCCCGAGCTCCGAGAAGAGGCTGCGACCGGAGATCGCGGCGTTGCAGGACCAGCACACTCCTCGATCCGCCTCGTTGACGACCCCGCAGCCCGGGCACTCCCAGCTCGGCTCCGCGATTCCGCCAAACCGGCGCTCCCGCACCTTCCAGTCGAGCCACGTGTAGACGAAGATGCCGACGAAGAACACGAGGAGGACCGTCGGCAGGAGATCGTCCACGAAGAGGCGATGCGGCCCTCACTCCTGATATAGCCTGGCCGCTGGCTATCACGAACGATTCTCTTTCGGCCCCGCGGGGCTACTGGTTGAAGGTCTCGACCTTCTCGTAGGTCTGCTTGAGGTACTTGATCAGGATGTCCCGGTTCCGCCGCAGATGGCTCTCGTACCACGCCTTCACGAGGTCCGCGAGGATCTGGTGGAGCCGGTTCAGGTCCACCCGGTCCACCTGGGCATCGTACAAGGTGTGGATCGTCCAGATCCGCTTCCAGCCGCTGTACTTGTAGTAGTGCTCCCCCTCGCAGTACTCGAAGGTCATCCGCAGGTGGATCTTCCCTTCCGCCTCGACGTAGTTGATCTTCATGGCGTCCCCGATGCGGCCCTGCTCCATCGTGCGGTCGAGGAGCTGGATCGTCTGGACCGCGGCAGGGTTGAACCCAGGCCTCCAGTGCCACTCCCCGTCCGGGAAGGTGTCCGAGAACACGGCCCAGTTGCTGTACGACGGCTCGAGGGCGAAGTGGATGTTGACCTTGTTGAACCGCTTCCAGATCTTCCAGCAATCCTCGATGAGGGCCTTGTTCAGCTCGAGGCGGGCGACGTTCTGCTCGCCGACGTCCTCGATGATTTCCTTCGTTTTCTTCTCGAGCTCCGCGTCGAGGGAGGAGAACCAGTCATCCCTCTTGTCCGCGGCCTTCTTCGCGGCCATGGCCAAGTCCCTTCTCACCGGCGCCGAATGAATCCTCGCGCTATAAGGCTATTTGTGCCGCCTCCTGGAAGAAGCGATCAGGCGCCCGAGAGTGCCTCCACCGCGTAGAAGATGCGATAGGCCTCCCGGAAATCTGGCGCGGTGAACTCGATCCGCGTGGCACCGACGCGCGTCACGCCGGGCGTCAGCTCGGCGCGGTCCGCGTGCTCGGTGCCCTTGAAGTCCACGGCCATGCGCACAGGCTTGGTGGCCTCGAGAGGATCGATGTCCTCGGCTTCGCGGAGGGCTTTCTCGGCCTCAGCTCGGATGAGATCGCGGGCCTTCTTCGGGTGCAGGTTCTTCGCCGCGTTCGCGCCGGTAGCCTCCTTCACCGCGACCGCGCGGATGCGCGGAATGAGGGCTTGGGCCTGGCCCACGACCGCGGTGTCGCCGGTGACGAGCACG
>DATBLI010000113.1:0-5748 GCA_036555455.1 Thermoplasmata archaeon
AGCTCCAGGCGAAGGACGCCGTGCGATCCCTGTTCCCGCTGGACTACTTCTCCAACATGGTGAAGGCGATCAGCTCCGCCCAGACGGTGACGCTGTATCTGGGCACGGACTATCCCGTGAAAATGGAGTTCAAGATCGCGGCCGGCAAGGGCGAGGTGAAATACCTCTTGGCGCCTCGCATCGAGAGCGAATAGGCCTCAGCGGCCCTGGAGAGCCAGGCTCAGCAGCGTGTCCGACGAATGCTTGCAGTAGTCCGTCGCATTCTCGATCCCCTCGAGGAGGTCGTTGAGGATGACGACGATCCCCGGGTTCGTATGGATCTTCACGAGGATCTTGCGGTTCGAGAAATAGAGATCGTCCACGGCGTTCTCGAGGCGCTTCACAACGCCGCGAGCGCCGACCATCCGATCGTAGTCCGTCCCATAGAAGTCGATCATCTCCTTAAGAGCGCGCGCGCAGTCCAATGTGTTCTTCGTCATCTCCTTGAAGGAGGACCACACCTCGGGCGGGATGGTCACGCCGGTTTCCTGGAGGAGTTCGACGTTCTTCCCTGAGACCTTGAGCCAGTCCGCGATGAGGTCCAGGGACGACACAAGGCGCATGAGGTCCTCCCGGTCCTTCGCAGGCAGTTCCCCGCGACTCAGTTCCTCGACGAGGGAGATCTCCACACCATCCGCAGCCTTCTCGTCCATGATGAGGCGCTTGAAGGCAGAGGTGAGTTCGTCCTTCCGCCCGCGGACCGCCGCGTCCATGATGTTGTCGAGTTCCTCTGCGGCGTCCACGACCTTCGTCACGTGCCGCTTGACCATGTCGAAGGCGCGGGACTCGCGACGATTCCGGAACCATTCGAGCTGGCCTTTCTCACTCAAGCTTCAGCGCCTCCTGGAGCCCCGCGTACGGACGGGGGTATACCAGGATGTTCGTCTCCGGGAACGAGACGATAACATCCCGGGCGGTATTAAGGCTTTGAGAAGCAGCGATGTCAACGGACACGACATCGTACGTGACGAGACGGACCTGGAGGCGTTGGGTGGCGCCGAGGAATCGTCGGCTCTCGATCCGGCCAGGGATTGCGTTGCCGAATCCTTCCGGCGTGATGCTCACCCACTCCGGCCGCACCGCGAGGACGACAGGATCGCCCTCCAACAGCCCTTTCGCGGGCACCCTCAGGGCGTACCCGCCGCGGAGCTCCACGAAGGCCCACTCCCCGCGGATGCGGCGGACAGCACCCTCGAGGAAGTTGCTCTCTCCCACGAAGTTCGCGGTGAAGACCTCTCTGGGCCGCATGTACAGGGACGGCGGCAGCCCCTCTTCCACGATGCGGCCTTTCCGCATCACGATCACGCGGTCCGCGACGGACATCGCCTCCTCCTGGTCGTGGGTCACATGGACCGCCGTGAGGCCGAGGTCCTTCACGATCCCACGGAGGGCGTACCGTAGGTCGAGGCGCACGCGGGTGTCGAGGGCGGAGAGGGGCTCGTCGAGCATCAGGAGCTTCGCTTTGTTCGCGAGGGCCCTTGCTAGGGCGACCTTCTGCTGGGATCCCGTGCTGAGTTCGTTCGGGAACATACCGCGCTCATCGAGCATCGCGACGAGGTTGAGCACTTCCTTGCCGACACCCTGAACCTCGTATGCAGGGCGGTCGCGGACCCACGGGCCGTAGGTCGCGTTCCTCCATACGTCCATGTGGGGGAACAACACGATGTTCTGGAACACGTAGCCGAGGTCGCGGTCCTCGACGTCAAGATTCGTGACATCCTTGCCGTCGACAAGGATTCGGCCCTCCGAAGGCTTCCAGAGTCCCGATAGGATCTTGATCAGCGTCGTCTTCCCGCAGCCGCTCGGGCCCAGGATCGCGAGGTACTCTCCGTCCTCGATTGTGAGGTTACAGCTCTCGAGGGCCGTAATCCGGCCGAACCGTTTCGCGATGTCAACGGCCTGGATTCGCGGCGTGTCACTCGACCTCCAGGGCGGCTGCGACACCACCCCGCGGCATCGGGAATAGGAGGATGTGGTCCGCAGGCATCATCACGAAGACGGGATCGCCTTCCTTGGCCCAGATCGCCTGGGACGTGAGGGGTTTCGCCTTGAGGGTTCCCATATGGGCCGTCTCGACCTCCAAGGAAATCCGGCGGCCCATGAAGAGGCGACGCCGCACGGTCCCTTCGAGGCCTTGGCCCGCAGCCCATTCCTGGGGCGCAACGCCGCACACCTCCGCCCGGATGCCCGCAAGCACGCGGCCCTGGCCAGGGAGCCCCGGGCGCGCGGGCGCCATGAGGTTCGTTCCGCCGGCGACGAGGCGCACCCTCCCGTCCTCCGCAGGGAAGCTCCGCGCCTCGAAGAAGTTCATCTCCCCGAGGAAGTTCGCGACGAAAGCAGAGGATGGCTTCGTGTAGACGAGTTCCGCCGGACCGACCTCGACGAGCTCGCCCTCGCGAAGGACGGCGATCCGGTCTGCGAGGACGAGAGCCTCCTCCTGGTCGTGGGTCACATGGATCGTCGTCGTGCCCACATGTCGGATGAGGTCCCGGAGTTCGTTCCGAAGCTCGATCCTAAGGCGGGCGTCGAGGGCCCGGAGCGGCTCGTCGAGGAGGAGCACCTCCGCATCGGCGGCGAGCGCTCGGGCGAGGGCGCAGCGCTGCTGCATCCCGCCGCTAAGCTCCCTAGGAAGCGCATCGGACCGGTCGATGAGATGGACCATGGACAGCATTTCGCGCGCAAGGAGGTCGCGCTGATCCGGCGGCCAACCCTTCACGGAAGGCGAGAAGGTCGTGTTCTCCCACACGGTCATCTGCTGGAACAGGGAATACACCTGAGGCATGAACGCGACCTGGCGCTCGTCCGGCGGCAGCCGCGTCACATCGCGGCCGTCCATCCGGATGTTCCCTTCGTCCGCGTCCAGGAGCCCGGCGACGGTCCGCAGGAGGGTCGTCTTGCCCGCGCCGCTCGGCCCGAGGACGACGAGGTACTCTCCGTCGCGGATCTGAAGGTCGACGGCCTTGAGGGCCTTCCTCTTCCCGAAGTATCGGGAGAGTCGCTCGAGGACGACTTCAGCCATGGCGTCGCCTCCTTTCCACGAGGAACCGGAGGCCGAGGATGGCCGCGAAGGAGACGATGAGGAGGACGAGCTGGGCGAGCGCAGCTTGGTAGAGAGACGCCGCGGTCTTCTGATTGATCAGGTCGACGAGGAGAATCGGAATCGTCTTGACCTGCGTGGACACGGACTGCGTGGCCCCCGTCTCCCCCAGAGAGCGGGTGAAGGCCATTACCGACCCTGCGAGGATCGCCGGACGGACGGCAGGTAAGAGGACGCGCCGGAAGACCTGCACGGGCTTCGCGCCGAGCGTGCGCGCCGTCTCCTCTGTCGCCGGGTCGAGCTGCTCAAGGGCCCCAACGACGTTGCGCACGACAAAGGGGAACGTGAAGGCGATGTGGGCGAAGATCACGAGGATGACGTCGGAAGGGACGATCGTCTTCTGGGCACCCCAAAACAGGCTTAGGGAGATCCCCAAGGCTGCGCTCGGTACGATGTAGGGGATGTTCACGAGGGCGTCCAAGCCCTTGCCGAGTCGTCGGAACCTCCCGCGAGTGATGAGGATCGCAAGGGGCACGCCCGTCGAGAGATCGACCACCGTGGCCACGCCGCCAACGAGGAACGAGATGCCGACGGAACTCCAGAACCGACCCCAATCGAGGGCGCCGGTTTCTGCCCCGACCCCGAGGAACGTGAGGAAGAAGAAGGAGGGCGTGAGGATGAAGAGGACGAGGAAGACGGTCGCACCGAGATCCCGAAGGCGTGCGGCAGGCCTCTCGCTCAGCCTGCGCTCGAGTTTCGGGCGCACCCGCCGCAGGGGGATCTTGAGTCGAACGGCCACGTACTTGACGGCGACGAGGAGGACGAGGCTCAAGGCGATCATGAGGGCGCTCACGAAAGCGAGGGCCGGCTGGAGGGTCGGATCCGAGGAGACCAGGCCCTTCCAGGTGCCGATGAGCGCGGTACCGTTGAACTCGTTCCGATCGACCGCGCCGATAAGCGTGAGAGCCGTGAGGGCGCCGCCGGTGTCACTCAGAGCCTTCGCGAGGACGAGGAGGAGGCCCGTGGCCATCCCGGAGCGGAACATGGGCAGCGTGATCGTCCGCGCAGCCGTGAGTCGACTCGCCCCTGCGGCTCGAGCCGCATTCTCGTACTCGACGTCGATCTCCTCGAGGATCGCGGCGAGGGATCGGACCATGTAGGGGAACGTGGTCGTGAGATGCAACAGCACGAGGATCAGAAACGCACTGTCCGTGAGGTGGAGGGCGCCAGGTGGGAACAGGGCGAGAGGGATCGCCTTCGCGCCTCCGGAGATGCCCCAGAGCAGGACCACGCTGAAGCCCAGGCCCGCCGTGGTCACCGCGAGGGGGGAGTCGATGAGCGTGTTGAACCAGCTCTTCCCGCGAAAGTCGTGGCGGACGATGAGCCAGGCGAGGGGCAGGCCGGCGACCAGGTCCAACACCGCAACCGCCCCGGCCACGCCGAAGGAGAGCCAAATCGCCGGAAGGATGAGGGAGGACTTCGACGGATCCGCGAGGACGATTCCGACGCTCCCCCAGTCCGCAAGCACGTACCCGAGGACGAAGAGGGTTGGCAGGAG
The DNA here is from genome assembly GCA_036555455.1 of Thermoplasmata archaeon. GTDB lineage: Archaea > Thermoplasmatota > Thermoplasmata > RBG-16-68-12 > RBG-16-68-12 > RBG-16-68-12. The sequence goes on from DATBLI010000113.1 coordinate 4,635, forward strand.
GACCATGAACACGAAGAAGCCCACGATCCCCCCGTACCACACTCGAAGGGACCAGCGGGTCGAGACGACGCGCAGCAGCCGGGACCTCCAACCTGCGGAAAGGGGTCTCTTCGCCGTCCCAGCCCCAAGCGCCCCAGGAGGTGAGGCGGGCGTGGCCATCGTCGACCTCCGGAGATCAGCGACCCTTCACGACGATGTCCTCGAGGATGTTCGCGACATCCTCGCAACGGTCCGTGACGATCTCGAGGTTTTCGTACACTTCCTTGAGCTTGATGACGCGGATCGGGTCCCCCGTCTTCACGAGCTCCCCGAGGGAATTGATCAAGAGATCGTCCGCTACGTTCTCGAGGCGGTTCACTTCAATCGTGCACGCTATGACGGCCTCCTGCCCCTTGGGGTCGCGCACGGATCGCACCCCCGCTCGCAGTTGCTCCGCGGCCTTCAGGATAATGTCCGCGAAGTCCAGCATGGGCTTCGGGGGCTTGTCGATCTCATAGATGGCGAGCCTCGTGGCGGTCGCGTTGATGTAGTCCAGGACGTCGTCGAGCTTGGAGGCGAGGCCGCTGAGATCCTCTTTGGCCAACGGAGTCACGAACGCCCGGTTCAAGGATCCGTAGATGTGGTGGACGATTTCGTCCCCGCGGTGCTCCACCTCCTTGATTCTCTTCCGGTGCTCCGCCAGGTGGCCGTAGTCATCGAACAGGGTGTGAAGGGCCCGGGCCCCGACAAGCACGTTCTCCGCCTCGGATTCGAGGTCGTCGAAGAACTGCTTCTCCTGAGGAGTCATCCACTCCTTGATATCCATAGCTCCGCCCGCGGGACCGTAGAGAACGGAGGAGTATATAGGTTCCCGGAGACACGGTTCAGGCCTTGTCCTCGAGGCCTTCGAGGTTCATCCCGCTGTCCGCGAGCTGCTTGAGGAGCTGCCGGCGCATCTTCCGGTTCCCTGCGAAGCCCTTGATCGCCTTCCGGGACATCTCGTAGTGCCGGAGGAGTTCCTTCACATCCCTGGGAGACACGCCCGCGCCCCGCGCGAGCCGCTGGACCCGGGAGGACTTCACCATCTTCGGGTCCGTCATCTCCGCGTCGGTCATGGAGTCCATGATAACCTTGA
>DATBLI010000114.1:0-11095 GCA_036555455.1 Thermoplasmata archaeon
GGACACGATCCCGTCCGAGGACGCGGTGCACAACGTCACCAAGGGCGTATGGGCGGACGACGCGCGGTATCAGTATCAGAACGCATCCGACTTCTACGCGGCGCGATTCGGCCAGCCCGCGGCCGGGGTGTGGAACAGCGAACAGGCCGTCTCCCCAGACATCGTTCCGTACGCGTACGATGCGGGCTTCCGGTGGACCTCCACGGACGAGGGTGTCCTGTGGAAGAGCGAGGTCGGCGGTCAAACCGTCGGCCAGAGCCTCGTGAACATGACCCGCGTTTACACGGTGACGGTCGCCGGAAAAACGATGGACATCGTGTTCCGAGACACGGACATCTCGAACCAGGTCTCCTTCACCTACGGCGGCTTGCCGACAGACCAAGCCGTCGCAGACTTCATGACCCGTCTGCAGGGCTATCATGACAACCTCACCGACGCCGAGCGAGCGGATGGCCTCGTGACCCTCGCAGCGGACGGGGAGAACTGGATGTTCATGGCCGGCTACCCGAACGACGGCCGGGACTTCCTGAACCGACTCTACGAGAACCTAACAGCGGCCCAGTCCGCGGGGTGGCTCAAGACCTGGAAGATCGGCGACTTCCTCTCCCAGCCCCCGGTCAAGGTGCCCCTCAGCACCCTATGGGCAGGCAGCTGGATCGACGCGGACTTCCGCACCTGGAGCGGAGAGGAGGAGGAACAGGTGGGCTGGGCCCGCCTGACCGCCGCGCGCCAGGCCGTCGTCGCCTACACCCAGGCCACAGAGGGCCGGAGCTTCGTGAACAGCACGAGCTCGCCGGAGGTGAAGCGCGCCTGGGAAGCGATCTTCGCCGCCGAAGGGAGCGACTGGTTCTGGTGGTACGGGGACGACCAGAGCTCCGGGGACGACGGGAAGTTCGACATGATGTTCAAGGCCCATCTCATCACAGCATACCTTACAATCGGCGTGACGCCGCCCATGGACATCGCCGCCACCTGGGGCGCCAACGGGACCCCGACCCAGCCCGGTGCGGTCACGGAGGAGTCCCAGCCCCCGACGATCGATGGCACGGCCGCGGCCGACGAATGGATCAACGCGACCGGGTGGACGAACACGACGACGGGGGACATCCTGGAACTCGTGGGCGTCTACGCCTTCGCGGACGCCGCGTCCCTCTACCTCCGAATCGACCTCAACGGGGACCCATCGTCCCTGCGCGGCACGACGGGTAAGGATGTGGAGGTCTACGTCTCCTACCCGGTTCGCACGGCCGAGAGGGACATGGAAGTGAATCTCAATCACTATGGCGTGAACTTCGCCACGAAGAACGGCGGCTACGAGTTCAGCTGGGCCGCTCGCTATCGTCTCCACATCGTTTTCGCTCAATCCCTATCCACGGGCGTCACTCCCTGGTCGCTGTTCGTCGCCCACGAGGGTGCGGACCATCTCGGGGACGGCGGCTGGACCTACGTTAGCGGGAAGGACGACGGGTCCAACGTGGGCTCCGTGATCGAGGCCCTCGTGCCCCTCAACGCCCTCGGCCTCGGGCCCGGGGACGTCGCCCGCCTCGTCGTCGTGACCTCGGATGGCGCGACGGACGTGGACATCCTACCCGCGACCGGTCCGGGCGAAGTCAGCGTCCTCATCCCGAAACCCGGTCCCCCCATCGCCATCTTCCAGGATCCCGTCGGCGATGATGTGGGCGACGGCGACTACGCGTACCCGCAATCCGCGGACTACCGGTGCAGCGACGGCAGCCATTGCGAGGACTACCTCTACGACATGACATACTTCAACATCTCCGACGCGCCGACCTCCGTCACCTTCTCCGTGAGCTTCGTGGACATCGGCGTGAATCAATGGAGCGGGCCGAACGGCTTCTCCTTCCAGATCGTGAACATCTACATCGACACGGACCGCGTGCCAGGGTCCGGGAACCTGGCGATGCTCACAGGACCCAACGCCGAGGTCACTCCGGCCTACGCCTGGGAGGCTGCGGTCCAAGCGGCGGGATGGAGCGACGCGCGGACTTTCGTGACCCGCGATCCTGCGGTCACGCAGCGCCTGCAGTCCGGCCTCCTCGTACGCCGCGTGCCCGGCACGATGAGCATCGAGATCACGGTTCCGAAAAGCCTGCTCCCCGCGGGAGACCCGAAGAGCTGGGGTTATGTGGTCGTGTCCGGCTCCCAGGATGGCTTCGGACCGGGATGGTGGCGCGCGGTGGCCGCCATCGCGGGCATCTGGGTGTGCGGGGGAGCGGGACAGCCGGCGAAAGGCATCCCGCCCGGCCAGCAATCCCGCATCTTCGACGTGATCAACGTCACGGGGACAGATCAGACGGCGGCCCTCGGGAGCTACACTTCGAGCGCGCTCGCCCAGGTCCCTGGGGTCATCGTGGAGGTCAAGGCCCCGGGCACGCCCGTCGTCGATGTGTCTCCGGCGCCGCCCTGGGACAAAGACGACACGATCACGCTGAGCTGGAGCGCGACCCCGAATCCGGAGACCTTGCGCCCCATCGTGAGCTACGACGTGAGCGTCTTCTACAGCGCAACGGACACCCTCGTCGACCTCCCCGGGACGACGCTGACCGAGACGACGTTCACGGTGACGAAGGAACTGAACATCACGGTCCGGGTGTCCGCCTTCGACGGCTTTGCGAATTCACAGCCCTTCGTCCAGCAGTACGAAGTGAGGAAGTCGCCGCCGCCTCCACCGGTCAACCGAGCCCCGACGCTCACGAACCCGAGCGTGGATCCGTCGCAAGGAGATGAGCGGACGGTCTTCCTGTTCTCCGTCCGCTATGTCGACGCCGACGGAAACGCGCCCACCGTGAGCCTCATCCTGGACGACACGCCCACGACGATGGCGTATGTCGGTGGCGACAACAGCACGGGGGCCATCTTCCGCCTGTCGACACTCCTCGCCGCGGGCGATCACGCGTACAAGTTCCGAGCGGACGACCTTCAGGGCTCGCCGAACTCCACCGTTGAGACCGCAGAGTCGACGATCACCGTGGCTGCATCCGCCGGCGTCCCGGTCGCTCTCGTGGCGGGCGCAGGCATCGGAGGCGCCGTCGTGCTCGCCGCCGTGGCCTACTTCATGTGGCGGAGCCGCCGCCCGAAAGAACCCGAAAAGGTCGAAGCGCCCGAACCGAAAGCCGAGGAGCCTGAAGGACCCAAGAAGGAGGGCGAGTAGATGGATCGCAGGATGCTGATCGTCATCGTCGTTGCCGTCGTCGTTGTGATCGCGGCCGTCTCCGCCTACATCATCCTATCGTCCGCGCCGCCCTCCGAGCAGCCGACCCATGTGTATGCCATCGAGGGAGACACGGAATGGTTCGACCTGCCTGCCGGACTGACGACTGAAGTCTCTGCTCTGGTCACGGACAACCGCGCCCCACTGTTCGGGGCTCAGGTCAACGCCTCCGTCGCCCCGAGCACGGAAGGGCTCCTGTCCGCGGCGACCGCCACCACGGACACGTCGGGAAAGGCGCGGTTCACATACACGGCCTTCAACCGTTCCGCGAACAACTCTCTCACCTTCACGTTCCGGGCGGTGCTCGGCGGGGCGGAAGAGACCGGGACCGTGGAAGTCACCCAGCTCGGCATCGGGTGGGAGCCGACGACGGCTCGCGTCAAGGGAAGCGTGCTGCGCGACACGGACCGCCTCCCGGTGGCAAATGCCACGATTCAGGTGAACCTGCGGAACATGACGGACCTTGCCGTCGGCACGCCGTCCTTCTACTCCAACAACTCGAACGACGACGGTCGGTACAACGTGAAAGACATCGCACCTCGAGAGTCACTGATCCAAGTGTTCAAGGCGGGTTTCAAATCCCAGCACGAGAACATCACGCTCACCGCAGGCCATTACACGCGGGTGGACTTCCTCCTCGAGCAGCTCACCGGCAAGGTCCTGACCGTCTGGCACACGTACTCCGGCAAGGAGGAAGACGAGTTCAACAAGATGGTGGACCGGTACCGGGCCACCCGGCCGGACCTGAATGTCCAGGTGGAGTTCCAGCCCTTCGCGGGCGCGCCGGAGAAGTTCATCGTTGCCGCGACCGCGGGGAACGCCCCGGATGTGATGCGCTTCCAGAACGATCGCCTCGGCGAGGTCGCGAGCCTCGGCTACCTCGAATCCCTGGACTCGCGTCTCGACCCGGCCACGATCCAGCGCTTCACGCCAGCGACGCTGGCTGCGATGCGGATCGAGGGGAGCATCTACGCCTTGCCGACGACTCAGGACCTCCTCGCCGTCGTGTACAACAAAGCCCTCTTCGACGCCGCTGGCGAGGACTATCCATCGGACACGTGGACGACGAACGACCTGATCCGGATCGCGACGAACCTCACGACCGGCAGCCAATACGGTTTCGTCACGCCCCAGACGATCGGCTTCTACTGGTTCCCATGGCTCACCGGCTATGGCGGGGAGATCTTCACGGTCCCGGACACGCAGCCCATCGCAAGCGACGCCGACGTGGGACTCAACACAGCGGAGGCGGCCAGGTCCGTCCTCTTCATGCAATCCCTGGACAAGGTCCACCAGGTCATGTTCGCGAACCCGGGCGAGGACCCGATGCTCACCGAGTTCCTCCAAGGAAAGGCGGCGATGATCACGACGGGTCCGTGGAACATCCCCGCGATCGAGCGCGCCCAGATTGACTACGACATCGCCTTGTATCCCATCGTTTCCGACACCGGAGAGCGGGCGAGGCCCACGCTAGGCGTGAAGGGCTTCGGGATCTGGAAACTGAGTTCCGTGAAGGACGACGCCTTCGATTTCCTCAAGTACATCACGGATCCGGAACAGCAGAAGATGTTCGCCCTTGGGGTCGGTGGCGTCCCCGGGACGAACGACATCCCGACGTACCAAGCGGCCTTCACGGATCCCGACATCCTGGCGAACCCTGTGATCCATCGATACCTCCTCCAAGCCACATACTCCTCGGAGTTCCCGTCCCGACCGGAAATGGCGGGCGTCTGGGGTCCTGTCGCGGACGCGCTGACCTTCATCTACAACGACGCAGCCCATGTGGCGGACCCGTCGGACAGCGCATCCGTGGAGGCCGCGCAAGCGGAGCTCACCACCGCGGAACAACAAATCTACGGCTGACGCGATGTCCCTCACTCCCCGCACGCCGCAAGGTCGCGTCGCGGCCGTGGGGGTCATCCTGGGACTCGTCCTGCTGACGGTCCTCCCCGGCGGCTCCGCGCAGCCTGCGCCTCCGACGGGGCTGCGGGTGACGGCGATCGGAGAGTTCTCGGTGAACATCACATTCCAACCGAGCCCCTCAGCCGACGTGGGCGCCTACCGGGTTTACGCCAGTTCCGTGAACGGAACGAATGTGAGTCAGCTCATCGCCCCTTCCGGCTTCAGCCAGCCCCTTTACGACACGGTCCGCACGACTGCTCCGGAGAACATCTCGAGGTTTCAGCCTGCGGTCGACGCCCAGTGGTTCTGGTTCCAGAACGCCACGCAGACGGAATGGACCCTCGGCTACGGATCGGTCTTTGAGGAGGTCGTTCCCGCCGATGTCACTACGCTGGCGTACCTTCTGAAGGGCCTCAAAGCGAACGAGACCGTGTACATCGCCGTCACCGCGGTCGATCTGGCGGGAGCCGAAAATCCGTCCGTGGCCCCTGTCCCGGCGGTGCCCCTCTCGCAAGCGATTCCGGAGAAACCCCACAACGAGGGAATCTACCTCTCCTGGGGCCTCATCATCGCCTCGGTTTTCGTCGCCGTATACTTCGTCTCCAGATATGAGGGGCGCAAAAATCGGGCGGCTTACCTGTATGTCCTGCCCCCGCTGGTAGGTCTCGTCGCGTTGACCTTCTACCCTGTGATCTTCGGCTTCTTCATCAGCTTCACGAACCGCGTGGGGCAACAGAGCCCGACATTCGGCCTCACCGGGATCGACAACTATCTGCGCGTGTTCGAGCAGCCGGACCTCGTGATGGTCGCGACGACGACTCTCGTGTGGACGATCGTGAACGTCGCCCTCCACGTGTCCATCGGCCTGTTCCTCGCGGTCCTCCTGAACCGCAAGCTGCGCGGACGGGTCGTGTACCGCGCCCTCCTCCTTCTTCCGTGGGCCGTGCCTTCGTACATCACGACCCTCGCGTGGCGCGGGATGTTCGAGACCCACCAAGGGCTCATCAATGAACTCATCGGCGCCCCAGGCTGGCAGATCCTGGGTTGCGGGAACACGCCGTGCCAGTGGCTTACAGCCACGAACTCGCCACTCCCCCTCATCGCCGTGATTGTGACGAACGTCTGGCTAGGCTTCCCCTTCATGATGATGGTGTTCTCCGGCGCTCTTCAAGGAATCCCGCCGGAGCTCTACGAGGCGGCGGACGTCGACGGCATCAGCCCGTGGCAGAAGTTCCGCCACATCACGCTCCCGCTTCTCAAGCCGTCCATCGTGCCCGCCTCCCTCCTGGGCTTCATCTGGACCTTCAACATGTTCAACGTGATCTACCTGATGACGCAAGGCCGCCCGCCGGTCCCGGGGATGCGGGCGGGAGCCACGGACATCCTCATCACGTACGTCTATCGGGTGGGCTTCCAGCCGCCCTTCGAGCAAGGCTTCGCGGCCGCGTACAGCGTGGTCATCTTCTTCATGCTCCTCGGGTTCGGCCTCTTCTACACGAAGTACACGGGCGCCTTGGAAGCTTTCGCGGGAGGGACCGTGGCAAGGAAGCGGGCGACGACCGTACGGCACGGAGGCCTTCGTGCGGGCATCGGGCATCTTCGTGCGGAGTGGGACCGCCGCCTCGCGAACCCCATCCGGGCGGCGATGAGTCCGGACCAAACGGAACACATCCAAGCCCACCCCGGCCTGATCGTGGCTTTGGCCGCCTTGGGCGTCTTCGAGATGGCCTACGGTCTCCACGTGGAGCAGTCGATGCAGTTCTGGTACGTCGTCACGGTCGTCCATGGCTTCTGGTTCTTCGTCGTTGGACTCGGCCTTCTCTTTGGGGCCATTGGCCTTGCGCTACGGCAACGGGCAGGGCGGAGAATCGCGGCCTGGTGCCTCCTCCTCGAACTCGTCGGCGCGTTCTTCGCCCTCCTCGCAGCGCCCCTGGATCTCGTGAACCTACGGCTCGCCGCCGCGATCGGCCTGATGGTCTTCTTGGTCCAGCCGGTGAACGAGTACACCGAAGGGATCGATCCGTGGACCCGTTTCATGGGTTGGCTCACGGCGGGACGGGGAGGGACGGAACTCCACCGGCCGATGCGAAGGTCGACCCGAAGATGGGTGAACATTCCCATCCATGTGTTCCTGATCTTCTTCACATTCATGACGATCACGCCAATCTTGGTCGTCGTGGGGACCGCCTTCGGGGAGTTTCCGGCGATGGCCCTTGCGAACACTCCGCTCCTCCGCGATGTCCTCATGCAAGGACAGCCTCTGCCAGGCTGGACCTTGGACCACTTCCACAGGATCCTCTTCGAATCCCAGTTCTCTAGGTGGCTGTGGAACAGCGTCCTCGTCTCCGGCGGCACGACCGCGGTGGGTCTCCTCCTAGCGACCACAGGGGCCTATGGCTTCTCGCGCTTCATGTTCCGAGGCAAGCGATGGAGCATGCTCTCGTTCGTCGTCGTGCAGATGTTCCCGGGGGCGATCATCCTCATCCCCTACTACGTCCTCATGTACCAGCTCGGCCTCATCAACCAACTGCTCGGGCTCGTCATCATGTACAGCGTGACGGCCCTTCCCTTCGTGCTGTGGTTCCTCAAGGGTTTCTTCGATACGATTCCCGTGGACCTGGAGGAAGCCGCCATGGTGGACGGCACGACCCGCACGGGGGCCCTCTGGCGGATCATCGTTCCCCTGGCGACACCCGCCATCGCCGTCGCGGCGCTCTTCTCCTTCCTGTCCGCATGGAACGAATGGCTGCTCGCCTTCACCTTCATGACCAGCTCCGCGAACTACACGCTCCCGGTCGGTGTATCGTCCTTCATCAATCCGCCCCAAGTGGACTGGAACTCCTTTGCCGCGATCTCGATCTTGATCTCCCTCCCCGTGGCCGTCCTATTCCTCGTCTTCCAGAAATATCTGGTTTCCGGACTGACCAAGGGCGCGGTGAAGGGGTGAACCTATGGCGGAAGTTGAACTCGAGCATGTGAAGAAAAACTACGGGGACTTCGTCGCAGTCCAGGACTTCTCCCTCAAGGTGCGCGACGGCGAGTTCGTCGTACTCGTGGGCCCGAGCGGCTGTGGGAAAACGACGACCTTGCGGATGATTGCGGGACTTGAGGATGCCACCGCGGGCACTATTCGAATCGCTGGTCAGACCGTCAACGAGGTTCCGCCGAAGGACCGCGACATCGCCATGGTGTTCCAGAGTTACGCCCTGTACCCGCACAAGAACGTCTTCGACAACATGGCCTTCTCCCTGAAGCTCCGGCGATTCGCGGAGACAACTCCGGACGGCAAGCGAGTCATGCGGAGGATGGGGCGCGAGGAGGTCGAGCGGCGCGTCCTTCAGGCGGCGCAGCTCCTCGGAATCGCGGACCAGCTCGTGAAGAAGCCAGCGCAGCTCAGCGGTGGTCAGCGGCAGCGAGTCGCCGTTGGGCGCGCGATCGTCCGCAATCCGAAAGTCTTCCTCTTCGATGAGCCCCTCAGCAACCTCGACGCGAAGCTCCGCGTCGCGATGCGGGCGGAACTCGCGAAGCTCCATCAGGTGCTCAAGAGCACAATGATCTACGTGACCCACGACCAAGCCGAGGCGATGACCCTCGGCGACCGCGTCGTCGTCATGGACAAGGCCGTCATCCAGCAAGTGGACAGCCCCCAGGCCCTCTACGACCATCCCAAGAACCAGTTCGTCGCAGGATTCATCGGGAGCCCGGCGATGAATTTCCTGGACGCGACCGTTGTAGGACGAGAGGGAGGGATCTACCTCGACTTCGGGGAGTTCCGACTCCGCGTTCCGGATGAGCTCGCTCCCGAGGTGCAGGGCCTCTCCGGGCAGAGCGTTGTCTTTGGCATCCGCCCGGAGGACATCTACGACCGTCTGTTCGCCCAGGCCATGCGACCCGAGGCGATGGTTTCTGCGAAGGTCGACGTGAAGGAACCCATGGGGTCGGACCTCTTTCTGTATCTGCGCATCGGCGGCCGAACGATCCATGCGCGGATGAATCCTGCCACACAGGTCGAGGTCGGCGGGAGCATGGAGGTGTACTTCGACATGGGCAAGATGCATCTGTTCGACAAGGCCTCAGGGGAGACGCTCGTCTAAGGGCCGCGGTTCGCGAGGGAGAGGATCCCCTCCAACGCAATCGAGATGTTCTGGGGCCGATGCTTGAGTTCGTAGCGCAGCTCGTACAGCGCCTTCTCCATCATCCACGCCCGGATCGCTTGCCTCGCGATGCCGGTGTCCAGCCCCGGATAGAGGTTGGTCCGTGCAAGGTACCGCCGGGAATACGTCTCCATGGCGTCGGTTTCCCAGGACCGCAACCGGCGAAGGAGGGCCTCCCCAGTCGCCAAGCTTTCCTCGTGGTCGGGGAGCCCGAACGAACCCAGATCTCTGGCAGCCAAGCGATCCCGCCACGCGAAATGCCTCACATACGAAAACGAGCGATTCATCGTCGCGACATCCCGGAGAGGGGGTAGCTTCATAGAACGCTGACCTGCGACGCGCTCAGGCTCGCCTTCGAAGTCGATGAAGAAGAGGGAGCCGTCCCGCCGGGAGCGCAAGACCTGGCCAAGATGGAGATCCCCGTGGGTCACGGTCTTCGCGGTGCCGACGCTCAGCTCCAGCAGGGTGAGCATTTCCTCGATTGCTCTCCGGTGATCCAAGAGAGAGGTGCGTGCCCCCATCGCGGAATCCACCTGATCGCCTCCGTCACCATGGGCCTGCCGCGCGAGCATGCGCAAGGAGTCGGTGAGGTTGGATGTGGCGATTCGGTACGCGCTGCGCATGTCCTCTCGAGTGAAGGTCTCGATCTGAAAGGGTCCCGTTTTCCGTTCGGAGAGGGAATCATGGAGATCCGCCGTCGTCTCCCCGAGCTGCCCGATCAGCTCGAGGCTCGTCGTCTCGAACTCCGCGCGGGGGGGAGAGGCCGAATCGGAGGCCGAACGCCATCCTTCGAGCAGCCAATGAAAGAGGTCCTCCGAATCGACCGCCTCCGTGACCACGCCGAGCACGAGGCGCTCCTCGCCTCGGCCGAGGGAGAGGTCACCGAGGAATCTCGGAACATGGGCGAACCCGCACTGATGGAGCCTCTCCAGAATCCTGGGCTCCCGGTTGGAGGGCTCCAAGAGCTTGTAGCTCTTGTAGATGATTTCGCGCTCGGAAGCAGCGATCCGAACCAAGAGATTGGATGTATCGCCGCCGGTCAGCGGCGTCCAGGACCGGAAGGTACCGAGGGACTCCCCATGGAAACGGAGGTGATCCCCGGATCGGGTGGGAAGTTTCGGGCTACGTCGGAAACCATCCGCGAGGAATCGTGCAAACGCCTCCCGATCCTCGGCATCGGTCACGAAGAACGCCTCCGAGCCGAGGGCGAATTCGAAAGCGTCGCTTTCGATGCGGGTGGACGTGAGGGAGAGGGGCAGGTTCAGAAGCCTCGGCGCCCCTGCATCGCGGGCGAGCGCGAGGAAGAACACGATCGCCTCGTCGCGCGACTCGGCGAGGAGCAGGCGATCCTTGATGCTCATCTCCGAGCGCATCCCCAGGGTCTCTCCGCACCAGCGACGGGACCGGAGCCATTTGCGCAACGCAGAGGAGCGGATCAGGGCCGCCTCGAGAGCGTCGATCGCGCGTCCGAAGCGTGAGGTCATTCGGCCAGCGACCGGTAGAGTCGGACCGTTCTCTCCGCGATCCGGTCCCATGTGAAGTACTTCAAGACTCGACGGCGGCCTTTCTTTCCCATGCGGACCGCCAGGGCGGGATCCTCGAGGACTCTCGCGATCGCGCGTCCGAGCCGCAGGGGGTCCCCGGGGGGCACGAAGAGCCCGGTTTCCCGATCCACGACGACCTCCTTGATCCCGCCCACGCGGGTGGCCACGACCGGGGTCTCGCACGCCATCGCCTCCAGGTTGATGATCCCGAAGGGCTCGTAGATCGACGGACATGCGAAGACCGCGGCCTCGTTGTACAGGCC
>DATBLI010000115.1:0-21797 GCA_036555455.1 Thermoplasmata archaeon
ATGCTCCCGGCGGGATTCGAACCCGCGTCTGAGGCTCGAAAGGCCCCGATCCTTGACCGGACTAGACTACGGGAGCGCGCGCCAGCGGTTAGCCCCGGAGGCCATAAAGCCTTTGCCGCCCCGAGGGGCCAAACTTCTTGCGGCGCGCTGGCTTCGCGGGCCGCATGGGGCTCCGGATCCGATGGACCACGGAGGCCGTGTTCCTCGTCGCCGGGATCCTCATCATCCTCCTGGGCTGGATCTCGGACCTCATCGGCGCCCTCAGCGGCGAGACCGGGGAGGCGCACGACGCAGGAAGCCTCCTGAACCGCATCTGGTTCACGTTCTTCGGCCTCGTCTTCGTCGCGGGCGGGGTCGTGTATGAGAAGCACTGGCAGCTCCTGAACGACTCCGTCCTCACGAAGCGCTACATGGTCTCCTTCCTCTACATCGCGGACGGCGCCTTCCACCTGTACGCCCTCACGGATCACCGCCTGGAGCTCTTCCCGGCGGCCTTCTTCGCCGTCTCCGCAATCCTCCAGATCCTCGTCGGCGTCCTCCTCCCCCATCTCCCGAAGGACCTCGACGCCTACTGGGTCGCCATCCCTGCGTTCTTCATCGCCGCATACGTCCTCACGCGCACGCTTCCCGTATGGCCCATCAACACGATCGAGGAGGTCGACGCCTTCGGGATCGTCTCGAAGCTCACGGAGATCCTTACGATCGTCCTGCTCCTCTCGGAGATGCGGGAGGTGCGGAAGGCCGCGGTCCCCGCGAAGACGCCATCGGCCCCGATGGCGGGCCCCCGCTGACGCCGGCCTCAGAGCTCGCCGGTCATCTCGCGGGCGAGGAGCCGGTACTCCTGCTCCTTCATGGCCGCAGGGTTCGCCGAAATGAGGAGGTATGAGTCGCCGAGGACCACCTTCTCGTTCACTTTCTGGAGGAATCGCAGGACGCTGGGGAATCCGTTCTGGCTGATCAGGTACTCGAGCCCCTCGAGGAGGATCGCCGCGCTCTTGCCTTCGGCGGCGAACTCCGCGATCGCGGACGCAACGTCCACGAGGTCCGTCGGCTCGACGACCGCCATGCCTTTCGTCTTCTTCGCCGGGGAGCTCGACAGCCAGATGAAGCCCGTGGTTCCGAGGGCGTGCCGCGGCCGTATGTCGTCGGGATGCATGCGGGTGATCGACAGGCCGCGCGCCCCGGCCTTCACGAGCTCCTCGAAGAGGACGAAGATCCGGTCCGCCTTCGGCTCGCGGACGAGGTAAGAACCGCGGCCGCCGATGTCTCTCGAGGCAGACACGGCCGAGGACAAGGGCGGGCCCTCGCCCTCCTCCAATCGGGAGGCCATCGCCTCCACGTCGCGGTAGATCACCGCCATCTTCGACTTCGCCATGACGCTGAGCTCCGTGGAGGAGTACCCTCGGGTCGTCAGCACGCCGATCTCCCGCCACGCGGTCTTCAGGCCTTCCTCGTAGCCCCTGAGGAACGCCTTCCGAAGCTCGTCGTCGCCCATCCCTGTGCGGAGCGGTACCTCGGTACCGCGTATAGAAGCTTTCGACCTTACGGGATGCAGCTCAGCCGATGTACCCGAGGTCTTCGTCCTTCGGCGGGACTTCCGGCGCGGTTTCGATGTCCCGCAGCTTCGAGGTGATCTGGTCGATCTGCTTCGCCTTCGATTCGAGCTCCGAGAAGGAGATCTCCACGTCGAGGACCTTCGTGAGGACCTCGAGGACCGCCTGGGCGCTCTTCGGATCGACGAAGTAGCCGGAGGTCTCCCCCATGAGGCACACGGCGTGCATCTCGTAGAGGCGGCCGAGGCCGAGGAGGAGGCCGCTCGCGCCGACGATCCCAGCGCCGGGTTCCCCGCGGGAGAAGACGACGCCGTGCTTCTCCATCTCCTTCACGAGCTCGACGTCCGTCGCGGCGCCGAGCACGCGGGGCTTCGTGACCATGCGCCCAAGGCCGTACCCGCCGAGGGTGTACACGCGGCGCACGCCGAACTTCTTGATCTCCTTGAGGATGAAGTCGCTGAGCTCGTACTGCCCCTCCGGGGTGAGCCCCTGGTAGTCCCCCGTGAGGAGGATGATGTCCTTCCCCTTCCCCCGTTTCACGTAGTGCATCTCGTTGTTCACGAGCTTGACCTGGCCGTCCTCTTGGACGAGGACCTGGGGCGGGAAGTACTTCGAGAAGATCTCCGCGAACTTCACGGCCTTGAGTTCGTCCTTCAGGTGCTCCGCGGCGAGCTTGCCGACGTTCCCGATCCCGGGCAGCCCCTCGACGAAGAGGGGATCCTCCAGTTTCGGCTGCTCCAGATACCGGATCACGATGTTCTCCATGGCACCTCACCTTTCCGCTTGAGCTTCCGACGATATGCGCCGTAGGGATCCTCCGGGGAGTAGCGCGGCGGCATCGGATTGCCCGTGGCCGTGCCGCACTTCGGGCAGGTGTCCGCAAGCGTATACGTCCCGCAGGCCCGACACTTCTTCAGGATGGACCGCACCGACTCGCCTCACTTCTCCCGATGGAACTTGCCCTCGCCACCCTTCGCCTCGAGGGCCTTCAGGACGCGGGCCGCCGCCTTCTGGATCTCGTCCTCCGCCGACTTGAAGTCCGGCGCGCGCACGACGATCCGGTAGCGCGGCGCGCCGATGTACTGGACCTTCACGGTCACCGTGCCGTCCTCCCGCGGAGCCTTCAGGAGAGCGTCCCGGATTCGGTTCGCCCCGTCGGGCGCGTAGTCCGTCGCCTCGAGGTAGCCGTCGATCGTCACGTAAGGCGGGACGATGTTCTCCCGCGCGACCTCGACGAAGGTCTTGACCCAGGCGCCCTTGAACCCTTCCTCCTCGAGGGCCGTCTCGTCCATCACGCACTCCTCGAAGGCGCGGTAGAGGGTGCCGAAGGAATCGAGGAGGTCGTAGCCGAACTCCTCCCAGCACGCATCCGCGGGCTTGCCGATCCGCTGCGCGACGATCCCAAAGAGGTTCTCCGCCTTCTGCTCATTCTTCCACTCCTGGATCTTCTCGCGGCGCTGGTGTTCGTTGACCGCCTTCAAGGAGAGGTCGATGTGGCCCTTGTCCTTGTCCACGCGGAGGACCTTGCAGACGACCTTCTGCCCCTCTCGGATGTAGTCGCGGATGTACTTGATCCAGCCCGAGCTGACCTCCGCGATGTGGATGAAGCCCTCCTTCCCCTCGTATTCGTCGAGGGTGACGAAGGCGCCGAAGTTCTTCACATTGGATACGGAGGAAACGACGAGCTCGCCTTCCTCCGGCCACTCGTACTCGCGCCCGCGGGACACCATCTACTCGAGGACCCCCAGGATCTCCCCTCGGATCGCGGCTTTGCCCCCCGTGGGCTTCGCGAGCGTCGCACCGCACACTTGGCACAGGACCGTGCTCGCAGCCCGGTCGAAGACGACCTGCTCGTTGCCGCAATCCTCGCACTTGACCCTGAGGAACTGGCTCGCGGGCTTCGGGATCACTTGTGCACCTCGACGAGTTCGAACTTCTTCGCCCGGATCCCGACCCGCTGGTGGGCCTTCTTGCAGACCTTGCAGCGGTACCGGAGATGGATCCGCTTCGTGGGCTTCTCCCGCCCTTCCGGCTTCGGCCGCGGGAAGCCCCCGTACCCGGCGGTCACGCGGCGGAAACGCCTCTGGCCGGCGCGCAACTCGGAGCGCGGGCGGTTCTTCACGCGCTCGACTTCCAGCTCTGTATGCTTCCCGCAATGGGGGCAGTAACCGCGAATAACCTGGGGGAGCCTCATCGAGACGAACCGGGCACTGTTGCACAGAGGAACTGCTATTAAAGGGTTACGAGCGCGCACACATCGTAGCGTGGGAATCTCTGTTCGACGTCCTCCCATTGCAGCGTATATCCACTCCGAGAGGAAGAAATATATATGGCCACATTAATAATTGGCCTTGAGATTAAATGAGCAGGGAGACCCGCCTCCGCCGCAAGGACGAGCAGCTCGTCGACCTGCTCATCGAGACGGGCCTCTCGAAGAACGTCGCGAAGACCCTCGTGTTCCTCTCGAAACGCGACGAGACGACCTCCGTGGAGATCGAGAAAGCCACGGGGCTGCGGCAGCCGGAGGTCAGCATCGCGATGCAGGAACTCCGCCGCCGGAAGTGGGTCGACAAGCGGGATATCAAGAAGGAGGGGAAGGGCCGGCCCGTCCACGCGTACCGGCTCGCGTATCCGCTCCCCCAGATCCTCACGGAAGTCGACCGCGAGGAGCAAGCGAAGGTCGACCGCATCGAGTCGAATCGCCGGAAGCTCAAGTCCTTCGCGTAGGCCGGAGGGTCCGGACTCCTTTCGCCGTGCCGACGACGACCGCATCGGCCATGCCGAGGAAGAGGCCGTGGCCGACGACGCCGGGGATCGCGTCGATGTCTCCCGCGGTCTTCGTGGGAGAACGGATTCGAGGGAAGCGCGCGTCGAGGATGTGGTTCCCGTTGTCCGTGCGGAAGGTCTGGCCATCGCGGCTCCGAATCGCCACCGCTGCGCCGAGCGCCTCCAACGCGATCTTCGCGGTGTTCCATCCGAAGGGGTGCACCTCCACGGGGACCGGTGCCGTCTCTCCAAGGCGCTTGACGAGCTTCGTGTCGTCCACGACGACGACGAACTTCTTTGCGGCCGCGGCGACAATCTTCTCGCGGAACAGGGCGCCCCCGAGGCCCTTGATCAGGTCCAACCTCGGGTCCACCTCATCCGCGCCGTCGATCGCGAGGTCGAGGGCCGGATGCTCCTCGAGGGAGGTCAGCGGGATCCCGAGGATCTTCGCGGCCTCCGCGGTCGCGAGGGACGTCGGCACGCCGGCGAGGTGCCACCCCTCCGCGACCTTCCGCGCGAGGCCCTCGAGGACGTGCCGCGCGGTCGACCCTGTGCCGAGGCCGAGGATCATGCCGTCCCTCACGAAGGCAAGGGACGCCTCGGCGGCCCGTCGCTTCTTCGCGTCGGCTTCAGCCAAGTCACGACCTCCCCTTGAGCTCGTCGACGAGCCTCACGAGTTCCTCGATGACCATCCCGTCGAGCTGTTCTCCGAGCTCCCTCGTGGCCTTGGACGGGTCCCCCGTGACCCCGGGCCAGTACGGCCGCGCATCCGCCAGGATCGCGTGCCGCGGAATTTCGTTCCGGCCCGCCGGCGCCGTGCCCTTCACGAGCTCGGGCCGCTGGGCGAGGATCCGGGAAGTCTCGAGCATGCCCGCATGCCCTTCGTTCGGCGGGAGATCCTTCCAGTCGTAGATGATGTCGTAGTCGGAGAGGACCGTGATCCGCATCGCGCCCCGGTCCACGACCTCCTTCGCGGCGACGCGCAGGGCCGCCATGTGCTCCGACGCCGCGTGGCCGCTCACGATGAGCACACGACGCACTCCGTTCCTCTCCAAGTCTAGGAGGACGTCCCGCACGAAGGCCCGCAGCGAATCGAACCCGACGCCTACGGTCCCGGGATACGGCCGGGTCGTCGGCACGACGCCGTAGGGGATCGGCGGGGCGATGTAGGCGCCCGTGCGGCGGGCGACCGCCTCGATCGCATGCATCGGCTGCATCATGTCCGCGCCGAGCGGGAGGTGGGGTCCATGCTCCTCGAGCGCGCCAACGGGGAGGAGGACGACCGCGTCCGGGCCGATCTTCTGGGCGAACTCCGCGGAGGTCAACTCGTCGAGGCGCACGTCGGAGGAATCGAGGGGGCTGCATAAAGGGTTCGCGGAGTCCACGTCAACCTTATTCAAGGTTAACGCGAGATCCGGCGCATGGAACCTGGCGCCCTCGCCCAGCTGAAACCGCCGCCTGCCTCCGTGACGAGCCGCAGCGTCACCTCTGAGGGCTGCGCCATGCACACACTCCTGCCCGACTCCCACGCGGGACATCGGGTGGGAACCGATGTACGAGGAACCCGCACTCTCCCGGCGCGTTCTCGCCGACTTCACGGCAGCGATGACCGGCCGCAGGACACTGCGGAGGACCTCCGTGGGACGTGCGATTTAGGTTATCCTAAGTGTCGCCTGCTCGACGATCCTCGTGGTATCATCCTCGGGAATGAGAGCAACTTGTCGGAGTTCACAGAATGGCTTAAGTCCCGCTCGCGGTTACCTTCGACAGGGAGGAAGGGAAGGTGAACACTCGTTTTCGAGCGTGGAGTGCACTAGCTCTAAGCCTGGTGCTCGTGGGATCAATCGGGATCATTCCGATGGCCGCCTTCGTGGGGTCAGTCTCCGCAGGCGCGAGTGGGAACGCTGTTTCGGCGAATGCCGCGGGCCGCCTCGAGCGGATCGGGACTCCCGTCAGCGGCCTGGCGCCCGTCGCGGCTGACGGCAACGGTCCCGTTCACGTCATCATCGGCTTGTCCCAACGGTCCCTGGCAGCGGAGCAATCGTATCGGGAGGCAAACGGACTCCCGCTCCTGACGGAGGATGAGCAGGGCGCCTACGTGGCCTCCTTGAGACAGGCCCAGGCACCGATCGCTGCCGCCTTGCAGGCGGCGGGCGGAAAGGTCCTTTACCAATACCAGGTCGTGTACAATGGCCTCGCGGCGTCCGCAAGCCGCGCGACCTTGTCCCAAGTGGCCCTGATGCCTGCCATCCAGCAGATCCAGGCGACGAAGCAGGCGACGATCGCCCTCGACAACAGCGTGCCCTTCATCCTCGGCGGCAAGTCGTACGGGCAACTGGGCGCCGACGGAACGGGCGTGACGATTGCGATCATCGACAGCGGCATCGACTACACCCACGCGGCCTTCGGCGGCGCGGGAACCCCCGGGGACTACGCGGCGAACGACCCGACGATCATCGAGGGCGGCAGCTTCCCCACCGCGAAGGTCATCGGAGGGTACGACTTCGTCGGGGAGGACTACGACGCGCGCGGCGCAACCGCCCCGGGCGGCGTCTGCACTGACACCCCGGTCCCCGATCCGGACCCCTTGGACATCAACGGGCACGGGACCCACTCTGCGAGCACCGCGGCGGGCATGGATGTCGTGTCCGGCGGGATGACGCTGACCTACCATGGTGTCGCGCCAGGCGCGAAGCTGTATGCCTTCAAGATCTTCAGCGGTTGCGCGATTGACGGCACCGCGAGCACGGACACATCGAACGTGATCGCCGGCATCGAGCGCGCGATGGATCCGAACCAGGACGGGAAGACGAAGGACCACGTCGGCGTGATCAGCATGTCCCTCGGCAGCCGATTCGGGCGCGACACGGCACCGGACTCGGTCGCGTCGAACGCCGCGGTCGCTCTCGGGGCCATCGTCGTCGCCGCGGCCGGGAATGCGGGGGACATCCCCTACATCCAGGACAGCCCCGGATCCGCGACCGGCGTGATCAGTGTCGCCGCGGGCAACGACCCCGGTGTCTCGGTCCAGCTCCTCAACGTAGCGGGCTCCAGCGACGCAGACGGCGACTACGAGTCCGTGGAGGGGGCCATCACGGTGCCTCTGGCCACGACAGGCGCGGTGTCGGGCCTCACCGTGTCCCTTGGCGAGACATGCTCCGCGCTCGCTCCCGGTTCCCTGACGGGCAAGATTCCGCTGATCGCCCGCGGGACGTGCACGTTCGCGTCGAAGATTCTGAACGCCCAAGCCGCAGGCGCAGTCGCGGTCGTCATGACGAACAACGTGCCCGGTGCTCCGATCATCATGGGCGGGAGCTCTGCCGGGATCACCATTCCGGGGGTCATGATCAGCCTCGCGGACGGTAACGCGATCCGCGCCGCCCTCCTTGCAGGCACAACCCTCACCCTCGATCCGACGAACCAGCTGTCCATCCCGGACCGCCTTGCGTCCTTCACATCTCGGGGTCCGCGGTTCGGGGACTCCGCCCTGAAACCGGACATCGTCGCGCCGGGCGTGAACATCCTGTCCGCGGAGGTCGGCACAGGCACGGACTCGTCATCCGTATCGGGCACCTCCTTCTCCACGCCGCACATCGCCGGTGCGGCCGCAATCCTGCGGCAGCTGCACCCGAAGTGGTCCGTCGGAGAGATCAAGGCCGCGTTGATGAACACGGCCACGGACACGTTCCCTGACGGCACGACGGCGTATCCCCTCGCCCTCGAGGGGGCGGGCCGCGCCCGCGTGGACGTTGCCGCGAAGGTCTCGTCCGTCGTGACGCCCGGCAGCGCATCCTTCGGCGTGAAGGAGGGCGATGACTACGGGAAGAAGGTCTACGGCGTGACGCTGACCCTGCGGAACAAAGGATCGACATTCAAACTATTCAGCCTCTCCTGGGCCTTCCGGGACCCCGCGCTCAACGACGGGACGGTGAAGCTCCTCGTGCCTCCGTCCCTCGCAGTGACGGGAGGGCGCACGGCCAGCTTCACGGTCTGGATGGTCGTGGACTTCGACAAGCTCCCCGCGGGAGCGTCCTTCGCGGAATACGAGGGTTTCGTGACCTTGACGCAGACCAAGAACGGCAACGACGTGCTTCGCGTGCCCTTCTATGTTCTGCCCATTGCGCGGGCCGATGCGTCGGCGCGTCCGTCCTGGATCGAGCTTCCCGACCACGACACCCTCAAAGTGCGGAACACGGGGATCCGGCCCACGGACGTGGACATCTACCAGCTTGGCGTCAAGAACCCGCGGAAGGACCTGATTGCGGAGGGACCGGGCATGCCGAACGAGCCGGACGCTTGGTTCAACGTGCGGTACACGGGCGCCCACACCTATGACGTGGAGGGCCTAGGCCAAATCCTGGAGTTCGGCACGGTCGTATGGGGCCGCCGGAGCACGCCGAACAACATGGTGACGGACATCTACATCGATGTGGACGGCGGCGCGCCGGACTATCTCGTCGAGGTGGCGGACCTCGGGCTCCTCACCACGGGCACGGTGAACGGCCAGATGGCCTCTGCCGTCTTCGGCCTGCCATCCTTCGCGGGCTTCTTGGAGTTCGTCGTGAGCAACGAGAAGAACACCGCGTGGCAGACGGCACCGATCCTCTTGGACGACCTGAACTTCATCGGGACGGCCCTCGGGCTCCCGACGATCGACCCGACGAACACGACGATCTCCTACTTCGTCGTGACGACGGACCTCGGAACCGACGCCCAGGATGTCACAGCCGCGGCAACCTTCAACGTCATCGCGCCGACGATCCAGGCGGACCCGTTCTATTTCACGGCGGACCCGTGGACGACGACGAAGGTGACGGTGAGCGGCACGGAGGAAGGCGCCCTGCTCCTGATCTACTACAACAACGAGGCCGGAGCGGACCAGGGGCAGGTCGTTCACGTGGACATCGATGACTGAGGGCAGAACGCAGGGCGGCGGGCAACCCCGCCGCCTCCTTTCCCTTTTCTGACGGTTCTGCCGGGCAGATCGAGGATGCTCGTGGGAAGAACGCCCCGTTTCGAGACCGCGAAACGGGACAGGACCGGCACTCGAACGTCCTGGCGTCTGGCGTCTCCAGGCCCGGGCTGGTCCTGCGATACGTTCTTCCACCGCGTGCCGCTGCCATCCGCATGCGCGTCGCGGCCCTGTTCTCGGGGGGGAAGGACTCCACGTATGCGGTGCACGTGGCCATCCAGCGCGGCTGGGATGTCGGGCCCCTGATCACGATCCGTCCCGCAGATCCCGCATCCATGATGTTCCATGTGCCAAACCTCCATCTCACGGCCCTCCAGGCCCAAGCGATGGGAATTCCCCTGCTCGAGGAGCCGGCGGAGCCGGGCGAGGAAGGCGAACTCGAGGGACTTCGACGGGCTTTCGAGCGCGCGGGAGCGGACGGCATCGTCGTCGGCGCGACGGCCTCGGACTACCAGCACAGCCGCGTGAATCGCGTCGCCCACGACCTCGGGCTCCGCGTTTTCGCCCCCCTCTGGAGGCAGGATCCAGGGCAGCTCGTGCGTGACTACCTCCGCGCAGGCCTGTCGATCGTCTTTTCGAGCACATCCGCGGAAGGCCTCGACGCCTCCTGGCTCGGGCGCCCTTGGGACGAGGGGACTGTAGACGAACTCCTCCGTCTCCGGGAGACGAAGGGGGTGAACCCGTGCGGGGAGGGCGGCGAGTTCGAGACCCTCGTCCTCGATGCGCCCTTCTTCCGGATGCGCCTCGTCGTCGACCGAGCGGAGCCGATCTGGTCCGGGACCGCAGGCCTATGGCGCGTGGAGAGGGCCCACCTTGAACCGAAGGCCTCAGGATGACCGCAGGCCGGAAGAGACGCGGCTGCGCCCTGCGTGAAAAAGCCACTTGCGTCTCTTTGCGGCCGAAGGGACGCGGGACTCAGTGGACTCGGCCACCGGGAATCGATGCGAGATCGGAGAAGAAGAGCTTCCGGTCCTCCTCTTCGCGGATCTTCTCCCCCGCGCGGCGGGCCTTCGCGAGATAACGATCTCGAGCGACGCGGTCGCCCGCCAAGGAGGAGGCGCGGGCGAGGGCTTCGTATGCGAACGCGAGGGCGAAGTCTCCGACGCGGTTCCTGCGGCAAGTGTCGAGGGAGAGTGCCGCATGGTAGAGCGAAGGCTCGGGCCTCCGGAGCACGGCATAGACGTGGGAGATCTGCCACTCGCCGATCGCAATGTTGACCGGCTTCCCCACGAGGCCCCAGTGATGCCGAGAGGAGTGGGCGGCGTGGATCATCGAGGCGTCCTCCTCCTTCGTGCGCCGCTTCTTCTCCAGAAGGGACCATACGACATTGAATTCCTTCGCCGCCATCTTTCGGTGCCACTCGCGTTCCGTCAGTCGCTTCCCGCGAACCATAACCACGCCTCTGTGACCAAGGGGCCGGGAGTGGGGCTGGGCAGATTTGAACTGCCGTCGCAGGCTCCCAAAGCCCGAAGGATAGACCAAGCTACCCCACAGCCCCAGGGTCGGCGAGCCATTAGCTCCGCCGCTAAATAACTTCTCACGGAGTTCTCTGACTCCCGCGACTCCATAGCTCGCGGGCCGCACGGCGGACGGCCTCCTCGCTCGTCATCGTCGGCCGCCAGCCCGTGGCCTGGAGCCGGCCGAGGGCCAAGCCCATCGTGCGGACATCTCCCGCCCAGCCGCGTCCCCCTCCCGCCCCTCCCGTCCATGCGTACTCGACGCCTTCGGCTCCGGCGGCTTCACAGATCAGGTCTGCGATGCGACGCACACTGATCGCATCGTGGCTCCCGAGGTTGTAGACGTCCAGGGGCCCCCGCGCGCTCGCGATCCCCGCCCGGAATCCCGCCAAGACGTCGACGATGTGCACATAGGACTTCGAGGTCCCCGGGTCGGCCCCGAGGATTTCGAGGCGCTTTGGGTTCCGCCGCAACTTCCGCACGAGGTCGACCGTGACGCCGTGCCCGCTCCGCCCGCCGACGATGTTCGCGAGGCGGAAGACGACGGCGTGGATTCCGAAGCTGTGGGCATACGCGGACAGGAGGGATTCGCACGCAAGCTTCGTCGCGCCGTAGAGGGAGATCGGCTCGAGGGGTGCGTAGTCCTCGGGCGTGGGCACGACCTTCGCCTCGCCGTACACGGTCGAGGTCGACGCGAACACGATCCTCGGGACGCGGTTCGCGCGGCAGGCCTCCAGGACGCGGGAGGTCATGAGGACGTTCTGCTCCACCTGCGCCTTCGCGCCGCCGCGGCCAAGGCGTACGTCGGGGTTCGCCGCGAAGTGATAGACCGTGTCGACACGGCGGAACAGGGGCCGGAGGTCCCCTCTGAGGAGGTCGCGCTTCACGAACTTTGCGCCCGCGGCGACTGCGGCGTCGACATTCTCGCGCTTGCCTGCGCCGAGATGATCCACGAGGACCACGTCGGCCTCCCCGACCAGTTCGTCTGCGACGTGGCTCCCGACGAAGCCGGCGGCGCCCGTGATGAGGACCCGGGGACGCGGCACGCCGCGGGGTACGGGGGTCCGCGGTATCAAGCTTGCTTCGATGACGTCAGGTGGGCCACGAGCGCATCGACGGCCCGGGCGCGATGGGACACGCGGTTCTTCTCCGCCGTCGTCATTTCCGCGAAAGTCCGGGTGTCGCCCTCGGGGACGAAGATCGGATCGAATCCGAAGCCTCCTTTCCCGCGCTCGCGGTCCGCGATCGTCCCGCGGCACTCCCCATGGAAGACATGGTGGTCCTCCCCCGCCCGCAGGAGGAACGCGGTATCGAAGGTCGCGGCGCGGTACTTCTCTGCGCCCATGAGCCGGAGGATGCCCGCGCAGCCGAGGGTCTTGTAGGCGTAGGCCGAGTACACGCCGGGGAATCCGCGCAACGCTTCGATGGAGAGCCCGGAGTCGTCGATCAGGTAGTCCCCCTTCACCTCGTCGTCGAGGACCGTGGCCGCGTACTTAAGGACCTTCTCCAGGCGGTCCGTCTGGATCTCCGGGTAGGACCGGTCGAGGTGGACGATCCGGACGTTCGCCTCGAGGAGCTTTGCGGAGACCTCCTGGAACTTGCCTGCGTTCGTCGTGATGAACTGGATCATGTGTACCGGCCCCGAGACTCGATCTCCTGGACTTTGCGGATGACGGCGTTGGCCTGGCTCCCGAGGACCTCGCGGTACCCCGCAAGAACGTCCCGGTAGTAGGCGGCTGCATTCCTGTGGGCACTCGTGAGAGCCTCCCGCAGGAGGTGGAGGTCGACGCCGCGAGCCTCCGTCTGCTCGTCCTTCGCTCCAAGGCTGAAGTCGATCATCACGATCCGCCCCTCCCGCAGGATCATGTTTGACGTCGTCAGATCGCCATGGACGATGCCCGCGCGGTGCAGCCGAGCCGCATGACGTCCAATCTCCTTGGCGACCTCATGGGATTTCGAGCCCCCCTCCTCGAGGACGTCCTTCACGGTCGGCCCGTCGATGAACTCCATGAGGATCTTGTTGTCGAGGAAATTCACGTCGTAAAGGACGGGGACCGCGACCCCCGCCGACCGGGCCTCGGCCATGAGCCGCACCTCCATGCGGATGCGAGCCCGCCGCAGATCCTCGTCGAGCTCTGGGAGGCGGTAGGCTTTCGGCACGCGGTGCTTCTCGACCGCAGGCCGGCCGAGGAACTCCGTACGCCGAATCTCCGCCTCGGCGCCTCGTTTCAGGAGCACGGGCCCGCGATTCCGCGAGGATAAGAAAAACCTTGGCCGCGGCCCGGCACCGCTACTTCGGCATCCCGTGGAACTGCTGGACCTCTCGCGCCGGGAATTCGCTGGGCCGAGGCGCAAAGTCCAGGGGGAGGAGCCGCCCATACCGCGGAGAAAGCAGGCGCCCCTCCAAGAGGACGATCGCCGCGCGATCCCGTTCGCTGCGGATCGGCCGACCCGCCGCCTGAAGGATCTTGTTCATCGCGGGGAACAGGTAGGCGTATTCGTAGCCCTTCGCGGAGCCGAACTTCCTCTCGTAGTAGTCGGTCAGGCTCTGGACCTCCACGCTGGGAGGGCTCAAAGGCAGGCCGACGATCACCACGGACGCGAGAAGGTTGTCGTCGTAGTCGACGCCCTCGCTCAGAGAGCCTCCCTGGACGGCGAGGAGGAGAGCGCCGTCCCGGCCTCGCGCAAGACGCAGGGCGTCCAGGGCCCCGTCCCGCTTCGCCTTGTCCCAGGTGGGGCGTTCCACGATCGCTGGCTTGGGGCATCCGCCCGCCCTCAGACGGCCATGGACTTCGTCAAGGAGTTCGTAGGAGGGAAAGAACGCCGCAACGTTGCCGCGGGTCGCCGAGCCGATCGCCTGGACTTCGCGAGCGATCAGGTCGTACATCTCCCCCGATCGCTTCGTGTAGAGGGTCGTGGCCACGGGGTGCACGAGGAGGAGCCGGTTCTCCCGCGGGAACGGGGATCGGTACACGCGGATCCGCCTTCGCTCCGCGGCGATGCCGAGCAGGTCGGCGTACATCCCCGCCGGGTGGAGGGTCCCGGACATGAGGATGCTCGCGGCAATCCGATCGAAGATGGGCTTGCTCAGGACGCTCGGATCCATGAGGCGGAAGGCGAACTTGCCCTCCTCTCCGGGGACGACGAGGCGGAGGATGCCTTCGTCGACCTCCTGCCAGCGTTCGAGGAACTCGGCGATCTCGGGGAGGCGGGTCGGCCGGCCGCGGCGGAGGCCCTCCTCCCCGGCGTGGAGGAGCATCTCGACGAAATCCAGGTAGCCGACGTGCGAGCGCAGCCCGCGACGCAGACCACCTTCGACGACGTCCACGAGTTCCTCCTTGCGCGCGACGCGTTCCGCGCGCAACCCCAGGAGGAACCTCTCGAGGGCCTTCGCGACACCGGCCAATTGGTGAGCGCACTCCGGGTCGAGGTCCCGGGCCTCGCGGGACGCGCGGATCACGTCGAGGAGGGACAGGTCGCCCCCGAGATGGCCGCGGATGCGGTCCGGGAGGTTGTGGGCCTCGTCCACAATGAGGAGGAGGTCTTCGAGGGGGCGCGCCAGATGCTCAAGGGTCCACTCGAGGATGTCGCTGAACACGTAGTTATAGTCGCAGACGAGGACGTGGGCTCGCGCGGCCGCGTCCATCGCGGCCTTGTGAGGGCAGACACGGCACGTTGCGCTCGCGCGAATGGTCTCCTGAACGTGGAGCGGCCTCTGCAGGAGCGCCTCCACGACGACCCGGTCGTCGCGGTTGAAGAAGGAACACGACCGCGTGCGGACCTTCAGGTCACAGAACTCGTGGAACGCGCGGCCGAATTCGGGCGCGCTGTCTTGGAGGCACATTGCCTGCTTCGCGATGACGTCCACGGCGGCGACCCGGGCTCCCTTCGCCTCCATTCGCTTCAGGGTCTCCACCGCGATGTGATGCTGGCTCTGGCGCGACGTGAGGAACAGGACGACCTTGTCCCGGGCGAACGCAACCTCGAGGGCGGCGGTCAACGCGACCGCGGTCTTCCCGATGCCCGTCGGGGCGTGGGCGAGGAGATGCTTCCCCTCAGACATCGCCGCGCGGGCATCCACGAGGAACTCCGCCTGCCCGGCGCGAACGTGATCGAACGGCCACGGCACCAGGCTTGAGGGCGAAGGTTCCGTGGGTTGGGGCTGGGGGGGCTCGAGCTCCTGGGTCAGGACGTCGCCTCAACAGGGCCACGGGACGACGATATGAAGGGCTATCGAGGGGAGATATGCGAAAGTGGGAATCCGGCTCGGGACGAACCGGGGGTCGACACTCGAGTGACTCTGTGAGCCAAGCCGTCTCGTTCGAGGTCCCGTCCCTTCGAGATAATCAGGAGCCATCCCTTAAGTAACGGGCTTCGCCGTGCGCCGGCGTGGCCCGCCGCTGCGTCGTCTGCGGCTTCGGAACCGCGGCCGCGATCTGCCCGCGCTGCAACACGATTCTCCTCCGGGACCAGGCCATCTGCCCGAAATGCGGGAAGATGTTTCCGGGATGGACGGCCCTGTGCGACACCTGCGGCGCGGACATGGGCACGCGCCCGCGGAAGCCGGAGGACCACGAGGCCGTGCTCCTCCTCGCGTCCATTCCGGGCATCTCTGAGACCCGCGCGCGGGAACTCGTCGCGAGGGGATTTCGGGACTTCGCGGACATCGTGAAGCTCGCCCTGCCCGAGAGCGCGGTGAGGAAAGGCCTCCATCACGCGATCGCCCGCCGCGCCCTCCTCGTCGATCTCGAGCCGAAAGCCACGGCCAGGACGAACGGCCGCCGCTGCTCCGTGTGCGGGGCGGCCTGGCTCGTCGGCGCCGACCGGTGCGCCGCCTGCGGCTCCTCCCGCGTCGAAGAGCATGACGCGAAGGCGATTGGACGCAAGCTCCAGGAGGTCACGGGCGAGATCGTCGAACTCGCGCAGGACGAAGACTTCCGGGGGATGCCTCCCGAGGTGCGCGAGGAACTCCTCGAAGCGTTCGCGGGCGTGAACAAGGAAGAGATCCTTCGGGAGGAGTACCGACGCCAGACGGAGGCCTGGCGCGCGAAGGGATTCGACGTCACTGCCCTCGAGGGCCTTCTCGCCGGCGATCTGTCCGCCTTCCGGGAGCGAGGCGTGCGGCTCATCCGATCGCAAATCCGGAAGAGATCGGAACACGGTCGGTTCCGCTGCCCCCTCTGCGACGTCATCCTCCCGGCAGCCGCGGAGGAGTGCGAGAATTGCGGCGCGCAGTTTGCATGAAGGAGCGCAATCCTATATAGACGGCTGACCTGGGGTAGGATCCATGCGTCCTCCCTATTCCGAGTACGCCGCGCCGCCGATCTACGTGTATCCGGCGCCACCAAAGCGGGGGGTGCATTTCAGCCGGACGGAGCTGACTCAGCTCGGGATCGCGATCCTTGGGCTCAGCGCCGCGCTCACGGTCCTCTACGTCGTCTGGGGCAACGGCCTCCGAATCCTTGGCTCGCCCCTCACATCGGTGGGCTTCGTCTTCGCGTCCTCCCTCGTGTCCGTCGGGTCGGGCGTGGGCCTCCACGAGATCATGCACAAGGTCGTCGCCCAGCGCTACGGACACTGGGCGGAGTTTCGCTACTCTCTCCAGGGACTCGCGATGGCGTTCATCTTCGCCTTTCTGGGTTTCATCTTTGGCGCTCCCGGAGCCACGTACATCTCGGGAGCGGTCACGAAGGAGCAGAACGGGCGCATCAGCGCCGCGGGTCCCGTCACGAACGTCGTCCTCGGCCTCGCGTTCATCGGCCTCTATGCCGTCGTGCTCCCTATCCAAGGCATGGCGGCCGCCCTCGCGGGTGCCGTGTTCCAGTCCGCGGCGTTCATGAACCTCGTCCTTGCGGGCTTCAACATGATTCCCGTCATGCCCCTCGACGGCGCGAAGGTGTGGCGATGGAACCTCGGAGCGTGGATCGGCATCCTCGCGGTCGTCATCGGCATCTTCGTCCTCGGCATGAACGCGAACCTCCTGTTCCTCTGATCGCCTCAGCGGTTGATCTCGCTGGCGAGGTAGCCCGCACCGAATCCGTTGTCGATGTTGACGACCGCGACTCCGGGCGCGCAGGCATTCATCATCGCGAGGAGGGCCGCGAGGCCGTCGAAGCTTGCGCCGTACCCGACGGACGTCGGCACGGCGATCACGGGTACGTCCACGAGGCCCGCGACGACGCTGGGCAGGGCGCCCTCCATGCCCGCGACGACGATGATGACCTTCGCCCTCCTCAGGAGGGCCCGATGGTCGAGGACTCGGTGCACACCCGCTACGCCGACGTCATAGAGGCGCGTCACACGGTTTCCGAGGACCTCCGCGGTGACCGCGGCTTCCTCGGCCACGGGGATGTCCGACGTGCCCGCGGTCACGAGGAGGACATGGCCTCGACGACCCTTCCGTGGGGTGCCCGCAACGACCATGCGGGCCTTCTCGAAGTACCGAACCATCTTCCCGCCCAGGGCCTTGCGAATGTAGTGCTCAAGCTCCGGGCTGGCGCGCGTCGCGAGGGCGAGGGAACCGGACTCGACCAGGTGCGTCACGATGGCAGCGACCTGGTCGGGCGTCTTCCCCGGGCAATAGACCGCTTCGGGAATCCCGCGGCGGAGGTCGCGGTGCGAATCGATCTTCGCGAACTCTAGATCCTCGTACGGGAGGCTGCGCAGCCTCTCCATGGCTTCCGCCACGGTCGTTTTCCCGTTCCTCAGTTCGCGAAGAAGGCTCTCGATCCCGCGCCGATCCACGCCGCACCCCTCACCGGACTTGTTCCCACTTCTCAAGCTCGAGTACGGAGCTCAGGGTTCCGCCTCGCTTGATCTCCTCGCGGACCCGGTTCTCGCGTTCGAGCACATCGAGGGCGCGGTTCGCCATCTCCACCGCGACTTCCTTCGGGACGACGACGAGGCCCGATTCGTCCCCGACGATCCAGTCCCCCGTGCGGACGACCTGGCCGCCGCATTCAATCTCGTCCCCGATGGACCCCTGGCCTTTTGGTTCCCCCGCGTGCGGCGACACATACCGGCTGAAGAGAGGGAAGCTCAGGTCCGCGATCGAGTCGATGTCCCGCGCGGTTCCGTCGATGACGACGCCCGCGATGCCTTTCACGATGCACGAGTTCGACGCGAGCTCTCCCCAGACCGCGGTCGGACCGCCGCCGACATCGACGACGATGACATCCCCCGCCCGGGCCCGGTCGATCGCCTCCACGGGCTTCGCCCAGTCCCCGTCCGCGGTCTTCACGGTGAGCGCACGGCCGACGAGCTTCGTGCCATGCTTGACCCGCGGAACGATCCCTTGCATGACACCCCGTTTCTGCATCGCGTCCGCGAGGTTCGGCGTGGACACCCTGCGGAAGGCATCGAGCACATCCGCTTCGGAATACTTCCTGTAGAGGGCGGTCGGGATGGCTTTCCCCTCCCGCATCGCCTTCTTGATTGTCCGCGTGGCCTTCGCGACGTCGGGGGCTTTGATGATGGCGCCGCCGACGATGATGATCGATGCCCCGGCCTTCACGGCTTGGGCGACCGTCTCCGAGTTCAGGCCGCCGGCGACGGCAATGGGGAGCCGAGAGGCCTTCGCGACAGCCTTGAGCTCCTCGAGGGGCGTGTGGGCGATCATCTGCTCGTCGATGGAGACGTGCATGTTCAGGTAGTCCACCCCGAGCTTCTCGAGCTCGACCGCACGCTTCCGCTTGTCCTCCACGCGCATGAGGTCGACCATGATCTTCGAACCGTAGCGACGCGCCGCCTTCACAGCCTCCAGGATCGTCGCGTCGTCCGTCACCCCCATGATCGTGACCACATCGGCCCCGGCCTTCGCGGCGATCTCGACCTCAAGGGCCCCCGTGTCCATCGTTTTCAGGTCCGCGACGATCGTCTTGTCCGGGAACGCTTTCTTCAGGACACGGACGGCCTCGATGCCTTCCGACTTGATCAGAGGCGTTCCCGCCTCAATCCAGTCCGCGCCGCCGGCCACCGCTTCCTTCGCGGCCTGGAATGCCCGTTTGAGATGCATGAAGTCGAGGGCGACGTGCAGGATGGGTTCCATGGTCCCCTCGAAGTACCTCGCCCTCCCGATAAAAACGTTCCTAACGGGCGAACCGCAGGCGGGAGTGTGGTCCGTCCGCGGGGGCATGGACGAGTTCACCATCGGCCCGCCGCTCCGAGGACATAGAGCGCGTCCGTCGTCACCCATTCGTTGATCGAGGCCTTTCGAGCCCCGCCCCAGTCCACGGAATCTGCCCGGGGCTCAATCGCCGACGACACCTTGTATAGGCGCCGGTCTGCGGCCCAGCCGCCCCCCGGGAGCTGCTTGGCTTCCAAGAAGTCGAGCGCGCGGCGGCAGCGGGGGTCCCCGATCAACCCGATTTCGGCCATCGCCTTGAGGCCCCCCAGGATGTCATACGCGTAGTACAAGGGATAATGGAGGGCGAGGAAGGCTTGGTTCATCACGCGCCCGCTGTGCTTCTCGACGAACAGTTGCCGACTCAGGAAGACTTCCGCGGCATGCCGGGCGGCCTCTCGCGCGGCGGGCGCGTGCGCACGGTCCGCGTAGAGAGCGAGTCCCAGCATCGCATGGCGGGATTCCCAGAAGGACGAAGTGTCCGCCGTCGGGCTGCGATCACAGTTCCAACCGCCGTCGGGCCACTGCCAGTGGAGGAGCCGCTCCACGAGGGCCTCCAGGCGGGGATCTTCAAGGCCGAGCTTCAGGAGGGAGTAGAGCGCGTTCCCCTGCTGGGAGGCGCACCGCCGATATCGCCCTCGCACCCGCGGGACCCCCGTCCCGCGATAGGTCGCCGCCTTCGTTGTCGCATCGAATTCCCGGAAGTACGTAGGGCCAAGCCAGCGATCCAGGACCTGGTCCTTCATCGCGTTCAAGGAGGGATCTCCCGAGGGATAGCCGATGTCCGCGAGCGCCGCCAGGACCCAGTGCGCCCCCTGCCACTTCGTGTAGGGGTCTCGGTCGCCCAGAAGGCGACCGCGGTGATCCCGACGGGCCAGGAGAGCCTTCGCCCTCGGGGATCGGCGAATCTCCTCCTGCAGCCTTCGAAGGGGCCGTGAGCCCGCGTCTTCACCGAGGGCAAGGACGCGGACCTTCCACTGGATGGAGGGTTCCCTCGAGTGGAGCAGTGTTTCGCACACTTCGTCGAGGGTCATCTCCCGTCGGTCGCTCCCATTGGCGAAGCCATTCCCATTTCGGCGGATGGGCGGAGGAGTCGGGGCGTCATGGTCGCACTTCAGCCGTGAAGGCAAACCGCCCCCAAGAATGTGAAGGTCCGCGGGCGGGGCGACAGGAGCGGGGCATCCCCTCCATATCCCGGGCGTTCTCACGTCCGATACTCAGCGCGCTTCTCTCAAATAGAGCGGTCCGGGATGAACGCTCCGCCTCATGCCTCCAAAGGAGCGCGATGCCGTCAGCGAGCGCGAGCGGTGCGTCACCGGGATCGAAGGCATCGACCACATCCTGAACGGGGGCATCCCCCGCGGGAACACGGTCCTCGTGTCCGGCAGCGTCGGCACGGGCAAGACGTCGATTTGCATCGAATTCCTTGTGCGCGGCGCGCTTTCCGGCGAGAACTCCTTGTACCTCAGCGTCACGGAGCCCACGGACAAGCTCCTGAAGAACGTGATTCCCTTCGACTTCTTCGATGACAGGCTCGTCCGCCAAGGGCAGCTCCAATTCCTCGATCTCCCGAAGATCTACGAAAAGCTCGGCATCGACAAGACGGAAATGAGCTTCGAAGAATCCCGCCTCCTCGTCGACACGATCATCGGCCTCGTCGAAGAGAACGACCTGCGACGGATCGTCCTCGATTCCGCGACGTCCGTCGCGTACCGACTCAAGGAGCAGGACCGGATCCGCGACTTCCTCCTTCGCTTGAGCCAAGGCCTGAGCGCGAAGGGGTGCACGTCCCTCCTCGTCGCGGAGGTCAGCCACGCGGGGGAGGGCTCCTCCAACTGGGGGGTCGAAGAGGCCATCGCGGACGGGGTCATCGTGACGAGCAACCTGGAGCGCCGCGGGGACCTCATCCGGACCCTCCAGGTCGTGAAGATGCGCGGGACCCAGCACAGCCGAGCGAAGTACGTCCTCGACCTCACGACCGCGGGCGTGCTCCTGGTCCCGCTCCTGAAGGGCGGCAGCGTCTCCGGAGGCGGTTGAGGTGACGATCGCGACGGAGGTCAACGACAAGCTCGCCCGTCTTCCGGAGGCTTCCGCCCTGAGCCTGCGGCTGAAGGCGGACCAGTACTTCGATGCGATCCAAGGCATCGCCGACCAGTTTGCTTCGAAGAAGAACCTGAATGTAATCTACGTTACGTCGACCGTCCCAGCCCAGAGCATCCTTGGTGCATTGGAAGCCCTGGAGATCCCCCTCGACCACATCTGGTTCGTCGACTGCATCAGCCAGATCATGATGTCCGCGGAGAAGCGGCACCCCCACACGATCAGCGTGGAGAGCCCGACAATGCTCGAGAACATCATGCTCAAGGTCGAATTCGTCCTGCGGAGGAATCCGGACCGCAACGCGATCCTCGTGCTCGACTCGATCAACTCCCTGGCGATTCACAACAACACGAAGATCCTCAGCGAGTTCCTCCACATCCTCGTGAACAACCTGCGGTCCCGGGGAGCCTACACGGTCATCTTCTCGATGCAGGAGTACGAGACGGAGGAGGTCAAGAACATGCTCGTCCTCGTGAGCGATGAGACCATCGAGGTGGGGGAATGAGCCCCTCCGAACACCCCTTTCACGAGGCGGCGGGACCGCCGCGATCGACGGCCTCCATCGGTCGTTCTCAGGATTGATTTTTTCAGGGGTAGGTATAAAGTACACCCCGGAAGAGCGGGAGCCGTGCGGCTACAAAAGCCGCAGGAGGACTGAACATGAAAGCCATCATCCGAAAGGATGAACAGGCAGTGTCTCCCGTCATCGCGACGATTTTGATGGTCGCGATTACGGTGGTGCTGGCCGCGGTGCTGTACGTGATGGTATCCGGCCTGATCTCGGGACCGACGTCGACGAAGCCGGTGATAACGTTCACCACGCCCGC
>DATBLI010000116.1:0-24776 GCA_036555455.1 Thermoplasmata archaeon
CGCGTTCCGCGTCCCCGTCCGACCCACGTCGGACGGCCAGAAGGGTACTGATGGGATGACAGTCGACGCCTTCAGTGCTCACCTTCCGCGGTGCAGGTGAGGACCTTGTTCCTGAAGCAGATCGAGATGGAGAATTTCAAGTCGTTCGGCCGCAAGATCACGGTCCCCGTCCTCCAGGGCTACACGACGATCACGGGGCCCAACGGCTCGGGGAAGAGCAACATCTCCGACGCGATCCTCTTCGTCCTCGGCCCGAGGAGCTCCAAGGCCATCCGCGCGGGGAAGCTCACCGACCTCATCTGGAACGGCGGCAAGGAGAGGAAGCCCGCGAGCTACTGCCAGGTGTCCCTCGTCTTCGACAACTCGGACCGCGCGATCCCGGCCGACGCGGACGAGGTCAAGCTCACCCGCTACATCGGCGCGAGCCCGAGCGTCGAGGGGGGCTACAATTCCTACTTCTACATCAACGACCGCAAGTCCTCCCTCGCGGAGTTCGACCAGCTCCTCGCCCACGGGCGGATCTCCGCGGAGGGCTACAACTTCGTCCAACAGGGGGACGTCCAGAAGATCGTCTCCATGTCCGCCGTGGACCGGCGTCGGCTCCTCGACAGCATCGCGGGGATCACGAAGTTCGACGAGGACATCGGCCAGGCAGAAGGCAAGCGCCGGGACACGGAGGAGAACCTCGACCGGATCCGGATCATCCTTGAGGAGATTGATAAGCAGATCCAGCAGCTTGCCGCGGACCGCGAGGGCGCGCTGAAGTACAAGGAGCTCAACGAACGCCTCACGACGGCCCGAGCCCAGCTGGCGTACAAGAACCGCGAACTCGTCGAGCGGCAGATCACGGCCACGAAGGAGCAGGTTGTGAAGCACGAGGAGGAGCGGACGAAGCTTCTCGCTCAGAAGGAGGACCTGCGGACTCAGATCGAAAAGGCCCAAGCGAAGCTGAGCGCCCTCGAGCAGGAGATCGCGGAGCGAGGCGGGGAGGAGGCCAAGGAGCTCAAGGACAAGCTCGATGCCCTCCGAATCGAACGCGCCCGCGCCACGGACGGGATCGAATCCTCGAAGGAGACGCTGAAACAGCTCAAGGTCGACAGCGCGGATGCGGCGAGGGAACGCACCAAGGTGATCAAGGAAATCGAGGCCCTCGAACGTGCCCGGGGGGACGTCGAGAAGCGGATCGCGGAGGTCGAGGAGACCCTCAAGCAGGCTGACGCAGACCTCCACGACGTCGACCAGAAGGCCTCGAAGACCGATGCGAAGGTCCTTGCGATTCAGAAGGAGATCATCGCCCTCAACAAGCAGGTCGACGAGATCGAGGAGAAGCTGAAGTGGCTCGTCCTCGAGGGCGATCGAACGAAGGAGGCGATGGAGCGCCTCTCCTCGGAAATCGGTCAGCTCGAGGACTCGCGGAAGCAGTACCAGGTCGAGTTCGACGATGCGGACTGGCAGCTCAAGGAGCTGAAGACCCACTCGAAGGAGTCGGGGAAGAGCCTCCAGAAGCTCCGCCAGGAGTTCCAGGAGAAGCGGAACGAGGAGATCCGGCTATCCAGGGAGCAGACGGAGCTCCAACAGGCGATCTTGACCCGGACCCGGCAATATGCCCAGCTCAAGGCCGAGGCGGACGCCGCGGAGAACCTGCGAAAGGGGTACACGGCGGCCGTCAGCGCGATCTTGGAGTGCCGGGAGACGGGGTCGATCAAGGGCATCCACGGGACCGTGGCCCAGCTGGCCCACGTGGACCCGCAGTGCGAGACCGCGATCGTGACCGCGGCGGGCGCTCGCATGCAGGCGATCATCGTCGATGACGACAGCGTGGCCGCGGAGGCCATCGACTTCCTGAAGAGGCGGAGGATCGGTCGCGCGACCTTCCTCCCCCTCAACAAGATGCTCGTTGGCAAGCCACGCGGCAAGGCGATCCTCGTGGCGAAGGAGTGCCTCGGCTTTGCGATCGACCTCTGCCATTTCGACGAGAAGTACAGGAACGCGTTCTTCTACGTCTTCGGCGACACGCTCGTCGTGAAGGACCTCGACGAGGCCCGGAAGTGGATGGGCGGCGTGCGCCTCGTCACCTTGGGCGGGGAGCTCATCGAGGCGAGCGGCGCGATGATCGGCGGGGAAGCCGAGAAGTCCACGCTGAAGTTCGGTGCGCCTTCCGCGAGCGAGCTCGAGAAGGTCGCGGACAAGCTCCGGGAGGCCCAGGCCCAGGCGGAGAAGGTCGCCACCCGTCTCGAGGAGTTGCGCCGCGAGATCTCGGAGATTGAGGAGCAGATCAAGGAATACGGGAGCAAGACGGGCGCCGTCGAGGTGAAGGTGAGCGCCCTGGAAGCGAAGCGGAGAGAGTTCCAGTCGAAGCTCGCCGCCGGAGACAAGGACCTCGAGGACCGCAGGAAGCGGTTCGACGAGACCAAGAAGACCGCGGAGCGGCTCCGGGAGGACTTGGAGAAGTTCACGAAGGGACTCGATTCCCTGAAGGCGAGGCGGGAGGAGCGGAAGAAGGCCGTCATCGAGGCGACTCCCCAGCAGATCTCCACCCGAATGAAGGAACTCATGGCCCGCCGGT
Source organism: Thermoplasmata archaeon (assembly GCA_036555455.1). Taxonomy (GTDB): domain Archaea; phylum Thermoplasmatota; class Thermoplasmata; order RBG-16-68-12; family RBG-16-68-12; genus RBG-16-68-12. The sequence continues at coordinate 2,567 of DATBLI010000116.1, forward strand.
CTGCCCTGGCAGAAGAACTCAGCCAGCACAAGTCGAGGCTCGAGGCCATGGCGACCCAGCTCCAGGTCCTCGGCGATCGCAGGACGGAGATCGAGATACGTCTCTCGAACCAGGACGCCCAGAGGAAGGAACACGAGGGCCGGATCGCGACCTTCGAGGCGTCCCTCGGAAAGCTCGAGAACGAGATCCGAGGACTGGAGAAGCTGGAGGCCCAGATGGGCAAGAAGGTCAAGGACCTCCAGGATGCCCGGGACACCGCCTACCGCGAGAAGACGGACATCGAAGGGGAGCACGACCGCGTCTCCCACAGGGTCGAGACGAAGGACGACTTCATCCTGAAGTTGCAGACGGAAGAGCGGGTCCAGGAGGAGCAGCTCGCGGAAGCGGACCGCGTGATGAAGGAGATGGGCGTCGAGGTCAAGGAGGTCAAGCTGCCCTCCCTCGAAACCCTCAAGCGGACGATCTCCGAATCCGAAACGCAGATTGCCGCCCTCGGATCCATCAACCTCCGCGCCCTCGAAGACTACGAGGCCCAGCAGGCGAGGCACAAGGAGCTCGACGACGAGTTCAAGCGCCTCGAGGGCCAGCGGACGGAACTCGTGAGCCTCGTCGCCCAGCTCACGGAGCGGAAGAAGGAGGGCCTCTCCAAAGTCTTCGTCGCGATCAACGAGAACTTCAAGAAGGTGTACGCGGAGATTAGCGAAGGCGGGGAGGCCGAGCTCCTCCTGGAGAACGAGCAGGATCCGTTCCAAGGAGGCCTCATCGTGAAGGCGCGCCCTCCGAACAAGAAGGTCCTGCGCCTCGAGGCTCTCTCCGGCGGCGAGAAGTCCCTCGTGTCGATGGCCTTCATCTTCGCGATCCAGGAGTTCGACCCCTCGCCCTTCTACCTCCTCGACGAGATCGACCAGAACCTCGACGCCGTCAACGCGGAGAAGGTCGCGCGGATGGTACGGCAGAATTCCTCTGCGGCCCAATTCGTCCAGATCTCCCTGCGGAAGGTCACCCTGAAGGAGGCGGATCACATCATCGGCGTGACGATGACGCCCGATTCCTTCTCCGAGGTCATCATGCGGGTGAACCTCGCGGATATCGAGGACGAGAAGCCCACAGAGGTCGTGACAGCATGAGCGACAACTACCAGGCCATCCTGAACCATCTCCTGTTCCACAAGGCCCTCGTAAGCGAACAGGACGGCGGAGAGCGCATTAGCCGTTACCTCGAAATGCTCGCCGAGATCGACCAGGGGATGCACGTGGCCGTCCGCGACCCCTTCGAGAAGTCGATCGCCGCCGCCTTCGAGCTCGCCCTCGAGAAGCAGCTCGACCCATGGGAGATCGACCTCGTCGAGTTCACGCGGCTCTTCCTGACCAAGGTCCGCAAGGACGGCTTTGTGAACTTTGTGACGGCGGGGAAACTCGTCTTCCTCGCCTGGTCCATCTTGAAGCTCCAAAGCGAGAAGGTCCTCCTCGATGCGATGCCGCCCGAGGAGGCCGCTCCCGATGACGCGTGGGACATGGGGGTGTACGGGGAGCCGGAGGCTCTGGACTACAACCGGCTCGTCCTCGGAGGAGGCCGAATCCCGCTCACCGAGGCAATCCGCCGGGAGGGCCGCCGGGCCGTGACCCTCATGGAACTCATGGGAGCCTTCGACGAGGCCCGGCGGGAGGCGGAGATCCAGGTGCAGCTCAACGCCCTCCGGGCCCAGGCGGCGAAGCGCTTCGCGCCGAACTTCCATCAGAAGGTCCATGGCGAAGACCTGACGGAGGACATCGGGCTGACGTGGGCCCGTCTCACCCAATTCGATGGCGACCCGATCCCTCTCCGGTCCCTCACGGCGGGCGGGGTCTGGGACGAGGTGACCGTGTTCATGTCCCTCCTCTTCCTCGCGCAGCTCCGAAAGGTGAAGCTGTGGCAGAAGGGCTACCCCTTCGGCGAAATCTACGTGAAGCGCCTCTCCCGGGAGGAGGGCCTGACGCCGGAAGAGCTCTTGTCCATCCGCGCGATCGCGCCGAAGCCCGATGTCGCGGTCGCAGAGGCGGGGGTGAGCGCGTGAACGAGCGCGCCCTCGTCGAAGCGGCCCTGTACTCCGCCGGGAAAGCCCTCCCGCTGGATGAGATTGTCCGCGTCACCGGCCAGGACGAGTCCGCGGTGAAGGCGCACCTTCGGGCCCTTTCCCAGGAGTACACGAAGCGCGGGAGCGCCCTCGAGGTCACCCAGATTGGCTCGAAGTGGACGATGCAGATCCGCTCCGAATACACGGAGCGGGCGCGGGTCTTCGCGCCGCCGGAAATCGATCGGGACCTGCTGAAGACCGCGGCCCTCGTGGCCTACCATCAGCCAATCCTCCAGAGCGACCTCCACGTCATGGTCGGGGACCGGGTGTACGAGCAAACGAAGGCCCTCGAGGACCTCGGGCTCATCTCCCGAAAGCCCTCGAGCCACAGCTTCGAACTCACGACGACGCGGTACTTCGCGGAGTTCTTCGGCCTCAAGGCGACGAATCGCGAAGGCGTTCGGAGGATCATGGCCGAGCGGGCGGGGATCCCATACAAGGAGAAGGCGGAGCCCGCGGCCGAGGAGGCCGCCGTCGCGGCGCCGGCTTCTGATGCGCCTCCGCCGCCGGGGACACCCGAGGCCGTCGCGCCGGCGGCTGCTGAATCATCGGCGATAACCACAAGCTAACCCCTTTATAAGCTCCGACCCCTGGAAAGGGTGCCGAATTCCTCGGAGAGCGAGCGGAGGCTCGCGGAGGCACGAGCGGAGCCCCGGGACCGTGAGCGGGTACCTGCGTGACAGCCAGTTGCGCCGGCAGCTGGAAGAACGAGTCAAAGAAGCGACTCGGACACGTCAGGCGGCCGAACAGGGACTGAAGGCGGCCCAGGAGGTTCTGGACGCCGCCCGCAAGGTCGATGCCAACGTCGTCGAGGCGGAGAAGGTCCTTGCGGATGCGAGCGCCGCGATGGGCGTCAAGGACTATAAGCTCGCCGCGGAGAAGGCGGCGGAGGCGACGGAGCGGGGAAAGCGCATCTACCGAGATCGCGTCTCCGCAATCATCGAGTCCAGCGCGTCTCTCGCCACCCTCGTCAAGGGAGTCGGCGCGGATCCGGCGGAGGCGGAGGCGGCAGTCGCGAAATCCCGGGAGGCCCTCGCCGCGGAGGACCTGCCGAATGCGATCGAACTCGCGAAGAAGTCCTGGAGAAAGAGCGAGAAGATGCTCTCCGAGCATCTCTCTTCTTCGTTCTCGAAGCTGCAGAGTCTGATCCTGTCCGCGAAGAATCTCGGACGGGACACGGCATCGGGAGAGGACCTTCTCTCCCGGGCCCGCGCCGCCATGGAGAACAACGACTACCCATCCGCTTTGAACTTCACGAAGGAGGGCCTCGAGGCAATCACGGAGGACCTTGCATCCGCCATGGGCAAGGATCTTCGGGATGCGGAGGATATCGTGAGAACGGCCCAGGACCTCGGCGCCGACGTAACGAAAGCCTCGACGCTCCTTGAACGCGCGCGGACGGACATCGCCGGCCTCGAGTTTGAGAAGGCGAACAACGCCCTGCGCCAGTGCAAAGTCGAATCGGAGAGGTCCCTCCAGAAGAGCCTCGAGGGGAAGATTGCGGATTTCACGAAGTTCGTTTCGGAGGCCCAGGCCATCGGAGCGGACACCACCGCGGCCCAAGGCCACTTCAGCCAAGCGGAGGGGGCGATTAAGCAGGGCGACTTCAAGCAAGCCGCTCAACTAGCGAAGCGGGGCTTCCAAGCCCTCCAGGACGCCCAGTTCCGGCGGGTCGTCCAGACGATCGCCGCCTCTCGGGAAAAGTTCGTCGCGGCTGTGAACCTCGGCCTCGACATCAAGGAAGCCATCGACCACCTGAACAATGCCCGCGCAGCCCTCCAGCGCGGGGCGTTCCGCGAAGCCCTTGACTCGGCGAAAGGGGCCGGCGACGTCGTCGACGCGGCCGTCGCCCGGGTCCGGAAGATCCAGGATCGACTCAAGGAGCTCCATCGTGCCTTTGCAGAGGCGGAGGCCCGGGGCGCGAGCACGGTCTCCGCCCGACGAGGCGCGGAGCGCGCCCGCGTGGCCTACCAGAAGCACGACCTGGACGGCGTGGAGCGGGAGATCGAGGGAGCTCGCGAGGAGTTACAGAAAGCGGAACGCGAACAGGTCATGCGTGTCATCGAAGCGGCCGAGTTCACTCTGACCATGGCAGAACAGAATGGGATCGACGTCTCTGACGCCTCCAAGATCCTCCAGGATGCGATCGTGGCCACGAAGGCGAACGAGCATCGGCGCGCTCTCGACCTCAGTTCCCAGGCTCAAGGCCGGGCGGAGGACATCCTCCGCGACCACGTGGTCGAGCGGGTGACGGTTCTCAAGAACGCCCTCGTTCACCTCGGGGGGGAGGGCGAGCCGCTGCGAGGCCTCATCGCCCGCGCAGAGTCTGCGACGACGAACCGGGACTTCGAGGGCGCCCTGCGGGGCCTCGAGGAGGGCCGCACTTTCGTAGAGGAACGCACTCGACACGAGGCTGAAGGCCTTGTTGAGTCGCTAGGCCTTGCCGTGCAGTTGGGGCTGGACCTGGGGGCGAACGTCGCCTCAGACGAGTCCCTCTACAAGGTTCTCAACGGTGCGATGGGCCGCGGCAACGTTGCCGACGTGCTCGCGGCGCGAGACCGCGTCCAAGGAGCCCTCGCTGCTGCGGCGGAGAACCTCTCGAGCCTGACGAAGGTTCGAATCGCCACAGCCCAGAGTCTCAAGATCGATGTCGAAGAGATGTCGGACTACTTCAAGCGCGCGGGGATGGCATTTGCGGTGCAGAACTACATGGAGGGCCTACGCCTTCTGAGGGAAGCCTCCGACCGTGCGAGCAAGGCCACGGCGATGCACCGTCAGGCGTACACGGCTCTCTCCACGGCGGCTGCGATCGTCGCGGATGCCAAGAAGCGCAACGTGGACGTGTCCAAGGTCGTGGACATCCTCGTGGACGGGAAGAAGGCCTTGGAGCGCCTCGACTACGCGCAGGCCATCGAGCTCTCCGCCAAGGTCCGATCGGAGACCGAAAAGCTCGCGATCCTCTACACCTCGGCGCAGAAGATCCTCGCGAACCGCGAGCGGATGGAGCTCGCCTCGAAACTAGGGATCGACGCCCCGCACTTGCGGGATCTCGCCTCGGAAGCGAAGGAGGCCATGAAAGCGAAGGACTACGAGAACGCCGCAAAGCTCGCCTCGAAGTCCGAAGAAGAGTTCACGTCACTCATCAAAGAGAAGATCACAACGATCCTCGACACCGTCGAGTCGATCGCAAGCTCCGTGGAGGGCGTCAGCCTCGCCGAGGTGGGCGACGGAATCGCCCGCGCTCGCGATGTCCTCGGGACCGGCGAGCTGGCCCAGGCCGCGGATCTCGCCCTCGGGCTGCGGGACCAGCTTGAGAAACTGAAGAAGCAAGGGGAGGAAACGGCTGGGGCCTTGCGCCACGTGCGGGAACTCACCGCGGATGCCGAAGCCCTCAACCTCGAAGTTCCCGCGACCCTCTCCCTCATGGAGAAAGCGGAGCGCGCCTACAAGTCCGGACACTTCGAAGAGTCCATGGACTACGTCTCCAAGGCGGAGGCAGAGCTCGTCCAGGAGAGGGACCATGGAATCGGCTCGTTGATGAAACGCTTCGAGGAGTCGATCGAGAAGGCGAAACGGGAAGGGACCGACGTTCGTTCCGCGGAGAAGCTGTTCGAGCGCTCTCGCGAGTTCTTCCGCGCGAAGAAGTATCGCCAGGCGCTCGCAACCGCGCTCCAAAGCGAGGCAGAGGCCGAGCGCGTCTCCCTGCAACAGAGCATGGCCTCTCAAGCCGTCGAGACCGTGGAGCGGAAGCTCAAGGCCCTCGGCCGGCCCGCGCCCACCGTCGAGCAGATCGCAGACGAGGCCCGCACGGCCCTCGTGAAGGGCGACTACGTGAAGTCCCTCGACTCCGCGATCAAGGCAACGGATGCCCTCGTCGACTATCGCGCGTTGTACGACGAAGCCCAGGAGGTTCGCATCCGCGCTCAGGCCCTGCGCCAGACCGCGCGGGAGGTCCATGCGGAGGCCGAGAAACTCGATCGGTTCATCCGAGAAGGGGACGCCGCCCTCGAGGCGGGCGACGTCGAGGCCGCCCGGGCCGCCTTCACCGGATGCCTGGAGTGGGGCGTCGGGCTGCTCCGGAGCCATCTCAAGGAGGAGCTCACCAAGGCGGAGGAGAAGGCGGCGTTGTGCACGAAGCTCGAGATCGACCCGACCTCGATCCTGAACCGATTGTCCGAGGCCCGTTCCCAAATAGACGCGGAAAGCTTCTCTGCGGCAGCCCTCCAGATCGAGGCGGCCCGGGCCTCCGCAGAGCAGGCCCTCGGCTCGCGGCTAGGCCGTACCCTCCAGGAGGCCGCGGCCAACGTGGCCCACGCTCGGAAGCTCGGCGCGGACGCCCGGGGTGTGGAAGAACTCCTTCAAGAGGCGAATGAGAGGATCGGTCGGGGCGAATACGAGGCCGCTCTGGACATCGCGAACCGCGCCATCGAGAACCTGGAGAGCGTGAAGGTCGTCGAGAAACGCTTCGTCGACCTGACCTACAAGACCGAGACGACCATTCGAAATGGGAAGAAGTTCGGGATCGACATGCGAGCCGCGGAGCAACAGCTCGCGGCATCCATCGAACTCCGCAAGAAGGATTTCGCGAGCGCGAGCAAGGCCGCGGAGGATGCGTACCGCCTCGCTTGGGAGGCCGTTGAGGCCTTCGCCCCGAACGTGCGGGGCTCCCTGGTCGTCGCACCCGCTCAGCTCAACGAGTGGACGGACGCGACGGTGGAACTCGAGAACGTCGGAAAGGGGCTCGCGAAGGATGTGCGTGTGCAGGTCCTCGGCGACGCGGAGACGGAAGGGCTGCAGGACATTCCCGCGGTCCGCGCCCATGGGAAGGAGTCCCTCAAGTTCCGGTTGAAGATAACAGCACCGGGATCCGTCCCCCTAGCGATCCAGGTCGTTTCCCATCGCGTCTTCGACGGGAAGGAATACACCCAGGAGATGATCGCCCAGGTCGAGGTCGCAGAGACCGCCGGCGAGAAGCCCAAGAAGCTCGTCGCGGGCCTCGACAGCCGTTGCCCGATCTGCAAGGGCGGGATCAAGAAAGGCTTCAAAGTCGTCCGCTGCGCCTGCGGCCGGGATGTCCATGACCTGTGCGCGGCCCGCGTGGGGCGCTGCCCCGTCTGCTTCCGCGCCCTCGGCGGCGCGGTGTGATCAAGCGAGCCGGCCCGCGGCCCTCTCTGCCGCGGCCACGAGCTCTCCCGCGTTCATCCACTCGTGAATTCGCGCGGCGTCTCGAGCGAGGGCTCGGTCGTTCTCGAGCGGAGCAATCGCCCGTCGGATTCGCGCCCTTGCGGCGCGGGGGCCGCGCCCGGCCCTCAGGGGCTCCAGGAATTCCAGCCCCTGGGCGGCCGTGAGGTATTCGAGAGCGACGACATGGGTGGCGTTCGACAGGGCCTCCCGAGCTTTGAGGGCCGCGGACATCCCCATGGGCACGTAGTCCTCCTGGTTCGCTGAAGTGGGGATGGAGTCCGCGGAGGCGGGATGGGCGAGGACTTTGTTGTCGCTCGCATACCCGGCGGCTACGTACTGGGCGATCATGAACCCGGAGTTCAACCCACTCTTCTTCGCCAGGAATGGGGGCAGCCCGCTCAGGCGGCCGTCCACGAGGCGCGCAATCCGGCGCTCCGAGTAGCCCGCGAGGACCGTCATCGCCAGGGACACGTGGTCGAGTGCCATCGCCACGGCCATGCCGTGGAAGTTGCCCCCGCTGACGCTGTCCCCTTCGGCGGGGAAGATCAGGGGGTTGTCCGTCACCGAATTCATCTCGATTCGGACGGCCTGGGCGGCGAAGTCGAGGGCCGTCCGGCAGGCGCCTAGGATCTGGGGGATGCAGCGCAAGGAGTACGGGTCCTGCACCCGATGGGGACCTCGGTGGGACGGAATGATCTCGCTCCCGCGGAGGAGCCGGCGCATGTTCGCGGCGATCTCCCGTGCGCCGGGCTGGGGTTTCAAGGAGACGTAGCGATCGTCGAAGGGTCTCGGAGAACCGCGAAGGGCCTCGAAGGACATGGAGGCGGCGACCTGAGCGTCCTTCAAGAGGGCATAGCCATCGTGCAGGGCGAGGGCGCCGACCGCGGTCATGACGGAGGTCCCGTTGATCAAGGCGAGTCCCTCCTTGGGCTGGAGCTCGATAGGACGCAGCCCCGCTCTCGCGAGGGCCTCCTTCCCGCGAAGGGTTCTCCCTCCGAACTCCGCCTCGCCCTCGCCGACGAGGACGAGGCCCATGTGGGCCAGGGGCGCGAGGTCGCCGCTCGCCCCGAGGGACCCCTTGGACGGCATCACCGGATGGACTCCGCGGTTCAGCATCCCGAGGAGGAGGGCCACGAGCTGCCGCCGGACGCCGGAGTGCCCCCTGGTCAAAGTATTCGCTCGGAGGAGGAGGGAGCCCCGGACCGTCTCCGCGGGGAACGGGTCGCCCTGTCCAATCGCGGTGCTCCGCAGAAGGTTCAGCTGCAATCGCTTGGCGTCGGCGTCGGAAATAACGACGTGCTCGAGCTCGCCGAACCCCGTCTTGATGCCGTAGGCTACGTCCCCGCCTGCGAGGATCCGCTTGAGAGCTCGATGGCCGACATCGATCCGCTTCGCGGCGGCGGGCGCAAGGCGGACCCTCTCCCCGTTCCGTGCGACCCGGACGAGGTCCTCTACCCCGAGGGACCGGCCATCGATGGATAGCATCCGCGGACTCCGGCGGGGATTCCTCTCGGCTGTTAAAGCTTTGGCGCGGCCGCGCGGCAAAGTCGTTAAGGCGCGGAGGACTATGGCGGGTCGTTCATGCAGATTGTGTTCCTCGGGACGAGCGGTTCGTGGCCCACCCCGAAGCGGAACGTGAGCGCGATCGCGGTGAAACGCGGGCCGGAGGTGCTCCTGTTCGACTGCGGAGAGGGCACCCAGCGGCAGTTCATGCAGAGCAGCCTCAGCTTCATGCAAGTCTCCCGGATCTTCATCACCCACTTCCACGGGGACCACTTCCTGGGACTCCCGGGGCTCATCCAGAGCATGAACTTCTTTGGCCGGGAGGCGCCGCTCGAGGTGTACGGACCCCAAGGCACCCAACGTCTCGTCGCGGACCTCCTGTCCCTCGGCTACTTCGCACCGGCGTTCCCGGTGGACGCGAAAGAGCTCGGGCCCGAGGGCGAAATCGATGGAGGCGAGTACGTGGTCAGGGCGTTCGAGGCCGTCCACACGGTCCCGGGCCTGAGCTACGTCCTTGAGGAGAAGCCTCGCCCGGGACGGTTCAGCCTGGAGAAGGCGCAGGGACTGGGCATTCCCGCCGGGCCGCTGTACAGCCGGCTCCAGGATGGAGAGACGGTGACCATCCACGGGAAGAAGATTACGCCCGCGGAGGTCCTCGGTCCGCCGCGACGCGGGCGCAAGGTCGTCTACACGGGAGACTCGATGCCGAGTCCGACCCTGGTCCAGCGGGCCCGCGGCGCGGACGTCCTCATCCACGACGCGACGTCCGACGCGGCCCTGGAAGAGAAGGCGAACCGCTACGGACACTCCTCGTCCCGACAGGCGGCCGAGGTGGCGAAGGAGGCAGACGTTCGGCTCCTTGTCCTCACGCACCTGAGCCCGCGCTACGAGGATCCTGCAACGATCCTCAACGACGCCAAGGCGATCTTCGACCGCGTGCTGCTCGCGGAGGACTTCACCGAGATCGAGGTCCCCTATCCCGACTGAGTGGCGAGCCCGTCAGGCCGGGACTGATCGGGCAGACTCTCGCGGCTTCATTGATCCCTCCGCCACCCATGGATGGCGTCGGCGACCACCGGATCGTCGCGATAGCCTCACAGGAGCTTCATCAAGTCCGACTTGGTCACGATGCCGGTGACCTCGCCTTTTTGGGTCACGAGGACCGCATTGTAGTGACGCAGCAAGCCCGCGGCGAGCTCCACAGGTGCCTTCGAGTCGACAGTCGGAAACGCAGGTTCCATGACCTCGTCCACGCGAATTCGAGCGAGCTCGTGGGGATCCTTCCCTGAGAGGATGAGGTTGTTGACCACCTTGTCTGAGATCGAGCCCACCGGGTGGCCATTGTGGAAGACCGGCATCTGGGAGAACTTCCATCGACGCATCTCGGCCGCCGCGGCCTCGAGGGTGATTCGCGCGTCGATCGTCTGCACCTTGCGTGTCTGAATCTGATCCACGAGGGCCCGTTTTTCTTGCTTTTTCAGCTCCGCCTGGACGGCGTTGTAGATTCGTCGGACTACATCGTAGGATGGGTTCATCTGCTTCTTCTCGATCTTCACGATCGTCGATTGGCTGACGTTAGAGAGTCGAGCAAGGGCGGTCTGCGTGAGGCCAAGGGCCTTTCGTAGTCGCGGGATTTCCTCGAGGTCGGGGAGCATCGTCCATGGACATGGTTTGCAGGTACATATTCGTTCCGGAATTTTCTGCGCCAGTAGATATTCATTCGAATCGGAGTTCCGGATATTCCAATCCGACATCATTCATGATTGCCCGTCCCCGCGCGAGCGGGGGTCGTCGCTTCGACAACAAAAGCCTAATATTCCTCCATTCGCTCCGGCGCTTCACTTTCGGGGGGCCACCCTTGGTCCGTAACATCCACGTCGAAGAGCTCGTCCACACACCGATCGAGGAGCAGGGAACGGAGATCGTCGAACGGAAGGGCGTGGGCCACCCGGATAGCATCGCGGACGGCATCGCCGAGACCGTGTCCCGGGCCCTCTGCAAGATGTACTTCGAGAGATACGGCCGAATCCTTCATCACAACACAGACCAAGGCGAGGTCGTCGGCGGTCAGAGCGCGCCGAAATTCGGTGGGGGCGTTGTCCTCGAGCCTGCGAATGTGATCCTCGTCGGGCGCGCGACGACGGTCGTGAACGGAGAGCGCCTTCCCTACCGCACCGTGGCGGTTGAGGCGACGCGGGAGTTCCTCCGCAAGACCTGCACGAACCTGAACGTCGATGCGGATGTGATTATTGACTGCAAGATCGGCCAGGGTTCCGTGGACCTCCGCGGCCTGTACGATACTCAAAAACATCTGGCCAACGACACGTCCTTCGGGGTGGGCTTTGCGCCTTTCTCGGAAACGGAAACCCTCGTCCTGAAGACGGAGGAACTCATCAACGGGCCGCTGAAGAAGGATCTCAAGGAGGTCGGCCACGACATCAAGGTCATGGGCGTCCGCAAAGGCGATCCCATTCGCCTCACGATCGCGGCGGCCATGGTGGACCGCCATGTCCCTGACAAAGACCACTACCGCAATGTCGTCGAGGAGCTGCGCGAGCGCGTGCTGGACAACGCGGTGAAGTACACGGACCGCGAAGTCAACGCGGACATCAACACGGGGGACAACTACGATGCGGGCATCTTCTACCTCACCGTGACCGGACTATCCTGGGAGAACGGGGACGACGGATCCGTCGGCCGGGGAAACCGCGTGAGTGGTCTCATCACGCCGTACCGTCCCATGTCCATGGAAGCGGCCGCAGGGAAGAACCCCGTGACCCACGTTGGCAAGTTGTACAACCTTCTGTCGTTTGAGATCGCGGATCGAATCGTCAAGGAGAACCCGGGGAAGGTCAAGGAGGTCTGGGTCCGGATCGTGTCCCAGATCGGCAAGCCGATCGACGAACCTCAGGCTGCGTCCGCTCAGATCATCCCCGAGAAGGGCACGACGCTCTCGTCGATCAAGAGGGATGCGGAGGCCATCGTGAACGAGGAGCTTGCGAACATCTACAAGCTCACAGATCGCATCGTCGCCGGCAAAGCCCGCGTCTTCTGACGCCCTTCCGCTGTGGAGATGTTCAGGCCGAATCTATTTATTCCGCATGCCGCTTCCCAACGAGGGTTGGGACGATGGACGAGAACGTCGCCTTCATCTACGACCAGGTCGACAAGCATCACGCATGGTTTTCGAAGTCCCTGCCGATGATCGCATCGGAGAACATCATCAGCCCCCTCGCCCGCGAGCTCCTCTTGAGCGACTTCGGCGATCGCTATGCGGAAGGCCTGCCTCATGAGCGCTACTACCAAGGCAACCTCTACACGGACGAAGTGGAGATCCGCGTCACGGAACTCGCGAGGGAGCTTTTTCGATGCCGCCACGCGGACCCGCGGCTCATCAGCGGAACGACGGCGAACATGGCCGTGTACTTCGCTCTGATGGAGCCTGGAGACATCATGACCTCGGTGGCCCTGAGCCACGGCGCCCACATCAGCTCCGCGAAGTTCGGTGCTGCGGGCATGCGAGGCGTGAACACGATCAACTATCCCTTCGACCTCGAACGCATGAACATCGATGTGGACGGCACGGCGAAGCTAATCAAGCTCGTGAAGCCCAAGGTGGCCGCCTTCGGTCAGAGCGTCTTCCTTTTCCCGACGCCCTTGAAGGAGTTGCAGGAGGCCTTCGGAGAGGCGGGCTGCCACGTCTGGTACGACGGCGCGCACGTGATGGGCCTCATTGCGGGCGGCAAGTTCCAGGATCCCTTGCACGAAGGCGCCGATGTCCTCACGGGGTCCACCCACAAGACCCTCCCGGGACCCCAGCACGGCATCATGCTCTCCGACTCCGAGGACGAGAAGTTCATCAAGAGGCTCCAGCGAGCCGTCTTCCCCGGAGTCCTCTCGAACCATCACCTCCACGCGATGGCCGCCCTTGGCGTGACCCTTGCAGAACACCGGGAGTTCGGCCGAGCCTACGCGGACCAGATCATCCGAAACGCGAAGGCCCTGGCGGAAGGGCTCCACGGGATGGGAATCATGGTCCTTGCGGAGAAGTTCGGCTTCACGGAGAGCCACGCAATCGCGACAGATGTCTCGGCCCATGGCGGCGGAGCGAGAGTCTCCCTGGACCTGGAGAAGGCGAACATCATTACGAACAAGAATCTCCTCCCGTCGGACACGTCCCCGGTGAAACCGTCGGGCATCCGCCTCGGCACCCAGGAGCTCACGCGGCTCGGGATGAAGGAGCCCCAGATGCGGGAGATTGCGAGCCTCATCGCCCGCGTCGCGGTGAAGAAGGAGCCGCCGGAGAAAGTCGCCAAGGACGTCGCCGAACTCCGGCAGGAGTTCAACACTGTCCACTTCTGCTTCACGCCGAACGTCGAGGCCCACAAGCGCTGGAAGATGGCCTAAAGGTCAGCCTGGCCCCGCGAGGACCCGAACGACGACGCCGCGGAACGCATCCTCGACTCCCGTGCCTTCCTTCGCGCTCGTGTAGGCCCAGGGCCATCCGCGCGGCTTGCAGTATCCGTTGATCTCCGCATCCCGGAGGGCTCGCCCCTCCTGGACATCGTCCTTGTTCACGACGATGTACATGGGGATGTCCCCGGCCACTGACCGGATGGACCGGGACCAGTCCTCCAGGGCCTGCAAGGTCTCTGCGCGGGTCACGTCCGCGACCCCAAGGATTCCCTGCGCGCCGTGGTAGTATGCCTCTTTCAGCAGCTCCCGCAAGGTCGCCGTGCCCATGATGTCCCAGAGGATCAGATCGACCTGGAGCGGACGGCCGTCCTTCGGATGATCCATCCGGATCGTCTTCTTCGTGATCTTGGTCCCCAGGGTTGCCGTGTAGCGGTCGTCATACTCGTCGAGGACGAACCGCCGGATGAGGGACGTCTTGCCGACCATGGCTTCACCGGCCATGCAGACCTTGAGCTTCACAATCTCGGGAGATTCCGGGGTCACGGCTCCGCCGCCTCCCCGCGGCTCCGCGCCGAATCCGCGGCGTCCAACTCCCCGCGCATCCGGTGGAGTTTCTCCTTGAAGAACCAAGCGCCCGGGTAGGAGGGGTCGATCACGAGGACGCGGTTGAGGATCGAGAGGCCTTCGCCGACATGCCCGTCCTGGGTCCGGATGGCCGCGAGGACGAAAAGGGCGTCCACGTCGTCCGCATTCTTCCGGAGACGCTCCTGCACGAGCTTCGCGGTGCTTGGCCTTCGGAACCCATCCGCGGCAAACCCTCCATCGAGCCGCCCCATCCACAAGACCTCGTGATGTCAGGATACCCGGAGGGGTCTAGTTAAAGGTTCCCTGGGCGTTCTCACAAGCGGCCTCTCCATGGAGGAATTCCTCCCGCGGGTGCGCGCGGAATCGACGGCCGCAAAGTCGCGCGGAAATCGCATCGCGCGATCGGGTTCCCCGCGGTTCTCCTAGGGAGGCGCCGCGCGGGAAGTTTTATATGGCAACGCCTTTTTGCTCAAGGTTACCAGCTCGGAAGGGTCCCTTTGTTGGATGAGCTTCAGCTGAAACGGGAGAGGGAAAACCAGGAAGCGGAGCGGCACCGCCGGCGACGCGACGAGCTCAACGACCGAACCCGGGAGTGGGTCCAGAAGCGGGACGAGCTGAACGCTCAGGTGCGCGCCCTCGTCGATGAGGCGACCCAGCACCGGGTGAAGCGGGACGAGCTGAACGCTCAGGTCAAGCAGGCGAAGGAGGAGCGGGACACGTGGAACTGGAAGGTGAACGAGCTCCTCGACGCCCTGAACGATGCGAAGCGCAGGAAGCTGCCGCGGGGCGCGATCCCCGAGAGCAAGCTGCGCCGGGAGCTCAAGGCCCTTGAGTTCAAGCAGATGACCTCCGTCCTGACGCCCGAGAAAGAACGCGCCCTCATCGAGGAGATGGGCCGGCTCCAGGCGGAGATCAAGAAGCTGGAGAAGGCCCTCGAGGAGAACGCGGAGGTCATCAAGGTCCGCGAGGAGCTCAAGGCGGCGAGGGACAAGGCGGAGGACGCCCACAAGCGCGTGTCCGAGCTCGCGGAGCGCGCCCAAGCGGAGCACGATCAGATGTCGTCGCTGTACGAGAAGAGCGACGAGGTGCGGCGGCTTGCGGATCAGGCCCAGGAGGAGTTCATCAAGACGAAGATGCTCGCGGACGAGGAACACCGCAAGCACATCGAGCGCATCCGACAGGTCCACGATTACGACAAGATCATCCACGGGATCTGGGCGAAGAGCCACAAGGGCGCGGAGGAGATCGTCGAGGTCGACGCGAGGCGCCAAGCCGAGGAAATCTTCGAGCGGTTCAAGAAGGGGGAGAAGCTCTCGACGGAGGACCTGATGACCCTCCAGAAGTCCGGCTACCTGTGACAAAACGATGGAGGATCCCTGCCTCTCCAGACCACTTTACAAACGTTTAAATACCGCTTGAAGGATAGCATTTCGGGGGAATTTTGGGCTAGTTCGTTAGAGTGCATCCCATCCCTTCTGACAAGGCTAGCCCTCCCTTCCCTTTTTCTGCGAATCGTGCGACGCGGCCACATGGCTCGACCTCCGGACAAGCTTAAGGCCGATGGCCTCTTTGGAGGCCTTCCGTGGTCCTCGAGAAACTCGGCGACTCCCTTCGACAGGCGCTCCGCAAGATTGCCGGCGCGAGCTACGTCGACGAGGCGCTGATCAAGGAAATCGTCCGGGACATCCAGAGGGCCCTGATCCAGGCCGATGTGAACGTCCAGATGGCTCTGGCGATCACGAAGGAGCTCCAGCGCCGCGCCCTCAACGAGCCGCCGCCGCCAGGGATGAGCCCTCGGGAGCACGTCGTCCGGATCATCTACGAGGAGCTCGTCAAGACCCTCGGCGCGACGAGGGAAATCCCGCTCCAGAAGCAGCGGATCCTCCTCGTGGGCCTGTACGGTCAAGGCAAGACGACGACCGCAGGGAAGCTCGGGAAGTACTTCGAGAAGAAGGGCTTGTCCGTGGGGCTCATCGCCGCGGATGTCCACCGCCCCGCAGCCTTCGATCAGCTCCAACAACTCTCCGAGCAGATCAAGGCTGGGTTCTACGGCAACGCAAAGGAGAAGGATGCCGTCAAAATCGTCAAGGAAGGCGTCAAGGCCTTGGAGGCGATGGATGTGCTCCTCGTCGACTCGTCCGGGCGGCATGCCCTCGAGCCGGACCTCATCAAGGAGATCGAGTCCGTCGCGAAGGCCCTGAAGGCAGACGAGCGGCTCCTCGTCCTCGACGCAACGATCGGGCAGCAGGCCGGGCCCCAGGCGAAGGCGTTCCACGAAGCGGTGAGCATCACCGGCGTCATCGTCACGAAGCTCGATGGGACCGCGAAAGGGGGCGGGGCCCTGTCCGCTGTCGCGGAGGTGAAGGCGCCCATCCTGTTCGTCGGAGTCGGCGAGAAGACCGACGACCTGGAGAAGTTCGATCCGCCGCGGTTCATCTCCAGGCTCCTCGGCATGGGCGACCTCGAGACCCTCCTCGAGAAGGCCCAGGAGGCCATCGACGAGGCGAAGGCCGAGGAGCTCACGAAGAAGATCATGGCGGGGAAGTTCACCCTCCACGAGATGTACGAGCAGATCGAGATGCTCACCGACATGGGCCCGATGAAAAAGATCGCAAGCCTGATCCCTGGCCTCTCCGGAAAGATGAAGGATGAGGAAGTCGAGGGCACACAGACGAAGCTCCGCCGTTTCAAGGTTATCATGGACTCCATGACCGACGCGGAGATGACGGACCCGAAGATGGTGAAGTCCTCCCGGGTCCAGCGGCTCGCGCGGGGCGCGGGCGTATCTCCGAGGGATGTGAAGGAACTCCTCCGCCACTACGAGATGTCCCGGAAGGCGATCAAGGGCTTCGCAGGGAACCGAAAGATGCGCCGGCAGCTCCTCAAGCAGCTCGCGGACAGCGGCATGGACCTCGAAGGCCTCGAGGACAAGGCCTGACGCGTGTCTCCGGGAACATATATAGACCTCGGGTTTCTACGGGGTCGCAGGGGTGGAGGCCCTTGGACATCAAGGAATGGATCACTCCCCAGGAGAAGCAATTCTTCGACGACCTCGAGTCCGAGGCGGAGAATGTGCTCAGAGGGGCCCGGGCGCTCCGCGTCCTCTTCGATGACTATGCCCGCTTGGCGGAGCACCGGAAGGAGATCAAGGAGATTGAGCATCGCGGAGACGAGATCGTCCACCACATCTACGGCTCCCTGAATCGGGCCTTCGTGACGCCTCTCGCCAAGGAGGACCTCAGCGGCCTCGCGTCCAGGCTCGACGACGTCCTCGACTACATCAACGCGACCGCGACGCGGCTCGCGATCTACGAGATTGACAAGCCCACGCCCGCCATGGTGACCTTCGCCGATCTCATCCTCAAGGCCTCGGAGCAGCTTCGTGCGGGGATCACGTCCGTCCGAGACCCGAAGGGCCGCGATGCGGTCATGACGTGCACGATCGAGGTGAACCGCCTGGAAAACGTCGCGGACGACCTGCTCATCAACTCCCTGGGGGAGCTCGTGAAGGCCAAGGACCCGATTCGCGTCATCAAGCTCAAGGAAGTCTACGAATACCTGGAAGTCGTAACGGATCGCTGCGAGGATGTCGCGAACATCCTCGAGGACATCGTCGTGAAGGGCCACTGATCCTCGGAGGGGGAGAATGGAGTCCTCCGCCCCGGCCGACGAGGCGCGGCTGCAGAGGAGGCGGGTTCGGGAAGCCCCGAAGGGTCTCTCCGCCGTCCTCCTCCGGGCGGTTTCCGGGCGCTGGGCCCTGCGCGGCTGGTACGCCGCGATCGTGGGCTTCTTCCTCCTCCTCGTCCTCCTGCCCACGCTCTTCGTCCTCGCCTACGTCCTCGTAGACTGGGCGGGGGTGCAGACGGTCCTTGCGACGCCTTCCGAGGCGGATCGCATCCTGCCTGCCCTGTGGCTTTCCTTCGGGGTCGCTGGATCCGTCGCGGTCCTCGACCTGCTCGCGGGACTCCCCCTCGCCTGGCTCATCGTCCGTCGGGAGTTCCGAGGGAAGAGCTGGTTCAACACCCTCGTGGACTCCCCCCTCGCGGTCACGACCGCGGGACTCGGCTTCAGTGTCGTCCTCTTCTGGGGAATCTCCCCGAGCATTTCCCAGTTCCCGCCCGGGGCGCTGGGAGTCACCGGGAACCCGTTTCTGATCCTGGTGTTCCTCCACTTGACGACGACCTTCCCGTACATGGTGCGGTCCCTTGCTGCGATCCTGGAGGAAATCGACATCGAGTATGAAAACGCGGCACGGGCTGCCGGGGCGAGTCGCCTGACGGCCGTGCGGACGATCACGCTTCCCATGTTCCGATCGGGCATGGCGACGGGCCTCCTCCTCGTGCTCGCGAAGGCCTTGAGCGACACGGGGGGCGCCCTGACCGCCCTGACCCTCATCAACAGCCCCGATCTCAACGGGACTGGCCTGATCGGGACCTGGAAGGCCGAAGCCCCCGCGAACCCCGCTTTGCAACCTGCGCTCGCCTTCGTGAGCGCGCTGATGATCGTCCTCTCCCTGGTCCTCCTTGTCGTCGTCAAGTACATCGCCATCCGTCTCAAGGTTCCCCTGAAGAGGGTGTGGCCTCGCGCGGAGCGGCGCCTGAGTCGGAAGCCCGCGGCATTCCTTCGGAACGCGGGGGCCTTCACCTTCCTGGGGTTCTTCGTCCTCCTCCCCGCCTTCTTCTTCCTCACGTTCCTCGTCGTCGCGGCTCCCATCGGCTCTCTGGACTGGGATCGATTCTCGAGCGCCGTCGGGATTTCGTTCCTCGTCGGGGGTGTCGCGACCGGAGTCGACCTCGCGACGGGCGTCCCCCTCGCCATCCTCATCACCCGTGGACGGGTGCGATGGCTTGGCCGGATCCTCGACGCGCTCGTCAACATTCCCTACATCGTCCCGAGCGCAGCCCTGGGCATCTCCCTGAGCCTCTTCTGGGGCACCCAGCGGGCGATCGTGCCGTCGGACTTGGTCCTCGTGATCCTCGCCCATGTGGCCTTCACCTTCCCCTTCGTCGTCCGCAACGCGGTCGGCGCTCTGGAGCAACTCGACCGCGCGACGGAAGAGACGGCTCGGACCCTCGGTGCCAAACCCCCTCAGGTCTTCCGGCGAGTCCTCCTCCCTTCCATCAAGCCCGCGATCCTGGCGGGCTCCATCATGGCCTTCACCCGCTCCGTCGGGGAGACGGGGGCGACCCTTGCGGTCTCGACGCAGACGGAGACGGCACCCATCCTCATCGTGAACCTGATCACGAAGAGTCACGACTACTACGTTGCGGCCTTGGCGGAGCTCGTCCTCCTCTCCGTCTCCTTCGCCGCGATCCTCGGACTCCGCCTCATCGTGGAACGGAGGCGCCGTCGTGGCTGAAATCGTCCTCGATGGCATTTCGAAGTCTTTCGGGTCCAAGCGGGCCCTCCGAGACGTAGACCTAACGATCCGGGACGGTGAGTACCTCGTGGTCCTGGGACCCAGCGGCGCGGGCAAGACGACGCTCCTCCGCACCATCGCGGGTCTCTTGGATCCGGACGAGGGCCGCATCCTCATGGACGGTCTGGACGTGACGCGCCAGCCTCCCGACGAGCGCCAGGTGGCCTTCATGCCCCAGGTCTACTCCCTGTTCCAGCAGATGACCGTCTGGGAGAACACGACCTTCTCGCCGTCCGTGAAAGGATGGCCGCCGGAAGAGCGGGACCTCCTCGCGCGAGAGATGCTCTCCATGGTCCACCTTATCGACCGGAGTGACGCGTACCCCCGCGAACTCAGCGGCGGGATGCAGCAAAGGTGCGCCTTGGCGAGGGCCCTCGCGGCGGAGGCGGGGGTCCTCCTCCTCGACGAACCCCTGCGCGCCTTGGACGCACGCCTGCGCATCGAGCTCCGCAATGAACTGCGGGACCTCATCCGGCATGTGGGCACGACGACGGTCCATGTGACCCACGACCAGGAGGAGGCCCTCGTCCTTGGCGATCGCATCGCGGTCCTGCGGGATGGCGAGCTCGTCGAGATGGGTCCCTCAGACCTCGTGTACATGCAGCCCTCGTCCCCCTTCGTCGCGAATTTCCTCGGGGAGATGAACTTCTTCGAGGCGCGCGTGTTCCCGGCCGAGGCAGGATGGGTCCGGCTCGTCGCCGGCGGCACGAACCTCATGGCCCCCGCGCCACCAAACGTCCGCACGGAAGGGATCGTCCTCGCGGGCATCCGAGCGGAAGTCTGTGGTGTTTCGCCTCAGGAATGGGCCTTGGGACAAGGCATCGAGGGGATCGTGAGGCGTCGCCTCTTCATGGGCCGCCGGATCTCCCTCGAGATCCAGACCGCGACGATGGGGATGATCAAGGCGAAACCGCTCACCTCCCAGGTGGGCTGGGCCAAGGAGGGCGATCCCGTCTTCATCGTGATGCCCTCGGAACACCTCCTCCTCTTCCCGATGCCGAAGGGCGGCGTGGCCGCAGCCCTGGAGGTGGAGTGAAGTGCCTCGGGTCCAAGCCGTGGAGGTCGCGAAGCGCTTCGGCCGGATCACGGCCTTAGACAAGTGCAGCCTCACCATCGAAGACGGCGAGTACGTGGCAATCCTCGGACCGAGCGGTTGCGGCAAGACGACCCTGATCAAGATTCTCTCAGGGATCTGGAAGCCGACGGAGGGCGCGGTCCTTGTCGACGGGAAGGACGTTACCGCGCTCGACGTGGAGGATCGGGACCTCGGGTACGTCTTCCAGAACATCGTCCTCTTCCCGCACATGGACGTCTGGCGGAACGCGACGTACGGACCGTGGGTCCAGGATCGCCCGGCCGCAGACGTGGAAGGCGTGGGGCGAGAGGTCCTCGAACTCGTCGAGATGCTCGAGGAGCGAGGGATGTTCCCGAGCGAGCTGAGTACGGGATCCCAGCAGAAGGTAGCCCTCGCTCGCGCCCTCGCGAACAAGGCGAAGCTTCTCATGCTCGACGAGCCCCTCTCTGCCCTCGATACCCGCGTGCGCCTCGACCTCCGATACGCCCTTCGCCGGATCGTGAAGAACCTCGGCCTCACGGCCGTCCATGTGACCCACGACCAGGAGGAGGCGATGTCCGTCGCAGACCGCGTGATCGTGATGCGGAAAGGCCAGATCCTGGAACAGGAAGCCCCGGAGGCATTGTACCTGCGGCCGAGGTCCGTCTTCACCGCGAACTTCGTCGGAGAGAGCAACTTCCTCGAGGGGGCCGTGCGCCGCATCCGCGGGGACTGGGCGTTCGTCGAGCTGCGAGGCGGCTACGTGCTCCGCGTGGCCGCAAGGGACCTCATGGAGGGAGACCCCGTCGTGCTCGCAGTGCGGCCCGAGTCGGCTCACATTACCACGGAGGGCTTCGGCAACGTCGTCCCGGGGCGAGTCGAGGCGAAACGGTTCCTCGGAGCGACCCAGCGGCTTCAAGTTCGTCTCTTCACATCCGACTCCGTGTCCGTCGACATCCCTCCCTCTCAAAGCCTTAATACCGCCCGGGATGTTCTCGTCTCGTTCCCGGAGACGAACATCCTGGTGTATCCCCGTCCCTACACGGGGCTCCAGGAGGCGCTGAAGCTTGAGTGAGCGAGGACAACTCGATTGGTTCCGGAACCGGCGCGAGTCTCGCGCCTTGGACATGGTGAGACAGCACGTGACGAAAGTCGTGGATGCCGCGGAGTCCCTCGACAACCTCATGGACGCCGCGGTCCGCGGCCGCAGGGACGAGCTCACCGCCGCGTTCAAGCGCCTGCTCATGGACGAGAAGGCGGCAGACAATGCGGAGATCTCCCTCGTCGAGGAGTTGAGCCGGGGCGAGCTGCCCGCGAAAGACCGGGAGGATTTGATGCGCCTCGTGTCCTCCGTGGACCTCATCGCGGACTGGCTCAAGGTTTCCGGAAAGAACGTCGATCTGCTTCAGGAGACGGGAGTGACCATTCCGCCCGAGGTTTGGGCCTCTTTCAAGGAGATGACGAAGAACACCCTGGACTGCGCGCGGGCCTTGAAGGAGATGATCGACAACTACGGCAGCGACTACGACCGCATGGTGAGGGCCCGCGACGTCGTGAAGCGCCTCGAGAACGCTGTGGACGACCTGTACTTCTCGAACCGCAAGATCCTCGTGAAGATCCACACGAACCCTGGCATCGTGGTGATCCTCAACGACCTCCTCGAGGGCATCGAGAACGCAACGGACTACTGCAAGCACTCGTCGGACACGCTGCTGAGCCTGGCGCTCCAGGGCCGTTGAGGCCTACTCGCTTTCGATGCGAGGCGCCAAGAGGTATTTCACCTCACCCTTGCCGCCCGCGATCTTGAACTCCATTTTCACGGGATAGTCCGTGCCCAGATACAGCGTCACCGTCTGGGCGGAGCTGATCGCCTTCACCATGTTGGAGAAGTAGTCCAGCGGGAACAGGGATCGCACGGCGTCCTTCGCCTGGAGCT
>DATBLI010000117.1:0-4297 GCA_036555455.1 Thermoplasmata archaeon
GTCAGCCGCCTTGGTCCAGCTCCTGAGCCCTCCGAGTCGTTTCCTGGGCAAGGAGCCCTCGATAGGCTTGCGCGAGTCGGGCCGTCCAAGCCCCGGGCACGGGCACGAACTCCGCCGACCCGATTCGCGAAACGCCGAGGATCCCAACCCCGCTCCCCGTGAGAAACGCCTCGTCCGCGGTGAAGAGGTCCTCCCGTGGGATCGGCTCCTCCCTCGCGGGAAGGCCCTCGCCCTTCGCGAGTTCGAGGACCGCCTCCCTCGTGATCCCTGGGAGCGCGCCCTCCTCGAGGGAAGGCGTCCGAAGGACGCCCGCCGTCACGAGGAACAAGTTCCGCGCGGTCGTCTCCACGAGGCGACCGAAGGTATTCAGGAGGATCGCATCGAATGCGCCCACCTCCCGGGCTTCGCGAAGCGCCTTCGCCTCGAGGGCGCGAGAGAGGGTCTTCGCACGCGACAGGGGGCCGGGCACACGGCGGCAGTCTTCCGCGACGTGGAGGACGATCCGCTCGGGGACCCGCGGAAGAGGGCGGAGGGTGAGGACGACGTGCCCTCCGTGGCCTGCGTGCGTGTCCGGCGCCGTGACTGTGATGCGGAGGAGGCCCTCCTCCACTCCGGCCGCCTGAAGGATGGTTTTCGCCGCCTCGTGGAGTTCGGCAGACGGCCTCGGCGGAAGTCCGAGGGCCTTCAGACTCTGCATCAAACGGAGGAGATGCGCCCCAAACCGGAACGGCGCGCCTTCGGATATGCGGATCGTCTCGAACGCGCCGTCCCCGGAGAGGAAGGATAGGTCGTCGACGGGCAACCGTGCCTCCGCCGCGGGGACCAGGCGGCCGTCAAGCCACGCGTAGTCCGTCCGAAGTCACCTCCAGGCGGCCCGCCGTGAGAGCTTCGGCATGGCCGCGGAACTTGTCGAGAGTCTCCCGGTACTCCGCCTCCGGATCCGAGTCCGCGACGATGCCTCCCCCAACGGCGAAGTACGCGTCGGCACCGAGGACCGTCGCTGTGCGAATCGCGATGTTGAGGTCCACGGACCCGTTCCAGGAGATGTATCCGATCGCGCCCGTGTACACGCCGCGGCGGTGGGGCTCGAGCCGCTCGATGATCTCCATCGCCCGCGGCTTCGGCGCCCCGGTGATAGAGCCCCCCGGGAACGTGGCGGCGAGGAGGTCCGGAAAGGCCACGTCCTCCCGGAGACGGCCGACGACGACGGACTCGAGGTGGTGTACGTTCGGGAGCCTGCGGAGGGCGCGGAGGACGGGCACGCGGACACTCCCGAACTCGCAGACCCGGCCCAGGTCGTTTCGCTCGAGGTCCACGATCATCACGTTCTCCGCGGCATCCTTCTCACTCGCGAGAAGCTCTCGGGCGAGGGTTTCGTCCTCCGCAGACGTGCGACCGCGTGGCCGCGTGCCCTTGATCGGGCGCGTCTCGACTTCTCGCCCCCGGACACGTAAGAAACGCTCCGGGCTCGCAGACAGGATCCGGTGGTCCCCCACATCCACGTAGGCGCCGAACGCGGAGGGCGTCCGGGTTCGAAGGCGTTCGTACGCCAGCTCCGGCGACCCTGCGAGCCGCAAGTGTTGGCGGTGGGAGAGATTCACCTGGAAGATCTCCCCCTCGCGGATCGCCTCCTTCGCGGCTTCGATCGTCTCAATGTACGCATCCCGGGATAGCGGCGGGATCGGAACGACAGGATCCGCAATCATTACGTCGTTCGGGATCGGCGGCAGTTCGTAGCGAGGAGGTTCGGCCATCGCAATCGAGAACGCTTCGCCCCACACATGGTCGACAACGATGACTCGCGAGTAGAGGGCGAGGTGGATATCGGGGACGCCGAGGTCCTCTCCCTTCGTATCCGGAAAGGCTTCGAGACTTCGCCCGAGGTCGTATGCGAAAAAACCGACGAGACCGCCGAGGAATGGGTAGGGAGGCCTGCCCACTGCGGCGGAAGGGAGGAGGCTGAGGAACGTTCGGAGGACATCGATCGGAGGACCGCGGGTCGCCTCCTCGCCCCACGGGCATGCGAAAGCGGAACGGTTCCCGCGGCTGCGGAACCAGCCGATCGGGTCCGACCCAAGGAATGAATACCGAGCGAGCTCGCCTTCTCGTAGGGAGGAGTCGAGAAAGAACGCCATGGGCTTCTCTCGTTCCCGGTGAAACAGAGCCCCGGGATCCTCGCGGCCCAGGGGCCGGACCGTCAAGCGCTGAGACTCGGGCATCTCGCCGGGAGAAGCCGCAGGGAGTTCTCAAGGTTTGTGCGCGTGGGGCGCGACAGAACATCCCGCGGGAAATGGTGAGCCGCGCTCCGGGTGTCGTTCGGACGCCTTATCTCCCAAGCGGGCTATCCTCCCGCGGTCTCGGTCATGCCTCAGAAGAGTCTGACAAAAGAGACGATCGTTCGGAGTCTTGCAAACACCTTGCAACCCATCGACTTCGTCCATGC
Organism: Thermoplasmata archaeon; assembly: GCA_036555455.1. Taxonomy (GTDB): domain Archaea; phylum Thermoplasmatota; class Thermoplasmata; order RBG-16-68-12; family RBG-16-68-12; genus RBG-16-68-12. Next base: position 2,444 of record DATBLI010000117.1, read on the forward strand.
GTTCTGGGAGGGCGGTGCGGCCTCGTTCGACCGTGTGGACGATTGGTCGGACATCGATCTCTATGCCGTCGTTTCGGACGATCGCGTGGCCGAGGCGCTCAGCGCGATTGAACACACGCTGCAGAAATTGTCGCCCATCGAGCGAAAATTCGAGGTCCCGCACCCGGACGGCTCCGGAATCTACCAGGCCTTCTATCGGCTCGCGGGGACCAGCGACTTCCTGCTAATTGACTTGGCAGTCCTCACACTGTCAGCCCCGGACAAGTACCTCGAGGCGGAAATTCATGGCCCTCCCGTGTTCGCCTTCAACAAGGCCCCCGGTGTGAGGGCCAACCCCTTCGATGCGGACCCCTTCGTGCGAGGCCTCCTAGGACGAAGGGAGCGTCTCATCGCTCGAATGGACTTGTTCGCATGCTTCGTCCGCAAGGAACTGAACCGGGGGAACTGGATCGAGGCGGTCGACTCGTACCGTCAGGTCGTCCTCGACTCGCTCGTCGAGGCGCTCCGGATGAGGTACGAACCGATCCACTACAACTTCCGCACGCGGTACGTGTACAGCGAACTCCCTCCCGCAATCCTTCGTCGACTCGAGCCCCTCTTCTTCGTGCGCGATCCTGAGGATCTTCGCCGGAAGTTTCCCGTGGCCCTCGCGTGGTTCCGCCGCGCGATTCGACGTGTCGGGGAAGCAGAGGTTCGTACGGCCCTCCCCACGATCGGCGGTCCCGTCGAGGCTTGACGCGGACCCGCCGCTCCCGTTTCGGCAAGCACAAACATTACAGCCCACGATGCCGTTCTCTGGGCCCGATGGCGAAGAAGAAGGCCAAGAAGGCGAAGAAGAAAGCCTACTACGCGGGACGGAAGGAACGGCGGGCGAAGAAGTAGTCAGGTCTTCGCGAACGTCGGTACTGCGCGGGAATCGTCATAACGGAAGTGTTCCAAATCCCGCCGCGGGACGGGCACGACGGTCCTCGACACCATCCCATGGAGGGAGTACGGCAGCCGGATGAGCCGCATCTCGCCCGAGGTGACCCACTCGTCGAGGGCGTATCGCTCCGCGAACCGGGAGGCGATCCGCATCCTCTCCTTCTTCGTCAGCCGGTAGGCTGTCGCATCGAGCACGTGAATGTGGAACCCGCGGCCCGAGTAGGCCGGGGAGAGCTCGGTCCACTCCTTCTCGAGCTCCTCGAGAAGTTCCACGGCCTGGCGCCGCACCTCCTCGTACTCCCAGTCGCAGAAGGACAGCCCTTGGTGCCTCCGCATCTTTGCCTCGATATCTCCGTGGACGGGGCAGTCCACGTTCTCGGGATCGAGGTCGAATGCGAGCTCCTGGCCGAGGAAGAAACGACTGCGCCACGCGTGGGCGTAGTCGAGGCCCGCCCGCCGTGCGTCCTCGACGGAGGAGTACACATTCCGATCGTAGTACACCCCCTCGGGGAGGTACTTCAGCAGGTAGGGACGCAGGTCCCGCACGCCTCTCGCATCCTCGACGAGGAGGGGGACGTTCTTCAGCGCGCGGAACCGCCGGGGGTAGATTCCCGAGTGACGGCCGAGGATCAGGGCGTAGGCACGCTCTCCGGAGGACCGGGACATCCAGCGGGATGCAGCTCCATAGTCCATGTCCTTCGCGTAGAACGTCCTCCGCTCCGCCAGGGTGGCCGGCCGGAGACCCCGAGGCAACACGTAGCCAGGACGCACGGCCTCCTGTATCGCGGACCCGCGTTATAGGCTCCCGTCTCCCCTCGGGTCGTGAAGCGATCCGGAACCGCGCCGCGATGTGCCGAGAGCTCGGAGTCACTCCTCGAGGACCGGCGCCTTCTTCCGGCGAAGGGTGAGACGAGCCGTGAGCACCTTTTC
>DATBLI010000118.1:0-5661 GCA_036555455.1 Thermoplasmata archaeon
GTCAGCCGCCTTGGTCCAGCTCCTGAGCCCTCCGAGTCGTTTCCTGGGCAAGGAGCCCTCGATAGGCTTGCGCGAGTCGGGCCGTCCAAGCCCCGGGCACGGGCACGAACTCCGCCGACCCGATTCGCGAAACGCCGAGGACCCCAACCCCGCTTCCCGTGAGGAACGCCTCGTCCGCGGTGGAGAGGTCTTCCCGTGGGATCGGTTCCTCCCTTGCGGCAAGGCCCTCGCCCTTCGCGAGTTCGAGAACCGCCTCCCTCGTGATCCCCGGGAGTGCGCCCTCCTCAAGGGAAGGCGTCCGAAGGACGCCTCTCGTCACGAGGAACAAGTTCCGCGCGGTCGTCTCCACGAGGCGACCGGAGGGGTTCAGGAGGACCGCATCGAATGCGCCCACCTTCCGGGCTTCGCGAAGCGCCTTCGCCTCGAGGGCGCGGGAGAGGGTCTTCGCACGCGACAGAGGGCCAGGCACACGGCGGCAATCTTCCGCGACATGGAGGACGACCCGCTCGGGGACCCGAGGAAGGGGCCGGAGGGTGAGGATGACGTGCCCTCCGTGGCCGGTGCGCGCGTCCGGCGCCGTGACCGTCATACGGAGGAGGGCGTCCTCCACTCCGACCGCGCGGAGGAGAGTCTTCGTCGCCTCGTGGAGTTCGGCGGGCGGTCTCGGAAGAAGTCCGAGGGCCTCCAGACTCCGCATCAATCGGAGGACGTGCGCCTCGAACCGGAACGGCACGCCTCTGAAGATGCGAATCGTCTCGAACGCGCCGTCCCCGGAGACGAAGGATGGGTCGTCGACGGGCAACCGTGCCTCCGTCGCGGGGACAAGGTGGCCGTCAAGACACGCGTAGTCCGTCCGAGGTCACCTCCACGCGGCCCGCCGTGAGCGCTTCGGCATGCCCGCGGAACTTATCGAGAGTCTCCCGGTACTCCGCCTCCGGATCCGAGTCGGCGACGATGCCTCCCCCGACGGCGAAGTACGCGTCGGCACCGAGGACTGTCGCGGTGCGGATCGCGATGCTCAGGTCCACGGACCCGTTCCAGGAGAGGTACCCGATTGCGCCCGTGTACACGCCGCGGCGGTGGGGCTCGAGACGCTCGATGATCTCCATCGCCCGCGGCTTCGGTGCCCCTGTAATGGAGCCCCCCGGGAACGTGGCCGCGAGGAGGTCCGGAAAGGCGATGTCTTTTCGCAGGCGCCCGACGACGACGGACTCGAGGTGGTGCACGTTCGGGAGGCTGCGGAGGGCGCGGAGGACGGGCACGCGGACACTCCCGAACTCGCAGATCCGGCCCAGGTCGTTTCGCTCGAGGTCCACGATCATCACGTTCTCCGCAGCATCCTTCTCGCTCGCGAGGAGTTCCTGGGCGAGGGCCTCGTCCTCTGCCGACGTGCGACCCCGTGGCCGCGTGCCCTTGATCGGGCGCGTCTCGACCTCCCGCCCCCGAACGCGCAAGAAACGCTCCGGGCTCGCCGACAGGATCTGGTGGTCCCCCGCATCCACGTAGGCGCCGAAGGCGGAGGGCGTCTGGGTTCGAATGCGCTCGTACGCCTGCTCAGGCGGCCCCGCGAGGTGCAAGTGTTGACGGTGGGAGAGATTCACCTGGAAGATCTCCCCCTCGCGGATCGCCTCCTTCGCGGCCTTCACCGTCCCAAGGTATGCATCCCGGGATAAGGGTGGGATCGGATCGACGCGATCCGGCATTGCGACGTCGTCCGGGATTGGCGGCCGTTCGTAGCGAGGAAGTTCGGCCATCGCAATCGAGAACGCTTCGCCCCATACAAGGTCGAGGACGATGACTCGCGGGTAGAGGGCGAGATGAATGTCGGGGACGCCGAGGTCTACTCCCTTCGTATCGGGGAAGGCTTCGAGGCTTCGCCCGAGGTCGTAGGAGAAGAATCCGACGAGGCCGCCGAGGAACGGGAAGGGAGGCCTGCCCACGGCGGCGGAAGGGAGGAGACCAAGGAACGTCCGAAGGGCATGAATCGGAGGACCGTAGGTCGCCTCCTCGCCCCACGGGCACGCGAAAGCCGAACGGTTCCCGCGGCTACGGAACCAACCGATTGGGTCCGACCCAAGGAACGAATACCGCGCGAGCTCGCCCTCTCGCAGGGAGGAGTCGAGGAAGAACGCCATGGGCTTCCCTCGTTCCCGACGAAACAGGGCCAGAGGATCCTCGCGGCCCAAGGGCCGGACCGTCAGGCGCGGAGACTTGGGCATCTCGCCGGGGGAAGCCGTGGGGAGTTCTCAAGGTTTGTGCGAATAGGACGCGACAGAACCTCCACGATTTCGTGTGGGTTCGGATCGCGGAATACTAAAATTCCTGGGTTGGATCGGGGGTGGCCCTCGAAAGGATTATCTCCCCCTCCATTCATCGGTTCACCAATGAAACTCCTCAGCTCGAAGCCTCTCCTCCTCATCCTTGTGGCCGTCGTCGTGTTCCTCCTCGTCTTCACGGGCTGGATGATCTTGGCGTATAACGGCTTCGTGGCAAGGCAGCAGACGGTCCAGGCCCAATGGGCCCAGGTCGAAAACCAGTACCAACGGAAGATTGACCTCATCCCCGAGCTCGTGTCCGTCGCATACAACTACACGCAGTTCGAGCGGTCCGTCCTCGAGAACATCACGCGCCTGCGGTCCCAGTGGCAGAACGCGACGAGCGTCGAGCAGCAGATCAACTACACGAACAGCATCGACCAGAACCTCTACGTGATTCGCATCACGTACGAGGCCTATCCGGAGCTGCAGTCCGCAACCGTCCTCGTCGGCCTCATGGATGAGCTCGCGGGGACGGAGAACCGAATCACAGTCGAGCGATCGCGCTTCAACGACGCGGTGCGGTCCTACAACACGCAAGTGCGGTCCTTCCCCGACACGATCATCGCGGGCTGGTTCGGGTTCCACGAGTACGAATACTACAACCCGCTCCCAGGTGGCCCGTGAGCTCTGTGGCTCCCCGAAGGCCGCATGGCTCCTTCGCGATGGGTGCCGCCGTCCTCGTTGTCGTGCTCCTCGCGGCCGTTCCCTCGCCAACGCGGGGCCAAGGCCTCCCAACGGTCTATCTGTACCTGAACGACCTCGCGGATCCGCCGGTTCTCCTCCAGGACGAGGCGGACTCGATCGACGGCCTCTGCTACGATGTGGACCGTCTCACCTCCGCCGAGATCGCCGTCCTCATCGTGAACACGACGCTCCCCCTCGGCATGGACACATTCGCAGTGCAGACCTTCGAGGAGAACGGCATCGGGAAGGCCGGGAAGGACAATGGCCTCCTGCTTGTGGTGTCGACGGATGAGCAGCAGTGGCGAGTCGAGGTCGGCTACGGGCTCGAGGGCGTCTTGAACGATGCGAAGGTCGGGGCCTTCGGCCGCGCATACCTCGTCCCGAACCTCACCGAGGGATTCTACTACGACGGAATCTACGGCCTCGTGCTCGCCCTGGGCCAAGAAATCCTCGACAGCTACGACCCGAACGCGAGCACACCCACGGAGCCCCAGCTCTGGGGGATCGACTGGAAAGCCTTCGTAATCGCGGCAGCCATCTTCATTGGAGTCGCCGTGCTCACGAAGGGACGCTCCGTGCTATGGCTCGGCAACTTCGTCACACGAGGGAAGTTCGGCGGCGGACGGTCTGGCGGGGGCGGGGCCCGCGGGAAATGGTGAGCCCCGCTCCGGATGTCGTTCGGACCCCTTATCTCCCAAGGTGGCTATCCTCCCGCGGTCTCGGTCATGCCTCAGAAGAGTCTGACGAGAGAGACGATCATCCGGAGCCTTGCGAACACTCTGCGACCCGTCGAGTTCGTCCACGCGTTCTGGGAGGGCGGCGCGGCCTCGTTCGACCGTGTGGACGATTGGTCGGACATCGATCTCTACGCCGTCGTTTCGGACGATCGCGTCGCCGAAGCGCTCAGCGTGATCGAACACACTCTGCAGAGATTGTCGCCTATCGACCGGAAATTCGAGGTCCCGCACCCGGACGGATCCGGAATCTACCAGGCCTTCTATCGCCTCGCGGGAACCAGCGACTTCCTGCTAGTTGACCTGGCAGTCCTCACAGTATCGGCTCCGGACAAGTACCTCGAAGAGGAAATCCATGGCCCTCCCGTGTTCGCCTTCAACAAGGCCCCCGGTGTCAGAGCCAACCCCTTCGATGCGGCCCCCTTCGTGAAAGGCCTCCTAGGACGAAGGGAGCGCCTCATCGCTCGAATGGACTTGTTCGCATGCTTCGTCCGCAAGGAAATGAACCGGGGGAACTGGATCGAGGCGGTCGACCTGTACCGTCAGCTCGTCCTCGACTCACTCGTCGAGGCACTCCGAATGAGGTACGGGCCGATCCACTACAACTTCCGCACGCGGTACGTGTACAGCGAACTCCCTCCCGCAATCCTTCGTCGGCTCGAGCCCCTCTTCTTCGTGCGCGGTCCCGAGGATCTTCGCCGGAAGGTTCCCGTGGCCCTCGCGTGGTTCCGCCGCGCGATCCGGCGTGTCGGAGAAGCGGCGGTTCGTGCGGCCCTTCCCGCGAGCGGCCGTTCCGTCGAGGCTTGACGCGGACCCGCTGCTTCCGCTTGCGCAAGCACAAACATTACAGCCCACGACGTCGTTCTCCGGGCTCGATGGCGAAAAAGAAGGCCAAGAAGGCGAAGAAGAAAGCCTACTATGCGGGACGAAAGGAACGGCGGGCGAAGAAGTAGTCAGGTCTTCGCGAACGTCGGTACGGCACGGGAATCGTCGTAACGGAAGTGTTCCAGGTCCCCCGGCGGGACGGGCACAACCATCCTCGACACCATTCCATGGAGGGAGTACGGCAGCCGGATGAGCCGCATCTCGCCCGAGGTGACCCATTCGTCGATTGCGTATCGCTCCGCGAACCGAGAGGCGATCCGCGTCCTCTCCTTTTTCGTCAGCCGGTATGCTCTCGCATCGAGCACGTGGATGTGGAACCCGCGCCCCGAGTAGACTGGGGTAAGTTCGGCCCACTCTTCCTCCAGCTCCTCGAGAAGTTCCGCGGCCTGGCGCCGCACCTCCTCGTACTCCCAATCGCAGAAGGACAGCCCTTGGTGCCTCTGCATCTTCGCCTCGATATCCCCGTGGACGGGGCACTCCACGTTCTCGGGATCGAGGTCGAAGGCGAGCTCTTGGCCGAGGAAGAACCGACTGCGCCACGCGTGTGCATAGTCGAGGCCCGCCCGCCGTGCGTCCTCGACGGAGGAGTACACATTTCGATCGTAGTACACCCCCTCGGGGAGGTACTTCAACAGGTAGGGACGCAGGCCCGCCACGCTTCTCGCATCCTCGACGAGGAGGGGGACATTCTTCAGCGCGCGGAACCGCCGGGGATAGATTCCCGAATGCCGGCCGAGGATCAGGGCGTACGCATGCTCCCCGGAAGGCCGGGCCATCCAGCGGGATGCGGCTCCATAGTCCATGTCCTTCGCGTAGTAGCTCCTCCGCTCCGCAAGGCTGGCGGGTCGAAGACCCCGGGGCAACACGTACCTCGGACGCATGGCCTCCCGTATCGCGTGCCCGCGTTATAGGCTCCCGTCTCCCCTCGGGTCGTGAAGCGATCCGGAACCGCGCCGCGATGTGCCGAGAGCTCGGAGTCACTCCTCGAGGACCGGCGCCTTCTTCCGGCGAAGGGTGAGACGAGCCGTGAGCACCTTTTC
>DATBLI010000119.1:0-28009 GCA_036555455.1 Thermoplasmata archaeon
GCGAATCCGTGGCGCCGATGGGAAAACGGTGGAGCACGATAACCCCCCGAAGTCGACGATGGCCCACCAGCCGTCCTTCGTGACCCTGACGGACCAGGAGTTCCTCACGGAGGCGGAAGGCATCGTCCGAGCCGCGCAGGCGGACGGGACGTCTCTGCGAATTCTGGGATCCCTCGCGATATTCGCGCACTCCGCACACATCCCTGATGCCATCTCCCTGTTCCATGCGCTCGGCCGTGTGAGCCCTGGGACGCCGCTGTTCACAGACCTCGACCTCATGGGGTATGCGAAGCAGGGCCGTGCGATCAGCGGGGTCCTCGAGAGGTTGGGCTTCAAGCCGGACAACATGATCAACGGGTTCTTCGGGGACCGCCGTCTCGTCTACTACGAAGGGGACGGGAAGTTCCACGTGGACGTCTTCCTGGACAAGCTCGAGTTCAGCCACGACGTCGAGTTCGGGAAGAAACCGGGCGACGGACGACTCGAACTCGACTCCCCGACGATTCCGCTCTCGGACATCGTCCTCGAGAAGCTCCAGATCCACAAGATTGCCCGCAAGGATCTCGTCGACCTCATGATTCTCTTCTTTGGCCACGACGTCAAGCCAGCGGCCGATGGGGAGAAGGAGGCGATCGACGCGGGATACATATCCAACCTCCTCGCGGACGACTGGGGGTTTTGGTACGAGGCGACCCAGAACCTCGTGAAGGTGCGACAGCTCATGGGGAGCTTCGTCGCCGAGGGCCGCATGAAGCAGGAGCAGGCCTCCCGTATCCTCGCCCGCGTGGGCTCGCTAGAGGCCGAGCTCCACCGGGTCCCGAAGGGCCGGCATTGGGAGAAGCGCGCGAGGGTCGGCACCGCGAAGCCTTGGTTCCGCGATGTCGAGGAGATCGTCCGCTAGGCGCTGGTCCGAGGCGATCTCGAACGGGTATCTCGCGAGGTGCTTCGACTCCATGCGGAGCCGATGACCTTCGGGAGCCTACTGTGGCCTTCGCGTTGAGCCGAAGGCAAGCTAATGAACCTGGGCGGCTTAGGATTGCCCTCGGGCCGGCAAGGAGCTACCGATATGAGAGACAAGACGAAGACCACGCGGCGCGACACCCGGACCGGAGCGCAGAGCATCACCACGTGCCTCTGGTTCGACGGCCAAGCAGAGGAGGCAGCGAAGTTCTACGTGTCCCTGTTCCCAAACTCGCACGTCGACAACGTCGCGGTCGCGCCTGCCGACTTTCCGAGCGGGAAGAAGGGGGATGTCCTGACCGTCGACTTCAGCCTGATGGGCCAATCGTTCCAGGGCCTCAATGGCGGTCCGCTGTTCAAGTTCAACGAGGCCGTGTCCTTCGTCATTCCCTGCAAGGACCAAGCGGAGGTGGACCGCTACTGGAAGGCCCTGTCGGCCGTCCCCGAGGCCGAGCAGTGTGGCTGGGTGAAGGACCGCTTCGGCGTCTCTTGGCAGATTGTGCCGACGATCCTTTCGCGGCTCCTGACCGACTCCGACCGCGCGAAGGCCGAGCGAGTCATGGAAGCGATGCTCCAGATGAAGAAGCTCGACATTCGACGTCTCAAGGAAGCGCATGAGCACGGATAGGGAGATGGGACGTGTGACGAAGCTCAATCCATACCTCAACTTCGCGGGCAACGCGGAAGAGGCGTTCAAGTTCTACAAATCCGTGTTCGGTGGAGACTTCACGTCCGTGGTCCGCTTCAAGGACATGCCGGTGGCAGGGGTCAAGATCCCCAAGGACGATGAGAACAAGATCATGCACATTGGCCTGCCCATCGGCGGAGACCATGTCCTCATGGCCACCGACGCTCTCGAGTCGCTTGGACAGACTCTAGTCCAGGGCAACAATGTCCACATCTCCGTTCACACGGAGAGCAAGGAGGAAGCCGACAGGATCTTTTCGGCTCTTTCTCAGGGCGGTACGATCGAGATGCCCATCGCAGACCAAGTGTGGGGCGACTACTATGGCAGCCTGAAGGACAGGTTCGGAGTGTACTGGATGGTGAACTACGCCAGTCCAAAGTTAAACGATGCAGGCACATGAGGACCCTGCCAACAGGCTTGAGGAGAAATCCATGAGCAGACTTGTCGTCGGCACGTTTCTGACTCTTGACGGGGTGATGCAAGCGCCGGGCGGCCCGGACGAGGACCGCGATGGCGGCTTCGCCCATGGCGGTTGGTCGGTGAAGTTCTGGGACGACATGATGGGCAAGAACATCGTCGAGCAGACGCTGCGCGCCGACGCGCTGCTGCTCGGTCGCAGGACGTACGAAATCTTTGCCGCGCACTGGCCACGTGTCACGGATCCGAACGATCCGGTGGCGGCGAAGCTGAACGGCATGCGCAAGTACGTCGCCTCTCGAACGCTTCACAAGGTGGAGTGGCACAACTCCACCCTTCTGCAGGGGGATGTCACGGGCGCCGTGGCGCAGCTCAAAGAGCGAGCCCAAGGGGAAATCCAGGTGCACGGGAGCTCCAACCTGATCCAGACGCTGCTGAAGCACGACCTTGTCGACGAGTTTCGCCTCTGGGTCTTTCCAGTCACGCTGGGACCCGGCAAGCGGCTCTTCGGCGACGGGACCCTCCCTGAAGCGTTCCGGCTTGCGGATACCAGGGCGTCGAGTACCGGCGTTGTCATCCATCGCTACGAGCGGGCCGGGCGACTCGAGACCGGCTCCTTCGTGGTGGATGAGCGGGGCAGCTCCTCGGCACTTTGGGAAGACCAACCGTGAGTCGACGCCTCTGGCTCTCGGAGGCGACTGAAGGACCCGACTTGCGTGACTCTCCGTCCCCGGTCCGCACGTGGGGAGGCCATCCCGAGGACCGACCGCCAGGCACAGCCAGGACGGCCTCTAGATGCGCTGCAGCAGCATAGATCCGCACTTCCGATCAGCGGCTGAAGCCGCAGGGGGGAATTGAACCCCCGACCTGCGCCTTACCAAGGCGCCGCTATACCACTAAGCCACTGCGGCAGCATCCGGGCCTAACGATGGGAGTTACTTAGGCCTGTCGGTGACTCCGCTCGGACCCGGGTTGGGTGGTCCATTGTTACAGCCGTTTCCGCAGTTTCAAGGAAGGTTCCCCGGATGCCGAGGACCATGGACCTCGCAGCACTCATTCGGTCCCGGCGTAGCGTTCGCGCCTTCCGCCGCGAGCCCGTCCCGGAGGATCTCCTTCGAGGCCTCGTGGAGCTTGCGAACTGGGCGCCGTCCGCAGGCAATCTGCAGTCGCGGGATTTCATCATCGTTCGGGACGAGAAGACTCGACGCGCGCTCGCTCGAGCCGCAGATCAAGCCGAGCTTGCAGAGGCCCCCGTCGTGCTCGCAATCTGCGCTAATGCCGCAAGGGTGGCCAAGTACGGCGCGCGCGGCCGGGACCTCTTCACGATTCAAGACGCCGCGGCAGCGACCGAGAACTTCCTGCTAGCCGCTCATGATCGGGGCCTAGGCGCCGTGTGGATGGGATCCTTCGACGAGGACGCGGTCAGTCGAGCCTTGAGCCTGCCCCGTCACGCCCGCCCCGTAACGCTCGTCGCAGTGGGATGGCCGGCGGAGACGCCCCCGATACCCGAACGCCTGCCGCTCTCGGATGTCCTCCACTGGGATCGCTGGTGAGCCGCCGCGCGCCCTCGGTCTTTTAACGGGTTTTCGCGTTTCCCCTGCACCGGTCTCGCGCCGAATCAGGAGATCGGAGGGAGCGATGGGGTGAAGGCTTTCGATGCCATCGTCATTGGCGGAGGCCACAATGGCCTCGTGGCCGCCGCATATCTAGCAAGGGCGGGATTGAAAGCCCTGGTCCTCGAGCGACGACACGGCGTCGGCGGCGCGAGCGTCACGGAGGAGGTCTTTCCAGGGGTGCGGTTCTCCCGGCTTGCGTACTCCGCCGGACTCCTGCGACCGGAGATCATCGCCGACCTCGATCTCGCGAAGTTCGGCTACGAGGTCCACCCCTTCGATCCCCAGTTTTTCCTCCCGTTCCCCGACGGCGACTCGATCCTCCTTTGGAATGATAGCGACCGGAACCGCAAGGAGCTCGCCCGGTTCTCCAAGAAGGACGCCGATGCCTACCCGAAGTACGTCGAGTTCTGGACCGAGGCGATGGAGCTCATCGAGGCGATGGTCCTCGAGACCCCGCCATCCCTCGCCGACCTCATCGGGATGTTCCAGGGCGCGGAGGCGGAAGAGTTTGCGAAGCGCATTCTCCTCCAGAGCGCCGCGGACCTCCTGGACGAGTTCTTCGAGTCCGAGGAAGTGAAGGCGATGCTCGTCACGGCCACGACGATCGGTCTTCCGGCAGGCCCGAAGACCCCGGGCACGGCCCTCATGCTCGGCCACATGCTCCTCCACGAGATCAACGGCGTGAAGCAGACCTTCGGGTATGCGAAAGGGGGAATGGGCGGCATCTCCGAAGCGCTCGCGAAGGCCGCGAGGCACTACGGGGCGACGGTTCGGACGAACGCCGCGGTCCGGAAGGTCTTGCGACGGGACGACGAAGCAGTCGGCGTGGAGCTCGCGAACGGGGAGCGAATCGAATCGCGCATCGTCCTGTCCAACGTGGACCTCCGGACAACGTTCGAGCGGCTCGTCGATCCGGAGGGCGTGGATCCGGAGTTTCTGCGTAAGGTCCGGAAGATCAAAGCTTCCGGCGTGGTCGCGAAGGTGAACGCGGTCCTCTCCGAACTCCCGGATTTCACCTGCCGTCCTGGGAAGACCGTGCAGCCCCACCACAAGGGCTACGTCGACGTGTGCCCGAGCGTGGACTACCTCGAGAGTGCGTGGGACGACGCGAAGTGGGGTCGGCCATCGAAGGAGCCCTTCCTCGACTGCGTCCTCCACAGCGTCACGGATCCGAGCCTCGCTCCGCCCGGAAAGGTCACCCTCTCCGTCTACGCACAGTACTTCCCGTACGACCTCGCGGAGGGGACGTGGGACGCGCGCCGGGAGGAGGTCGGCGATCGGATCATGGAGACCCTCGCCGAGTTCGCGCCGAATCTGCGACATGCCGTCGACGTGCGGGAGGTGATCACGCCCCTGGACATGGAACGGGAATGGGGTCTCCTCCGCGGCTGCATCTACCAGACGGACATGACCCCCGACCAGCTCTTCTCCCTGCGGCCCATGCCCGGGTGGTCCGGATATCGCACCCCGATCCGCGGGCTGTACAACTGCGGGAGCAGCGCCCACCCCGGTGGCGGGGTCACGGGCGCGCCGGGGCGGAACGCGGCCATGACCGTGCTCGAGGACCTGCGGGCCGCGAGGCGATAGCCCCCCGGGGCGGAACCATCAAGTAAGGTCCGTTCCTTCGTCGCAATGCCCATGAAGACATCCCTCTCTTCCTTCGACCTCCGCGCCCTCGTCGCGGAGTGGCAGGGCCTCGTCGGGGCCCACATCGACAAGGTGTACCAGAAGGAGGATGAGGTGATCCTCCGTCTGAATGTCCCTGGACTTGGGAAAACGGAGCTATACAGCAAGTCGGGCATGTGGCTCTGCCTGCACGAGATCGAGGAGAAGCCGGAGACCCCACCGGCCTTCGCGCAGACCCTCCGCCGACTCCTCGACAACGCGCGGATCACGAGGGTCGAGCAACGGGGCTTCGACCGGGTTGCTATTTTTACCGCGGAGCGGGGCTCCGACGAATACCAGATCATCTTCGAGCTGTTTGGCAGCGGGAATCTCGTCCTCGTGCGGGGCGACACGACGGTGGCCTGCCTCTTCTCTCAGACGTTCAAGGACCGCATCGTGCGTCCCGAGGAGCCGTACGGATTCCCCCATGCGGGGGTGGACCCTCTCGAGCTGGACCGGGAGAGCTTCCGGGGAACGATCCGAGCGGCGAAAGGGCAGATCGTGCGGGTCCTCGCAAGCGTCCTCAACCTCGGCGGCCAGTACGCCGAAGAAACGTGCCTCCGGGCGAACGTGGACAAGGAAACGAGGATCAAGGACCTCGGCGAGGGTCAGATCGACGCGCTGTTCACGGCTCTGAACAACATCGCCGTCGCGGTCGATCAAGAACGTCGGCCGACGGTGATCCTCCAAGATAGCCGGGCCGTCGACGCGACGCCAATCGACCTCGCCCTCCATGCGGGATCCGACCGTCAGGAGTTCGCCACCTTCAACGAGGCCCTCTCCCACTACCTGCACGTCGCGGAGCCCCAGGCCGCAGGCGCCGACGAGACGATCGCGAAGCTCGACCGCCGCATCGCCCAGCAGCAGGAGGCCCTCGAGCGGCTGAAGGACGAGGTCATACGGTACGAAGCCCAGGCCCATTTCCTCTATGGCCACTTCCAGCCGTTCGACGAACTCCTCCGCGCGGTTCGGGAGGGACGTGAACCGGCGGGGGACAGTCGGATCAAGGCAGTCGACCGCAAGGCCCGCACGGTCACTGTGGCGATCGGGGATTTCGACGCGGTCCCCTTGGACTATGACAAGGACGTCACGGAGAACGCCCAAGCCCTGTACGACCGGCGGCGGGAGGCCCAGCTCAAGGCCCAGCGGGTCGAGGAAGCAATCGAGGCGAGCCGCCGCGAGGCCGCGGAGGCGAAATCGAAGGCCGTGAAGGCGGTCAAGAAGCCAAGGGTTCGCGGGACGAAGGCGATGTGGTTCGACGCGTACCGCTGGACCCTTTCGTCCGAGGGATTCCTCATCCTCGGTGGACGCGATGCCCGGTCGAACGATCAGCTCGTGAAGAAACATCTGAAGGAGGGCGACCGCTACGCCCACGCGGATCTCCATGGAGCCCCGTCCACGGTGATCAAGGAGGGTTCGAGGGCCGCGGAGGTCACCCTCCGGGAAGCGTGCGAATTCGCCCTCGCCTACAGCAAGGCATGGGCCGCGGGAATCGCGGGCGGAAGCGCTTATTGGGTCCTCCCCGAGCAGGTCTCGAAGCAGGCCGAGAGCGGCGAATACCTGCCCCGGGGCGCCTTCGTGATTCGGGGCAAGAGGAACTACTTCCACGATCTGCCCGTGGGGCTCGCGGTCGGCGAGGTTGAGGTGGACGGCCACCGGAAGATCATGGCCGGGCCCGTTTCCGCGGTCTCCGCGAGATCCTCGAAGTCCGTCGTCCTTGCGCCCGCGAAGGAGGATCGCGAGAAGCTCGCGAAGAAGCTCGCTGCGGCCTTCGAGGTCCCCATCGAGGAAATCTCGCGCCTCCTCCCGGCCGGAGGCGCCCGAACCGTGGAATCGAAGGGGCTTGAGGCCTGAACCTTCGGGCAATCCTGTGCCTCTGCCACCAGTTCTGCCAACCGCCGCGGGAAACGCTAATGGGGGCCGGCACGTTATCCCGCGCCAGCGGCCTCGGTGGGGGTACTGTTCTGCGGTCCGACCCTCTCGTCGTCCACCTCCCGTCCGATGAGCGACCGACCCGTTGGTACAACATCCTGCCCGACCTCCCGGAACCCCTTCCGCCCCCGAAGGATCCCGAGGAGGGACCCTCGCGGGTGAAGATGCTTCCCGAGCTCCTCCTCGGGGAGTGCCTCCGCCAGGAGAACTCGGACCAGCGCTGGATTGACATCCCGCAGGAGATCCAAGATCTGTACCTCCAGGCAGGACGTCCCCGGCCGCTTTTCCGCGCACGCCGCCTCGAGGAACGACTCGGGACCCCGGCGAAGCTGTACTACAAGGCGGAATTCTACAGCCCAACGGGGAGCCACAAGGTGAACACGGCCCTCGCCCAGGCGTGGTACGCGAAGCAGGAAGGCTACGAGCGGCTCACGACGGAGACGGGCGCGGGGCAGTGGGGGACGGCCCTCGCCTATGCCGCGAGCCTCGTCGGATTGAGGACGACGATCTACTGGGTCCGCGCCGTCCACGACTGGAAGGTCCAGCGGCGGAACTTCATGAAGCTGTACGGGGCGGAGGTCCACGCGTCCCCGAGCCCGCAGACGTCGACGGGCCGCGCACTGCTCGAGAAGGATCCCCACCATCCCGGCTCCCTCGGCATCGCGGTGAGCGAAGGACTCGAGGACGCCCGGAGCGATGAACACGCCATCTACTGCCTGGGCTCTGTCCTCAACCACGTCCTCCTCCATCAGACGGTCATCGGCCTCGAGACGAAGCGCCAGTTCGAGATCCTGGGCGAGGCGCCGGACCTCCTCATCTCCTGCCTCGGCGGCGGTTCGAACTTCGGAGGCTTCACGTTGCCCTTCCTCGCGGATGCCGTCCACGGGAAGGAAATCCGGTTCATTGCCGCCCAGAGCCAGGCCGCCCCGAACCTCCAGGGGGAGTACCGCTACGACTTCGCGGACCACGCGGAGATCACGCCCCTCCTCAAGATGTACACCCTGGGCCACCGGAAGGAGATGCGGCCGATCCGGGGAGACGGCCTCCGGTACCACGGTTGCTCGCCGATCCTGTCGCAGCTGCGGCACCTCGGGTACATCGATACGATCGCCTATCCTGAGGACGAGCGGCACGTCTTCGCAAGGGCTCGGGAGTTCATCCGCGCGGAAGGATTCCTCCCCGCGCCGGAAAGCGCGTACAGCGTCGCCTGCGCGATCGACGAAGCCCTGAAGTGCAGGGAAACGGGCGAGAGGAAGGTCATCGCCTTCAACATCAGCGGCCACGGTTTCATGGACATGGAGGGCTATACGGAGGTCCTGGCCCTCTGAAGCGGAAAGTCCTGGGGATGTCCCACGTCAAGTTGATATGGGACCCGCGAATGGAAATCGGTTACCAGAGTCTGTGGGGTGTGGACGCCATGGGAGCTCGACTCCGGCTGCTCGTCCTGTTCGCGACGCTGACCGCGATCTTCGTCGTCCTGGGCTGGGCCATCGGGACCGTCTGGCTCGGGGACTGGGTCACGACCACGATCCTGTTCCTCGTCCTCGCGGGCGGGATGAACGCCTTCTCATACTTCTACTCGGACAAGATGGTCCTGTGGTCGTACCGCGCGAAGGTCGTCACGGAGGCGGAGGCGCCGGGGCTCTACCGCATCGTTCGGGAGGTCTCCCAGCAGGCAGGGATCCCGATGCCCAAGGTCGCGATCGTCCCGACCCAGACGCCGAACGCGTTCGCGACGGGGCGGAACCCCCGGCATGCGGTCGTCGCCGTCACCCAGGGCATCCAGAACATTCTCTCGGAGGAGGAGCTCCGGGGCGTACTGGCCCACGAGATCTCCCACGTGAGCAACCGGGACATCCTCGTGATGTCCGTGGCAGCGACGATCGCCGGGGCCATCTCAATCCTCGCACGGATGTTCTGGTGGAACAGCCTCTTCGGCGGTTCGCGGGACCGGAACGGCGGCGCGGCAATCCTCGCCGTCGTCGGGCTGATCCTTGCGCCCATCGCGGCCCTCCTCGTGCAGCTCGCCATCTCCCGGAGCCGTGAGTACAAGGCCGATTACCGCGGGGCGACGACGATTGGCAAGCCCCTCGCCCTCGCGTCCGCCCTCGAGAAGCTCGAAGCGGCGAACCGCCGGCGACCTCTCGCCTTCGGCAGCCCGGCATCCCAGGGCCTGTTCATCGTGAATCCCTTCACGGCGAGTGGCTTCACGAACCTCTTCCGGACCCACCCGCCCATCCACGCGCGGATCGAGCGACTTCGGGCCCTCGCCCAGGGCATCGACCACTACTGAGGCGAGTTCAGCCGAACTCGTGGCCGACGTGCCGGCCGGAGCGCGCGTCCAGGTCCTTGATCTGCCCTCGCACCGCCGGGTTCGCCTCAAGGACCTCGAACTCCTCGAGATAGGCGCGGTCCTTGTACAGGACGCTCGGCTTCCCGTCCCGGACGACGCGGATGACGAGGTTCAGGTCCCCGCCCCCTTCTGGGCCTTCGTAGAGGGTGTAGAAACCGAGGAAGTGGCCGACAAGTTCCTCGAAGCCCTCGTTCGGGTAGTAGAAGCGAAGCCGGACGCGGTCCCCGGGATAGATGTCCATCTTGTCGAGGAGATGCTCGTCGAGGATCTTCGCCTCCCTTAGGATCCGACGTTCCTCGCTGATGTCGTCCCGAGGCTCACTGGCGACCACAATGTCGCTGATGCGGTCCTTCATCTTAAAGTCGCGGGCGGCTCAGAGGACCGGCAGGAACTTCCGCACCTCGTAGTCCGTGACTTGGACGCGGTATTCGTCCCATTCCTGCCGTTTCAAGTAGAGGAAGTGGGTGAACACGTGGGCCCCGAGGGTCTCCCGCATGAGCTCGGACCGCTCGAGCTCGTTCAACGCCTCCTCGAGGTTCCCGGGCAGGGACGCGATGTCGAGCTTGCGGCGCTCCGCGGACGTGAGAGCGTAGATGTCCGTTTCCACCGGCCCCGGCGGATCGAGCTTCTTCTCAATCCCCGCGAGGCCTGCGGAGATCATCGCCGCGTACTGCAGGTACGGGTTCCCCGCGGAATCCGGATTCCGGACCTCCATCCGCGTGGACATGCCCCGCCCCTGGGGAATCCGCACCATCGCGCTGCGGTTCCGGTTCGCCCAGCAAATGTACACGGGCGCTTCGTATCCGGGGACGAGGCGCTTGTACGAGTTCACCCAGGAGGCGCAGACCGCGCAGGTCCCCCGCGCATACCGGAGGATCCCCGCGAGGTAGTGGAGCATGAGTTCCGACATCTCCCACTTCGCGGTGGGATCGAAGAAGGCATTCTCGCCGTCCGGGGTGATGAGGCTCTGGTGGACGTGCATCCCCGTCCCGTTCACGCCGAAGACGGGCTTGGGCATGAAGGTCGCATGGAGACCATGCTCCAGGGCCACGGTCCGCAGGAGGTGCTTCAGGAAGAGGACGCGGTCCGCGGACGTCATGGCGTCCGCATAGCGAAGGTCGATCTCGTGCTGGCCCGGGGCCACCTCATGGTGGCTCGCCTCTGCATCGAAGCCCATCGCGTTCGCGTAGAGGGATGCTTTCTTGCGGACCATGTCCCCTGCGTCCATGGGCAGGTGCTCGAAGTAGCGCCCCGAATCACTGGGCTCGTTCGTGGGCCGGCCATCCGGCCCGAGCTTGAACAGGAAGAACTCGTACTCGGGCCCCGTGTGAGGGACGTAGCCCATCGCGCGAGCCCGCTTGATCGCCTGCTCGAGAACGTATCGCGGATCTCCCGTGAAGCGGTTACCCTTCGCGTCATAGACGTTGCAGACGATCCCAGCGGTCCGCAAGTCCCCGGAGGTCCAAGGGAACACGCGGAAGGTCTCGGGGACAGGGTGGGCCCGCATGTCACTCTCCTCGATCGTCGCATAGCCAACGACGCTCGAGCCGTCGAACACCACGCCTTCGTTGAGGGCCCGCTCGAGCTTCGAGGTGGGGATCGTGACCGTCTTCACGAAGCCCAATAGATCCATGAACGTGATCTGGACGAATTGGACCTTCTCCTTCCTCGCTGTCTCCAGGACCGCCGTCTTCGGGTCGTCATCGGCCATGCAAGCCACTCCGCGTTCGCGGTCGCGATTGAGGCACGGTCCATAAAGGTTCCACTCGAGGAATGCCTACTCCCCGCGCCGCGGGGGGAAGGCGGCCCGGAGGGTGGGACGGCCCCCTTTCAGAGGCCGCGAACGCCGTCCATCGCACGGACCGGAAGCCCCTGGATCACGCGTCCATGTAGCGGTAGAACTCGTAGGGCGAGGGCCGCAAGGACGTCTGGAGGTGTTCGTCGAGCTTGATCTCCTCGTACTTGTCCAGGAAGTCCTGGGTGAACACGGTCTTCAGGAACATGTAGTCCGTCTGGAGGTACTCGATGGACTCCTTCAGGGATCCGGGCAGCTCCCGCACGCCGTACTCCTTCCGCTTGTGGGGGCTCAGGTGATACAGGTCCTCGTCGACGGGATCGCCGGGATCCAGCTTCCTCTTCACGCCGTCGAGGCCGGCGCACAGCATCGCGGCGAAGGAGATGTACGGGTTGCAGGATGGGTCGGGCGTGCGGTACTCGATGCGCTTCGCGGCTTCGATGCCGGTGTAGTACATCGGGATACGAATGTTCGCACTGCGGTTCCGCTTCGACCAAGCGATGAACACGGGAGCCTCGTAGCCGGGCACAAGTCGGCGGTAGGAGTTCGTCGTGGGGTTCGTGAAGGCGCACAACGAGCGTGCGTGGTCCATGAGGCCGCCGATGTAGTAGCGGCACGTCTGGGAGATCTCCGCGTACTCGTCGTCGGGATCATACATCGCATTTTTGCCGCGAGTCCAAAGACTCTGATGGGTGTGCATCCCGCTCGCGTTGTCGCCGAAGATGGGCTTGGGCATGAAAGTGGCCATCATGTCCATCTTGTGGGCGACCATCTTCATCACGTAGCGATACGTGACGACGTTGTCCGCCATGGGCACGAGTTCGTCGTAACGCATGTCGATTTCGCACTGGCCCGCAGTGGCGACCTCGTGGTGGTGCGCGTCGAGCGTGAGGCCGAAGTCGTCGATGAGGACCCGGCAGGCCTCGTTCCGGAAGTCTTGGAGGCTGTCCACAGGCGGCGCGGGGTAGTACCCTTCCTTGAAACGGATGGGAAAGCTCTTGCCGCCGTTGTCGTGCCACGGGGCCTCCCGCGAAATGATCTCGTATCCTGCGCCAGACCACGGGTTGCGCACGTGGTCAGGGCTCGGCGTCAAGCGGATACCGTCGAAGACGAAGAACTCGATCTCCGGACCCCAATAGGTCGTGTCGTAGCCGCTGTCTTTCGCGTACTGAACGGCCTTCTGGGCGAGGAACCTCGAGTCGCGACTGAAGCGCTCGTATGTGCCGCCCTCGTAGACATCGACAATCATCCGTGCCGTCCGGTGCTCCCCATCGTACCATGGCAGGATCGCGAAGCTCGAGGGATCAGGCTTCATGACCATGTCCGACTCGTGGATCTCTTTGAAGCCCTTGATCGAGGACCCGTCGAGTTTCCCGACGCCTCTCCGGAACTCCTCAGGCCCGATGGAAGTGGAGGGGATCGTGATGTGCTGGAGTCCCCCCACGAGGTCGACGAACTGCAGGTCAATCCAACGGATCTTCTCCGACTGGACTCGCTTAAGCACTGTCGCTACACTATTTCTCTTCTGGGTCATCGCTTCCTCCCTCGCAGGTCCTGTCGGGGATTTCGGACGGACGAAACCACTCATCCCGACGGAATTTTGAGATGATTTCAGACGTATATAAACAACTCTGGTTGGTTTCCGTACATATGGACGGAACATTCATCATCTCGCGAACGTTCTCCGAAACCGAAGAGGGTATTTCGGAGGAAATCCGAACATTCGACCGGCCGCGGAAAGAGGATAAGGGCCTCCTCGATGCCCCGGTGAGTCCATGACGGCGTCCGTGAAGCTCGATGAGCTGGACCTGAAGATCATCAGTCTCCTGAACCAGGACGCCCGGAAGTCGTATCGCGATATCGCGAAAGCGGTCGGCGCAAGCATCAGCACGATCTCGAACCGCATCCGGAAGCTCGAGTCCGAAGGGGTCCTCATGGGCTATGCGCCCCTCCTCGACGCATCGAAGATCGGCTTCGACGTGCTCGCGGTTGTCGGGGTGAAGATCCACAAGGGCAAACTCCTGGACGTTCAGCGGCGGATCGCGAAGGACGATCGCGTCTCCTACGTGTTCGACGTGACCGGCGAGTGGGATTCGATTGTCGTCGTTCGCCTAATGAACACACGAGAGCTGGATGCGTTCGTCAAGCGGCTTGGCTCCATGGAGTACGTCGAGAACACGTACACGATGGTCGTCCTCAACGTCGTCAAGGAGGAGCGCCGGGTCCTCTTGTAGATGGATGCCGAGGATGATTGGACTGCGTCCGACCGGCAAGCCCACCGCGGTTTAGAGGTTCATCACGACGACATCTTTCACGGAGCGCATGCCCTTGAAGGGCAGCACAAGTCTCCCCTCGGGGTCCTTCTTGAAACCTTTGGGGGCGACATTTTCCGCCGGCATCACGAGGACGTCAGACAGCTTTCCGCTCTTCGTGTTCACGATGAAGTTGTCGATTGTGCCGAGGATCTGTCCGTCGTTCGTCATGACGGTCTTGCCCCGGAGTTCCGTGGCGAATCGTTTCATCCCATCACCCTCGTCGATGAGGGCCCTTGCGGCTCCGCCGCGCAGGGTCCCATCCCGCGTGTCCGACAGTTATCTGACGCGGTCTATATGAGCCTTCCGTCAAGGCGGGCTAGCGTCCGGGGTGCCACGCACGCGGCTCGACGACGGGCCCGCCGCGGATGCTCTTGATGTAGGGGAAGGCGGCGCCGAAGCAGCCGAGGACCACCGCGACGAGGAGGAGCCACCAGGAGGCCCCGGCACCCCAGGCGAGGGCGGGAGCTGTGCTGGATCCCCAGAACCCGTTGATAGGGAGGGGCGTACTCGTCGCCGCCGCGGAAGGGATCGTGGCGACGGGGTAGAAGAGAGCGAGGAGGGCGACGAGGACGACGACGATCGAGATGATGATGAGGAACAACGGCGGCATCGTGCGCGCCCACTCCGTGGAGAAGAGGACGAAAACGCCGATCAGAAGCATGACGTACACGGCGATGATCGCGTAGGAGGCCGAGGATCCGGAGGCGAGGGCGGGCACGGGGAACCCCGGACCGCCGTAATACTCGATCGTGGTGCTCTTGAGGGTCCCCGCCTCGTAATTGTCCCGCGTCCGGCTCGTCCAGCCGTAGGTCGTCGTGGACCAGTCGCCGCCACCCTGGCTGCCTTCCGTGATTGCCCAGATGGGCAGGGCGAGGGCAACTAGCGCGAGGATGACCGCGAGGATGAGAAAGACGCGGGAGTATCCGAGGGACCAGAAGCGTCGAGCCCACTGCCTCCAGGAAGGCTCCGTGTGCATGAGGCCGAGAATGGGACCTCGGGATAAGAAGGATACGATGCGACCTGCCACGCTCAACGGTAGTACTGCAGCGGTTCCTCTTTGCGGCGCCGCGCCGCGCCCCGTTCCAGATCCTGGCCAAGCCGCTCGTAGAACTTGACCGTCTCCTCGTCAAGGCTCGGCTTGACGACCTTCATCGCCTCTTGGAAGTGAGCCATCGTCACCTTCCGGGCACTCTTGCTCTCCCGCAGGGCGACCATCGCGGCCTCGCGACACAGGCCCTCGACGTCCGCGCCCGTGTACGCGTCGAGTTCCTCCGCGAGTTCCTCGAGGTCCACGCCTTCCAAGGGCATGCCCTTCGTGTGGACCTTCAGAATCTCGAGTCGCGCAGCCTTGTCCGGCGCGGGCACGAGGAGGATACGGTCATAGCGGCCCGTGCGAAGCAACGCCGGATCCACCATGTCCGGACGGTTCGTCGCGCCGATGACGACGACCCCATCGAGGCTCTCGAGGCCGTCCATCGATGTGAGGAGCTGGTTGACGACTCGCTCGCTCACCCCGGAATCGCTGTCGAAGCCGCGGCGATGCGCGATCGCGTCGAGCTCGTCGAGGAAGATGATGCACGGGGCGACCTGCTTCGCCTTCTTGAAGATCATCCGGACGGCCTTCTCGCTCTCCCCGACCCACTTGGACATGACCTCCGGGCCCTTGATCGAAATGAAGTTCGCCTCGGACTCGTTGGCCACGGCCTTCGCGAGGAGGGTCTTGCCGGAGCCCGGCGGCCCATAGAGGAGGATGCCTCGTGGGGGACGGATCCCCATGCGCTTGAATGCATTCGGATCCTTCAGGGGCATTTCGACGGCCTCCCGAAGCTTGAGCTTCACGTCCGCGAGGCCGCCGACGTCCTCCCAGTTGATCTTGGGGATCTCCACGAGGACCTCCCGCATCGCACTCGGCTCGACTTCCTTGAGCGCGTTCTTGAAGTCCTCGGGAAGGACCCGCATCCTCTCGAGGGTCTCCGCGGGGATCGGCTTCTCGAGGTCGATGTCGGGCAGGTATCGACGGAGGGCCTTCATCGCGGCCTCGCGAGCAAGGGCCGCAAGGTCCGCGCCCACGAAACCATGGGTCACATCCGCGAGCTCTCCGAGAAGCTTGTCCCGCTCGTCTTCGGAGCCCTCGATGGGCATCCCGCGGGTGTGAATCTGGAGGATCTCCTTTCGACCGTCGCGGTCCGGTACACCGATCTCAATCTCCCGGTCGAACCGTCCGGGACGTCGAAGCGCGGGATCGATCGCCTCGTCGCGGTTCGTCGCGCCGATTACGATAACTTGGCCGCGGCCGCTGAGGCCGTCCATGAGGGTGAGGAGCTGGGCCACGACCCGCCGCTCGACCTCCCCCGTGACTTCCTCCCGCTTCGGTGCGATGGAATCGAGTTCGTCGATGAACAGGACGGAAGGCGCGTTCTTCTGGGCTTCCTCGAACTTCTCCCGGAGGCGCTCCTCGCTCTGTCCGTAGTACTTCGACATGATCTCCGGGCCTTGGATCGAATAGAAGTTCGCCCCGGCCTCGTTGGCCACGGCCTTCGCGATCAGCGTCTTGCCCGTCCCGGGCGGGCCGTAGAGGAGGACGCCTTTCGGCGGGTCGATCCCGAGGCGCTCGAACAGCTCCGCATGCTTCAGCGGCAGCTCGATCATCTCGCGGACCTTCATGAGTTCCTCTTTGAGTCCGCCGATGTCCTCGTACGTCACCGTGGGTGTGAGGACTTCGCCCTCGCGGACGGGCTCTTCCTTCATCTCGACGATTGTCTCGTCGTTGATCTGGACGACGCCCTTCGGCGCGGTGTTGATGACCATGAAGGGGAGCGCGCCGCCCATGAGGGCGATTCCGGGGACGATGACGACGTCCCCCTTGTTCAGGGGCCGCTTGAGCAGACCCCGTTTCACGAAGTTCTCGATCCCCTGGCCGAAGGAGATCTTGTGTCCCTCGCTGATAATCGGGGCGATCGTGATTCGCTCTGCTTGGAGGACCTCGGCCTTCTTCACTTCGACCTTGTCCCCAAGGCTCACACCGACGTTTCGGCGGACGAGGCCGTCGATGCGGACGATGCCCTTCCCCTCGTCCTCCTGCATCACGCGGAAGAGCTTCGCGGCGGTCGTCTTCTTCCCCACAATCTGGATGATCTCGCCGACATCCACGCCGAGGGCCAGACGGGTCTTCGTGTCGACGCGAGCCCGACCCAGACCCACATCGGACTGCGGCGCTTCGGCGACTTTGAGAATGACCCTTTCGGGCACGGCGCTTTCAACCCCGCCGACCTATTTCAGGGTTGTGGGCCGATTTCGAAAACTCGCGGTGGCACGAACGAGCAGAGGGCTCACGAACTCGGGACGCGCCGTTCCTTGACCTCACTCGACTCGTGCACGACGAGGTCTCGGGCCACGACGACGTCGATCCGGCAGTGGGGCCCAATCCGGACGTCAGCGCCTTCCACGTAGCCCGCCGTCGTCCCCTCGAGGTCGATGTCTTGACCCTTGATGCGCTCCGCGGTCAGATCTCCTCGGGTGCGCAAGAAGCCTCCCGTCGTCCGGACGGAGATGTCCCCCGCCTCGATGGACTTCACCTTGGAGCTACCGCCAAGCTCGATCGACACGTCCGTGGCTTCCAGCCCGCCCTGGATCTGGACGCTCCCGGAGGAGGAGAAGTCTTGGCTCTTGACGTTCCCATCGACCCGCAAGGAGCCGCTCGATTGGAGATCCACGGCGTCGACGTCCTTGGCAACCTGGAGGGATCCGCTGACATCGACATCCTGGGCGTGCAAGGAGCCCGCGATCCGACTCGAGCCCGAGGATCGGAACTCAGCGCATCGGACGTCCCCGTCGAAATCGCATGATCCCGCGACCTTCGCGGTCTCACATTCGAGGTTGCCGCGTACACGCCCGCTTCCCGCGGCCCGGAATTCAATCGTCTTCACCGGGTTTCCACTCACGACGCCGGACCCGGCGATCTTAATAGCCTCCCCGCTGAGCTTCGCTCCGAAACCGGAGAACTCCACGGCCCGAAGGGCCTCATCGACGATCCGCCCCGCCTCCTGGGCGGCGCGGCCGGCCTGCTCGGTGGCCATGCTCACGGCTTCATGGATCGTGGTCTCGAGGCTCGGGCCGGCGGTCTCAACCCGCTCCGCCTCTTCCGGCTCGGCCTCGTACCGGGCCCGGATGTCGAGGTAGGTCTTCTCGGAGATTTCGCCTCGTGCGAGACGCTCCTCGAGCCGCTGGAGGATTTCGTTGCGTTTCATTGGCTCCACCGGAAGAACGGCATCGACGCGACGGTCAATTGCGCGGCCGCAATATAGGTTTCGTCCTTCGCGAGGAGCCCCTGCGGGTTTCGGGAGGCTCCATTGCGCGACTCCCAGGGTCGCCCCAGGCGGAGGTGCGGGGCCTCGAAGGACACGGCGTTCGACATTCGCTCCATGATTCCAGCCGACTTGTATCGGAACATGGTGAGATGCACCGACGGGAGGATATTTATGTAAGACTCGCGGATATAAATGACATCCTCCGCCAACGCCGACTCATCTTCTCCCTGCAGGGAGACAACGTCCCGGACCCCCTGGGGAAGAACTTTGAAGTAATCCGACGTAGGTCGCCGCCGCGGAGATGCCCGAGCCCCTTGAGCTCGTCCGAGTCGCTTCCTCGGAGACCCGGCGTCAGATCCTGAGACTCCTCCAGCAGGGCTTCGACCATCCTGAAGATCTCGCGAAGAAGCTCAAGATCCGAAGGACGTCCGTGGACAAGCAGCTCGTGGAACTCTTCGGATGGGGCCTCGTGGACCGCGCGGCGATCTTCCCGCCGAATGGGCGACCCCGGATCGTCTATCAGGTCACCCAGCGGGGGAAGGACCTCCTGGAGCTCCTCGAGCGAGTCGTGGGGGAATACTCCGCCTCCTTCCGGGCGGACTTCGACCGGGAGATGGAGACCCTCGAGGGGAAGCTGGCTTCCGGCGAGATCGCGGAGGAGATGTATTTCAAGAAACGGAAGGAGCTGGAGGCCCGATACAGCCTAGTGCTTTGAATCGCGCTCCCGGCGACGCTGGCTCGCGAGGGCATCCTCAAGGGTGAGCTCGCCGCGAGCGACCGCGTTCGCGAGCTCGGCGGAGATCGTGACACGGCCGCCGCTGTCCAGTCGGGACCGCCGCTGGATCTCGCGGACCTCCCCGGCGGTGGGCTTGATCTCGAAGGGTGGCCGGGCGGGGGTTCCGGGGGTTCGAGCGATGTCGATCGCGGCGTCGACGTCCGGATGGGGGGACCTCCGGGTCGTGCCGGCCTCGTCCACGATTTCCACGCGCAGCCCTTCGCGGGCGAGGGAGTTCAGGATGCGGTTCCGGTTCGTCGGATCGCCGTGCCCCACGCGGACTCGGACGTGTTCCGCGGGGAAAATCCGGATCGCGTCCCGGACGTGAAGGACGACCGCCTCAGGGTTCGCCGCGAGGCGTGTGTCGAGCACATCGCCGTCGCCGAGGACGGCCACGCCGGGCCGATGGCCCGGATCCACGCCGACATGGAGATCCTGCCACTTCGCCTTCCCTTTCAGGAGCTGAAGGGCCCGGGCGATCGACACATCGAGTTCCCCCACGGCGACCACCGCGGGGAAGCGAACCCGCTGGGCCTCGGCGGCCGAGGTCAGGATCGCCCCGACGTTTTCGGGAATGCGACGGGAGGCGGACAGGCTCACGAAAGGGAGGTCGCGGGCCTTCAAGGCCGCCACGAGGTCGTGGTAGAGGCGGAAGTCCTCCGTGAGGATTCCCAGGACCTTGCGCATTCGGGGCCGTCAAGGACGTTGCGCGGGATAACGCTTGTCCGAGGGGACCTGGTCTCACGATTGATTCACACCTCTGAAAACCGCGTCGGAAGCGATTCATATTCGCTGACGACATGCGCCCCGCACGTTCCATCCGGGAGAGGGAGAGACCGTGGACGCCAACGCCACCCCTGATCTCGACGCGAAGGGCCTGCTTCTCCGAGACGCTCTGGCGATCCTCACCGTCGTGGGGGCCCTCGCGGCCTTCTACGGCATGATCAAGCTCGTTTCCTACCTGTCCGGCATGCCATTCCCCTAGGTCGCGCGACGGCGATCCCAGAAGCCGCGGCGGCCGAGATCGTCGCCTTGTAGTTCGGCGAGCCGTTCCAGGAGCCGACGCTCCTCCGGCGAGAGCTTCTCCGGCGTGACGAGGACCACGCGGACGAGTTGGTCGCCGCGGCCCCCGCCCCGCATTCGAGGAAGACCTTTTCCCCGTAGCCGGAGGAGGGTGTGGGTCTGGACTCCGGGAGGAATCCGCAGCCGCGCGGTCCCCTCGAGGGTCGGAACCTCGATTTCCCCTCCCAGGGCGGCCCGTGGGTAGGAGAGCGGCGTGCTCATGATGAGGTCATCCCCGTCCCGCTCGAAGATTCGATGGGGGCGGGTGCGGACGAAGACGTACAGGTCCCCCGCAGGGGCCCCCCGTTCGCCCGCGGCTCCCCGGCCGGGCACCCGGAGCCGGACGCCATCCGGAGCCCCGGCGGGGATCTCGATGGCAATCGTCCGCGCCTCCAGAATCCGGCCGGCACCGTCGCAACGCTCACACGAGGTTTCGGGCCACCGACCGCGGCCCTGGCACTTCGGGCACGTCGTAATCGTGATGAACTGGCTGTATCCGCGGCGCTGGGCATTGCTGACCTGCCCGCGGCCCCCACACGTCGGGCAGGTGACCAGGCGGCCGCCCTTCGCCCCTGTGCCATTGCACACGGGGCAGCCGGTGGGATGGCGGAGGGTAATCTCCTTTCGCACGCCCTCGAGGAGCTCCTCGAGGTCGACTTCGACCTCGACGCGAAGATCTTCGCCCTGGGAAGGCCCTTGGCGTCGCGACACGCCGCCCCCGAAGAGATCCTCGAAGAGGCTGCCACCGAGCCCGCCGCCGCGGAAGAACGACTCGAAGAAACCCCGGCCGAAGATGTCTTCCACGTCTTGGGCGTGAGTGAAGCGGGACCAGTCAAAGCCCTCGCCGCCCCAGACCTGCCGCTTGAGACCGTCCACGCCGAACTGGTCGTAGATCCGACGCTTCTCGTCATCGACCAGGACCTCGTAGGCTTCCGAGATCTGCTTGAACTTCTCCTCGGCGGCCTTCGGGTTATCCTTGTTGAGATCCGGGTGGTGCTTCTTCGCGAGCCTGCGATAGGCTCGCTTGACCTCGTCCTTCGATGCCCCGCGGGGGACTCCGAGAGTGTCGTAGTAGTCCTTGTCGGCCATGCCGCGTACTTCCGTTCCCGCGCTCCCGCCTCACCTACTTCTTGTCCACGTCCTCAAAGTCTGCATCCACAACGCCAGGCCCTTCCGGCCCGCCCGGCTCGCCGCCCGTCTCTCCGGAGGGCGGCGGGGCGGCCGCCTGCCCTTGCCCCCGCCCGTACATCTCGACGCCGATCTTCTGGGCCTCCTGCTGGAGCTCTTCGAGAGCCCTCCGAATCTG
The DNA here is from genome assembly GCA_036555455.1 of Thermoplasmata archaeon. GTDB lineage: Archaea > Thermoplasmatota > Thermoplasmata > RBG-16-68-12 > RBG-16-68-12 > RBG-16-68-12. The sequence continues at coordinate 21,192 of DATBLI010000119.1, forward strand.
GGAGACGTCATCGGACGACTGGACCTTTTTCAGGGCTTCGAGCTTCGCCTCGACAGCCTTCCTCGTGGCCTCCGAAATCTTGGAGCCCTGTTCCTTGAGCAGTTTCTCCGTCGTGTAGACGACGTGGTCCGCCACGTTGCGGAGGTCGACGAGCTCCTTCCGGCGACGGTCCTCGTCTGCATGGGCTTCCGCGTCCCGGATCGCCTGGTCAATCCTCGCCTGCTCCATCCGCTGGGGGGCCATGATCGTAAGCTTCTCCGTCTTCCCCGTCGCCTTGTCCGTCGCGGAGACGTTGAGGATGCCGTTCGCATCGATGTCGAACGTCACCTCGATCTGGGGGACGTTCCGCGGAGCCGGTGGAATCCCGGCAAGGTAGAACCTCCCGAGGCTGACGTTGTCTGACGCCATCGTGCGCTCCCCTTGCAGGACGTGAACCTCCACGGTCGTCTGGCCGTCCGCGGCGGTCGTGAACACCTCGCTCTTCCTCGTGGGGATCGTCGAGTTCCGCTCGATGAGCCGGTGGTACACGCCCCCCAAGGTCTCCACGCCGAGGCTGAGAGGCGTCACGTCGAGGAGGAGGATGTCCTTCACCTCGCCGCTCAAGACTGCGCCCTGGATCGCCGCGCCGAGGGCCACGCACTGCATCGGGTCCACGGTACGCTCCGCGGGTCGGCCCAGGATCCGCTCGAACCTCTCCCGGACGACGGGCATCCGTGTCGGGCCGCCGACGAGGATGATGTGGTTCACGTCGGAGAAGTCCCACTTCGCGTCCTTGAACGCCTGCCGGATCGGGCCCTCAATCCGCGCGAGGACAGGCTCGATGAGCTGTTCGAGCTTCGACCGCGTGAGCTTCTTCTCCAGGTGCAGGGGCTGCCCGCCTTTCTGGGCGATGAAAGGCAGGTTGATCGTCGTCTCGACCGCATTCGTGAGCTCGATCTTCGCCTTCTCGCCCGCATCGCGCAGGCGCTGCATCGCCTGGCGGTCCCCGCTGAGGTCCACCCCGTGCTCGGTGCGGAACTCGGAGACGAGCCACTGAATGACCGCGTTGTCCATGTCCATGCCGCCGAGCTGGGTGTCGCCCGACGTGGAGACGACCTCGAAGACCCCCTCGCCCATCTCCATGAGGGTCACGTCGAAGGTCCCGCCACCGAGGTCAAGGACGGCGATCTTGCCCTCCCCCTTCTTGTCCAGGCCGTACGCGAGCGCAGCCGCTGTGGGTTCGTTCACCAAACGCAGGACTTCGAGCCCGGCAATCTTGCCCGCGTCCTTCGTGGCCTGGCGCTGGTTGTCGTTGAAGTAGGCAGGCACGGTGATCACGGCCTGCGCGATCTGCTCTCCGAGGAAGGCCTCTGCGTCCGTCTTGATCTTCCGAAGGATCATGGCAGAGATCTCCGGAGGCGTGTAGTCCTTCCCCTCGATCTTGACTTTGAAGTCCGTCCCCATCTTTCGCTTGATCTGCATGACGGTCTTGTCGGGGTTCAGGACCGCCTGTCGCTTCGCGGGTTCGCCAACCAGGATCCCGTCCTTCGTGAAGGCCACCACGGACGGGAACATCTTCCCGCCGTAGGCGCTGCCTTCCGCGCTGGGGATGATTTTGGGCGTGCCGCTTTCCATGTACGCGGCCTCGGAGTTCGTGGTGCCGAGGTCGATTCCGATGATCTTAGCCATTCGATTCACCTCCGTTCTTCACGACGATGACTTGAGCGGGACGCAGGACGTGGTCAAGGAAACGGTACCCCTTCCTCACGACCTCCTTGACCGCCCCATCCGGCAGCTCGCCGTCGGGGACCTGCTGGACGCATTCGTGGACGTACGGGTCGAAGGTCTGACCCGCGGCGGGGATCTCCTGGAGGCCCGCATCCCCCAGGGCCTTCACGAGGTTGTCGTGGACCATCCGGATCCCTTTCGCAGTTTCCCCTTCGAGGCTCCCCAAGGCGGCGTCGAAATCGTCGAGGACGGGGAGGAGATGGGCGACGAGGACCTCGTGGGCGAACTTGAGGGTCGCCTCCGTTTCCCGAGCCGTCCGCTTCCGGAAATTCTCGAAATCCGCTTGGAGGTACTGAAGCCGCGAGAACAGCTCTTCCTTTTCCTTCCGAACCGTCTCGAGCTCCATTTGAAGCGCTTCCGCCTCGGGGCTCGGGGCCAGGCCCGACACGGGAAGAGTGACCGCCTTGGAGGGCGTATCCTTCTTAATGCCGGGGGCCCCTGGATCCTCAGACGTCTTCCTCACCTCCTCGTTTACGAACCTTCGGAGCCGCAGACAGGGGGATCGCGATGTCCAGCACCCCGTTTCGGTAGGTCGCTTGGGCGGAATCGCTGTCGACGGGCTCGGGCAGATCGACCTCTCTGCGGGAAAGGAGTCCGTTCGGTCCGCGGGCCTCGATCGTGAGGTGACTCCCCCTGACCTGGATGTCGATCGTGTCCCGAGAGATGCCAGGGATCTCGACGGTGACGTAAAGTCGCCCCGAGCCACGAACGACATCGGCGGGGGGCTCCCGGGTCGCGGGCCACGATGCATCGATCTCCGGCGAGGGGGGACCGAGTTCCCGGGGGACCCCGGGTGCGCGGGGAGCCGGGAGAGCCTTCCGGTTCTCGGGATGGGGCCTACGCCGGGACGAGACGTCGAAGGGGCGACCGGGTCCTAGTTCAGGGGCCACTACCATGGAGACCACCGGGGCCTCCCCGAGGCCCCCACCCTAGAACTCTTCGCCCTCGCCTCCGCCTTCGCCGGGCTCGCCACCCTTGCCGGGACCCGCAGGGCCTCCACCGGCCTTCGCGGCGATCACGTCGTCGATGCGCAAGATCATGACGGCGGCGTCCGTCGCCGAGCTGATCGCCTGCTGACCCACGCGGATGGGCTCGATGACATTCTCCTTCTTCATGTCGGAGATTTTGCCCGTGAAAACGTTCACGCCGGCGGACTTGTTTCCCTTCTTGTGCTCCTTGCGGAGCTCAATGAGGATGTCGATCGGATCCAGACCCGCGTTTTCCGCGAGGGTTCTCGGGACGGACTCCACCGCATCCGCGAAGGATTCGATCGCGAGCTGCTCCCGACCGCCGACGGTCGCGGCGTAGTCCCGCAGGGCCAGGGCGATTTCCATGGCGCTCGAGCCACCGCCCGAGATGACCTTCCCGTCCTCGATGGCGACGGCGACGACGGACGTGCTGTCCTCGATGGACCGCTCGACCTCGTCCACGACGTGCTCCGTGCCACCGCGGATTAGGATAGACACGGCCTTCGGGTTCTTGCAACCCGTGACGAAGGTCATCTCGTCGTCCCCGATCTTCTTCTCATACACGAGCTTCGAGTAACCGAGGTCGTCCTTGGAGAGTTCGTCGAGCTTCGTGACAATCTTGCCGCCGGTCGCTTTGGCGAGCTTCTCCATATCGGACTTCTTGACTCGCCTCACCGCGTAGATGCCTTGCTTCGCGAGGTAGTGCTGCGCGAGATCGTCGATGCCCTTCTGGCTGAAGAGGACCGTCGCGCCGCTCTTCCTCACGGTGTCGACCATCTTTTTCAGCATGGCCTCCTCTTCGTTGAGGAAAGCTTGGAGCTGGGACGGGTCCGTGATTTCAATCTTCGCGTCGATCTCGGTCTTCTTGACCTCGAGGGCCGCGTCCACGAGGGCGATCTTCGCGTCCTTCACGTCGGACGGCATGCCAGGGTGCACGCGCTCCTTGTCGACGATGATGCCATCGACGAGTTCCGTGTCCGCGATGGAGCCACCTTGCTTCTTCACAACCTGGATATCGTCGTCGTCGACGATGTAGGAGCCATCGGCCCGCAGTTCCGCGACCGTGGTCACGGCCTTCACGGACACGTCCGCGAGGTGCTCCTTGTGTCCGCTCGCGCTCTTGGACGACATCGCGGTTACGGACACCTTCTTCAGGACGTCCGTGTCCTTGATCGTAATCTTCGTGGACACCTTCTCGAGGACCTCCCGGGCCCTGTCGCTCGCTTGGCGGTAGCCCGCGGCGATCACGGTCGGGTGGATGTTCTGTTCGACGAGGTCCTCCGCATGCTTGAGAAGCTCGCCCGCGAGGATGACGGCGGTCGTTGTGCCATCTCCGGCCTCCTCGTCCTGGGTCTTCGCAACCTCGACGAGCATCTTGGCTGCCGGGTGTTCGATGTCGATCTCTTTGAGAATCGTCACACCATCGTTCGTGATGACGACGTCCCCAAGGCTGTCAACGAGCATCTTGTCCATGCCGCGAGGGCCGAGGGTTGAGCGCACCGCATCCGCGACCGCTTTTGCGGCCGCAATGTTATTGGATTGCGCTCCCTTGCCGCGCTCGCGGCGGGTACCTTCCTTCAGGACTAGAATTGGCGTTCCTGCTGGCATCATGGTATCGTCCTCCGAGCCCAACCTATGGGCATGTCGGGGCCTTGCCTATGTTGGGACTTCTATATAAATATAACTTGGTCCGGGAGCCGTTCGCCCGGAGCCGTGCGGCACTGGGAGGTACGATGCAATAGCTTCTATTATGGGAGTGCCCCTAGCGCGGGCCGTGACGGACCTCCTCGTGGATCTCGCCCAAGCCGTCCAGCAGGCCGTGGACAGCCTCACGGGCGATCCGGGAGAAATCCTCGGACGCGGTGCTGACGGCGCCCCGAGCACACGGATCGACCGCGTCGCGGAGGCCGCGATCCTGCGAGGCCTGGAGGATTCCGGTGCGACATTCGACGTGCTGAGCGAGGAGGCGGGGTTTCTCGATCGCGGGGGCGAGGCCACCCTTGTCATTGACCCCATCGACGGCACGCACAACGCCCTGAGGGGGGTCCCCGCCTACTCCGTGTCCCTCGCCATCGGCCATCATCGCCTTTCCGACATCGAAGAAGGGGTGATCCGCGACTTGGTGACAGGCCAGACGTTTCGTGCGACAACGGGAAAGGGCGCCACCCTCGATGGGGAGCCCATCCGAGTGCGCCCGTTCGATGAGAGCGACAGCCTCTTCACGGTCTACTTGGGGACGAACGCGGACCCTCGGGCCATCGCGGTCGCCTCGAAGGCTCGCCGGGTGCGCAACCTCGGCGCCGCCTCGTTGGACCTGTGTCTCGTCGCCCGCGGCGCCGCCGATGCCTATTACATGCACAGCGCCATCCGGGAAACGAAACTGCGGGCGGTGGACATCGCCGCGGGCGTCCTCATCGTGCGGGAGGCGGGCGGCCGAGTCCTAGACCTCGACGGAAAGGACTTGGACATGGAACTGACCACGGATGCGCGGGCGGACCTCATCGCGGTCGCGGACGAGAAGGTCTGGGAGATGATCCGATGAGGTTCGGCATCACGGCGAATCCACACATCCCGTCGGCCCTCGAGACCGCAAGGCGGGTCGTGCTGGCCCTCGAACCGACCCATGAGGTTGCCCTGGAGACCGAAGTTGCGAGGGAACTGGGGCGCAAAGGCCTGCCCCTCGCCCACATGAAGGTGGATGTAATCCTCGCGATCGGGGGGGACGGCACGATCCTGAGGGCGCTCCAGCTCGCCGACGCAGAAATCCTCGGGGTGAACTCCGGATCCCTCGGGTTCCTCGCGGAGATCCGCGACACGGAGGTGGAAGACACCCTCGCCCGCGTGACACAGAAGCAGTACGCGGTTGAGGAACGACTGCGGCTGCGAGTGGACGTGGACGGCCAGCGGCTCTTCGACTGCCTCAACGAGGCCGTCGTCCACACGGCCCAGATCGCGAAGATCCGGCATTTCGAGGTTTCCGTGGACGACCAGCTCGTGGAGCGCGTCCAGGCGGACGGCATCATCGTGGCCACTCCGACCGGATCCACCTCCTACTCCATGTCCTCCGGGGGACCCATCGTCGACCCCCGGGTGGATGCGATCATTGTCACGGCCATCGCACCGTTCAAACCCGCCTCCCGACCCCATGTGTTTCCCGCGACGGGCCTCGTTCGGGTCAAGGTCCTGAAGCCCAAGGAATGCCTCCTCGTCATGGACGGCCAGCACGAGAGCCATCTCAAAGGTGTGGAAGACATCGTCTTCACGGCCTCGGAGCGTCGCGCGAGGTTCATCCGCTTCCGGAACGACTTCTACCGCCGCATCGAGGACAAGCTGTCGCGCGTGTGAGGCTCCCATGGTCCGGAAGGTCGAAGCGATCGCCCGCAAGACCCTCCGGATGATCCTCGAGGCGTCTCGGGACATCTACCCGCGAGAGTTCGGCGCGTTCCTCCGGGCGGAGGAGGGAGTCATCACGGAGCTCGTCATGATCCCCGGGACCGTGAGCGGTCGACGCCATGCGATCTTCCAGACGTACATGCTCCCCTCGGGCTACTCCATCGTCGGGACGGTCCACTCCCATCCGAGCGGCGTCTACGAGCCCTCCGACGAGGACCGCAGCTTGTTCAGCAACTTCGGGGGAGTCCACATCATCGTGGGCCACCCCTACACGGAGTCCACGTGGGCCGCCTGGACGAGCCGCGGCGAACGATACGAACTCAAGATCGTGACGTGACGCGGTCCTCCTCGAAGGCGGACCGGTATACGGCTTCGACCTGATCCGTGACGCGTTCGATGCTGAACGCGGACAGGACCTTCTCGCGGCCGCGCCGACCCATCTCTGCCCGCAGCTGCGGATCCGCAAGGAGGCGACGGACCTTCTCCGCAAGGTCCTGGGGGTTCACGGGTTCGGCGAGGAGCCCTTCCGAGCCGTCCTCGATGACCTCTCGGACCCCAGGGATGTCCGCGACCACGACGGGCTTGCCCGTCGACATGGCCTCCAAGGCCACGATTCCAAAGGCTTCGAGGCGGGAGACGCTGGGGAGGACGAACACGTCGCATGCCGCGTAGAGCCTCGGGAGGTTCGCC
>DATBLI010000120.1:0-10220 GCA_036555455.1 Thermoplasmata archaeon
CTCATAGCTCATCCAAGGGGGTGAACGTCTCGTCTTGTAGGATCCGGTTCCACCGGGCGTCAAGCTCTATGATTGTAGCCTTCTCGATGAGTTCTCGGATCACTTCGTCATAGGTCTGCCCTTTCGATCCGAGCTTCCGAAGGAGTTCTTTGGTTTCCTGGCGGAGCGAGATCGTTGTGGTCGATGGCATCGTCGACCGAAGTATGGCGGCTATGGTACTTATGCGTATCTATGAGCATCATGAATGGAGTGTCCCCTCGGCCTCCGATCGGCCGGCGGCCGCTGGATCACGTCGCGCGTGCGCCCTTCTGGCCGGAGAAGAAGTTCGCGCGGGCGGGAAGGCGCAACCCCATCGGGGTCTCGTAGGGACGGAGCGCCCGGAGGAAGTCCCGCCGGAACTCGGCGCGGGTCTCCGGCCGCATGTCCGCGTATTCGTCCGCAACGCTCCAACGCAGGAACAACCGCAGGATCGTCTGCGCGCTCGGCATCACGACGCCCGACCGTCGTGGTGTGACCCGCACCTCGCGGAAGCCGGCGGCTCTCATGAGATGCGCAACCTTCCTCGGTTCATCCCCAATGATCGGCGGCGCGTGCGCGCGCTGTTCGCGGACGCGCTCCTGAATCCGCCGCTTCGCCGCCAGAGCGGGACTTGGGTCCCTCACTTCGTGCTTCTGCAGGACGCGTCTCAGGATCTTGTAGAAGGAGACGATGCCCGGATTCTCCACGAAGCACAGTCGACCGCCCGGTCGGAGGACGCGGAGCCACTCGCGGAACACGGCCTCCCCGTCGTACAGCCCCTCCGGCGTCCCGAAGCTCGAGATGATGACGTCGAACGAGGCGCTGGTCAGTCGGAGGGCGCTCCCGTCCATCCGCCGAAATGTCAGGTTCGTCAAACCGCTCTTCGATGCTTTCGCGCGTGCCTTCGCGAGCATGGCGGGCGACATGTCGATCCCGAGGACGCGCCCGGTCTTTCCGACGCGCCTTGCAGCGAGCAACGCCGCCGCACCCGTGCCCGTTCCGACATCGAGGACACGTTCCCCTGGCCGGAGCCCGGCGGCGTCGAGGAGGAAGCGGCGGATCTCGTCCGTCCCCGGTACGAACGATTGGTCCCAGACCCGCGAGACGCGATTGTAGTCCCTCGTGATCTCGCGATTCGCTTGCAGCCGGAGGGATGGGCTCATCTCCTCTCCGACAGGGTAAGAGACGTCCGTGACGAGAATCCTTTCGCCTCCGCATCTTCCCAGATGCACGTCGTGCGCTTCCGACCGATCGACCGCGTCGTCGGCGGCTTGGCGATAGCGCTAAGGGCTTGCGCTCAATCTGGAGGCTCGACCCGGTCATGCCCAAGAATCCACAAGTTACCCTGGAGTTCCCCCTGGAAGTTCTCTCCAAGTCCGGCTTTCCCATCGTTCTACTGCGGAACGCTCGATCTCTAACGTTTCTTCGTCAAGATACGTATGGATTCCAAGTGTCGTACACGGTCCCGACGGCTGAAGTCTCGGGATTCACGGAGAGGCTCCGAAAGCGGTACGAAGCCGTCCTCCACATCGGGACGCTGCATCGGGACGACAAGGACGGGCTCGAAACGCTGCTGATCCGGGGGCGCTGGCTGAGGAAGGGAGGTCTGGAGCGAAGAAATCGGGCAGCGAAGACCTTACGGTCTCTGTCCGACTGCCAGCGATACCTCGTGCGGCCTTCGAAGGTCGTGAGCGGGAAACTGCGGGTCTCGATCGGAGCCAATCGACCCAAGATCAACCGGATGCTCGCCAGATTCGAGGAGCGGAAGGTGCCGCATCGTGTTGCCAAGCGCGCGGGTCCCGAAGGCTGATCTGCGTTCTCCCGATTGACAATGCCCGAAGCGAACGGATACGCGTCTTGAGCCCGGCATTCAAGCATGGGGGATCGGTTTCAGGCGACCTTGCGGGCTCTCGACTCTCCGTAGAGGCGGAACGGCTCTCCCTTCTTCGACACCTCGAGTCCCTCGCCGATCTCGTCCTCGGAGTACTTCCGGATGAAGCTCTTCCATCGGACGTCCTTGAAGGAGTCCGGCTCGCCGTCGATCTCCTGCGGGAGATCGCCGGCTTCTCCCTCGCGTGGCACTCCCATCGATGACTCAGATCTGCGGAGGCCGTTCGTCTCGCTCGTCAGCCTTGGCAACGTTCGCGGTCGATTCCCTCCATAGAAACCTCCACCCGAAGGCGGCGAATCGTTGAAATATCGGGCACGCGGCTCTTCCGCGTCGATACGCGGCGTCCCGGACCACCTCCGATGCATCGAGGACCTCCACGCGATGCTCAAGGCCCGTGGGGACTGGATGGAACTCGACAGCGCGGACGAACAGAAGCCGGCGAAGGACGGGTCGGTCGAAGCGTGGGCCCGGTCGCCGAAGAATCCCGTCGGCGGTTGGTACGGTCTCAAGAAAGGCCTGCGTGGCCGATTCGGGATGTACGTGCCCCCGGTGATGGAGGCCCTGGACCTCGCGGAAGTCGAGCACAACGCGAAGAACAACCGGATGCGCTCGCGGTAGTCCACCTGGGACCAGGGCGGGCCCGATCGATTCCTCGTCATCGTCCCGGGAGCCCGACTCTCAGACGAGGACGGTCGTGCCGCCTCGATTCCTTGAGCGGATCGGATCTCAGCTTTCGATGACCCAGAACTCGTTCCCTTCCGGGTCGGCGAACATGAACGTCGTGCCCCATTCCTCCTTCCTGATCGGGCGGGTGATCTTGACCCCGTTCCTGCGGAGCCGGCGCTCCTCCCTCCCGACGTCCTTTGTGGAGAACATGAATCCCGTGTTCCCCTTCTCCGGCCGGGCATCGGGACAGAGATGGAGACGGACGTTTGAGCCCCGCGGCGCGACGGTCACCCAATGCGGCCATGACGTCGCCACGCGAAAGCCGACCTTGTCCTTCCAGAACTTCGTTGCCTTCTTCTCATCCCGCACGACGATCGCGACCGTCTCGAATGTGAGCATGCGCCTCGCAGGGGGCTACGATCCATAAGGCTACGCCAGAGTCAGGGTTAACATATGCGGCGCGGATGCGGGGAGACCATGACGACCGTCCTCCTCGAGACGACGATGGGCGACGTGCGAATCGAGCTCTTCGATGACACGATGCCCGTGACCGCGGGGAACTTCCGAAAGCTTGTCGAGAGGGGCTTCTACGACGGCACGATCTTTCATCGAGTGATCCCGGGCTTCATGGTCCAGGGCGGCGACCCCCAGGGCACCGGGCGAGGGGGACCCGGCTACGCGATCCGGGACGAGTTCGCGAAGGACAACCGGAACGCGCGGGGGACGATATCCATGGCCAACGCGGGTCCAAACACGGGCGGGAGCCAGTTCTTCATCAACGTCGTCGACAACCTCCGGCTCGACACGAAGCATCCCGTGTTCGGTCGTGTCGTCAGCGGGATGGAGGCCGTCGATGCGATCAGCCGGACGCCTACGGACAATCGGGACCGGCCGCGGACGCCCGTTCGGATCCGGAAGGCGAGCTTGGTCCCTTGAGGCGCGACGGTGACTCAGCTGGGCCATGACGTCACGACGCGGAAACCGATCTTTCCCTTCCAGAACCTCGCTGCTTCTTCTCGTCCCGGACGACGACCGCGACCGTCTCGAACGTGAGCGTGGATCCGGCAATCGCGCCGTCCATGCACAAGCATGTGCCCGGATGGGCGACGGCCCTCACTTCGTTCCGTGGCGTTGGGCCTGTCGGCTCTGGCGGTAGTCCCGCTCCATCGCCGCGCCGAACCGCTTCCACGCGAGGGTGTTCTGCTTCTCCCGCACCGCCCGCGGAATCTTCTTCCCCGGCGGCTTCGGCCGCCGCCACCATCGCAGCTCGAGCTGGGTCCGGCCGTCGGGAAGGCTCGTCAGGACGTAGTCCGCGGTGACGTCGCGGCGGTTCCCGATCCCGTCCATGTGCCACCGGTTCGGCGGGCGCAGCGCGACGACGTCTCGGGACCAGACCCACCCCGAGTCCGTCTCCTCGAGGTCCTCGAAGACCACGCGCCGCGCGGTGCGCTCGATGATCTTCCGCTTGTACGACTCCCCCTCGAGAGCCCCGTCCTCCGGTGTGTAATCCGTGCACCAGGCGAACGCGAAATCGAGCGGGACCCGGAATGCAACGCGAATCCGTGCCTCGTCCGCTCGTGCCCTTTTCGATGCTTCTGTTTTCATCTTGAACCCCTCAGCTGTCTTCCAGTACCTCACGACGTCGTTGGACCGGGGACCATCGTGCCTTCGAGCGGATATCCCGCGGCCATCCAGTCGTGAAGCCCGCCCTCGTAGTGGCCGACGTCCTCGTAGCCGGACCGTTCCAGGTAATCGGCCACGGCCCGGCTCGCGAAACACGCGTCGTCCGAGCAGTACACCACGATCTCCCGGTCCTTCCGCAGGGTCTTCCCGGCGTCTCGTTTGTTCGACAACAGGACCGATCCCGGAATCCGGCACGCCTCGAAATGCCACTCGTCCATCGCCATCACGAGCTGGAACATGTCTCGCCGATCCAGCTTGGCCTTCAACTCCTCCCGGCTGATGATTCGGACCATGTCGCTTCCCCGAAGACCCTCGGATCGGCTGGCGGCCGACGGCATTCCGCGAGGATGAAGGTTTCTGTTGGAGCCTCGCGCGCGACCGGTCGGCCGTGGATGAATCGCCCCAGCAAGCGGAGCCCTGATTACCTGCGGTTCGTTCTCCCTGCGGAGACGGGAGGGGGACGAGCATGGCCCACGCCGAGTACCTCGAACGGAACGGGGGCCGGATCGCCTACGAGGATTCCGGAGGTACAGGACCTCTCGTCGTCTGCGCCCCAGGCATGGGGGACCTCCGTTCCGTCTACCGGTTTGTCGTGCCCACGTTCGCCGCGCGCGGGTACCGCGTCGTCGCTCTCGATCTCCGGGGGATGGGCGACTCGAGCGTCGCCTGGAGCGACTACTCGGAGTCCGCCATTGGCTCGGACCTCGTCGCCCTCATCGAGCATCTCCACGCCGGCCCTGCGGTCCTCATCGGGAACTCGATTTCTGCGGGCGCGGCAGTTTGGGCCGCGGCGGAATCCCCGCAGTTCGTCGCGGGCCTCGTCCTCGCCGGCCCGTTCGTCCGGCAGGTCCCGATTTCCCGTCTCAAGATTCTCCTGTTCCGCCTCGCGCTCGCCCGTCCGTGGGGCGCCCGAACGTGGACGAACTACCAGGCGAGCAAGCTCTACCCTTCCGCGAAGCCGAGCGACATCGAGCGCCAGCGTCGCGCCGTGCTCGCCAACCTCCAGGGGCCCGGCCGGATGAAGGCCTTCCAACGGATGGCCCGCACGGATCACGCCGCGGCGGAGGCCCGCCTCGGACGCGTGAACGCCCCCGTGCTGATCGTCATGGGGACCGCCGATCCGGACTTCCCGGACCCCAAAGGAGAGGCGGCCCTCCTTGCCGAGCGCCTCCACGGGTCCGTCGTCCTCATGGATGGCGCGGGTCACTATCCCCAGGCCGAGATGCCGGACGCCTTCGCGGAGAGGGTCCTCGACTTCCTCGCCCGGGCGGTCCGCGCCGCCTAGGCCGGTCCGCACGACCCACGACGTGGTCGAAGCTGCGTGGCCACCCGTGCCCGGCGAGGTCAAGTACCGGGGCCGTTCTCGGAGCCACCGGTAGGCAGGGGACACGGGCCATGGCCGAGATGAGTCGGATCTCGCGGTTCTTTGTGAACACGTTCGGCGCGCGGCGCAACGCGCGCATCTACGATTGGGTTCGCGCGAACGTCTCCCTTCCCAACCGAGCCGCGTGTCTGGAGATTGGCTGCGGGAACGGGGACATGGCGAGGCGGATCGTGGACGGCCTTCGACCCCTGCGGTATGTGGCCACGGACCTTGATCCGCACCAGCTCGAGGCGGCGAAGCGGTATCTCGCGACCCGGTATCCGCAGGGAATCCCGTCGTCGCTCGAGCTCCGGGCGGCCGACATGCTCCACCTGCCCTTCGCCGATGGCTCCTTCGACGCGGTCTTCGCCTTCGTCGCGATCCATCATGCGAGCCCCAGCCATCGCGACTTCACGGACGTGCCGCACGCGCTCGCGGAGATCGACCGGGTCCTGCGGCCGCGGGGGATCCTGGCTTACGAGGAGATCCTGCACAAGGAAGGGATCCGCTCGTGGCTCGCGGCGCGCGGGTACCTCCTCTCGGGGATCGGGAAGGGGTGGAAACGGGAGGCGGTCGTGGCCCGGAAGGCGGGCGACTAGCCCTCCCTCGTCCCCTGGCAGGGGCGGACGGCGACGGAAGCCCCTCCGCGGACCCCCGATGTGAGGGCTTTAAAATCCCCTTTCGGTTACCCTAAGTCGCATCTGAGGGGGTCCTCATCGAGTGAACGAGAAGGTGTCGGCAGAGCTCAAGAGCCAGGTTCGAGGGGAAATCATCGAGGCGGGCGACGCGCGCTACGAAGAGGCGCGCAAGGTGTACAACGCGATGATCGACAAGCGGCCCGAGGTCGTCGTGCGGGCCACAGGCGTCGCCGACGTGATCGCGGCCGTGAAGGCCGCCCGCGCCGGCGGGCTGAATGTGGCCATCCGGGGGGGCGGACACAGCGTGCCGGGATTCGGCACGGCCGACGGAGCACTGGTCCTGGATCTCGGCCGGATGAAGGGAATCCGCGTGGATCCCGCCGCGAAAACCGTGCGGGCGGAGGGGGGCTGCACGTGGGGCGACTTCAACCACGCGACCCACGCTTTCGGCCTTGCAACGACGGGCGGCATCATCTCGACCACGGGGATTGCTGGTCTCACCCTGGGAGGCGGCATCGGTTATCTCACCCGAGGCTTCGGTCTCTCCCTGGACAATTTGATCTCCGCGGACGTCGTCCTCGCGGACGGCTCGTTCGTCACCGCGAGCGAGCACGCGAACTCGGACCTGTTCTGGGCGCTGCGCGGAGGCGGCGGGAACTTCGGCGTCGTGACGAACTTCGAGTTCCGCCTGCACCCCGTGAAGGACATCGTCGGCGGGCCCATGTTCTTCGAGGTCGAAGATGCCCCGGACGTGATTCGTGCCTACGACGAGTACATCACGAAGGCGCCTCGACAGCTCGGCGCGTTCTTTGCGTGGCAGATCGCCCCGCCGCTCCCGTTCATCCCTGCGGACCGCCACGGAGAACCGTTCTGCGCGCTCGTGGCGTGCTGGGCGGGACCCGCCAAGGAGGCGGACAAGGCCATCGCTCCCCTCCGTGGCGCCGCGAAGGTCGTCGCGGAGGCCCTGGGGCCGATGCCCTACCCCGCGCTGAACGGCGCCTTCGACGGACTCGTGCCGCCCGGGCTCCAGCATTACTGGAAGGCCGTCTTCGTCAAGGAGCTCACGGACAAGGCGATCGAGGCGCACATGGCCCACGGACCGAAGCTCCCTGTGGTCAACTCGACGGTCCACATCTACCCGATCAACGGCGCGGTGCACGACGTCCCGCCGGACGCGACCGCGTTCGGGCACCGGGACGCGAAGTACGCGACGGTCATCGCGGGCATGTGGCCGGACCCGAAGCAGAACCAAGCGAACATCAAGTGGGTGAGGGACTACTACAAGGCCCTCGCGCCGCACTCGGAGAAGGGCGGGTATATCAACTTCGCCGCAGAGGACGACAAGGACCGCGTCGGGGCGAACTACGGCAAGAACTACACGCGGCTCCGAGGGATCAAAGGGAAGTACGATCCGGGCAACCTGTTCCGCTTCAACCAGAACATCGCTTCGTCGACGTGACCGACCGTCGCCCCGCACTAGCCCGGCTTCACGCGGTTCAGGTAGATCCCCGCCAGGACGGCCGCCGCTCCAACGAGCAGGCTGGCGGTCAGATGCTCCCCGAGCAGGAGGATTCCCATCGCGGAGGCGAGGACCGGCACCGTGAGTTGGACGACTCCCCCCTGGGACGCGGTGACCCGCCGCAAGGTCGCGTTCCACAGGATGTAGCTGAGGGCCGTGCTGATCATGCCCATGAACAGGGCGAGCCCCAGGCCGTTCCACGTGAGCGCGATCGAGACAGCGTCCGGGGCCGCGATCCAGAGGACCGGAGCAGAGGCCAGGGAGAACGCTCCGACAACGAGGAACGTGGAAAACGTGTACCCCTGGGAATTGCGCGCGCCGCGGCCGTGGACGGAGTAGAGGCCCCATGAGGTCCCCGTGGCGGCCATCAGGGCGACCCCGGGAAGGGTCACATCTCGGATTCCGCCGAAGGTGATCACCAAGACTCCGAGGACTGCGAGGACCTGTCCCGCCACGGTCCAGGGTGTGGGGCGGTCGCGGTCGTGCGCGTACCCGAAGAGGGCCATCGTCAGCACGACGAACGCATAGAAGACGAGGGTCCCCGCCGCCGCGGGGATGAAGAGGTATCCGAAGGATATGGAGAACGCGTAGGCGCCGAGGAGAAACCCCCCGAGGAGGTCCCGGCGCGGACCGACGCGAAGCTCGGACGCTCCGGGCACGGCCACCCGAACGAGGAGGAGCATCGCGAACCCGCTCGCGAAGCGCACGGTCGTCAGCAGGTAGGGGGACGCGAGGCCCCCGACGATTAGGTACCGGGTGATCACGCTGTTCGCCGCGAAGGCGAGCATGATGAGCGTGATGGCCGCGGGGATCTCCCATCGGCCCGCGGATGGATCCGGAGTCGTGCCCATCCCGCGTACCGAACGAGACGAGGCGGATAAGGATGCGGCAGCCGCTCGCTCAACGGGCCCGGCCCTCGCCGGACCGATACATGCACTGTCCGCCGATCCAGGTGGACCGAACGGGCAGGTCGCGAATGCGTTCGGATTCCGCGAACGGGTCGCCGCCCAGGATGACGAAGTCCGCGAGTTTCCCCGGTTCCAGGCTACCCTTGAGGTCCTCCTCGAAGGCCGCGTAGGCGCCGCCCGACGTGTATGCCCGGATCGCCTGCTCGACGGAGATCTGCTGGTCCGGGAAGTACCCGTTGACCGCGGAGTGGATGCCATACAGAGGGCCATAGGGCATCCCGTCGGATCCGAAGCACAGAGGGATGCGCCGCCGCAGGACGCGGCGGTACGGATTGTTCAAGGCGTTGCGGTCCTTCCCGAGCCGGGTCTCGTACACGTCGCCGGGACCGCTCCACTGGCCGATGAAGTTGGGCTGGCAAGAGGCGAGTAGGCCGATCGCCTTCATGCGGCGCAGGAGGTCGTCGTCCGGGAGCTCCAGATGCTCGATCCGGTGGCGGTGGTCCCGCTTGGGATGTTCCTGCAGGATGGACTCCCACGTCTCGATGACCTGGCGGATGGCCGCATCGCCGAGGGCATGGGTCGCGGTCTGGAAGCCACCCCGGTGGGCCATGCGGAAGATCTTCCGGAGCTCGTCATCCGAGTGGACGAGGATGCCGCGGTTCTCCGGCTGGCCCACGTACGGATCGCCCAGCGCCGCGGTGTACGCGCCCAGGGAACCGTCCGTGAACACCTTGATGGCCCCGATTCGGAGCCAGGGGTCCCCGAGGCCCGTGCCGAGGCCGGATGCCACAAGGGCGTCGAGCAAGTCGTCCCGAGGTAGCGCGTACAGCCGGAGGCCCAGGGTGCCGCGGCGATGCGCCCTCAGGTACGCTCGGAGCTGCCGCGCGCCCACGATGTCGTGGATCGAAGTAATCCCGAGGCGGTGGGCCTTCCGGGCCATCTTCAAGAGGCCGGCGTCGAGTACGACCTCCGGGGGCGCGAACCTCTCGTGGAGGGCGTAGAACGGATCCTCCTTCAGGACTCCCGTGGGCTGGCCCGCGGCGTCCTTCTCGACGCCGTCCATGTCCAGGAGATCCGCGGCCCGTTCCAGGGCCTTGGAGTTCGCGCACCCCATGTGGCCGTCCATCCGGACCGCGACGACGGGGTGGTCCGTGGACACCTGGTCGAGGTCAGTGCGGAGGAAGTATCGACGCTCGGGCCACTTCGCCTCGTCCCAGTCGACGCCGACGACCCATCCTCCCGGAGGCGTTCGTCGGGCGAGGGCGCGCATGCGTTCGATGGCCATGCCCATGGAGGCGCTGCCGTCCAGTCGCGCCCATCCGAACTCCGTGGCCGCGTCGACCATGTGGGAGTGGGCGTCGATGAACCCTGGGACCACGGTGTGGCCGCGGAGGTCCACGGTCTTCGTCCCCCTTCCGGACCATCGTTCCACCTGGGTTTCCGTGCCCACGGCGATGATCCGATCGCCCCGGACCGCGAGCCCATGGGCCCAGGGGTGCGCGTCGGATGCCGTGAAGATCTTGCCGCCCACGAG